>NZ_DASQOH010000007.1:0-168809 GCF_035644555.1 Herbaspirillum sp.
CTAAATGAGAATGCCATCGTAGGGATCACCGCGAAGAATAGCGTGGTGAAACGTTATCTGTAGAGCTGGGATCCGGACGATAAGACTGCAAGGAACCAGCGAGATTACGCAATTCATCGAGTAATCTGGTTGCTGGTGTGGGGAGTATGCCTTGGCGTCGCCGAAATGCCATCAAGGTCCGTGGAGCGTTCAACCCCTCCACCGGCAGCGCATCAATCAGACCAGCCTTGCGTTCGGTATCGAACATAGGGCCAGACATCCAGCCCACGAATCCGCAGCGTGCAACCAAGCTCTTGAGTACCGTTACCGAACGGGATTCCACAGCGATCTCAGGCATCGACAATCCAGCCTTCGCAAACGTTTCCTTCAAGTGCAGATAAGGTCCTGTTCCTGCAGGGGTCAATGCCCATCGTTGCTCAAGAGTTTCGGCCAGGCTGATCTTGTCCTTGCCCCGCAGGGGATGGTCGTTTCCTGCCACCACGTAGCTCAGATCGCTCCAGCAGCAATCCGCGATAGCTGCCACGCCATCGGTTTCCATACCCGAAGTCCCTAGTGCCAGGTCTATCTCGTGGGTAAGTAAGCCCTCTGCAAGACGATCCCAAACGCCTTCGATGATTTCCACTCGCAGGTTGGGCCATTTTTCCAGTACACCGGCCACTGCCAGTGGCAGTACGAGACTGGCAATGCTTCCTACCGCCCCGACCTTGATGACGCCCTTGCTCAAACCACGCAGAGCATCCAGTTCGTCTCGCGCCTGCTTGGCTTCCCGTTGCAAGGAAAGCGCGTGCGGCAGCAGCGCCTGCCCAAGCTGTGTCAAATGCATGCCGGTGGTATGACGTTCAAACAGGACGCCGCCAACTGTTTCTTCGAGCCGCTTGATGGCGCGACTTAAGGCAGGTTGGGTCAGCCCGAGCACGTGAGCCGCTCGCCCCAGGCTACCGGCACCGACAATGGCACAGAACATTTCCAGTTGCTGCAGATTGAAGCTCAATGATTTCTCCCGATGATCTTGCTTGGCTGGGCATTCCAGTGACTTGCTGATACGCGCATGTACATTACCAAATGTTATGACTTTTATCCAACTTGGCAATTTTCAAAGACGTGATTGAGTCACATACTCCTCCCGAATCTCTTTCCACCTTAGTCACAAGATCTTCATAGGATCCAATATGCAGGCGCCCCAATTACCTGGAATCACAGTTCGCGATGCCGTCCTAGATCTGATGCGTCGCCTGGACATGACCTCCGTCTTCGCCAATCCGGGCTCAACTGAACTGCCCATGTTCCGTGACTTTCCGCCCGACTTCCGTTATGTACTCGGCTTGCAGGAAGCGGTCGTGGTCGGCATGGCCGATGGTTATGCCCAAGCCAGTGGTAAGGCCGCCCTGGTCAACCTGCATTCGGCGGCTGGTGTCGGCAATGCCATGGGCAACATCTTCACCGCCTTCCGCAATCGCACTCCCCTGATCATCACTGCAGGCCAGCAGGCGCGTTCCATCCTGCCTTTCGATCCATTCCTGGCAGCCTCGCACGCTACGGAGCTTCCCAAGCCTTACGTCAAGTGGAGCATCGAGCCTGCACGCGCCGCCGACGTCCCGCGTGCGCTTGCCCGGGCCTACCACATTGCCATGCAGGAACCGCGTGGCCCCGTGTTCGTCTCCATCCCCGTGGATGACTGGGATCAGCCTGGGGAATTGCTTGAGGCCACCGAAGTCACGACTCGCAGCCGCCCCGAGCCGGAGGCCATCGCCGCACTGGCTACCGCCCTGCATCGCAGTGAGCGTCCGGCCATCGTCGTCGGTCCGGAACTGGACCGTGCCGGGGCTTGGGATGAGGCGCTCCGTCTGGCCGAGGCCACTAACGCACGCGTGTTTGTCGCCCCCATGTCCTCGCGTTGCAGCTTCCCTGAAGACCATCGCCAGTTCGCCGGATTCCTGCCGGCCATGCGCGAGAAGATCGTGCAATTGCTCCATGGCCACGACCTGATTTTCGTAGCCGGCGCTCCGGCCTTCACCTATCACGTCGAAGGCAGTGGGCCGCATCTGCCGGCCGGTGCGCAGCTGTACCAATTGATTGATGATCCGGTGACGGCTTCCTGGACGCCGTCCGGGACCGCTATCGTCGGCAATATCCAGTTGGGACTGCAAGATCTGTTGGCGCAGTTGCTGAAGCATCCGCAAGCCGCTCGTCCAGCGCCAGCTGCGCGTGCTCCCCGTCCTCGCGCCGAGGCGGAGACCCCGATGTCAGCGGCCTTTGCCATGCAGACCCTTGCTGAAGTCCGCGCAGCAGAGGATATCGTCGTCGAGGAAGCGCCAGGATCTCGTCCGACCATGCAGGCCTATCTGCCCTTTACACGCCCGGGAACCTTCTACACCATGGCCAGTGGCGGTCTTGGCTATGGCATGCCAGCGGCGGTGGGTGTTGCCCTGGCCAGGCCGCAGCAACGCGTCATCGGGCTGATCGGGGATGGTTCTGCCATGTACTCTCCGCAAGCCATCTACAGCGCAGTGCAACTGCGTCTCCCCCTCACCTTCGTGATCATCAACAACAGGCGCTATGCCGCACTGCAGGACTTCGCTCCTGTTTTCGGCTTCGGTGCAGGCGACGTCGTCCAAGGGACCGATCTTCCTGGGCTCGACTTCGTCGCACTGGCGCAGGCGATGGGATGTAAAGGGGTACAGGTAAGTGAGCCCGGCGAACTGGCCGCTGCACTGCAGACGGCGATATCGTCGAATGAACCCCGTCTGGTAGAAGTCGTGGTGCGCTGATTATTTTGCTTACGTTTCTGCCTGGTTTCCAAACCGATACCAAGAGCCTGGCAGCGAAATAGAAACTTGAAACAACAGGAGGAGACTATGAAAGAAGTTGACATGCTGATCAACGGCCAGCGCCGTTCAGCCTCTGGCGGTGCTTGTTTCGAGCGGCGCAATCCGCTCGATGAGAGTGTGGCCTCGCGAGCACCGGCGGCTACCGTCGCGGATGCACAGTCGGCCGTTCGCGCTGCCGCTGAGGCTTTCCCAGCCTGGGCAGCGATGGGCCCCGGAGAACGCCGCAGCCTGCTCACCCGCGCGGCCGACGCGCTGCAAGCCCGCTCAGACGCCTTTGCGGAGGCCATGGCCGCCGAGACCGGTGCGTCTCATCACTGGGCTGCTTTCAACGTTCAGCTGGCCGCCGATGGCCTGCGCGAAGCCGCAGCGATGACTACCCAGATCACGGGGCAGGTCATTCCCTCCGACGTCCCGGGAAGCCTCGCCATGGGTGTGCGCCAGGCCGCCGGCGTCGTGTTGGGCATCGCCCCCTGGAATGCCCCCGTCATTCTGGGCGTACGTGCCGTCGCACTTCCGCTGGCTTGCGGCAATACCGTGATCTTCAAGGGATCTGAAATCTGCCCGGCGACGCATGGCCTCATCATTGACGCATTTCAGGATGCAGGATTGCCACCTGGCGTGGTGAATTTCATCACCAATGCGCCGGAAGACGCCGGAAAAATTGTTGAAGCCATCATCGCCGATCCGGCAGTGCGACGTGTCAATTTCACCGGTTCGACCCGCGTAGGCCGCATCATCGCAGGCCAATGCGCCAAGCACCTTAAACCTTCCGTGCTGGAGCTGGGGGGAAAGGCACCCTTCATCGTGCTGCACGATGCGGACATCGAAGCCGCAGTGCAAGCAGCGGCCTTCGGTGCCTTCGCAAATTCCGGACAGATCTGCATGTCCACCGAGCGCATTATCGTTGACGAACGTGTGGCCGATGACTTCGTGGCGCGCCTGGTCGCCAAAGCGCGTAGCCTTCCGCTGGGTGATCCGCGCCAAGGGCCGGTGGTACTGGGTTCGGTCGTCGATCTGGCAACCGTGCAGCGCTGCAACGCGCTGATCGATGATGCCCTTGCCAAGGGCGCACGCCTGGTTTGCGGCGGCAAGGCTGAGAGCACACTCATGCCGGCGACGCTGCTGGACCATGTCACGGCGCAGATGGACATCTATCACGAGGAGTCCTTCGGTCCGGTCAAGCCCATCGTGCGGGTCAAGGATGACGATGCCGCCATCGCGTGTGCCAACGACAATGAATACGGCCTGTCGGCCGCACTGTTCAGCCGTGATATCGCCCGTGCGCTGAACCTGGTCCGCCGTATCGAGTCCGGGATCTGCCACATCAACGGAGCAACAGTGCATGACGAGGCGCATATGCCATTCGGCGGCGTGAAATCCAGTGGCTTCGGCCATTTTGGCGGTAACGCCGGGGTTGCCGAATTCACTGATCTTCGTTGGATCACGGTTCAGACCTCGCAGCGTCAGTATCCGTTCTGAGCATTTCGCTGCACGCGGGGGACGGTACACCTTCCCCCGCACCACCAATGACCATAAAAACAATCGCCAATGTGGGCCGCCAATGACCGGACCCGTGCGATACAACCGAGGAGACAGCCATGAGGATGACATCCTGGCACCTGCATCACAAGGACAATCCAATCCGGATCAATTCATTCACCCGGGTCATGATCGAAGGCAATATCCGGGGGCGCACATGAGCACATACGAGATCGATCAGGCGAAGGTCGTCGACATCGGACGCGTGCTTGATGAAGGGACGTTTACGGGCTTTCAGAAGATGGTGGTCATCCTGGCGGCGCTGTCGATCGTCATGGACGGATTCGATGGGCAGCTGATAGGCTTCGCCATTCCCAGTCTGATCAAGGAGTGGGGCGTCACACGCAATGCTTTTGCTCCAGCGGTGGCCGCGGGCCTGGTCGGCATGGGGTTTGGAAGCGCCTTTGCCGGCTTGTTCGCAGATCGCTTCGGGCGGCGCCTGGCCATCATTGGCAGTGTCTTCGTGTTTGGGGTGGCTACCAGCCTGATCTCGCTTTCTCCAGATATCACCACGATTGCAATTCTGCGGTTTTTCGCAGGCCTCGGAATCGGCGGTGCCTTGCCTGTCTCCACCACGATTACGGCAGAATTCAGCCCGGCCCGGATACGGACGTTCGCAGTGACAGCGACCATCGTCTGTGTTCCCCTGGGAGGAATGTTGGCTGGCCTCTTCGCCAACTTGGTGCTGCCCCACTATGGCTGGCGTGGCCTCTTCTTGTTGGGTGGTATGCTGCCCGTGGCATTTTCGATACTGCTATGGTTCGCCATTCCGGAGTCGCCAAGATATCTGGCGCGCCAGCCCGAACGTTGGAATGAGTTGCGGTCCCTGCTCACGCGGATGTCCCGCACGATCGCTGCGGGGATCCGCTTCACCGATGCGCGTGAACAGAATTCCCAGCCCAAGGCGGGATTCGGTGCGCTGTTCACTGACGGAAGGGCAGGCGACACCATTGCAATCTGGGTCGCTTTCTTCATGAACCTGCTGGCCGTCTATAGTGCATTCAGCTGGCTCCCCACGATGCTGGCGGGAGAAGGCCTTAGCCCATCGGTAGCCGCCAACGGCCTCACGGCCTACAACATCGGCGGAGTCTTTGGCGCACTGTTGTGCGCGGTAGTCATCGGTCGCTTCGGCTCACGCGTTCCCATGCTGCTCTGCTGCCTGGCTGCCGCTGGGACTGCATTTGCGTTGCGCAGTCTGGACGTGAGCAGCCAGACTACCTTGTTGGTCGCGGGGATAGGCTTGCACGGACTTTTCGTCAACGCCGTCCAATGCACAATGTACGCGCTTTGTGCCTATATCTATCCTACCCAGGTACGCGCCACCGGCACGGCGGGCGCGCTGGCTTTCGGTCGGCTGGGCGCCATCCTCAGTGCATTTGCGGGTGCCATTGTCATCACCCAGGGTGGTGCTTCGGGCTATCTCGCCATGCTAGGAGCGGCGATGCTGTTTGTCTTCCTTACCCTGCTGTTGGTGAGCAAGCACATTCCCCGCGCAACAGCTACCGTTAAACATCAAGAGAAGGAGCAGCAAGCATGAACATTGCCATTGTTGGCGCTGGCGCCATGGGCGGACTATTCGGTGCGCGTCTTGCGTTGAATGGGCAGAAGGTCAGTTTCATCGAAGTCGCACCCGCTACGATAGCTGCTATCAGCGATAACGGCCTGGCCTTTTCCGATGACAATGGCACGCATACTGTAAGAGTCCCGATTGGCAGGGCTGACTCCTTTGCCGAGCCGTTTGACCTCATCGTGTTTTTTACCAAGAGCCTTCATACCCAAAGCGCAGTACGTAGCATTTCCCATCTTGTGGGCCAGGATACCTGGGCGTTATCCGTGCAGAATGGATTGGGTAATGCGGAAATCATCTCCGAGGTAATTCCTAGCGACCGCATTATTGTTGGGATGACCAATCTCCCTGCAGACCTCAAGTCTGCGGGGGTGGTGCATAGTCACGGGGATGGTCATGTCAGGATCTGGACCATGTCAGGGAAGGATCGGCCGGAAGTAAGCCGAACGGCGGCAATCTTCAGTGCAGCTGGACTCAATTGCAGTGCTGACCCTCAGGTACGAGCTGCCATCTGGGAAAAGGTCGCTTTCAATGCGGCACTCAATTCGGTGTGCGCGGTAATCGGCTGTACAGTCGGTACGGCTGGATCGACCGAGCAAGGGCGCGCTCTGGCGATGCGCATTGCCGCTGAAACGGTGTCGGTAGCTCAGGCACTCCAGATTCCCGCCAGCGTTAAGAAGGTGGAGGATGCCATCCTCGATGCCTTCAGGATGCACGTCAACCATAAGCCATCAATGCTGCAGGATATCGAGGCAGGCAGACAGACGGAAATCGACTTCATCAATGGGGCCGTAGCCGATCAGGCCCGCGGTTGTGGAGTTTCCGTTCCTACCGTCACCGCGCTTTACGAGTTGGTCAAGATCAAGCAGGACGCAGTGCTCAACCGGAAATGAACGCATTAAGTTGCTCTGCCACGGTCTGGTTCTGATGCCAGGATCAGAACGTGGCGAGCGGTAAAAAGGGGGGCAAGATTGATCTTCCCCCCTCTCTTTATGTACGCGACGCTATTTCGGGATTGCTGGCAATGATCAGTTCAAGCTTCGCGCTCCCTCGGTGTGGTCTCTTCGTCGGTGCTCTTCAGAGGCCCAGAACCACAGTAATGCCGTGTTTCCTGATGCAATCGACGATCCGCTTCGCCTGGGGGCTGTCATAAGCGAGCGAGTTGTCAAAGTAGGGTTGTACAAAGCCGCGAGCGATCGACCACGCTGGAGCGTCCAGCCAGATTTGATCTGGCGACGCAAATTACAGTTGATTGCTGAAGATCTGGTCGATCCTCGCCCGGCTGCATTAAGTATTTCCTCAATTGCATTGGCACGGGATTCAACGACCTCGCCCATTTCAGCAAGGCGTTTCGCCTGCTCTACGAGAAGACACCACGTAAGTATCGATCATCGTTTTCCTCCGAAGCCATCGCCTCATGCACACGACGGCTTGGTTTTCTTTTTTTCAGTTGAATTCTCTGTCTTCGCTGCATCGCGCAGTGCATCGGCACTGCCTCATTGTGCCGGCGTCTGCAGCCAGCGCCACAGGGTCGAGCGGCTGATGCCGAGTTGGCCAGCAGCGGCAGTCCGGTTGCCGTGGCAGCGGGCCAGCGCCTGCTCGGCCCGCTGCCGTTGCGTGTGCGCATCCCCATCCGCCCCGGGTGTCGCATGCAATGCGTGCGGCAAGGCCAGCTCGGGTGATTCCTCGTAAAACCCGTCGAAAGAAATCTCGTCTTCGCTGCTAAATTGCAGCAGAAAGGCCGAGATGCGTTCGGCCACGTTGTCCAGCTCGCGCACATTGCCCGGCCAGGCATAGGCGCATAGTGCCGGCAGCAGCGGCGCCAGTACCCGGTCGACGTCAAGATCGTGCCGCATGGATTTGAGGGCACGCTCCACCAAGCGCCGCGCCAGCAGAGGAATATCGGTGCGCCGCTCGCGCAGTGGCGGCAACGGCAGACGCAGAGTGTTGATGCGGTAGTACAGGTCCTGGCGAAAACGGCGTTGAGCGATCAGCTCCTGCAAGGGCTGGTGCGTGGCCGCGATGATCCGGACATCGACCGGGATGGTGGTGGTGCCACCGACCCGCACGATCTCTCTTTCCTGCAACACGCGCAGCAGGCGCGTCTGCAAGGCCAGCGGCATGTCGCCGATCTCGTCCAGAAACAGCGTACCGGTATGCGCTGCCTCGAACAGGCCGCGCTTGCCGCCATGGCGCGCGCCGGTGAAGGCGCCTTCCTCATGGCCGAACAGTTCGCTCTCCAGCAACTGCTCGGGAAAGGCAGCGCAATTGAGTGCGACGAAGGGCTTGCCGGCGCGCCGACTGTCGTTGTGGATCGCCTGCGCGAACATCTCCTTGCCGGTGCCGCTTTCGCCGAATACCAGCACAGTCAGGTCGGTCTGCGCGAAGCGCCGGGCCATCGCCACGGCACGCATGAAGACGGTGCTTTGGCCAAGCAGGTCGTCGAAGCTGTAACGGGTGGCTGCCTGCCGCTTGCGTTGCTGGATGCGCAGGTTGGTATCGGCTTCGGTGATGACGCGCGCATCTACCAGCGTCATGGCGGCACCCGTGATGACACCGTGCTCGCGCACCGGCGTGCGGTTGACGATCCAGTCGCGGCGGCCGAAGCGCTGCACCACGGCGCGTTCTTCGATGCCGGTGTCCATGGTGCTCGTCAGCGAGAGTTCGGGCTCGACCGTATCCAGCGATTGCCCCAGCAGCATGGTGCCAGCGCGCCCCAGCAGGGTCTGCATGCGCGCATTGGTGGCGATGATTCGGTGCTGACGATCGACCGCCAGCACCGCTTCCTGCAGGTTGCCCAGGACGCTGTTGAGCTGTTCGTAGCGCCCGATTTCGAGACGTCGCACGTGGGCGATGTCGAGCGCGTCGTCCAGGCCGCGCCGGATACCGCGCAGCGAGTAGGCCAGCAGACCGGTGAGACCGCAGCGCTCCGCCATTTCCACCACCAGGCTGGAGCCGACGATGACGCTGAAGCCGTCGGCCTTGAGTTGCTCCACGCGGCGCTGCACTTCGTCGGGCGTGTGGTAGGCGTATTGCGCGATGTCGATCTTGAGCAGGTCCTTGACGTCGTCGAGCTCGGGGATGATGCGGCCATACATGATCACGCCCACCCGACGAGCCTTGTCGCGGGCTTTCAGCAGGGCCTGCATCACGTCGAAGCCTTCCAGCTGGATCAGCGCCACCGGCGCCGACTGCAGATTGGCGCGCAGGATGGCGCCGTTGGCCCCAGCGCTGACGAACACATCTACTGCATTGGAGCGGATGCGCGCCCGCGCGATGGCCAGCGCGGCGTCGAAGGCTTCTTCGATCACCTCGATATCGGCGCGGCCCGCGTATTCGGCGATGATGGGGCCGGCCATGGCGGCCAGATGGCGATAGCCGAGAAAGCACAGGCGCGGACGCGGCAGGGGAGGCACAGCGGGAAGGCCCATGGCGAATGTCTCATGAAATAGTTTTTGCGTGTCATGAGTGTCGCATGAAACGTTTTTGACGACCAGCGACGAGACCAAGTCCTTGTAAATCAATGACTTGGAAGAAGGCTACCGCTTGGCACGCTATCTGCTGATTCTCAGGTGCCGCAAGGAAAAAGGCAGCGACAGCGGCGAATCAGCCGGCGCCCCGAGCCGTATCGGACGCCCGAGAGAAAACCTCCGCCCATAAGGAGGATTCATGGAGATGACATCATGCTCGACACCGTAAAGGACAACCTCGTCCAGCGTACCGTCAGTGCCGGTCCGCGCCTGGACCGGCTACCGATTTCCCCGTTTCACCACCGCATCCTTTGGCTTATCGGCGCCGGGATGTTTCTCGATTCCTTCGATATCTACCTCGCTGGCGGCGTACTTGGCGCCTTGTCCGCCAGCGGCTGGTCGAACATGCAGCAAAACGCCAACTTCCTGACTGCGACCTTCGTCGGCATGCTGATCGGCGCGGTCATGGCCGGCGTACTAGGCGATGCACACGGACGCAAGTTCACCTACCAGTTCAATCTGGCCGTCTTCGGACTGGCCTCGCTGGCCGGCGCGGCCTCGCCGGACATGCTGTGGCTGATCGTTTGTCGGTTTTTCATGGGTCTGGGGCTAGGTGCTGAAATCGTGGTCGGCTACGGCACCATTGGCGAATTCATTCCGCCGGCACAGCGCGGTAAGTGGTGTGCCTATCTGTCTCTGATCACCAATTCGGCGCTGTTCCTGTCCACGCTGCTGGGTTACCTGATCATTCCGCATCTCGGCTGGCGGCCGATGTTCACGCTGGTGGGTATTGGTGCGCTGGTGATCTGGGTGCTGCGCCGGAACATGCCCGAGTCGCCCCGCTGGCTGGAGTCGAAAGGCCGCGGTGCCGAGGCCGAGCAGATCCTCTCGAGGCTGGAAGCCGAGGCCGCCGTACGCGGTGTGCCGTTACCACCTGTGGAAGACCAGGCCTACAGCCCGGTGCGTAATACGCCGATGAGCCGGCTGTTCGTGCCGCCGCTGTTGCGCCGTACCGTGCTGGGCATCTGCGTCCAGGTAGCGATCAACATGGTCATCTACGGCTTTATCGTCTGGACCCCCACCTTCCTGATGAAGCAGGGCATCGGCCTGAGCTCCTCGCTCGGCTACTCGACCCTGATGTCGCTGGGCGGGCCTGCCGGGGCGCTGATCGGTGTGCTGGTGGCTGATCGTATCGGCCGCAAGAACGGCATGATCATCGTCTCAGCGCTGGCCTGCGTGATCGGCTATCTGTACAGCCGATCAGGCTCGGTCGAGATGGCGACCGGGCTGGGCTTCCTGCTGTTCACCATGACCTATCTGCTGGTGGCGCTGGGCGTGGCGACCTATTTGCCTGAGCTGTTTCCTACCGAGAGCCGCATGCGCGGCAACGGTGTATGCGGCGCGGCCGGTCGCCTGGCCGGCATCTTCGCACCGCAGATCGTGGTGGTGGTGTTCGCCGCCGGCGGCATAGGCAACGTGCTCTCCGTCATCGTCGGCGCACTGGTGCTGCTGGTGGTGGCGCTGGTCACGCTGGGCATCGAAACCAACCAGCGCACCCTTGAAGAACTCGATACCACCCGTAGTGTTTAACTGGAGCATCCACCATGCCTGACACCAAGAGAAGCATCCTCAAGCAACGCCTCAACAGCGGCAAGATCGTCGTCGCGCCCGGCATCTTCGACATGATTTCCGTGCGCATCGCCGACCGTATGGGGTTCGACAGCCTCTACATGACCGGCTTCGGCAGTGTCGCCTCCTATCTTGGCGAACCCGATGCCGGCCTGGCGACCTACACCGACATGCTCAACCGCGTCAGTACCTTTTGCAGCGCGGCGCGCACGCCTATCATCTGCGACGGCGATACCGGCTATGGCGGTCTGCTGAACGTGGCGCACACCGTGCGCGGCTACGAGAAGGCCGGCGCCGCCGGCATCCAGCTGGAAGACCAGGAGTTCCCGAAAAAATGCGGCCACACCCCAGGACGCCGGGTGATCGCCGCGCAGGACATGGTCAGGAAGATTCAGGTTGCCGCCGAGGCGCGCGAAGACAAGGACTTCCAGATCATCGCCCGCACCGACGCCCGCACCAGCCTCGGTCTGGATGAGGCCTTGCGTCGCGGCGAGCTGTATGCCAAGGCGGGTGCCGACGTGATTTTCATCGAGTCGCCGGAGTCAGAGAAGGAGCTGGAGATCATCGGCAAGCGCTTTGATCAGCCCTTGCTGGTCAACATCGTCGAAGGCGGGCGGACGCCGCAATTGTCGCCGGCCGACCTGGAGTCGCTGGGCTTTGCGCTGGCGATCTATCCGGCCACCGGCTTTCTGGCGATGGCGCACACGCTGGAAAACGTCTACGGCGGCATTCGCGACAACAAGGGTTCATTGGAGAACGCCGGATCCTTGTATTCCTTTGTCGACATGTGCGCGCTGGTCGGTTTCGAACGCGTGTGGGAGTTCGACAAGCAGCACGCAGAGTAAGCTGCGCGGTGGTGGAGGACATGACCTGCGTCGGTCATTTGTCGCCAGTAAAGCGCTGCCTGCTGCCGAAAGAGCCGTGTTGGCAAGCTTGATCGGCGGCTTGACGGCCGCGTAGCGAAGACATCGGTATCACCGTTCGTTCAAGCCCCGAATCGCTGTAACACCATCACCGCCTCATCTCCCAGCAAGGGGCCTTCCACGCTGAGCGCAGGCGCGGCACCTTGCACCACGCCGGCTGCGCGCAGGGGAAGTAGCGGACCGCCCAGTGCGTCGCCGATCTGGACGGTGGAGGCGGCGTAGATCACGCGGCCGATGCCGCCCCAGAACATCGCGCCGCAGCACATTGCACAGGGTTCGCCACTGGCGTAGACAGTAGCGCCGCGCATCGCTTCCAGGCCCAGCTCCTTTTGCGCGCGCCGCACCAGTACCATCTCGGCGTGGCCGGTGCAGTCGGCGGCGGTATTCTGGTTGTTCATTACCGTCATCAGCACCCGGCCGTCGGGTGCCACCAGGGTGGCGCCGAAGGGCATATCGCCGCGCTCGAGCGCTTGCGCGGAGGCATCGATGGCCAGGCGCATGGCGGCGAGGTCCTGTTCGTTGAAGGGGGGGGCGGTACGCATGGACGGCCTCACATTTCGTCGATCGGGGTGGTGGCGGCCTGCGCTTTGTCGAGCGTGAAGCGGCCGCTGGAGTTGAGGTAGAAGCTGGCGCCGAAGCGGCCTACCGGATGATAGTCCTGCAGGCGTACGCGCCATTGTTCGGTATCGACCAGGCCATCGCGCGCGGCCAGCCATTGCACGCGGCCGATAAAGATGTAGCGGCTGGCCGTTTCCAGTTTTTCATGCAGCACGCATTCAAAGGCGACCGGCGCTTCGGCAATGCGCGGCGGCTGGATCGTCTGCGCCGGTACGGCGTGCAGGCCGGCATGTTCCAGCTCGCTCTGGTGCGGCGGCAGCGTGGCGGCGCAGGCGTCCATTTGCGCGCACATCGCCTCGTCGGTCAGGTGCACGACGAACTCGCCGGTGCGCAGGATGTTGGCCGCAGTGTCCTTGAGCGCGCCGTCCTGCAGTCGGTTGATGCTGACCATCACGATAGGCGGATCTTCGCCGAGCATGTTGAACATGGAGAACGGCGCGGCGTTGACCGTGCCATCTTCGCCCAGCGTAGTGATGAGGGCGATCGGGCGCGGCACGATCAGGCTGGCCATCAGCTTGTAGCGCTGGTAGACGCTGAGGTCGGCGAAGTCGATTTCTGTCATGGCGTTTTCGTGATGTTCCTTGATGCTATTGGGCATTGCATGGCGATGCGTGACGGTGCGTGACCAGGCCTGCCTTCCGGCTTGCCCCGTGTGCTATCCCGACCAAGGCCAACCGGTATCGATAGACAGGATCAGGGCTGCTTGCCCTGGATGCCTTCCACATACCATTTCATGGTCCAGAGTTCGGACTCGGGCACGCTGCGGCCGGCAGCAACCTGCAGTTGCCCGCCCTGGTTGTTGATGGGTCCGGCGAAGGGTTGCAAAGTACCGGCGACGATGGCCTTGCGGCGCTCTTCCGCCTGCGACACCACCTCCTTGGGCAGCCCGGCATTATAGGGCGCGAGCTGGACGATGCCTTCCTTCATGCCCCACTTGGTGTCCTCGGCCTTCCATTTGCCCTCCAGCACCTGGCGTACCTTGTGGACGTAGTACACGCCCCAGTTCAGCGTGTTGCCGGTCAGATGCGCCCTGGGGCCGAAGCGGCTCATGTCGGAGTCCTGACCGAAGGCGTACAGGCCCTTGCTTTCCGCCACCTGCACCGGCGCCGGCGAATCGGTGTTCTGGTAGAACACGTCGGCGCCCTGCGCGGCCAGCGTCTGGGCGGCATCGCGCTCCAGGCTGGGGTCGTACCAGGCGTTGATCCACACCACCTTGGCGTTGACCTTGGGGTTCACGCTGCGCGCACCCAGCACGAAGGCGTCCAGGTTGCGGATCACCTCGGGGATCGGGATCGGCGCCACATAGCCCAGCGTGTTGGTCTTGGTCATGCGTCCGGCGATGGTCCCCAGCACATAGGCGCCTTCATAGAAGCGCGTCTGATAGAGGCCGACATTGCGCGCCATCGTGTAGCCGGAGCAGTGTTCGAAGATCACATCCGGGTTTTCCTTGGCCACCCGCAGCACCGGGTTCATGAAGCCGAACGAGGTGGCGAAGATCATCTTGCAGCCGTCGTCGATCAGCTGGCGCATGACACGCTCGGCCTCCGGCGTCTCCGGCACGCGTTCCACGAATACCGTTTCGATACGGGCGCCGAACTCCTTCTCCAGCATGCGCCGTCCGAGATCATGCTGGAAAGACCAGCCGATGTCGGCCACCGGACCCGGATAGATGAAGCCGATCTTCAGCTTCGGGGCAGCCGCCAGGGCGGCGAACGGTTGCGACGACGCGGCCACGGCAGCAGCGCTGGATGCAAGCAGGAATTGACGGCGGTTCATCACGGCAGGACTCCTTATTGGATGGATCGATCAGCGGCGAAAATTCGCCCTTGATCGTATACATGCAATTTGGATGCCAGCCTAAAGTTTATATTATCTATCTGATTTTAAAGCATTTAATCAAATTAAATATATTGTATACAATTTTTTAACAGACAAAAATGGGGCGCCTTGCGCGCCTTGCACCAGACGTGGGCAATCCGGCGCCGGCCATTGCGGGAACGGATAGTGATGGAAGGAAATCGGAGGAAGCTCAGAAGGGGCGACGTAACGCGTCGGGCTTTTCTTGCGGCAAGCGCAGGCGGCCTTCCAGCGCCAGCAGGTGATGCTCCATCTCGGCGCAGGCGCCATTGCCGTCACGCAGCGCCAGCAGGTCGACCAGGCGGCTGTGTTCGTCATGCTCGCAGTGGGCTTCCCCGGGGACTTCGTAGAGCGCGACGATGAGCGAGCAGCGCGTCATCAGTTCGGTCAGCATGCGTTGCAGTACCTGGTTGCCGGACAGCTCCGCCAGCGCGAGATGAAAGCCGCCGGCCAGCGCCACCCAGCGCGGATGATCGCCGTCATGCAGCGCGGCGTGCTCGGCCTGCAGGCGCTGCCGCAGCTTGGCGACGTCGCCATGGTCGATGTGGCGCGCCACTTCGCGCACGATGGCGCCCTCGACCGCACGCCGGGCAGCGAACACGTCGCGGGTCTCCTTGGGCCCCGGGGTCGCCACCGCCGCCCCCTTGTTGGGCACCACGTCGACTATGCGCAGCTCCGACAATCGCCGTAGCGCCTGCCGCACCACCGTGCGGCTGACGCCGAACTGCTCGCCCAGGCTGGTTTCCTGCAGGCGCGTGCCCGGCTTCAAGCGGCCATGCATGACGGCGTTGAAGATGGCTTCGTACACGCTCTGGTCGAGCGTTTCCGGATTGTCGGCGGCGCGTTGCGATTTCATTGGGCAGAGTAGGCGGCAGGATGGCAAGCCTCACATGGGCATGTGCGGCCGGTCGATATCATAACGCGCTACGGGTCCGCCCGGGCTGGCCGGAGTCGAATATGACCGATGCGCTACTCACTGCCTGACGGGTGCACATTACCGGCGCAGGCCAACAATCTCAATGACGTGTGCCTGGAACAGCACGAGGGCATGGCCGGCAGCCCTTACAGCGAAGCGGGAATACCGCCGGGCTGCCAGCCGGAGTGACGCCGGGCCTCATCGCCTGCATCGCCAGGAGCACGGCTGCGGCGGCACCATCCAGCTGCAGCGGCAACGTCTTGTTGCGCCGGACCTCGTCCCCGGTACCCGGTCCGTAACGTTGACCGTCGCGCAGCACGGTGCCGATCATTCCATGTGCTCCCAGGACTGCCTTCTCATCAAGTACGGCGACTCTTCCGTGTGCGGCTCTGCGCCGACCGCACAGGCCCGGGCGATGACCTCTTTCCTTGTTGGCGAACCATGACGCGAGGAAAACCATGTCCTATCCGCAAGGCGCAAGCTCTGTGATTTCGACTGGGCCATGCGATGCTTCAGGAAGCCGACTGCCGACCGTCGTTGAATCAGGCCAACGACTGCGCTCCCCCGCAGGTCCGCTGCCATATGACTCACCTTTGCCTCCCACACGACAAGAGCGTGGCAGCACCACAGGCTCGCCACGTCGGGCCTGCGCCTTCGTTCCGCTTTTACAACGGATCGCCGCCGCCCGCCCGCAAGGCGGCAGGCAGGCTTTTCAATTCGCCGGTTCTCGTATAATGTTAAGAATAATTCTCATTAATATTTGAACGGGCGGCACCCTCACCATGGTCGCCGGCCCGCCGGGACGGAACAGTGCCAGATGACCAGCTCCATCACTTCAGAGGCGCAGCTCGCCTGCGCCAGCGACCGCAGCACCGTGCAACATCTCTATCTGGCCCATCACAACTGGCTCCAGTCCCTGCTGCGCAGCAAGCTGCGCGATAGTCATCAGGCCGCCGATCTGGCGCATGACACCTTCGTCGCCATCCTCAAGTCGTCCACCCGTAGCGCCCACCTGGAGGCGCTGCGCGAACCCCGCGCCTATCTGCGCACGGTCGCCCACGGCGTGCTGGTCGATTTCTTCCGCCGCCGCGCACTGGAGAGCGCCTATCTGGAGGCGTTGGCGGCACTGCCGGAAACCGCAGCGCCTTCTCCCGAAGAACGCCTGCTGATCCTGGAAGCCTTGCACCGGATCGACGCGCTGCTCGACGCCCTGCCCGCAAAGACACGCACGGTATTCCTGCTGTCCCAGCTGGAGGGCCAGGGCTACAGCCAGATTGCAGAGACCATGGCGATCTCGTCGCGTACCGTCAAGCGCCACATGCAGGCCGCCTTTACAGCCTGCCTGGAGGCCATGCTGTGAGCATCTCCAGCCCGGCAGCCACCGTCCCGGCACGCCACATCGTGGAAGAAGCCGCGCGCTGGCTGGTCAAGCTGCACGAAGGCGCGATGAGCGATCAGGACCGCCAGGCGCTCCAGGACTGGCGTGCCCAGAACAGCGAACACGAGCGGGTCTGGCAGGCCGCCGATGCGCTGGCCCACGCCATGGGATCGATCCCGCCCGAGCTGGGCATCAAGGTGCTGGAGAGTGCGCGGCGCAGGCAGCGCCGTGTCATGATCAAGACCGTGGCCCTGCTGCTGGCCACTGCGCCCGCAGGCTGGCTGGTGTGGCGCCATGGCGGGGCCGACTGGGTGGCGTCACAGCGCGCCGATTACCGCACCGGTACCGGACAGACGCGCGCCATCGTGCTCGACGACGGCAGCCGCGTGGTGCTCAACACCAACACCGCACTCGATGTCGACTACACCGCCGGGCAACGCAGACTGGTACTGCGCGAAGGCGAGATCATGGTGCACACCGGCAAGGATGCTGCGCGCCGGGACTTCGTGGTGCAGACCCGCCACGGCGCAATCCGCGCCCTGGGTACACGGTTCCTGGTCAGGCGCGAGGCTGGCAGCCAATACAGCGCCGTCGCCGTACTCGAACACGCAGTCGAAGTCCGCCCCCTGCTGGCTGCGCCCGATGCCCCCGCCACCCGCATCGAGGCCGGCCGCCAGCTGCGCTTCACGGTCGATGGCACGACTGCGCAGGAGGCCGTGCCGCGCGGCGCCGACGCCTGGGTCGATGGCATGCTGGTGGCCGACAACATGCGGCTGGACGATTTCCTGGCTGAACTGGCGCGCTACCGCAGCGGTGTGATCCACTGCCTGCCCGAGGTGGCCGCTCTGCGGGTGTCGGGCGTATTTCGCACGGACGACACCGGGCAGGCACTGGCCACCCTGCAGGAAACCCTGCCCATCACGGTACGGCTGCGCACGCGCTACTGGGTCACGGTCATGCCCGCCGCCTGAGCCTGTTTTCGCCAGGAGACTTTGTCTGTCACCTTTTCCGGTTTCGTTCGACAAGCCATGGAAGACCATTCCATCCACTTGCATCGAGAAACCATTATGCCCATCCCCTTCCGCGTGGCGACCAGCCCGCTCACCCTGGCGTTCATGAACCTGCGGCCGCGCCCGCTGGCCGCAGCGGCCTGCCTGCTGATGGCCAGCATCGGTGCGGCGCCGGCACTGGCCCAGACCGCTCCACTTCAGGCCTCGCACAGTTATGCCATCGCCCCCGGCCCGCTGGACCAGGCCTTGTACAGTTTCGCGCGCAGCGCCGGGGTCACGCTCAGCTTCGAACCGGAACTGGTAGCGGGCATGCACACCAGTGGCCTGGCCGGCCACTATGCAGTCGATGAAGGGCTGGCGCGCCTGCTCAGCGGCACCGGGCTGGAAGGGATAGTCGGCGCCAGCGGTGGCTATCGCCTGCGCAAGACGGTCGGTAGCGCCAGCGGTGCCCTGCCGGAGATCAGCGTCAGCGCCGAACGTAGCGCCGACACCGAGGGTAGCAACCGCTACGCGCCGACGGCAGTGACGGTGGCCAGCAAGATACCGATGGCCTGGAAGGATGTTCCGAACTCGGTCACCGTCATCACGCGTCAACAGATGGACGACCAGAACATGACCAGCGTGGAAGACGCACTGCGCCAGTCGGTCGGCGTGACCGCCATTCCCTATGGCGACGGCACGGCCTATTTCCAGTCGCGCGGTTATGCCTCGGAAGTGCAGTACGACGGCCTGCCCGCCAACAGCAGCCTGCAATACCTGCGCCAGTTCAATCTGGCGATGTATGAGCGGGTCGAGGTCTTACGCGGCCCTTCGGGCCTGCTGCAAGGATCGGGCGAACCGGCCGGCACCGTCAACCTGGTGCGCAAGCGGCCGCAGCTCACACCCGGTATTTCCGGCAGCGTCAGCGGTGGCAGCTGGTCGAACTACAAGGGCGATATCGACCTGTCGCGCCCGCTCAATGACGAAGGAACGGTACGCGGCCGCATCGTGGCCGCCGGCGAGGACGGCGCGGTCTACAAGGACAAGGGGCATCACCGCGAGGGACTGGCCTACGGCATCCTGGAAGTGGACCTGACGCCGCAAACCACCTGGGCCATCTCTGCGGCTTCGCAGAACGACTTTTCGCGCGGCACCGACTACGGTCCCGGGGTGTACACCAATGGCAGCTTCGTCAATCCGCCGCGCTCGGCATTCTTCGGCGTGGACTGGGGTACCGGCAATCAGACATCCAATGAATTCTTCACCGAACTGAAGCATCGCTTCGACGGCGGCTGGGTTGCCAAGGCGTCCTACATCTATCGTCACGCCAGCAGCGATTCCATCTACGGCTACGTCAACGGCCTGGTGCAGTTGAACAATGTCGCCTCCTATACATTGCAGGGCCAACGGGGCAACACCACCTGGCAAGATCTCGACGTCAACCTGTCGGGCCACTTCTCTCTCCTGGGGCGTACCCATCAGGTCCTGCTGGGTGCCAACTATGCGCAGCGCGACGCCTATTCCGCCAGCGGTTCGCGGACCCTGCCCGGCATCGATATCTACGATATCGCCATTCCGCGCACCGCGATCGCACTGAGCAGCGGCAGCAATACCTACAGCGAGCAATATGGCCTGTATGCACAGACCCGCCTGAAGCTGGCCGATCCCCTCACCCTCCTGCTGGGCGCGCGCGAAAGCTGGTACGCCAGTCGCAGCCAGGCCCTGCTCCCGGTCGCCGCGGACTGGAAATCGACGCCCTCCGTAAACAACAAATTCACCCCCTATGCCGGACTGGTGTACGAGGTGACGCCGGCCGTCTCGCTGTATGGCAGCTACAGTGACATCTTCTCGCCACAAACCCAGCTTGCCGCCGGCAATGCTCCGCTCTCGCCTCGTACCGGTGAACAATATGAGATCGGCGCCAAGGGCGTGTTCCTGGATGGCAAGCTGAACGCCTCGCTGGCCGCTTTCCGCCTGCGCGACAACAATCGCGCCGTCACCGACCCCGACAATCCCGGTTTCTACGTCACCGAAGGCAGGGTGGAAAGCAAGGGCTGGGAAGCCGAAGTCAGCGGCAGCCCGGCGCGCGGCGTGGACCTGTATGCCGGCTATACCCGGCTGGACACACGCTACCTGAGCGACCCCGTCAACCAGGGCAAGGTGTTTTCTCCTGAAGAGCCGCGCCACACCTTCAAGCTCTGGACCAAGTACCAGTTCCAGCAGCCCGCGCTCAGCAAGCTGCAGGCCGGGTTCGGGGCACGCATCATGAGCCAGACCAATCGCGGTGTCGGCATGCAGGGCGGCTACAGCGTCTTCGACGCCCAGCTCGGCTATCGCATCGATGCCCACTGGCTGGCTACGTTGCAAGTGACCAATCTGTTCGACAAGACCTACTACGCGCGCATGCCAGCCCGCTTCTACAGTGTCTATGGAGAGCCGCGCAACATCACGCTCACGCTGCGCGCCGCCTATTGATTCCGCCATGAAGACTTTTTCCCCGGCGCACCGGCTGCGCCTGTGGTCGGCCCTGCACACCTGGTCCAGCCTGGCGTGCACCGGCTTCCTGCTGCTCTGTTGTCTGACCGGACTGCCGCTGGTCTTCGCCGATGAGATCGAGGCACTCCAGCAACACCTCCCGGTCGTCGCCGATCCCACCGCAAGCGCCGACCTGGACCACCTGCTGCAACAGACAAGGCAACGCTATCCCGGCCAGGTGATCGACTTCGTGGTGCGGGATGACGATGCGCCCTACATCAACATCGGCCTGCGGCCCGATGCCGACGCCTCACCGGCCAGCACGCACCGGCTGCGCTTCGATGCGCGCGACGGCAGACTGCTCAGGGAAATCGCCGCCTCCGACTCCGGCAGGCTGGACACCATGGCGCTGCTGCGCCAGTTGCATGCCACCCTGCTGGGCGGCTTGCCCGGCGGCTTGCTGATGGCCGCGGTGGCCTTGCTGTTTCTGGTAGCCCTGGTCTCGGGCGTGGTGCTGTACGCGCCATTCACGCGCAAGCAGCCGTTCGGCAGGATACGACGCAGCTCGTCCCGGGTACGCTGGCTGGACCTGCACAAGCTGCTGGGCATCACCACCGTCGTCTGGACCTGCGTGGTCGGTGCCACGGGCCTGTTCAATGAACTGCAACGCCCGTTGTTCGCACTGTGGAGCCAGCAATACATCAAGGGCGCAGCCAGCGGACGCGGCGGCGCGCCGCTTCCGGTCGCGCACCCGTATCCGCTGATGCAGGCGATTGCCCATGTCGAGTCCGCCCTGCCCGGCACACGGGTGGGGACCATCCTCATGCCCGGCAGCCGCCTGGCCCCGCCCGATCACTATCTGCTATGGGCTGCGGGCGATCACGGACTGACCACACACATGCTGCAGCCGGTACTGGTGGATGCGCGGAATGGCCAGATCACTGCCATCGCTGCCATGCCCTGGTACCTGCGTGTACTGGAGCTGTCGCGCCCGCTGCATTTCGGCGACTATGGTGGCTTGCCGCTCAAGCTGCTGTGGGCCGTGCTGGACATGGCGACCATCGGATTGCTGGGCAGCGGCCTCTACCTGTGGTGGATACGCCGGCGTCACCACAAGCACGACAGCGGGGCAGCCCCTTCAGCCTAGCCGGACCAGCTCTTCCGGGAACCTGCCGCCATGGGCCGTGTGCCACTCGAACCCTATTCCTCGAATGGCAGCGCCCCCTCGCCGTGCCGTACCTGGAACACGTTGAGCGTCATCGCCACCAGCGCATAGTAGCCGAGCAGGCCCACCAGGTTCACCAGTACCTCGACGCCAAAATACTGTTCCGCTTCGGCGTAGAGCGGCCCGGCGATGCGCCGGGTTTCGTAGAGTGCGTCCACCAGCTCCCAGACCAGTTGCTCTTCCCGCAACGCGAATTGCGGCGTCTTTCCCAGGCGGATCAGCTCGACGTTGCCTTCATCGAGTCCGGCGCCGATACCGATGGGATGATGGATCTGCCACTCCGCCTGGGCTTGCCATTTGGCCGCAGTGCAGAGGATCGCCAGCTCCGACAGGCGCAACGACAGGCCGGTCTGGTAACGGCAGAATGCACCCAGCTTCTGCGCATGCTGGGCCAGTTCGGGACTGTGGATCCACGACAGGAAGGGACCGGCCAGGTTGCCGCGCGGTCCCTTGAGGATATCGTCCAGAACACGCTTCTGGTCGGGTGAGGCCATCGTCATATCGACGGCTGGCAGACGTGGTTCGACAGCTTGTTGCTTCATGGGCTTCCTTATCCGATGCTCGAATGTTGGGGGCGTGTCCCGACTTGCCCGATGCGACCGCCCAGATGGAGCATGACCAGCAGCAACGCGCATATCAGGGTGGCCGCCGAAAAAGTCAGGAGACCGCTGCGATAGCTGCCGGAGGCCTGCCGCATGATGGGCAGAAGGGCAGCACCGGCACCGGCGCCGAACTGGAATATGGCGAAGATCACGCCGTAGAGCTTACCAAAAGCGCGCATGCCGAAATAGCGCTTGAGCAGATAGCTCAGCACATCGAACTCGGCGCCCAGCACCATTCCCAGCAGGGCCGCGCACAGGAAGACCACATCCCCGGTGACTCCGTAGGCATAGAGGGTACACGCAAAGGTGCCGCCGATGACCAGAACGCACATCACCAGAGCCGCCGATACATAGTCGATCAACAGCCCGGTGACCAGTCGCCCGACGATCACGAAGATGCCGAAGGTCGCCTGGACCACGGCGGCCCGCTGCGGTGTCACGCCGGCATCCATCAGCATCGGAATCTGGTGCACGATCAATGCCGTGTTGATCACGCCCAGCAGCATGAAGATGCCGATCAGCAGCTTGAACTGGCGGCTGCGTACGGCCACATGGAAGTCGACCCCGGGCACGCCTTCGGTCTTTCCCTTCCGCGGTTCGGTACCGGGTTTTTCCCGGATGAAGAAGAAGGCGGCCGGCAAGGTCAATGCCACCAGCACCGCCAGGCCCACAAACCCGGCGCGCCAGCCCTGCTGCGCAATCACCGTACCGATCACCAGCGGGATTACCGCCCCTCCGATGCCGATGCCGGCATTGGCGATGCCGATAGCCAGGCCCAGGCGCTTGTCAAACCACGAGCTGACCACGCGCAGATAGGAGAGCGGGAAGATGCCGATACCGATCACGGGCAGGACGATCCATGCCGCGTAGTAGATCCACGGTACCGGTGGCAGGAAGTACATCAGAGCCACTGCGACACAGAACAGCGGAATGCAGGGCAGGATGACGGCCCGCGCACCGAAGCGGTCGGTCAGGTAGCCCTGCAGGGGGGAAACGAGCATCACCGTATAGGAAACGATGGAGCTGGCCAACGCGATCTGGGTACGACTCCAGCCGAAATCGAGTTCGAGCGGCCTGATGAAGAGGCCCAGGCTGAGCACGGCCACGGTGCTCGGCCCAAACATCATCGCCAGCATCGACGCCAGCACCACCGCCCATCCGCGATAGCGCCGGGACTCCTCCCCCACGATTGCGGCGGGCGTCCCGGTGGACAAGGTATTCATACGGTCTCCGTTCTATTCTTGTGAAATGCAGGATCGACGCGACTCAGAAGCGGGTCGCCATGCCGATCCGGAAAATGGCCTGGCTGCCCGTGCTGGAGGCCGATCCCGGCCCGTACAGTCCGTTGATCCAGGCCTGGGTATTGGCATTGTCGCCGCCTGCCTTCTGGTACACGGTCTGCAGGTAGACGTCGGTGCGTTTGGACAGCCAGTATTGCAGCGTCGCATTTCCCTGGTGGGCGTAATTGTGCGCCAACTGCGCATTACCCTTCATGTACTCGTAGGAGATCCCCAGATTCCAGGCGACGTCCATCTGCCAGTTGACACCAGCCTGGTAGACGTTGACCTCGCCCTTTGTCAGGGTATTGCGGGTATTGGTATAGAGGAGATTGAGCTTGTAGTCGCCGATCCGGTAACGCGCCCCCAGGCCCCAGTTGCGGATGCCGTCGTGGCCGTTGCTCATGCTGGCATAGCGGGCGTCGGTATAGGCCGCGCCCAGGCCGAAGGCACCATTGACGTAGTTGCCGCCCAGGCTGACGGTGCGCGACGCGGAGCTATCGCCGGCCACTTCGCCCAGCCCATACATGCCCCCCAGCGTCACGCCGCCCATCTCGGGACTCAGGTACTTGACGGAATTGGCCACGCGCGCGAGGCCGGCCAGGCGGTCGAAGTCGGAGGCACCGGTCGGGTTGTTGGGCACCGCCAGCGCATTGAAGGGGCCTTGGCGGAAGGTGTAGTAACCGCCGTAATTCAGCGCGGAATCGAAGCCGCCGAACAGCAAGGCGTCATGCATGAACTCATACTGGTTGCCGGCAGTCAGCGTGCCCCAGGTATTGTCACGCAGACCGACCAGCGACTGGCGGCCGAAGATCAGATTGTTACCCGGCAAGGAGGCGCCATTGCTGAGGTTGAACTGGCTCTCCAGCTGGAAGATGGCGGCGGTTCCGCCGCCCAGGTCTTCTTGTCCCTTGATGAAGAGGATGTTGGGAACGCCGATGCCATTGTCGGCCCGCAGATTGCTCTTGCCCGACTGGTTGCTGACATAGGACACACCGGCATCCATGATGCCCGAGATGGTCACGTTGCTTTCTGCCCAGCCGGCCGCTGGCAGCATGGCCAGGGTGGCCAGGATGGCTCCTGCGCCGCCTTTCCGTTTGTAGTCTTGCATAGGTCTCTCTTTCCTCTGGCGGAAGTGCGCACCGGCCCCGTCGGCCGGACGCGACATTCCATGTCGTTGTTATGGTGGTGATGGGTCGCCTGACGACGACCGGGCATCCGGCGCACGGCGCCGGATGATGATGCAGGCAAGGTCTCCGTTGTGCTGCGCACGGGCGCAGCTTTCTTGTTGATGAAAGTAAATTGTTGACGTCTCCCGTTTCCCGGTGGGAGTAGCGTTAATCTATTCCTCTGCGCTTGCCCATCTTGCTCCAGTCCGCGCTAGAATTTGACTGATAAGGCGACAGCAACGGCCACCGTATTTCATGCGCAAGCCGATATAAAAGAGCGCCGCCACCATCAAGGAGACAGCCATTTTTATCCGCACCTTCTCTACCGCTGAGAGCCCCTCCCGCGAGGGCGCCCGAATGTTCGAACGACAGATGGCGAGCCTGTTCTCCATCGGCCTGTCACTGGACTCCGGCAAGGACCAGCCCTTGAGCACGCAGATGCAGGCCTATTGCGGCCGCAGCCTGCAATTCGCCTCCATCCGCTTTTCTCCTCACGAGACCTCCGCGCCGGCCAGTCACAAGTCCACGCGCCGCTGGCTGGTCACGCTCCAGAAGGAAGGCGAAGCGCATGTTTCACAGGGTGGACGAAGCAGCCATGTCCGTCCCGGAGACATGGTGCTGATCGACCTGGCCTCGCCCTTCCATATCGAGACCGGGCACATCGTGACGCACTCCACCTATGTCGATTCCGAGCTGTTGCGGCGGGTGGTGCCAGACGCGCATCTGCGCACCGCGATCCGGATCGAGACGGCCAGCGGCCCGGGGGCGATCTTCCGGGCGATGAATGACGAGATGTTCGCAATGGCCCCGGAGCTGGACGAAAATACCGCCGCCCGCATCGCCCAGGCCCTTCCCTACTCGCTGGCCATTGCACTGGCCCGCTGCGACAAGGAAATGACGGCCCTGCCCTCCAGGCTGCACGTCTTCCACCTGGAGCGCATCCGGGCCTTCGTGCGCGACAACCTGCACGATTCCTCGCTGGATGCAGACATGATTTCGCAGGCCGTCAATCTCTCGACCCGTCACATCTACCAGCTCTTTACCGCAGAGCAGACATCGCTGATGAAGTGGGTATGGTCGGAGCGCCTGGAGCGCTGCCGCGAAGACCTGGTCTCACGCCAGCTGTCCAATCGCCCCATCGGTGAGATCGCCTACGGCTGGGGCTTCAGCGACGTCGCGCACTTTAGCCGCGCCTTCAAGGAAAAGTTCGATATGACGCCGCGGGAATACCGGAAGCTGAACGCCGGCGCAAAGGCCTGACGCGCGCAGGACCATCCTCCCGGCCGCGGAGGATGGTCCTGCGTCCGGCCGGCGGCAGGTTCAGTCGAGCAGGAACTGCCCGACGACTTCGGTGAATTCGGCGGCGGCCTCGACATTGCTGATGTGCCCGCAAGGAAGTCTCACCAAACGCGCGCCATCGACCGCCTGCGCAAGCTTCGCGCAGATCTCGGGCTTCACGGCGGCATCCTTCTCGCCGGCGACCACCAGGGTGGGAGCCGATATCTCGCGCAGCCGCGCACCGTGGTCCATCCCCTTGATAGCATCGACCGCATGGAAGTAGCCCTCCCCGGTCGTGCCCCGCACCATGGATTCGATCCATTGCACGGTCAGCGGCGCCCGGCCGCGATAGTCGTCATCGAACCAGCGCGCCATCGTCGAACGTACATGCTGTTCGACACCGAGCTCGCGGTAATTTCTCTGACGTTCGTTCCACAGCTCTACGACCGGTTGCGGCGTGACCGCGCCGGCATTGGCCAGGACCAGCTTGCTTATGCGCTCCGGATAGGCCAGCGCAAAGGCCTGCGCAAGCATCGCGCCCAGCGATACACCCACCAGCGATACCTGGCCGATGCCAGCCCGCTCCAGGGTTCCTGCCAGCCGGTGCGCGAAATCCTCCAGACGGGCGGGACCGACGGCCGGCCGGCTCAGGCCGTGTCCTGGCAGATCGACCAGGACCAGCCGCAGCGAGCTCGACCAGACCGGCACCTGCAGGCGCCATATCTCGCGGTTCGCGCAGATGGGATGCAGCAGCACGACTGTCTGCGCGTCATCCCGCCCCAGGACGTCGGCCGCGAGAGGGGCGATGTCAGCGTTCATCACGAGCCTGCACTTTCCATTGGGCCAGACCGATGCCGGTGTACCATTTCGAGACCGCCTTGTAGTACAGCGACTCGAACGGGGCCCCACCGGCCGCACCGTGGCCGACCAGCCAGTTCCGGATCTCTTCGGCACCATTACCGGCTGCCGCCACGTGCCGGGTCGCATGATCCACGATCGCATCGGTATCGCCGCTGCTCAGCCTGGCCAGGAACTGCCGGTCGAATTCCTCGTTGACCATGCCCATGCGCGGGGTGGCAATGTCGTGGCTGATGCCGCCGGTCGCCAGGATCGCGATGCGCTTGCCGGCATCGAAGCTGGCAATGGCCCGGCGCAGGAACCGGCCCCAGTCGACACAGCGCCGCATGGTGGGCAGCGGCGGCTGGACGCAGTTCACCAGTAGCGGGACGATCTGCACATGCGGCACCAGGCCGGCCAGCAGCAACGGTGTCAGGGAGCCGTGGTCGAGGACCAGCTCGATCGAGAACGAAGGGTCGAAGCCATTCTGCAGTGCCTCGCCCAGCAGGTGCGCCCCCAGGGCGGCATCCCCCGGCAGCACCTGTTTTTCCGCCTTCAGCCAGTGTTCCACCGGCGTCTGATAGCTTTCGGCGGCGCCGATGCAGAAGGCGGGAAAGTTATTGAAGAAGAAGTTATGCACGTGGTCATCCGAAATGACGATGACCGTATCCGGCCGTGACGCGGCGATGCGCCGGCCCATGTCCTTGAACGCTGCGAAAATGGCCTCCCGGTCCTGTTCCGGAATGGCGTCCGGAAAATTGAGCATGACCGGCGTATGGCTCGCCGCATAGATTCCGACCAGTTCAGCCATTCTCTTGTCCTCCAGCGACCGCCCTGAGCGAGGCGACGAAATCGGGTTCAGGGATGCGCAGGCCCAGGCAGTGCGCCCTCAGCAGGTAGGGATTGGCGCCGGCCAGATACATGGCGCCGATATCGTTGTCGCGTACCGCCACCCGCAGGTGCTCAGGCATCGGCACGGTCGACAGGTAGGCATCAGGCGAATCCAGGTAGCGCTTCAGGTGGCCGTCGTTGTGGTGGACCTCGAACAGGACCTTGTTCATCCAGTAGGCAGATTGCGAGGGAATCTGCTCGACCCAGTTTCCGCTCATGCTGCCCCCACCCTGTTCTTGACGTGGGTGGAGAGCCACTGGACGATGGTGGGCAGGGTCTGCGGCGTATTGCCCATGTGACCGCCCGGGAACAGGCGAACCGCCTTGGGCGACCCGCGCTCGGTCAGCAGATGCAGGTCGGCGATGGGACACTGCCTGTCTTCCTTGCCGTTGACCAGCAGCATCGGCGCGCTCGGCTGGTCCAGCAGGCCCTGGTCAAGCAGCGACAGACGCCGGAAGCCCTCGATGTATTCCTCGTCGGTGGTCGCGCCCAGCATGCGCTGGCGGGTCTCGACCAGTTCCATCAGGTAGCTGTCCGGATAGCGGGATGACTCGACCCACTCGGGCTGGAACATGTAGTGGGCGCCGCCGCCCCAGTTCACTGCGGCGGCGATGCGTTGCGGATGCAGGTGCGCCAGCTTGGTGGCCCAGTAGCCGCCGAAGGAGCGCCCCAGGATGCCGACCTGCGCGCCGTCCAGGTCACGCTGCCGGGCCGCCCATTCGAATACCGGGAGGAACTGGCGCTCCGCATCCTGGACACCCTTGACCGGCGACTCGCCGGTGCCGGCATTGTCCATGGCGATGGTGGCCACCCCGGCCGCCAGGAAAGCATTGCAGGCCGCAGTCATCTGCTCCTTCCACGCATCCACCCCGCCCCACATGACCACCACCGGCGGGCGCGCCACGCCCCGGGGGCGACGCAGCAGGAACACGATTTCGCTGCCTTCACCGCTGCGGCCGGCGAAGGGGATGGTGATGCGCTGCACCGGATGGTCCCAATAGGAGCCTGCCAGCACATAGGTCTCCCGCTCGGCGCGCGCGCAGCGCTCCTTGTCGGGATGATTCGGGCAAGGAAAGCGCCCCATGAAATAGAAGCCGCTGGCCTTCATGTAGAGCGCCGCGGCCTGGGTGCTGTCACCGTCGTCGCGGGCACGGTCGGCCAGGGCGCGGGCCTGATCACCCGCCTCGCCCCAGACCGCCGCCCAGGACGCACCATCCAGCCCCTGCAGCGCGGCTATCAGGCGCTCGCCATCTTCCTGCGAGAGCAGATTCATCGGATGGACCTTGGCGGCCAGCTTGTCCAGCATCCATCGCTTGGCTTCGGCCAAGGTCTTGGGGCGACCCTGCACGGCGCCGGCCTTCTCTACGTTTTCGCTCAATTCGTCACCTTTGTCAGTTGCGAGGCCTCAGTGGAGCAGGCCCGGGACTGACATCCTAGGCGCACGCAGGCCCGCTACTTTGCCCCCTGTGCTGCGCCTTTTGACTTCCAGCGCACCATCGCCCCCGGACCTCCCTCGCTCCGAGACAAATTGCACGGCCGGCTCAGGCAAATTCCATCAGGGCGTGGCGCTACGCTGCCGGGGTGGACAACATCCCGGACTTGCGTGTCGATCGGCGATGCAGCGGGTCCGGTCACTGGAGATTCGAATAGATGCAACAGAAGAAGATTCTTGTCGTCGGCGGCGGTGTCGGCGGCATGTCGGCGGCGATCGCGCTGTCCAGGCTCGGCCATGCGATCGAGCTCATCGACCTTGACCCGCATTGGCGCGTCTATGGCGCCGGCATCACGATTACCGGCCCGACACTGCGCGCATTCAAGGCATTGGGAGTGCTTCCCGAGATCGAGGCACAGGCCTATACCGGGACCGGCATCCAGGTCTGTTCCACCGACGGCAGCCGGCTCGCCGTGCTGCCCACGCCGGTGCGTCCGGAAGACGGCATCCCCGGTTGCGGCGGCATCATGCGGCCGGTGCTGCACAAGATCCTGTCGCAACGGGTCCTGGCGGCCGGCGTGAAGGTGCGGCTGGGCCTGTCGGTGGACAGCTTCGAACAAGGCACGGCCGAGGTCGACGTCACGCTCAGCGACGGCAGCCGCGGCACCTATGACCTGGTCATCGGTGCCGATGGCCTGTTCTCGCGCGTACGCAGCCTGCTTTTCCCCGACGCACCCGCGCCGGAATACACCGGCCAGAGCGCATGGCGTGCCCAGTTGCCGCGGCCGCCCGAGATCGACCGCCGCCATTTCTTCCTGGGCGGTCCCTACAAGGTCGGGCTGACGCCCGTATCCAAGGACCGGATGTACATGTTCCTGCTGGAGAACTCTCCGGAAAAGCGCCGGTTGCCCGAGGCATCGCTGCCGCAAGAACTGGAGCGCCTGACCCGTTCCTACGGCGGCATCATCCGCGCCATCGGCCAGTCGCTGAGCGCTGAAAACACCATCGTCCATCGACCGCTGGAGGCTTTCCTGCTGCCCGGCCCCTGGTTCGCCGGCCGGGTGCTGCTGATCGGCGACGCCGCCCATCCGACCACGCCCCAACTGGCCTCGGGCGCTGGCCTGGCTGCCGAAGATGCACTGGTGCTGGCCGAGGAACTGGGAGACGGCCACGATATCGACCAGGCATTGAAGCGCTATATGTCCCGTCGCTATGCACGCTGCCTGCTGGTGGTGCAGAACTCGCTGGAGATCGGACGACGCGAGCAGGCCGGTCGCCCGATCGCCGAGCAGACCACGCTGGTGGAGCAATCGCTGAAGGTCCTGGCAGAGCCGATCTGAAGCTCGTCGCGCCGGCACCGGCACCGCCGTGCAGGGCAAGTGAGGGCAAGTCTTGCTGCACGGGGAGTCAAGACACTGCCGGCAGGAAGACTACTATCGAACATCGCAAGCAACAACCGGAACGCATTTCTTCGATGGACAGGCGCTGCGTCCATCACCTGCTTCCGATTACAACATGGAGACCCGCATGACCCAGCCAACTCAAGATCTCATCCGTGGCGCACAAGTCGCCATGAGCCGGCTCGCCGACCGCAATACGCCCTTCATCTTCAACGAATGGTATGTCGCGGCCTTCAGCGATGAAGTCGGTCGATTCCTGCTCAAACGTACCTTGCTCGGTAAGCGCGTGATCCTGTACCGCACCGAGGCCGGAACCCCGGTCGTCATGGATGATCGCTGCGTGCACCGTTCCTATCCTCTATCTGCCGGCCAGCTCGACGGTGATACCGTGGTCTGCGGCTACCATGGCCTGCGCTACGACCAGTCCGGCGACTGCATCGAAGCGCCCGCGGTGGCCAAGTGTCCGAAGAACATCGGCGTGCGCACCTACCCGCTGGCCGAGCGTGGCCCGGTGATCTGGATCTGGATGGGGGATCCGGCGCTGGCCGACCAATCCCGTATCCCGGCGCTGCCATGGATGCTGGATAGCGCATGGGCCGGTGCCAAGGGCTACTACGACCTGAAATCGAGCTACGTCTATCTGCACGAAAACCTGCTGGACACCTCGCACCTGAGCTACATGCATGCGAACACCATCGGTTCGCCGGACTACGTCAAGGCGCCGACCACGTCCGAGATGGGCGAGGGCAGGTTCGCGCTGGTGCGTACCGTGTCACCCACCAGGCTGCCGCCGGTCTGGGCCAAGCCGACCGGCCTGGAGGGCGTCTCGACGGCATCGCGCATCGTTCGCAACGAATTCCTCAGTCCTGCGCTCTACGAGGTCACGACACGCCTGTACGATTCCGCGCTGGCCGAAGACCAGCGGCCGGAATATCTCATCAAGGTCGCGCACATGGCCACCCCCGCCACCCACAACACCACCCACTACTTCATCTACCTGGGGCGCGACTTCGCGCAGGACGATGCTGCCGCCACCGAATTCATGGCCACCAACTTCTTCAAGGCTTTCGATGAAGATGTCGCCGGGCTGAGCTTGCTCGAAGAAGTCATTGCCGAACAGGGCGAAGACCTGTACGAGATTTCCATCGCCAGCGATGCCCTGGGCGTGGCGATGCGCCGCTATCTCAAGAGCCGTGCCGACCAGGAAGCGACTGCGAACGCAAGCCCCTCGGCCGCGGCCGGCGCCGGCCGACCGCAGGTCGTGATGATGCGGCAGGAATGAAACCATGAAGCTCGATGCAGCCCATCAGTTGTGGATGAACGTGACGGTCTCGGCCAAGGTGCGGGAAGCGGATGACATCTATTCGTTCAGGTTGACAGCCGCCGATGGCGAGACCCTGCCGCGCTTTGCCGCAGGCGCGCATATCGACGTCGAGGTCGCTCCCGGCCTGGTACGCCAGTATTCACTGTGCAATGTGGCGGAACAGGCGCGCACGGGCTACGAGATCGCCGTACTCCTGACGCAGCCCTCCCGTGGCGGCTCTGCGGGAATGCATGCAATCGAGGGCGGCCAGACGGTGCGGATCAGCGCTCCGCGCAACCATTTCGGCCTGACCGCGACCAGCGGCCGCTCCATTCTGATCGCGGGCGGGGTGGGCATCACGCCCATCCTGTCCATGGCAGCAGAATTGCATGCGCAGTCCAGAGCCTTCGAACTTCATTTCAGCGCGCGCTCACCGGCCCGGGCGGCGTTCCACCAGCGCCTGGCCGAATGCGCCTTTGCCAGACACGTCCGCTTCTACTTCGACAGCGAAGGCCAGAAGCTGGACCTCGCGGAGATCGCCCGCTCCCGCCAGCCCGATGACCATCTCTATGTCTGCGGGCCGGGCGGGTTCATGGATTTCGTCCTGGGAGAATCGGAAAGGCTGGGATGGAGCAAGACGCAGCTTCACCAGGAGTATTTCTCCCCTCCCGCCAGCGAGACCGGCGGCGATGCGCCTTTCGAGGTCAGGATTGCCAGCACCGGCGAGGTGTTCCCGGTCCCGGTGGATAGGACCGTGGTCGAGGTTCTGGCCGAACACGGTATCGAGATCCCGACCTCATGCGAACAGGGCATCTGTGGGACATGCATCACGCGCGTGCTCAGCGGCAGCATCGACCACCGCGATTTCATCCTGAGCGAGGCCGAGAAGGCCAGGAACGACCAGTTCACGCCCTGCTGTTCGCGAGCGGCATGCAAGAGGATAGAGCTGGACCTGTAATGATCGACGGGCTGGCGGCCGGCCGTGCCACGGCCTTGCCCCGGACCGCCCTTCCCTCAGGGAAAGCTGAGTTCCAGGCCGAGCATCCTGGCCAGATCGAAGGTGACCACACCCAGTCCCACCAGCAACAGCACGAAGATCGCTGCCACCGTGAGGCTGGCACGCAGCACGGCGCGCCGCTCCTTGCCTTTTTCCTTTTCCTTCTTCCCCTGATCGTAATGCCACTTGATGGCGTAGAACATCCCGGTGCAGAGCACGATGAGCTTGAAGGTGACGAAGACGACAGGAACCCAATCCATGATTCGCGTATTTCCAGTTGCGGGGAGTGACAAAAAAATCCGATAGCGCTCTGCTTTCCTGAGCGCTATCGGATACCACCACAGTCAAACCCTTAGTTGATATGAGCGACTACCGATGTAGCGCCTGCTCTTGATCCCAAGGTAGCACAGGTGTGTCACTGTCCCGGTAACACTTGTTTTGCCCATTCTAGCCAAGCCGCCTGGGGCTCGTCCAGAAGACAATATCCATACAAGATAGACTTGTTTCCGACAGGCAGGCGAGCCGACCGCAGGGATGGAAAGGGCTGCGCCGCGCGCCGGTAATCATTCCCGTCATTTATCGATAGCAAAATAAAATGAAATAGTCCCACCGTGGCCCGGTCGTTAGACTCCCATCAGGACTGCCGGATGCCGGCATTCCCGAGAACAACAACCACCACGGAGACCCATGGTCAACAGACGACACTTCATCGCGAGCAGCCTGCTCGCGTGCACCGGCCTGCGCGCCGCACTGGCACAGTCCGTGCCCAACTCGGCCGGCACCGAGCCGCCACGGCTGAAGGCGCCCTGGCTGGCATGCGACAGCCATCACCACATCTATGACGCGCGCTTTCCGGTATCGCCGCACTGGCGCGGCGGCCGTCCGGATGGCGCCACCGTGGCCGACTACCGGCGCCTGATGGCCAAGCTGGGCATCGCGCGGCACGTGGTAGTGCAACCCTCCACCTACGGCAGCGACAATCGCTGTCTGCTGGATGCGCTAGCTCAGTTCGGGCAGCAGGCGCGCGGCATCGTGGTGATCGACGACGATGTCGAGGCCAGCCAGCTCAAGGAAATGGACGTGCTGGGGGTGCGCGGCGTGCGCGTCAATTTCCTGTCGCCACAGAGCTGGGGCGTCACCACCGTGGACCGTCTGCTTCGCACTGCGGAGCGTATCGCGCCCCTGGGCTGGCATGTCCAAGTACTGATGTCGGGGGCGCAGATCGCCCAGCACGAGGCGGTACTGGCCGCGCTGCCTACGCCGGTGGTCATCGACCACCTGGGTCGTATCCCGCAGCCCGAGGGCCTGGACCACCCGGGCGCCCGGGCCATCCTGCGCCTGCTGGACAAGGGCAATACCTGGATCAAGCTATCCGAACCCTACGCCGATACCTTGCGCGGGGCACCGGACTATCCCGATACCAGCCTGCTGGCGCGCGCCTATCTGCAGGCCGCGCCGCAACGCACGCTATGGGGCAGCGACTGGCCGCATCCGACCGAAAAGATCAAGCCGGACGATGCCCAGCTGTTCGACCTGCTGGCCGACTGGGCGCCGGCGCCGGCCCTGCGCGAACAGGTCCTGGTGAGCAATCCGGCGGCGCTGTTCGGGTTCCGCTGATCTGCTGCGACCGGCGCCGTGGGCGCCATCAAAAAAAACGCCTTGCGTCGATAGACGCAAGGCGTTTTTGCTGAGCAAGCCGATGGCGCGGTCGAATGTTCCCGGCTCAGCGCGCCGCTTCCTGCAGGACGCCGCCGCCCTGGGCGCGCGCCTTGCGCGACAGGAACAGCAGGATGCCCACGCTCACCACCGACAGGCCCACCATCGGTAGCAAGGCCATGGCATAGCTACCGGTGGCACCCTTGACCCAGCCGTAGACGTTGACCATCAGGCCGCCACCGATCAGGTTGGAGACGGCGTTGATGCCAGCCAGTCCGGCTGCTGCCGAACCGGTGGCCAGCCAGCTGGAGGCCATGGCCCAGAACGGCCCCTTGAAGGAATAGGCACCGATCAACACCATGGTCAGCAGCAATACCACCGGCACCAGAGAGTTGGCCAGCGTGGCCATGGCCAGGCCACCGCCGATGAGCATCAGTGGAATGGCAGTGTGCCAGCGACGTTCGCCGCTACGGTCGGAATGACGACCCCACCACACCATCAGCACCGAGGCGATCAGGTAGGGAATGGAATTGACCAGACCGGTCTGCATCACTGTCAGGCCGAAGGACTTCAGCAGTTGCGGCTGCCACACGTTGAGCACAGAGCCAGCCGCCGAAGCACATGCGCAGACCAGCGCCATGCCCCAGACGTGCGGCTGGCTGAACAGCTTCCACAGCGGCACATGCTGCTTGGCGGCACGGCTGGCGGCTTCCCTGTCCATGGTGGCAGTGAGCCAGTTGCGCTGGCGCTGGTCGAGCCAGCTGGCCTGTTCGGGACGGTCCGTCAGGAAGAACAGACAGACCACGCCCAGTACTACCGTGGGCAGACCTTCCAGCATGAACAGCCAGTGCCAGCCACGCAGGCCGCCGACGCCGTCCATCTGCAGCAGCAGCGCCGAGACCGGCGAGGCCACGAAGCTGGCCGCCGGGATGGCCACCATGAACAGCGCCACCATGCGCGCGCGGTAGGCCGACGGCACCCAGTAGGTCAGGTACAGCACCACGCCGGGGAAGAAACCGGCTTCGGCCGCTCCCAGGATGAAGCGTACGAAGTACAGGGAGTGCGGCCCTTGTACCAGGGCGGTAGAGGCCGAGATCAGGCCCCAGGTGATCATGATGCGTGCCAGCCATTTGCGCGCGCCGAACTTCTGCAGTGCCAGATTGCTGGGCACCTCGAAGATGAAATACGCGATGAAGAACAGGCTGCTGGCAAAGCCGAACATCTTGGGCGAGAGCCCGATGTCCTGGTTCATCTGCAGCGCGGCCATGCCGATGTTGCCGCGGTCGATGAAGGCGAACAGGTAGCACAGCATGAGGAATGGCAGCAGGCGCCAGGTGACTTTCTTTACGGTCTCCTGTTCCAGCTGCTTGTCGTCTTGGATGGTCTCCATGTCTCTCTCTCGGAAGGCGGGCGCCGCCTGTCTCGGCGGCTGGCCCGGGGTGATTATGGATCAGCCGGCAATGGCCTGTTCATTGAGTACGGCCACGACGTTGCTGGCAGCGCCCGTACCCATGGCAATGTAGGCGTCGGCCGTCACGCCGCCGATGTGCGGGCTCAGGATGGCATTGCCGATGTCCTGCAACGGATGAGGCGCCGCAAAGGGTTCCTTCTCGAAGCTGTCCAGCCCGGCGGCGCGCAACTTGCCGCTGTTGAGGGCGGCAATCAGGGCCGCTTCGTCGATCAGGCCACCGCGTGCGGTGTTGACCAGGATGGTGCCGTCCTTCATGCGGGCCAGCGACTGGGCGTTGATCATGTGCTTGTTCTCGGCGGTCAGCGGGCAATGCAGCGAGACCACGTCGGAACGGGCATAGAGCGTGTCCAGATCGACCAGTTGCACGCCCGGTGCTGCTTCCTTGGCATACGGGTCGTAGGCCAGCACCGGCATGCCCAGCGCGGCCGCCACGGCGGCCACGCGACGGCCGATGGCGCCAAAGCCGACCAGGCCCAGGGTACGTCCCTGCAGCTCCAGGCTCTTGTGGGTGGACTTGTCCCAGTGACCCTCGCGCATGCGACGGTCCAGCCCGACCACGTTCTTGGCGCAGGCCATGATCAGCGCCCAGGTATGCTCGGCCACGGCCGGCGCATTGGCACCGGCCGCCGCGCGGACGGCGATGCCGCGCTGCTGCGCGGCCTGGCTGTCGATGGTGTCGATGCCGGTGCCGTGCTTGGAGATCACGCGCAGCGCCGGGCTGGCATCCATCACGCGCGCGCTCACGCCGCCGTAGCGCACGATGATGGCCACCGGCTGGTGCTGTTGTGCCAGCTTGATCAAGTCGTCCTCGGTCGGCTTGGCGCTGGTGTAGACCAGTTGATAGTCGCGCAGGATCTCGACGGCAGCAGGCGCCAGGTCGACGCCGGTGACGATCACCACATCCTTGTGGGCGCCGCTCACAGTGTCTCTCCTTCGGCCAGCACGCCGCCCTTGCGCAGCGCGCCTTCCAACCAGCCCGGACGCAGCGGGCCACCGCCACGGATCTCGGTCAGGCGCTTGGTCTCGTCGGCTACCTTCTTGGCGGCGGCCTCCAGCAGGGAGGCGGCCTTTTCGCGTTCGACCACCACCACGCCGTCGGCGTCGCCGACGATCAGGTCACCCGGTTGCACCGCAGTGCCACCCACCGAGATGGGCCAGTTCACGCGGCCGGCGATGTTCTTGGTGGGGCCGTTGGGGTTGGCGCCGACCGCATAGACAGGGAAGCCGATCTCGCGCAGGGCCTCGGTGTCACGCACAGAGCCGTAGATGATGATGCCGGCCAGGCCGCTGGCCTTGCATTGCGAGACCATGATCTCGCCCATGAGTGCACAGGTCTCGTCACCCTTGCCATCGATGACCAGCACGTCGCCCGGCTTGGCGATGGCCATGGCGGCGTGGATCATCAGGTTGTCGCCGGGGCGCACTTCCACGGTCAGCGCGGGACCTGCCACGCGCATGCTGGGCGAAAGCGGCGCCACGCGGCTGCACAGGGTGCCGCGACGACCGGCCACGTCGGCCAGGATGGAGGCGGGGAATTCGGCGGCCTTGGCGACGATGGCGGCGTCGACACGGTCGAAGTCACGGATGAAATCAGGTTGCTGGCTCATGGTGTGGGTCCTTTGCTGGAAGTGAAGTCAGGGCCGAGGGTTCAGCCTCAGGCATGGGAATACATGGGCAGACCGGCCACTGGGACGTCGGCGCGCAGGATGCTGCCGGTCTGGGATTCGGTGATGAAGAGGCTCTTGCCCTCCGGCCCGCCGAAGGCGAGATTGGTGGTGGAGATGCCGGCCGTGGAGCGGATGCGCAGCAGCGGCTCGGCAAACTTGGAAAGCCGCCAGATGGAGCCGAAGCCGGTGTGGGCGATATACAGGCAGCTGTCTGCATCCAGGGCCAGCCCGTCCGGGCCGGCCATGCCGCCATGCAGGTTGGCGAACACGCCGACCTTGCCCACCACGCCGTTGTGATGCAAGGGGATGCGCCAGATCTGCTGGGCGCGGGTCACGGCCACCAGCAGATGGTTCAGGGCCGGGTCGTAGACGATGCCATTGGGGCTGGGGATGGTATTGATCAGGCAGCTCAGCTGGCCATCGGGCGCCAGCCGGTAGACGCGGCCGGTGGCGTCCTGCAGGCCGGTCTGGCCCTGGTCGGTGAAATAGATCTCCCCCTTGGGTCCGAAGACCAGGTCGTTGACGCCCTTGAAGCCTTCCGAGCCAACCGTCTCCAGGAGCGGCGTGACGGTGCCGGTATCGGGGTCCAGTTGTACCAGGCCGCGCTTGTAGTCGGTGATGACGATGCGACCGGTCTTGTCGATCTTGAGGCCATTGGGCCAGCCGTCGTATTCGGTGACCAGCTCCCACTCGCCTTGCATCGAGATGCGGAAGATGCGGCCGTAGGGAATGTCGGTCACGTACAGCCGGCCCTGGCGGTCGAAGGACGGGCCTTCGAGGAAGGAATCGATGGGCAGGCCGCCGCGGTTGGCATCGCCCCAGGCGTTCTTGCGAGGGTTACGGAAGTGGTCCGGCAGGCGGGTGAAGACGGTGGCCTCGACCACCGGCGGCGGGGCAAAGAAGCTCATGCGGGTTCCTTGGAAGAATAATTTGCGCGGGACGGATCGCCCAGGGCCAGCGTGATCACGGCGCCCAGCAGCAAGGCGGCGGCCACGAAGATCAGGGGATAGGTAAAGCCCTGGGTCGACTGGCGGATGAAGCCGATCACCGACGGTCCGACGAAGCCGCCCAGGTTGCCGATGGAGACGATCAGGGCCAGTCCACCGGCTGCGGCACGCCCGGTCAGGAAGCCCGACGGAATGGCCCAGAAGGTAGCCTGGAAGGACAGGATGGAGGCCACCGCCACCGTGATGGCCAGCATCTTCAGCAGCGGCGTATGCAGGAAGGCCGAGATCGCCAGCGACAGCGCGGCCAGCACGATGGCACCGGCCACGTAGACCAGTCGGTGCTGGCTGCGGTTGGCCAGGCGCGCCCAGAGCGTCATGGCGACGGCGCCGACCAGATAGGGGACCGCCGCCACCAGGCCGACCTGATGCGCCGGCAGGCCGAATTCGCGGATGATCTGCGGCAGCCACAGGCCGATGCTGAGCGAACCGATGATGCCGCAGAAATTGGCTGCGGCCAGGGCGAACACGCGCCAGTTGGTGAAGGCGTCCTTGAGCTTGTTGCCGTGGCGGGCAGCCAGCACGTTCTGTTCGGTGGAGAGTTCGTTTTCCAGCCAGCGCTTTTCATCGCTGCTGAGCCAGGCGGCCTTGGACGGACGGTCCGGCAGCAGGAACAGGCACAGCACGCCCAGCAACACGGCCGGTACCGCCTCCAGCAGCAACAGCACCTGCCAGCCCTGGAAACCCCACATGCCGTGCAATTCCATGAGCGCACCCGACAGGGGCGAGCCGATGATGTTGGCCACCGGGATGCCGATCAGGAAGAAGGCCGTGGCCTTGCCGCGCCAGGCGCCGGGGAACCACTGCGTGAAGTACAGGTAGATGCCCGGGGTGAAGCCGGCCTCGGCCATGCCCAACAGGAAACGTGCCAGTGCAAAGCTCTTGGGACCGACCACGAAGGCGGTGGCCATCGAGATCAGGCCCCAGGAAATCATGATGCGCGAGATCCACATGCGGGCGCCGAAGCGGTGCAGCGCCAGGTTGCTGGGCACCTCGAAGAAGAAGTAACCGATGAAGAACAGGCCCGCGCCCAGCCCGAACTGCGAGGGCGTCAGGCCCAGGTCCTTGTTCATGGTCAAGGCGGCGAAGCCGACGTTGATGCGGTCCAGATAGCTGACCACGTAGCACAGCAGGATGAAGGGAATGAGGCGACGCATCACCTTCTTCATGGTGGCCTGCTCGCTGACGGCCATTTCGGTGACAGCCGGCTGCGCCAGCGGATTGATCGATGCCTGGGACATGGGGTGCTCCGTCAGAAGTGGTAGAGGCGGGTCGGGTTGTCGACCAGCACGGTGCGCATGAGCGCATCCGAACCCAGCCAGGTGGTCATCACGTCGAGCAGACGGGCGTCATCGGGCTTGTGCTGCTCGGTCGGGTGCGGCCAGTCGCTGCCCCAGACCACTTGCGAAGGCGCAAGCTGCACCAGCGCGCGGGCCAACGGGGCGACATCGTCGTAGTCGGGCGCGCCCCGCTTGCTGTACAGATAGGCGCCGGAAAGCTTGACACTGGCGCGCCGCTCGCGCATCAGGCCGGTCACGAAATCGAATACCGGATGGGTCGCGTCGGCCTGCAGCGGGATGCGCGCAAAGTGGTCGAACACCAGTGGCACCGGCAGCCGCGACAGCACTGCGCGGTTGGCCAGCAAGACCTCGTTGGGCATGTTGACCTGCAGATGCCAGCCCAGCGGGGCGACGCGGCGCGCCAACGGCTCCATCATCTCCACCGTGGTGACCGAACCCAGCGCCAGGTTGAAGCGCAGACCGCGCACACCGGCCTGATGCAGGGCCTGCAATTCGTCATCGCTGACCTGGTCGTTCACCACGGCCACGCCACGTGCGCGGCTGCCCAGTTGCGCCAGGGCATCCAGCGTGCAGCGGTTGTCCACGCCATAGGCAGAAGGCGTGACCACCACATTGCGCGTGGTCCCCAGCCGTTGCTGCAGCTGGCGATACATCGCGACCGTGGCCGCCGGATGCAGCAGCTTGGCGCCGGGCGCCCACGGGAAGCGCGGGTCATAGACGTGCATATGGCAGTCGCAGGCGTCGGCCGGCAACTTGACCGATGCGTGTTCGCTGCCGGAAGAATGGGGATAGCTTGCGGTCTGGGCCAGCGCGGACGGCAGGTAACTGCCGGCACCAAGGCTGAGGGCCCATTGGGCGCTGCGCCGCAGGAAGTGGCGCCGGGAAGGCTGGACGTGCATCGTGCTGGTCTCCATGTTGTCGCCGCCACGGTGGGCGGGGTTCTTGTTTGGAGGGCAGTCTACGCGGGCGAATATTTAATGTATATTTGCTTTTATTTTACGTTCGATAACTTTCAGGAATGATTTATGGACTTCCGCGACCTCAAGTATTTCGCCGTCATTGCCGAGGAAGGCCACGTGGGACGGGCCGCCGAACGGCTCTACAAGACCCAGCCGGCACTGACCAAGTGTATCGATCGTCTGGAAGAACAACTGGGGGCGCCGCTGTTTGAACGGGCCGGGCGCGGCATCCGCCTGACCGCCGTGGGCCAGGCGCTGCTGACCCGGGCGCGTCAGATCAGCCTGATGATGGACGAGACCGCACGCGAGATCGGTGACTATGCCAATGGCCGGGACGGCAACATCCGTCTGGGCTGCGTCCCCACGTTGGCCGAGCACGTGCTGCCGGGTATCTGCCAGCAGTTGCTGGCGGAGGCGCCCAAGGTGACCATCGACCTCAAGGTGTCGATGAACGATGTCCTGCTGACGGGATTGAAGGCGGGAGAACTGGATATCGTGCTGGGGCCGATGATCCAGGATGACGCGCTATTCCACACCGAGGAAATCATGCAGGACCAGATGGTGGTGATGGCCAGCCCGCATCACCCCATCTTCGACAGGAAGGTCAGGCTGCGCGACCTGCTGGAATACCAGTGGGTGTTGCCGGCGCAATCGGTATTGAGCCGGCAGTGGCTGGACAATGTCTTCGACCGCCATCACCTGCCCCGGCCCGACGTGCAGATCACGCCCACGGTGCTGAACATGATCCTGCCACTGATCGAGCGCAGCAATCTGCTGGGCTTTGCGTCCAAGCTGAATCTGCAGGGCGGCCGGGGCCACCTGCGCGAGGTGGCCCTGAAGGAAACCACCATGCTGCGCCGCATGGGCCTGACCCACCGGCGCGACATGTACCTGTCACCGGCGGCGCTGCGGCTGATACGCATCATTCGCGAAAAGGCGGCCGGCCAGCCGTGACGGGTACCCGCCTGCTGACCGCGCGGCCCTGCCCGCTCAATCCTGCGGCACCCAGGTGCGCGTGCCGGGCAGGTCGGACTGGAACTGCTCCAGCACCATGATCTCGACCGGCTTGGGGGTATTGTCGCCCTGCCCCTGGATCTTCACGATGTCCTGCGGACAGGCCGAGAAAGCGACGAAGCAATCCATCTCAGCACGCAGGGTGATGAAGTCGCCCGGCTTGGTCACCGTGGGCAGGGTCTTGAGGGTAATGCCGTCGGGCTGGACGCGGATGTTCATGAAGATGTTGAACGAGGCCAGGTTGGGCCGTGGCGGGGTCACGCCCAGTTCGAACATGCCCTCGAACATGTTGTCGCAGCAATTGCGGTGGTAGTGCTGCACGCCGAGCAATTCGTAACGGCGGCGGTCGCAGGCGGCCATGAAGGTGTCATGCACGCCCGGCGTGGCGTCCTCCACCACGGTGAGGATGGGGTGGCGCTGGTTGGTCACGAAGCTGTCGCCGAGCACCGGGTTGAGCCGCTGGTTCCAGACGCGGGTGGTCTCCATGCACATGTATTCGGCCAGGTCGTAGGCGTTCCATGCCCAGCAATCGACCACCTGGGTGCCGTGCGTATTGATGACGCGCACAGCCTGTCCGGCCTGCAGTCGCACGGCCTTGCCGTGGCCGGCGGGAACGGTAATGGAAGCGGGAGAAGTCATGATGTCGGGGTTCCTGGGTTGAAACGTTGAAGAAACTGGCGCAGTCGCGCCGAAGTCGGTTGGTCGATCACCTGCTCAGGCGGCCCCATCTCGACGATCCTGCCGCCGTCCATGAAGACCACCACGTCGGCCACGTCGCGTGCAAAGGCCACCTCGTGCGTGACCACGATCATGGTGGTCTGGGCGGCCGCCAGGGCGCGCATCACGGCCAGCACCTCGCCGACCAGCTCGGGGTCGAGGGCCGAAGTGGGTTCGTCGAAAAGAATCACTTCCGGCGCCATGGCCAGCATGCGGGCGATGCCCACCCGCTGCTGCTGCCCGCCCGACAGCGCGGCCGGCATCGCCGTGTGCTTGCCGGCCAGGCCGACCTTGCGCAGTGCTTCGGTGGCGATGTCGCTGGCCTCCAGGCGCGGGATGCCCTTGACCGAGATCAGGCCTTCCATGACGTTGTCGATCACGCTCATGTGCGGCCACAGGTTGAAGTTCTGGAACACCATGCCGATGCGGCTGCGCTGGGCACGGATCTCGCGCGCGGGACGAGGCTGCAGGCGCTGGTGCGGCCCGTCCCGCAGGCCCACGCGCTCATCGCCGATCCAGACCTCGCCAGCGTCGGGCGGGGCCAGCCAGTTCAGACAGCGCAACAGGGTCGACTTCCCCGACCCCGAAGGGCCAAGGATGCAGACCACCTTGCCGCGTTCGATATCGAGGCTGACGCCGTCGAGGATGCGCTGCGGGCCGAAGGACTTGACGATGTCGCGAACGCGCAGGGCGATCACGCCACCGGCGGGGGAATTCGGTGCTGTCGGGTTCATGGCGTACTAGCGTTGGATGAGGATGAAATGCCATGGGGCTGGACGCCATGGGCGATGGCGATGCGCTGCTCCCAGCGTCGCGTCAGTGCATGCAGCAAGCCGGTGGCGGCCCAGTAGACCAGCGCCACCATGCAATAGACTTCCAGCGGCGCATAGGTCTCGGCCACCACGCTCTTGGCGGCGAACATGAATTCATGCACCGAGATCACCGACAGCAATGCGGAATCCTTGAACAGGCCGATGCCCAGCCCGGTCAGGGTCGGCAGCAACAGGGGCAAGGCCTGGGGTGCCACGATCCTGCGCGCGATGGCCAGCGGCGGCATGCCAATGGCGACCGCCGCTTCCACCGTACCCCGGGGCAGGCCGTCGATGGCGGCCTGGATCACCTGGGCGATGTAGGGCGCGTAATAGATGGCCAGCGTCAGCACCCCCACCAGCGGCGCCGGCAGCAGCAGGCCGAAGTCGGGCAGTACGTAGAAGCTCACATAGAGCAGCACCAGCAAGGGCAAGGCCAGGGTGACGGCGATATAGGCGTCGATGAGCACGGCCAGCGGCCGCGGTCCCATGCGTCGCAACACCACCAGCACCATGCCCAGCAGGCAGGCCAGCACGGCACTGCTTGCGCACAGCCAGAGAGTGTCCACCAGACCTGCCAGCAGGGCCGGGACATGCGGGCGCAGGATACCGGGATCGAAGGCCATGTCAGCTTCTCCCCGGGGTGGCCGGGTTGGCCTGCAGCGCATGACCGGACCGTGGCACCCGGCTCAGCTGCCTGCCCAGCGCCAGGACCGGCAGCACGACGGCGAGATAGCCGATGCTCACGATCAGCATGATCTGGGACGAGGTATAGGTGCGCGCAATCACCATCTGCCCGGCGTAGGTCAGCTCGGTCACGGCCACCACCGAGGCCAGCGGCGTGGTCTTGAGCAGGATCGTGAATTCATTGACCAGCGCCGGGATGCTGGCCCTGAGCACCTGCGGCATCACGATGCGCGTGGCGATGCGCCAGGGCGCCATGCCCAGCGCGGTGGCGGCCTCGATCTGGCCACGGGGGACGATACGCAGGTTGCCGCGCAGGATTTCAGCGGTGTAGGCGCCACTGTTGAGGCCCAGCGTCAATGCCGCCGCCAGCAGCGGATGACCGCCCAGCCCGATCAGCGGCAGGGAGAAGAACACCAGGAACAACTGCACCAGCGCGGGCGTGCCGCGCATGAAACTGATGTAGAGCCGCACCAGCCAGCGCACTGGGGCCAGCGGTGCCAGTTGCAGGGCCAGCGCCAGGTGGCCCCAGGCCAGACTGCCGATGGCGCCCAGCACGGTGAGCGAGACCGTCATCATCCAGCCGTCGAGCAGCGCGGGAAAACTCTGGATCACCTGGGGGCTAAACCACATGCGCGCTCTCCGTTGCCTACAGGGCGTTCAGTTCTTCGGCGGTGGCCACTTCCAGCGCCCCGGGGCGGTCGTTGCCGGGCACGCCGGTGCAACAGGCCGAGACCACGAAGACCATGTCGGCCACCACCCGGCAGGCGATGAAGTCGCCGGCCCGGGTGCGACTGGGCAAGGGAATGATACGGCCCTGCTGGTCCAGGTCGACATGCATGAAGAGATTGATCGGGTCCGGCAGGCGCGGCGGCGTCAAACCCTGCTCCTGGATGATGGCCGAGACCGACTCCACGCAGCCGGTCTGGCCGGCATAGCCGTTGGCGGCCAGCCAGGCGGTGGTGGAAGCCGGCATGAGCAGGTCGTGCGTGCCGACGCTGTCCTTGCCCAGCACCATCAGCGCGCGGCGTCGGTTGCTGACGATGCGCATGCCCGCCTGCAGGACATAGGAATTGCTGAAGACGCGGGTATGGTGTACCGACATGAAGATGTCAGGCTGGGCGCGGTCGAAGGCGAACAGCATGGCGGTGGCGCCGTCCTCGCGCGCTTCGATGCGCAGGATCTGGCCGGCCTTGACGTCGATGGCACGGCTTTCGCCGGCCGGCACCACCACACGTGTGGGTGGCAGGGGCTGGCGGGGCGGGGTTTCTTTGAGCAGCAGCATGATGGTCAGTCAGTGGACGCCCCGGCACGGCGGTGCGGATCGGCGTCATGGATGGAGATGGCGATATCGGTGACCCGCAGGCCGTTGCCGGGAATGATGTCCTGCGGGCAGGACGAGACGGCGCAGAGCAGGTCTTCCAGCACCTCGAAGGTGATGTGATCCCCCGGCTTGCTGGTCGGGTCGGTGACCTGCATGCGCCGGTCGGCGGTGACCGGGCCGTTCTGGAACAGATTGAAGGGCTCCGGCACGTCGAACTTGGACAGGCCGTGCAGCGCCAGGCCTTCGTGCATGTTGTCCAGGCAATTGCGGTGACCGGTCACGTTGAAATCGACCGTGAAGCGGGTATCGTCGCAGGCCGGGACGTTGGCATCATGCACGCCGACGGTGTCGGCCACCACGCGCAGCAGCGGCCGGTCCAGCGAGGAATACAGATGGTCGCCGACGTCGAAGAAGATCGACTGCAGCCTGCGGCGGGTATGCGTGGGCGAGAGTTTCTCACTCTTGTCGCCGGCGACGACGGCCACGAAATCGGCCGCCTGCTGACCCTCGACATCGGTGATCGTGAGGAACTGGCCGGCCTTGACTTCAAAGGTCCGGCCATGACCGGCAGGGACGGTCAGGGAGTGGGTGTGGTTACACATGCTGGCAGGTCGTAATGGGCGCTTATTTGGCGGGGATGAAATCGGCATCGGGCGTGGAGAAGGTGACGCCCAGGTATTGCTGCTGCAGGCGGGCCAGTTCGCCACTTTTCTTCATGGCCAGGATCTGGTCGCTGACGGCCTTGTTCAGGCGCTTGTCTTCGGGACGGGTGGCCAGGGCGATCCACTGCGAGGGACCCAGTTCGCCGGTGATCTTCATCTTGCCGGGGTGCTGCTTGATGACGTCGGCCAGCACGGTCAGGTCATCGAAGACGAAGTCGGCGCGGCGGGTCATGAGGGCGGCCACGGTCTGGTCCACGCTATCGACGCTGAGCAGGGTGATCGGCGCCAGCCCCTTGGCCTTGAGCGTGTCGTTGAACTGCTTGAGGATGCCCTCGGGCGCGCTGCCGGTCTTGACCGCGCCGGTCAGGCCGGCCAGCGATTCGGGGGTGGGGTTGGCGGGAATCCTGGTGAAGTCATCGCGCACCAGGGGGCCGTTGACGGTCTTGCCGGTCGGCACCACGTAGGCGATGCGCTTGGCGCGTTCGGCTGTCACGTTCAGTGCCGAGCCTTCCATGTCGAAGGAACCAGACAACAGGCCGGGAATGATGCCGCTGAAGGCCATGCGCTGGTATTCGATCTTCACGCCCAGGCTCTTGGCCACCGCCGCCAGCACGGCCGGGTGGTAGCCCACGATGGCGTTGGAGGCATCGGTGTATTCATAGGGCGCGAAGGTCGGATCGATGGCGACGATCATCTTGCCGCGGCTCTTGATGTCGTCCAGCGTGTCGGCATGGGCGGCGACACTGCAGAACAGCAGTGCGGAAAGCAGATAGCGGGACAGACGTGGTGCGGACATGGGCGGCTCCTGGAGGTTGAGGGACGATGGGATCGCACAGGCGATCCGGGCAAGCACGATAATGCAATGCATGTTTCATGCCAATTCATCATGAAACACCAGTTTCCTGCGAGGAATGCCGTGAAACGGCAGATACAATCAGGTTAGATTTGAAATATCTGTTTCACGATGACGCCGCCGACGTACAATGCCTCTCCTTCCAGGACAACGCCGCCCCGCACAAGACAGGTGCGACGCGCTGCACTGGAATGATTCTTGCACCATCGCGCAGCATCCCATACCAGGCCGTCCAGACAACCATGGCAAGCACCCCGACCAAGAAGAACAAGGCTTCGGCCTCCATCGAAAGCCGCATCGCGGCGCAGTACGAACAGCTTTCGGGAATCGACCAGCGGCTGGCCGACATCATCCTCAGCGCACCAGGTCAGCTGGCCATGCAGACGGCCACGGAGCTGGCCGAAAGCGCGCAGGTGTCCAAGGCCACGGCCACCCGCTTTTTCCAGAAACTCGGCTATGCGTCCTACGACGATGCCCGGGAAGACGCGCGGGCGGCGCTGATGGGCGGGTCGCCCCTGTATCTGCAGAAGCGCGGAGAGAAGGAAGCCCGAAGCGGGCTTGGCGCCACCATCGAAGCGCACCTGAACCGTGAGGTCGCCAACCTGGCCAATACCTATCGCTCGCTGGATCCGCAGGTCCTCACCGATGCGGTCAATGGCATCGCCAATGCGCAGCGCGTGGCGATCATCGGCTATCGTCACAGCCATACGATTGCGCAGATGATCCGGCGCGAGCTGATCCAGGTGCGCAGCAACGTGCTGGTGCTGCCGGCGCCAGGAGATACCCTGGCCGAGTACCTGGGGGACCTGGGCGAGCGCGACATGGCGATCGTGATCGGTCTGCGACGCCGGGTGCCGGCGATCTCCCTGGCGATGGAAGCCTTGGCCGAGGCCGGCGTGAAGACCCTGTACGTGTCCGATGTGATCGCCGGCAAGCCGGCCCGGCGCGCCGACTGGGTGATCCGCTGCCATACCGACGGCATGATGCTGTTCGATAGCGTGGTGGCCGTCTCCGCGATGGTCAACCTGATCTGTTCGCTGACGGCCGAACGGCTGCGCGAACGCGGCAATGGCCACCTGCAGCGGGTGGAGGTGCTGCACCAGAAGCTCAAGGAACTGGAATGACCCGACCGGCCTGAGCGGCCGTCGCCATCCAGCCTGCCCGGCCCCGTCCCCTCCCCCGCTCTGGCCTCCTTCAGGGATGCAGCGACAGTCCCTTGGTGGCCTTGTCCACCGCCTTCTTGCCGCCGCGCAAGGCCAATCCCACCAGATTCATGGATGCCGGGTCTTCGGCCAGAAAGACCTGGCGATTGGCGTCGTCATGGCCGGTGGAGAACATCGCCTGCACATAGGGAGCGACGAGCAGTTCCCGTTCCAGGCCGATACGATGGGCCGCCTGCAGCCCCTGCAGGTCGGCCTCGAAGATCAGGATGGGTTGGCCGCACAGGGCGGTGTAGCTTTTCCCGGCGGCATCGACATAGGGCATGCCCAGGGCGTCCGGCGCGGCGGCGACAATGCCGGTAGCGAGGAATGCGGTGACGTTCAGGCGTTGCCACACGGGCAGGTCATTGCGCACCAGGATGGCGATTTTGGTATCGAACATGCGGTCTTCCCGATCAGGATTGAGAGCATTCCATCTTAGGAAGCCGCCACGTTTTACTCTAGAACGTTTGTGCAGGCGCGCCGGTAAGCGGCCGGGGTGATGCGGTAGGCGCGCCGGAACCAGCGGCCCAGGTGGCTCTGGTCGGCAAAGCCGGTATCGGCCGCTACCTGGGCCGGATCGCGGCCGCCCGCCAACAGTCGGCGCGCCTGGCGCAGGCGCAATTGCACCAGATAGGCATGCGGGCTGCGGCCAAAGGCCTGGCTGAACTGACGGCTCAGGCGGAAGCGGTCCATGCCGGAACAGGCCACCAGATCCTCCAGGCTGAGGTCTTCCGCAAGGTGTGCATGCATCAGATCGCGTACCCGTTGCAGGGCCGGGGAAGGTGGTTCGTTCCTTCCCGCCACACTGTGGTCGAACTGGCCGGAGAGCAACACCAGCATGCGGTCCAGCGCCAGGTCGCGGGCCAGTTTCCCCTCGCGCTGGTGCAAGGCCAGGAAGGCCCGGTGGATGGCCCCGGCGAGCTGGGCGTCATCGTGCAGGGTCTGGCGGAAGGTGGCGAAGCGCGTCATCGCAGGCAGGCGCAGGTGGTCGGTCATCCTGTCCAGCCAGGGTGTGGGCAGGTAGAGCATGGCGTAGGTAAAGCCGCTCTCATGGGGCGCGTGACCGTCGTGCAGGGCACCGGGTTCGATCAGGATGGACTTGCCGGGGGTGCTGACGTGCAAGGCCGTGCCGCAGCGGAAGCGCTGCACGCCCTGCAGGGTGACGCCGACCAGCATCTCGTCATGGTCGTGCGGATCGTAGGCATGGCCGGAGAAATGGGCGCCGATGCTCTCGATGCCGCTGTCCTCGTCGCGCTGCAGCCTGATCCATTCCTGGGCGGGCGTGGGAGAAAGAATGTCCATGACGGGATTCTAGCCGGAGGCGACATTCCGGTGATCCTCCCTACGGCCCTCTGGCATATTTCCTGCTAGATGGGAAATGTTGCAAGGACGCAGCGCTACCGCATGCAGCAGTCGCTGCGCCGCAACAAATCAATTACCATGCGCCCCTGCGGCGACTGTCGACGACAGAAGGCAGTCGCAATGCAATGGTGGTGCCGGCTTACCCGCCGGCCCGGCCATTGCCGTGACGCGTTCGTTATCCACGATTGATGATTGGTATTGCCATGACGACTTCTACTGCCGGCTCTTCGTCTGCCTCCCCTGCCCCCGTGGCAACTTCTTCGTCTTCCACCCGCCCACGCGAGCGCGCTGCAGCGCTTCCCCAGGTGCGCCACAACTGGATCGACAACCTGCAGGGCCAGCTGTTCGGGGTGGTGATGATCGCCTTTGGCATGTCCATGCTGCACAGTCTGGGGCTGATCATCGGTCAGATCGCCGGGGTGGCCTTCCTGGTCAGCTATGGCACCGGCGCCAGCTTCGGCACAGCCTTCGCATTGATCAATCTGCCCTTCTACCTGCTCGCTGCGCTGCGCATGGGTGCGGCCTTCACCTGGCGTACGCTGGCGGCGGTGACCGCCGTGTCGGTGCTCACCAATATCGCCGGCAACTACATCAGCTACAGCCATCTCGATCCGCTGGTGGGGGCGGTGCTGGCGGGCCTGTGCGTGGGCATCGGGCTGATCGCCCTGTTCCGTCACCAGGCCAGCTGCGGCGGCATGAGCATCCTGGCCAGCTATCTCCAGGAGCGCACCGGCTTCAAGGCCGGCTGGCTGCTGATGGGCTTCGACCTGGTGCTGTTCGCAACGGCGGCCTGCTTCCTGCCGGCCGACCGCGTGCTCTATTCCCTGGTGGGGGCGATCGTCATGAATCTCTTCGTGGCGTGGAACCACCGTTACGAGTGGTACATCGCGCGCTGAACACCCGGGCCTGCAGGCTCAATGCGAGGACACGAACTGCGCCTGCGCAAAGCCGGGCGGCAGGGCAAAGCTCTCGCGCAGGCGCCGGCATTCAGCCAACGGCGTGGCACCGAACAGCCGCTTGAACTCGCGGCTGAACTGGCTGGTGCTGACATAACCCACTGCATGGGCGGCCGCCTCGGCCGTCATCTCTTCGCGCACCATCAGCAGCCGCGCCTGATGCAGGCGGATCGACTTCAGGTACTGCATCGGCGAGGCCTGGGTGATTTCCTTGAAATGCACATGGAAACTGGGCGCGCTCATGCCGGCCTCGGCTGCCAGCTGCATCACGTCCAGGTCCTGCGCATAGTCGGTGTGGATGCGCCGCAGTACGCGGCCGATCTTGCCGAAATGGCCGCGCATGGCCAGGGCATTGCGTAATGCCTCGCCCTGGGCGCCGGTGAGCACCCGATAGTAGATTTCGCGCAGCAGCGCCGGGCCGAGGATGGCGGCCTCCTGCGGTTGCGCCATCGCTTCCAGAAAACGCAGCAGGCTGCCCTGCAAGGCTGGCTCCATGGGCGAGGACATCATGCTGCGCGCCGCCTGCACGGCGGGCCCGCCCTGGCGGTCGATCTGCAGCGCCAGCTCGGCGGCCAGCGTGAAGTCCAGATGCAGGTACAGGGCCAGCAAGGGCCGTCGCGGCGTGGCATCGGTCTCCATGGTGAAGGGCACCGGCACCGAGACGGCCAGGTAGTGCTGCTCGTCGTAGAGATACAGCTCTTCGCCAAAATAGCCGCGCTTGCGCCCCTGGCAGACGATCACGATGCCGGGGTCGTAGAGCACCGGCGTGCGCGCCAGCGGGCCATCGGCGCGCAACACGCGTACGCTTTCGATGGGCGTGAGGTGATAGCCCTCCTTGGGTGCCATGTCCTGCAGCAGGTGGATGATGCGCTGCTGTACAGGGGCTTGCAGGGTGGCCCTGGCGGTACGCACGGCAGTCTCGCGTTTCATAGTTTCAGGCAATAAAAACAGGTGATTACGGCTTAATGATTCGGTGATGGCTGACTATTATGCACTCCCCTACTTCAACTGGAGAAGCATGATGTCCTCGCAGAAAACCTTGCTCATCACCGGCATCAGCAGCGGCTTCGGCCGGGCCCTGGCCGTTGCTGCCCTGGAGGCCGGCCACCGCGTGGTCGGTACCGCACGCCACGCACAGGCGGTGGCCGACTTCGAGGCCCTGGCGCCGGGCCGGGCCTGGGGTCACGTTCTGGATGTCACCGATACCGACGCCATCGCGCCCATGGTCAGTGCGGCCGAAGCGCAGACCGGTGGCATCGACGTGCTGGTCAACAATGCCGGCTATGGCCACGAAGGCGTGATGGAAGAATCGCCGCTGGCGGACATGCGCCGCCAGTTCGAGGTCAATGTCTTCGGTGCGGTGGCGATGATGAAGGCGGTCCTCCCCTTCATGCGCGCGCGGCGGCGCGGCCACCTCATCAACATCACCTCCATGGGCGGGCATATCACCATGCCGGGGATCAGCTATTACTGCGGCAGCAAATTCGCGCTGGAGGGTATCTCGGCATCGCTTGGACAGGAGCTCAAGCCGCTGGGCATCGCCGTCACGGCAGTGGCGCCGGGTTCCTTCCGCACCGACTGGGCAGGCCGCTCCATGGCACGCTCGCCACGCACCATCGCCGACTATGACGCCGTGTTCGACCCGGTGCGCAAGGCCCGCGAAGACAAGCACGGCAAGCAATTGGGGGATCCGGCGAAGGCCGCGCAGGCGATGCTGGCCCTGGTGGCCATGCCGCAACCACCGGCGCATCTCTTGCTGGGCAGCGATGCGCTGCAGCTGGTGCGCGCCGGGCAGGCTGCGCTGGCGCAGGAGATCCTGGCGCACGAAGCGCTGAGCCGTTCCACCGACGGCTGAAGCCCCAGCCCAGCCGTGGCGGCGGATGACAGAATTGTCATTCGATTGTCATGCCGACGATGCCGTGCGCTGCCTAGACTGCCTCCTACTCATTACCTCCAGGAGATAGCATGAAGGCAGTATCGACAACGCCCGGTCTCTCGGCCCGCGGCTGGCGACTGATGCTGGCGGGTTCGCTGGCATGTTCCCTGGCTGCGTTCGCGGCCACCGCGCCGGCCCATGACATGGGGGCCATGCATGGCATGGCCCACGACAGCCCTGCACCAGCAGCACCTCCCGTCTTCGTCGCCAGCAGCGCCAAACCCTTTTCCTCCCTCAACGACGATGCCATGGCCGTGATGGACTACGGCATGCAGCACGCGCCCATGAACGGGCAGCCCGACCATGATTTCGTGAGCATGATGCTGCCCCACCACCAGGGTGCGGTCGACATGGCGCGCGCCGTGCTGCTGTACAGCCAGGATCCCGAGATCCGCAACCTGGCACTGGGCATCGTGGCCGAACAGCAGAACGAGATCCAGGTGATGCAGGCCTGGCTCAAGCGTCACGGCTACCCCTCCACTGCGCCCTGAGCCGGCTCTCCTCCGTACCCGTTTTTCCAACCACCGCGCCAACGCCATGAGATCATCCAGACTCGCACTTTCCACCCTCACCCTCTCGCTGCTGTCCCTGCTATCCTGTTCGGCCATGGCCCTGCCCACCGCCCATGACCGGGTCTACACCGCCGACCAGAACAGCAATACGGTGTCGGTCTTCAACCCGGTCGACAATACCCTGGTAGGCCAGATCCGCCTGGGCAATCCGCGCCCAGACGTGCTCTCGCCCCTCTATCGCGGCCAGATCAACGTGCACGGCATGGGCTTCTCGCCAGACCACAAGACCCTGGTGGTGATCTCCAACGGCTCCAACTCGGTCACCTTCATCGATACCGCCACCAATGCCGTCAAGGGCGTGACCTATGTCGGCCGCTCGCCGCACGAGGGCTTCTTCACGGCCGACGGCAAGGAAGTCTGGGTCGTCGTGCGCGGTGAAGACTACATCTCGGTCATCGACCCGCAGACCTTCAAGGAGACCCGCCGCATCCAGACCGGTGTCGGTCCCGGCATGGTGCAGTTCCTGCCGGACAACAAGCTGGCCTTCGCGGTATCGAGCTTCACGCCGCAGGTGGACGTGATCGACGTGAAGTCGCATACGGTGATCAAGAAGATCGATGTGGTCAGCCCCTTCTCCCCCTTCCTGCAGTTCACGCCCGACCACAAGGAGATGTGGATGACCCACAAGGACGTGGGCAAGGTGACCCGCATCGATACCCGCACCCTGAAGGTGACCGGCGTCATCGATACCGGCTTCATCACCAACCACCTGGCCTTTGCAACCGTCAACGGCAAGGTGCTGGCCTATGTCACGGTGGGTGGCGAGAACGTGGTCAAGGTCTACAGCACGGACGCCCAGGCGCAGTTGCTGGCGACCATTCCGACCGGCGCGCTGCCGCACGGCATCTGGACGTCCGACGACAGCAGCCGGGTCTATGTGGGGCTGGAAAACGGTGACGGCATGGAGGTGATCGATCCGGCGCAGAACAAGGTGATCGCCCACGTGGCCGGTGGGCAGGCGCCGCAGGCCCTGATCTTCCTTTCCAACGTGGTCGGCGACGGCGATGGCAAGCAGAACCTGGCGCCGCTGGCCAATGCCGAGCCGCTCAATATCCGCCTGAAACCCGTGACGGCACCGGAGGCCAAGGGCTTCGTGGTGTCGCGCAACCTGGGCGTGGTCGATGCCCTGGAGGTGTCGCTCTTCAAGCTCAAGCCGCAGACCAACTACAACGTGTACCAGAGCGGCCAGAGCACGCCGGTGGCCAGCTTCGTGACCGATGCCAAGGGCATGTCCAACGGCACGGCCATCGGCCCGGCACGCCGCCTGGCCGAACCGGGGGCGTCGGCGGCTCCGGCCAGGCTGATCGTCATGGAAGGCAATACCCCGGTCGATGCCAGCCGCGCTGTGCTGGTGAGCGACATGTAAGGCCGGGGGCGCAGCGGACCCATGTCCGGGGCGGGGAGCTATCCTTTACAATCCTGGTATGTGCAGGCTTTGCATGAATATTGCTTGCCCTTGCAGCCGCCCGCGATTTCCTTTCTGCGCCCCATGAGCAACGTCCTCAACTACCTGATCACCGCCCGCCGCTGCGAAGTGGAAGAACTGCAACGCCTCGCGCGCACCTGCCAAATGGTGCTGACGGTGGGCAAACTGATCCATTGCCTGCAACAGGAACGCGGCATCTCCAACATCTACCTGGGCTCGCGCGGCGAGCGCGATGCACTGGTGTGGCAGGAGCGCGTGGCGGCCAGCCAGGCGGCGCAGCAGGAGTTCGCCTGCTGGCTGGAGGCCACCGAGCATGACAACGCGCTCTCCAATGGCGCCCGCCTCTATACCCGCATCGCCTTCGCCCTGCATGCGCTGGATGGCCTGCCCCGCCTGCGCGCCGATGTGGCGGCCCTGGCCTGCTCGCCGGCGGCCAGCTACGAGCGCTTCAAGACCCTGGTCGGGGCGCTGCTGGCGTTGGTCTTCGAGGCTGCCGACGTGGCAGTCGATCCGCACATCTCGCGCCTGCTGGTGGCGCTGTTCAACCTGATGCAGGGCAAGGAATTCGCCGGCCGCGAACGGGCCGCCGGGGCCGCCGCCTTCGCCATGGGCAAGATCACGCGCGAGCAGGAACAGACGATCGAATACCAGATCGAGATGCAGGAACAGGCCCTGCGCCGCTTCGAGTCCTTCGCCGAGGGCTTCCGCAACGAGTGGTCGGCGATGCAGGCCACGCTGCCGCTGGCCGAGCTGGAGCGACTGCGCCGCAAGCTGCTGACCTCGCACGAGCGCCCGCTGGATTGCGATATGGCCGATGCCTGGTACCAGTGCTGCTCGACCCGCATCGATGGTTTGCATCAGGTCGAGATTCACCTGGCGCAATACGTGCAGGCGCAATGCCACGCCAAGATCATCGAACTGCAGAAGGAGCTGGACGATCAGGGCCAGTGGTTCAGCCAGCAGGACGAACTCGATCCCCTGGCACCGCTGGCGGCGTTCTCCTCCAGCCTGGACGGCCAGGATCTGCGCACCCAGCCCATGGCCACCGGGGTCGGTCCGCATCTCACGCAATCCATCGTGGACCTGCTGCGCACCCAGTCCGAACGCCTGCAGAACCTGACCCAGGAACTGGCCACGGTGCGCGAGAGCCTGGAAGAGCGCAAGCTCATCGAACGCGCCAAGGGCGTGCTGATGATGAAGCAGGGACTCAATGAAGAAAACGCCTACCGCCTGCTGCGCAAGCATGCGATGAACCAGAACCGACGTATCGCCGAAGTGGCCCAGGCGATTCTCTCGCTGACCGAAATCCTGCCCGACGCCTGATCCTGCGGCCCGTCAGACCGCCGGCAAACGGCCTGCGATCGGACGCCCTGGTACCCACCCGGCGCCGCCACCGGCAGGACCGCACTGTCGGTGCGGGCGAGCATGCAGCTTGTCGAGGCCCGCCGCGACGCCATACGCATCGCGGCGGCGGTGAGGGCATCGATGGGCAGATCGCGGGAAGGGATCTCGCCGACGGTTGTCCCGTCTACTCCATGACGAGCACACACTGTCCGGCGCGCACCGGCGTACCAGGCTGCACCCGTACCTCGACCACGATGCCGCCGGTGGGCGCGGCAATGTTGATTTCCATCTTCATCGATTCGAGGATCATCAACAGCTCACCCTGCTCCACCCGCTGCCCCGGACTGACCTTGACCTGCCACAGGTTGCCGGCAATCGGCGCATCCACGGCCGATTGTCCGGGCAGCAGGGGCTGTCCCTGGTCCGCCGTCGCAGCGGCGTCTTCGATGGCGAAGTCGGCCTGCCCGCTGGCGATCCAGCGCTCGCGTTCGGCATCGAAGGCGGCCTGCTGATGCCGGCGGAAGGCCGCAATGCCCTCGGCTTCCTGATCCAGGAATCGCTCATAGTCGGACAAGCTCAGGCTGGTCTCTTCGATCTGCAGATCGAAGCGGCCCAAGGGGAAATCACGGCGTATCGTCTGCAATTCCTGGGCGGTCACCGGATAGAAGCGGATCTGGTCGAAAAAGCGCAGCAGCCAGGGCTTGCCACGGAAGGCCGCGACCTCGCGGTAACGGTTCCACATCTGCAGGGTGCGACCGACGAACTGGTAGCCGCCCGGCCCCTCCATGCCGTAGATGCACAGATAGGCGCCACCGATGCCCACCGAGTTCTCTGCGGTCCAGGTACGGGCGGGGTTGTACTTGGTCGTCACCAGACGATGGCGCGGGTCCAGAGGCGTGGCCACCGGTGCGCCGAGGTAGACATCGCCCAGGCCCATGACCAGATAGCTGGCATCGAAGACGGTCTCGCGCACCGCGCCGATGTCCCTGAGATCATTGATGCGACGGATGAATTCCAGGTTACTGGGACACCAGGGCGCATCCTTGCGCACGGTGGTCATGTATTTTTCGATGGCCAACTGGCAGGCCGGATCGTCCCACGACAAGGGCAGATGCACGATACGCGAGGCCACCGCCAGGTTTTCCCTGGCGCATACGGCATCCCATAAGCCGGCAATGGTATCGAGCAGATGCTGCAGCGGCAGCGCCTCGGGCTGGTAATGCACTTGCAGGGAGCGGATACCCGGGGTGAGATCGACCACCCCGGGCAGCGCCTGCTCCTCCAGCGCAGCGATCAGGGCATGGACGCGGAAGCGCAGCACCAGGTCCAGCTGCGGGCTGCCTACCTCCAGCAGCAGGTTGGCATCGCCCGACAGCCGCGCCAACAGGCGCCGGTCATCCCGACCGAGGTCCAGCACGATGGGTGACGACAGCGCCGCCGGAACCCAGTCGACGGGGACAGGCTGCAGGCGCTCGATGGCCTGGTGACCGGCCAATGCGATGCGACGTGCGGTGACCACATCCACCGGGACGAAGCGCAACCTGTCGCCGGCCTTGAGCTGGCCAATCTGCCACAGGTCGGCCTCGATGACGGTGACCGGGCAAACGAAACCACCCAGGCTGGGGCCATCCGGGCCGAGGATGACCGGCATGTCACCGGTGAAATCCACCGCACCTACGGCATAGGGATTATCGTGGATGTTGGAAGGATGCAGCCCGGCCTCGCCGCCGCTGTCACGGACCCATTCCGGCTTGGGACCGATCAGGCGCACGCCGGTGCGACTGGAATTGAAATGCACTTCCCACTCGGTCGCAAAGAAGGTATCGATGTAGGCTGGCGTGAAATATTCCGGCGCGCCATGCGGGCCATAGATCACCCGCAGCTGACGCACTTCATCCGGCGCGGGATACAAGCCCTGCGGGAGGGTCTGCCCGGCCTGCGCATCCGTGGCTGGCGCCAGGTGCAGGACGTCACCGGTGGCCAGGGCCCGCCCGCCGTGGCCACCGAACTGGCCCAGCGTGAAGGTACTGCGACTGCCCAGATAGGCGGGCAGTTGTACCCCGCCGCGGAAGGCCAGATAGCTGCGCGCACCGGCACCGCCGATGAGGCCCAGCTTAAGCGTGCTGCCGGCGGCGATGGACAGGGCCGTGTCCATCGGCTGCGCCACGCCGTCGATCTGCAGCGCAATACGGGCACCGGTCACGGCGATCACGGCGGCGGTGTTGAAGCGTAGCGTAGGCCCGCTCATCGTCATCTCCAGCGCTGCCGCATCGGTGGCGTTGCCCAGAAGACGATTGGCCAGCCGCAGCGCCCGATCATCCATCGGCCCCGACGGCGGTACGCCGACTGCCCAGTAACCGATGCGCCCCGGGTAGTCCTGCACCGTGGTCTGGGTTCCGGGCGCCAGCACTTCCACCGTGTCGGCCCGGTACTGCAGTTGCTCCAGGCAACGTGTCCACGGCTGGCCGCTGGCGAAGGGGGCGTCATCGAGGATCTGGCGCAGGTAATGCTGGTTGGTCTCTACCCCGTAGAGCTGCGTCTGTCCCAGCGCCGCATTCAGCGCCAGGCGCGCTGCTTCACGGGTGGGTTGCCAGCTGATCAGCTTGGCGATCATGGGATCGAAATAAGGCGCGATCTCACAGCCGGCCTCGACCCAGGTATCGATGCGCAGCTCGCGGCCGTCGGCGGGCGGAAACGCCACCGCCGTCAACAGGCCCGGACAGGGCTGGAACTGGCGGCCCGGATCTTCGGCGTAGAGGCGGGCCTGGATGGCATGGCCGCTGGGCGACAGGGTGGCGGCCAGTTGTGCCAGAGGGGGCAGATCGCCGGCGGCCAGCTCGATCATCCAGCGTACCAGATCCACGCCCCACACCTGCTCGGTGACACCATGCTCGACCTGTAGCCGGGTATTCACTTCGAGGAAGTAGAACTGGCCGGCCTGGCTGTCATAGACGAATTCGACAGTCCCGGCACTGCGATAGGCCACCGCTCTGGCCAGCTTGACAGCAGCCGCGCACAGCGCTGCGGCCATGCCCTGCGGCAGGTTGGGGGCCGGGGTCTCTTCCAGCACCTTCTGGTTGCGTCGTTGCACCGAGCAGTCACGCACACCCAGAGCGATCACTTCACCACGACCGTCACCGAAGACCTGTACCTCCAGGTGGCGGGCCCGTTCGATGTATTTTTCGATGAAGACGCCGGCGTCGCTGAAATTATTCTGTCCGAGACGGCGCACCGATTCAAAGGCATCGCTCAGTTCATCGTCGCTACGGCACACACGCATGCCGATGCCACCACCACCGGCGGTGCTCTTGAGCATGACCGGATAGCCCACGCGGGCAGCCGCCTGCAGGGCGGCATCCAGATTGTCGAGCAAGTCACTGCCTTCCAGCATCGGTATGCCCTGCTCGCGTGCCAGTGCGCGGGCGGTATGTTTCAGGCCGAAGATGCGCAGTTGCTGCGCAGTGGGGCCGACGAAGGCGATACCGGCGGCTTCGCAGGCCTCGGCAAAGGCGGCGTTTTCGGACAGGAAGCCGTAGCCGGGATGGATGGCCTGGGCGCCACTCTCGCGGGCGGCGGCCAGGATCTTGTCGACGGCCAGATAGGTCTGCGATGCCGCGCCTTCACCCAGGGAAATGGCACGGTCGGCCTGCAATACATGCAGACTGCCGATGTCGGATTCCGAATAGACGCACACTCCGGTGACGTCCAGCGCGCGCAGGGTACGCAGAATGCGGCAGGCAATGGCGCCGCGGTTGGCGATGAGCAGATGGTCGAACATTCAGGTGGCCTTGAAATCCGGGTCGTCCCGTGAATCGAAAAACCAGCTCGCGGTCGTCCGCGAGGGGTGCAGGTCGGCCTGCAAAGGACGGGGTGCGAGGATCAGTCCCAGACCAGCACTTCGGCTGCGGTGGGGTTCCAGCCATTGCAGGGATTGTTCAACTGCGGGCAGTTGGAAATGAGCACGATCAGATCCTGCGCGGCCAGCAACTCCACGTACTTGCCCGGGGCCGAGATGCCGTCCTCGAAGGTCAGCCCGCCCTCGGGGGTGACCGGAACGTTCATGAAGAAATTGATGTTGGCGCCGATGTCGCGCTTGTTCAGACGGCCGTCATGCAGACAGGCGCACAGGAAATTGTCCCGGCAGCTGTGCATGTAGCGTTTCTCCAGCGCATAGCGCACGGTATTGCTCTCCTGGGCGCAGGCACCGCCGAGGGTGTCGTGACAACCGCAGGTATCGGCCACGATGGTGGCCAGCGCACGCCCCAGGTTGGAATACAGCACACTGCCGGCCCCGAGGTAGGCACGCTGCTGGCGGCGCAGGGTACGCTGCGGATCATAGCGTTCGCGTGGATTGGCGGCACTGTAGAACAGCGTGTCAATGGCCTGATTGCCTTCCAGGTCGAGCAGGCGCAGGGTCTGGCCGGCCTTGAGATTGAACAGGTAGGGTTCGCCCGCCGGGATCACGTGGCGGAACACGGCGTGCTCAGGCGCGCGCTGGCTTTCGATGATGTGCATGCAATCCTCCAGGTCTCAGAGATAGAAGCGTTCGGTATTGTGGAAGGCGCGCTCGTTCTCCGGACGAGAATGACGGCAGCCGCTGGTGCCGTCGTCACCGTGTGCCTGCTTCCATTGCAGGTGGACGGGACGCGGCGCGTAATGGGGATCTGGATCCATCGGATGTTGCAGGGCGGTCAGGATGATCAGGGTATCCATCGGCGCGGCCAGCTCGATGGCATCACCGGCGCGGGAGTTGCCCGGCACGAAGGCCAGGCCACCGTTGGCATCCACATCCACGCGCGAGAACAGGTTCACCACCATCAGCAGGTCCTGCAGGTCGAGGTTCCATTTCCCCATTTCGACCAGCAGGTTGTCGACGCCATTGCGATAGAAGCCGTTGCGCAACTCCTGATAGCGGCCCTGGCCATATTTTTCTTGCACCTCCTCGGCATTGAGCACGCCACCGAAACTGTCATGCCAGCCGCAGGTGTCCTCGGTGATGGCGGCCAGTACGCGCCCCATGTCCGAATACAGGCAATGGCCGGCCTGCAGGCGCGCCGTATGCTGACCTTTCAGGGTATCGGGCAGATTCAGGCGCTCGCTGGGCTGCTGGGCGTTGAGCATCATCATGCTGACGTTGGCCCCGCCCTCGATATCGGTGATGCGCAAGGACTGCCCGCGCTTGAGGATGAAGGAAGTATGGCCTCCCCCAGGTAGCCGTTCTTCGTAGAGACTGGCCTGGATGGCCAGGGGATTGGTGCTCATGTCAGATTTCCTTTGCAGAGAGAAGACCGGCCAGCTTGCCGGCCTGTTCGCGGGCCCGCGCCTCGTTGAGGGCGATGTCATAGGTGATGTGGGCGCCATAGGCCTGGGGGTATTGCGGATCGACGCGGACCTTGTCGAACACCAGCAAGCGCGTACCCAGGCTGAATCCTTCGGAGAGGTCGTGCGTGACCATGAAGACAGTCACGCCGCTGTCGCGCCATAAGTCCAGCAACAGCGTATGCATCTCCTTGCGGATACCGGGATCGAGGGCGCCGAAGGGTTCGTCCAGCAGCAGCACGCGCGGGCGCGTAATGAGCGCTTGCGCGATAGCCAGACGCTGCTGCATGCCCCCCGAAAGACTGGCGGGATAGAGCTGCAGTGCATGGCCCAGGCCGACCCGATGCAGCAGTTGCGCCGCGGCATCGCGCGCCTGACGCCGGGCACCGCCAAACAGGCGCCCCATCAGCGGTGCGCGTGGCAGCTCCAGGCCGATGACTACGTTGTCCAGCACGCTGAGGTGCGGAAACACCGAATAGCGCTGGAACACCACGCCGCGCGTGGCATCGGGTTCAGCCGGAAAGGGCTGCCCCTGCAGCAGTAACTGTCCCTTGCTGGGCCGCTCCTGACCGAGCAGCAATCGCAGGAAGGTCGATTTACCGCAACCGGAGGCTCCCACCAGGGTACAGAACTGGCCCTCTTCCACGCGCAGGTTCAGCCGCTCCAGCACCACGTTGGCTCCATATTGCTGCCAGACGTTGCGAATCTCGATGTAGCTCATGCGCGGCCTCCTTCGGCCCAGGGGAAGAAGCGGCGATGCAGGGCGCGCAGCAGCCAGTCCATCGACCAGGCAAGCAAGGTGATCCAGACCACATAGGGCAGGATGATGTCCATGGCGAGGTAGCGACGCACCAGAAAGATCCGGTAACCCAGACCGGCAGTGGCGGAGATCGCTTCGGCCGAGATCAGGAACAGCCAGGCCGCGCCCAGCGACAAGCGCAGCGACACCAGCAGGCGTGCCAGCATCTGCGGCAGCGCCACGCGCAGCACCAGGGTCCAGCTATTGGCACCCAGCGTCTGGGCCTTGATCAGCAGTTCGGGCGGGATAGCTCGCCCGGCATGCTCCAGGTCCCTTGCCAGCAAGGGCGTAATGCCGATCACGATGAGCATGACCTTGGACAGTTCATCCAGTCCCAGTACGATGAACAGGATGGGCAGGATGGCCAGTGGCGGCACCATCGAGATCACCGTCAATAGCGGCGACAGGCCTGCCCGCAAGACCGGGAAGATGCCATTGGCAATGCCCAGCACCAGGCCGACCAGCGCGGCGATGCCCAGACCAATGAAAACCCGCTGCAGGCTGGCCAGGGTATCGACCCAGAACAGGTAGTCACCGGTGCGCGGGTCTTCCATGAATGCCATGTGGCCGATGGCATCGACCATCTGCGTGGCGCCGGGCAAGAGCTTGTCGCTGGGATTGTCGGCCAGGCGTGCGGCCGAGCCAAAGGCATACAGCAGCACCAGGATGAGCAACGGCAGCAGCGCAAGCAGCCATTGCCCGGCGCGGCCGGGCTGACGGTTCAGGAAGCGCATGGCGCGCCTCCCTGATACAGAAAGGAAAGCGAGGCGGAACGCAGCGCGGACGCTGGATAGTGAAGCCTGGGAATGCGAACAGCGATCACGGGAAACTCCGGTCGGGTTGAACAAAAGCAGGAGCAGCGCCGCACCTGAGGTGCAACTCTCTCCCGGGCTTTTGTCCCGCCGTGTAACCTCGACCGAGGTCGCCGGCTCTCGGACCAGTCATCTGCCTGTGGCAGACCGGAACCCTAGCCAGCTATTTGAACTTCCTGGTGCAGCCGCTCGACGCTGCGATATCAGATTACCAATCCCATATCATCGATGCGCTGCCCTGCGTCGAATGGATTTCAGCAAATTCCATACCATCATCGCCCGCGCAGGACGTCCTGGCGCGGCTGCCGCAGCAGCCGAACACCCAGCAGGAGAATCTCGATCAACAGCAGCGAGGTACGCATGCGTCCACACAGCCGCGAGGCGTGCAGGGTGTCGACGGAAACGGAGAAGGAAGGACAGGATGCGGCTGATGATGCGGTCATGGACATGGTGTTCTCCTGCGAGCATGGCCTGGCCGTCCAGAATGGTTGTCGAAGTCCATGGCCTGGCCATGCACCGACCCAAGTCGTCTTGGCTCGCCCTATGCGAGAACGACGATCTTGTATGCAAATTTCGGACCAGCTGCCGCCCGCCCATCGCATGCGCCGCAAACCCGCGCCACAGCTGAACGCAAACCCTGGCGACCGCTGACTCGCGGCCGGGGCAGGTACAAGTATGGTGCGCGACGGCACCGATTTGGCGCGTGTGCGAAGCGCCGTCCCGGCTCACGACGGGGCGGGCATCTCCGTTTTCCCGCACCCGCTATTAATAGCGAAAAACGCAGCAATGGCAGCGCCGATGATTGGCACGAACCTTGCTGAAAAGCGAGCGGGAGCCGGCAAGTCCGGTCTTGGGTAAGCACAATTTGCAATGGACAGCTAGGGTTCCGGTTCGCACTGGCGGATGTCTGGTCCGAGAGCAGTCGACCTCGCAAGGGGTTACACGGCGGGAGAAAAGCCCGGGAGATGACGCGTTCGCAGGACCGCGCGGCTCCCGGGCTTTTTTCCAACAAACCCTTCGAGGACCCTACGCCGTGTACAACATCTCCCGACTTCTTGGTGGCGCCGCCATCGCTCTGGCCGCCTTCGCTGGCGCGCTCTCATCGGCCCACGCCGCCCCCCGCACCGACTTCAAGGTCTGCACCTCCATCTACGCCGGATGGATGCCGTGGGGCGAGGCCCAGGCGCAGGGCATCCTGGCCAAGTGGGGCAAGAAATACGGCATTACCATCAGTGCCGTGCAATTGAACGATTATGTCGAATCGATCAACCAGTACACGGCCGGCAAGTTCGACGGCTGCACCATGACCAACATGGACGCGCTGACCATTCCCGCCGCTGGCGGCGTGGACAGCACCGCATTGATCGTGGGCGACTATTCCAACGGCAACGATGGCATCGTGCTCAAGGGGAAAAACAAGAAGCTGGCCGACATCAAGGGCCAGTCGGTGCAACTGGTGGAATTCTCCGTATCGCACTACCTGCTGGCGCGGGCGCTGGAGACCGCCGGGCTGCGCGAGCGTGATGTCAAGGTGGTCAACACCAGCGATGCCGATATCAGCGCCGCCTTTGCGACCCCGGCGGTCACCAGCACGGTGACCTGGAACCCCATGCTCTCGGCCATCGCTGCCGCGCCCGATGTATCCCTGGTCTATACGTCCAAGCAGTTGCCCGGCGAGATCATGGACCTGATGGTGGTCAACACCAAGACCCTGCAGGAGAACCCGGCCTTCGGCAAGGCCTTGACCGGCGCCTGGTACGAGATGATGGCCATCATGAGCGCCAAGGATGAACGCGCCACCCGCGCCCTGAGCGCCATGGGCAAGGCTTCGGGCACCGACCTGGCAGGCTTCCAGGCACAGCTGGCGGCCACCGCCATGTTCTACCAGCCCAAGGCCGCGCTGGAATTCGCCACCAAGAAAGAACTGCCGACCATCATGGGCCGCATTGCCAAGTTCAGCTTCGACCACGGCATCCTCGGCCCGAACGTCAAGAGCGCCGATGGCATCGGCATCGCCTTTGACGGCAACGTAGTGATCGGCGACAAGAAGAACGTCAAGCTGCGCTTCGACCCGACCTACATGAAGATGGCAGCGGACGGAAAGCTCTAAGCCCTTCGCGCGCCCGTACCACCCTCAACCCGCAATCCAGTCTGTGCGGAGCCGGCAACGGCCCCGCCGGGCTCTGCTCGTGCCTCGCTTTCGATCATTTCAGTGTTTTCAGATCTGCCCTGCCCACACCAACGGAGAGAATCTTGACCAACTGCATCCCTTCCCTGTCTCGCCTGTCCTGCCTTGGCGCCAGCTTCGCCACGCTCGCCGCCTTGCTGTCGGCCCCCCCGGTCCTGGCCGACGAAGCCACCCCCACCGCACCCACCGGCCCCTGGACCATCACCAAGCACATCGACCTGGCCTCGCGCTACGTGCTGCGCGGCGTCACCACGACCTATGGCAATGGCCAGCCGCTGGGCAACGCGGGGGCCGACGCCCCGGAGTCCGACCAGGCAGCGCTGCAATGGGGTATCGATTTCGTCCATACCAGTGGCTGGAGCTTCGGCTACTGGGCCTCCACCATCAACTATTCTTACAAGCAGCTGGGCAATTCCTACGGTGACCGCAGCATCACCGCATTCCAGAAACCGCGTTCGGTGGAAAACGACCTCTACTTCGCCTATGCCGGCAACATCACGGGCGACCTCGGCTACACCCTCGGCATGACCGGCTACTACTATGCCAACGGGACCCACGCCAACGCACTGGAAACCAAGGCAGGCCTGACCTGGGGCGCGCTGTCCTTCAATGCGCAGACCTTGCTCAACGACGTGGTCTGGGGCAACAAGGGCGATACCTACTGGACCCTGGTCTACACCAAGCCGCTGCCGCATGACATCACGTTCACCGGCACGCTGGGCGCCTACACCTACAAGCGCGAGGGCAAGTATCTGGGTACCCGCGACACCGCCACCGGCACCGCCTGCGCCTCGGGTGAGGCCTTCGTCGTCAACGGCTGCTTTGCCGGCAACGGCCCCAGCAGCGGCGGGCTGCGCCACCTGAGCCTGGGCTTGTCGGCCCCGTTCCCGGATTCGTCGCTGAGCTGGTCGCTGCAGGCCATACTGGGAGGCTATAACCGCTTCGACGTCAAACAGGGCAACCAACTGGTGGGCATGCTGAGCTGGGGCTTCTGATTCAGGTACGCCCCTGGATCGGCGGGGTCCGCCGACAGCAGGACGACCCGGTAGGCGCGCGCCATCGGGTCGGCGCCGGGTGAGGCGGGAGCGTCAGACTTTTCCGACATCAAAAGTACAGTCTCGCTGATCCCCCGCCCGCGCCCATGCGCGCATCATGGCTCAGCCGTATGCAAGGCATCTGCTTGCATGCGCTCCGGATTTCCCACACGGAAACGCGCCATGAAAAAAATAAGCATCTCCGCCAACCGCCGCCGTTTCCTGCGCGGCGCCTTGACCGCCGCGCCGGCCGCCGCACTGGCGGTTACCACCGGTGGCCTCACCGGGGCCGCCCAGGGCCAGTCGGCCAAGACTGGCGACCCCGCTCCCTACCAGCCCAGCTTCTTCAACCAGGATGAATTCGCCCTGCTCAGCGCCTTGGCCGAGGTGCTCATTCCCGCGGATGAAAACGGTCCCGGGGCGCTGGAAGCGGGGGTACCCGAGTTCATCGATGCCCAGATGAACACGCCCTATGGCCGGGGTCAGCTGTGGTACATGCAGGGACCGTTCACGCCCGATGCGCCGCCGGAGTTCGGCTACCAGCTGCCTTATCCGCCGCGCGAGCTGTACAAGAAAGGGCTGGCCGAATTCGACGCGGCGATCCGTCAGCAGTATGGCCAGGGCTATGTCGGGCTGAACCAGCAGCAGCGCGAAAAGATGATGGGTGAATTCGAACAGGGCAAGCTGACCATGGCCAGCATTCCCCCCGCAGCCCTGTTCAACCTGTTGCTGCAGAACGTGCACGAGGGCTATTTCTGCGACCCCAGCGATGGCGGCAACAAGGGCATGGGTGCGTGGAAGATGATCGGCTTCCCGGGTGCCCGCGCCGACTATTACGACTGGGTCGACCAGTACGGCCGCACCTATCCCCTGCTCCCGATCTCGCGGGGCTGAGCCCCGTCTTCTCTCATCCCGGAAGTCCAAGCACATGGCCAACAAAAACATGAAAGCAGTCGACGTCGTCATCGTCGGCTTCGGCTGGACCGGCGCCATCATGGCCAAGGAAATGACCGAGGCCGGCCAGAGCGTGGTGGCGCTGGAACGCGGTGTGTATCGCGATACCTATCCCGATGGCGCCTATCCCAAGACCATCGATGAACTGGAATACCAGCAGCGTTTCAAGCTGTTCCAGAACCTCAACAAGTCTTCCTTCACCTTCCGCCGCAAGATGGCCGACAGCGCCATTCCCTATCGCCAGATCGCCATGTTCAAACCGGGCGAAGGCGTGGGCGGCGCGGGCCTGCACTGGTCGGGCTGCCACTGGCGCATCCTGCCGGAAGAACTGCGCATGCGCAGCCACTACGAGGAACGCTACGGCAAGAATTTCATCCCCAAGGACATGAGCCTGCAGGACTGGGGCGTGAGCTACGAAGAACTGGAACCGTATTTCGACTTTGCCGAAAAGATGATGGGGACTTCCGGCACCGCCTATCGGGTCAAGGGTCGCGTGGTGGACAATGGCGGCAACCCCTTCGAGGCTGACCGCTCGGATGCCTTCCCGCTGCCGGCGCAGAAGGAGCAGTACCAGGCGGCGCTGTTTCGCAAGGCGGCGCAGCAGGCGGGCTTCCATCCCTTTACCCTGCCCTCGGCCAATGCCTCGGCACCCTATGTGAACCAGTATGGTTGCCAGATGGGGCCTTGCACCTTCTGCGGCTATTGCTCCGGCTACGCCTGCTACAACTATTCCAAGGCCTCGCCCAACGTCAACATCATGCCGGCACTGCGCCAGAGCAAGCTGTTCGAGCTGCGCAGCCAGTGCAATGTGCTGCGCATCGAACTCGACAGCACCCGCAGGAAGGCCACCGGCGTGACCTACATCGACGCCAGCGGCGACACTGTGTTCCAGCCGGCCAACATCGTCATCGCCAGTACCTTTGCCTACAACAATGCGCGGCTGTTCCTGCTCTCGGGCATCGGCAAGCCGTATGACCCGGTTTCCAATACCGGTGTGGTGGGCCGCAATATCGCCTTCCAGATGATGTCCACCATCAATGCCTTCTTCGCGCCGGGCAAGAACATCAATGGCTTCATCGGCGCCGGCGGCAACGGGGTAGCGGTGGACGACTTCAACGGCGACCACATGGACCACGGCCCGCTGGGCTTCGTGGGCGGTTCGCCGATCTGGTGCAACCCGGCCGGGGCCAAGCCGATCTCGGGCATCGCCGTGCCACCCGGTACACCCAAGTGGGGACGCGCCTGGAAGCAGGCGGTCAAGGACAGCTATCTGAACACCATGTCCTTCGACGTGCATGGCGCCAACATGGTGTATCGGGACGTCTATGTCGATCTCGATCCGAACTACAAGGACGCCTTCGGCCAGCCGCTGCTGCGTTTCACCTTCGACTGGAAGGACAACGACATCCGCATGAGCCGCTACGTCACTGATCAGGCGGTCAAGATCGCGCATGAACTGAAGGCGCGCGAAATCAAGGTCACGGTCAAGGATTTCGGCGCGGCGCCGGACCTGCGCACCTACCAGACCACGCACTGGGCCGGTGGCGTGGCCATGGGCAATGACCCGTCCACCAGCGTGGTGAACCGCTACCTGCAGAGCTGGGACGTACACAACGTGTTTGCGGTGGGCTCGGGCGTATTCGCCCAGGGCATCGGCTACAACCCGACCGGGGCGGCGGTGGCGCTGACCTACTGGTCGGCCCGCGCCATCCGCGAGCAATACCTGAAGGACCCGCGTCCGCTGGTCAGCGCGTGAGCACGGGAGTGATGATGAAACGACTGATCCTGACCTCCTCCCTGGCACTGGGCGCGGCCGTGCTGGCCGCGGCAGCCGCTTACAACCTGGCGTATGCCGATGATTCGCTGACCGTTGCGGCGCCGCCCAAGCCGCCGATGGGTGGGCGGCTGTTGAATCGCGAAACTGCGCCCTTGCAGCCCTTCGCGGTACCGCCGGCCGATGCTGCGCTGTCGCAGCGCATCGCCGCCAAGGGCAGCCCCAGTGCCGACGACCAGTTGCTGCTGCGGGGTGCCTACCTGGCGCGGGCCGGCGATTGCGTGGCCTGCCATACCAGCAAGGGTGGCGCACCCTTTGCCGGCGGTCTGGCGCTGGCATCTCCGCTGGGCGCGATCTATTCGACCAACATCACGCCGGACAAGGAACACGGCATCGGCGACTGGAGCTACGAAGACTTCGCGCGTCTGATGCGCACCGGCGTCACCCGGGCCGGCTATACGGTCTATCCGGCCATGCCCTACCCGTCCTATTCGCGCCTGAGCGAGGAGGACATGCAGGCGCTCTATGCCTACTTCACCAAGGCGGTGCCGCCCTCTGCCCAGGCCAATCGCGCCAATGACATCCCGTGGCCGCTGTCGATGCGCTGGCCGCTGGCGATCTGGCGCAAGCTGTTCGCGCCGACGCCCACGCCTTATGTCGCGCCGGCCGGCGGCGACCAGGAACTGGCACGGGGCGCCTACCTGGTGGAGGGACTGGGACATTGCGGCAGCTGCCATACGCCGCGCTCGACCACGCTGCAGGAAAAATCGCTGCGCGACGACAGCAGCCGCCTGTATCTTTCCGGTGGCCAGGTGGTGGATGGCTGGAGCGTACCGTCACTGCGCAACGAGCACGGTGGCGGTATCGCCGGCTGGAGCCAGGCTGATCTGGTGGAGTTCCTGCGCACCGGCCGCAATCAGTTCGCGGCCTCCTTCGGGGCCATGAATGACGTGGTCGAGCATTCGATGCAATACCTGAGCGAGGCCGATCTCAATGCCATCTCGCGCTACCTGCTGAGTCTGTCGCCACGCAACGATGCGGCGCCCTATCGCTATGACGAGGTGAGCGCCACGGCCGCCTACGAGGGTCGGCCGCAGACGCCGGGTGCGGCGCTCTACCTGGATCGCTGTGCCGCCTGCCACCGCAGCAACGGCACGGGTTACGGCAAGGCCTTCCCGGCATTGGCGGGCAATCCGGTGCTGCAAACGAGCGATGCTACCTCGGCCATCCGCATCATCCTGCAGGGCGGTCGCCAGCCGGCTACCGATTCGATCAAGGGCGGACTGGTGATGGCACCCTACGCACAGCTGCTCAACGACCAGCAGGTGGCGGAGGTGACCTCGTATATCCAGACCGCCTGGGGCAATCGCGGTGGCACGGTGTCGGCGGCCGATGTAGCAAAGATCAGGAAGACGGCAAAGCCGGTAGAGGATCGGGCGCCCTGAAACAGGGACGCCCTGCAGCGGATGAACCCTGCTAGCGGTTCACCAGCCTGGCCGGCACGGCGCCGATGACCAGCACCGCCCCGGCCACCAGTACGCCTGACAGCAGGTACAGGCCGATGGCGGTGCTGTGGGTCTGGTCCTTGATCCAGCCGATCAGGAAGGGGCTGACAAAGCCGGCCAGGTTGGCCACCGAATTGATCAGCGCGATACCGGTGGCCGCCGCCGCGCCACCCAGGAAGGCGGTCGGCAGGCTCCAGAACAGCGGCGCCAGCGACATGATGCCGGCCGAGGCGAACGACAGCGCAGCAATCGCCAGCAAGGCCTGCTGGCCGAACAGGGCACTCAGGCTCAGGCCGACGGCGCCCACCAGCAATGCCACGGCCAGGTGCCAGCGGCGCTCCAGCCGGCGGTCGGCGCTGCGGGCGAACAAGACCATCGATACTGCGCCCACGGCAAAGGGAATGGCCGACAGCAGACCTACCGACAGCAGGCTCCTGATGCCGGCCGCCTGGATCAGCGAGGGCAGCCAGAAGCTGATGCCATAGTTGCCCATGGCGCAGGTGAAGTAGATCCCGCACATGACCCATATCTTGCCGTTGGAGAAGGCCGCAGCGATGGAGTGATCCAGTTTGCCGACGGCGTCACTGCGGATATTGTCCTGCAGCAGCGTCTTCTGCCGGTCATCAAGCCAGCGTGCGGAAGCGATGCCGTCATCCAGGTAATACAGGACCATCACGCCCACCAGCAACGAAGGCAGGGCTTCCAACACGAACAGCCATTGCCAGCCGGCCCAGCCCCCGGTACTGCCGAAGCTGCCCAGGATCCAGCCCGACAGCGGACCGCCGACCACGCCCGAGATCGGGATGGCGGTCATGAAGAGTGCCGTGATGCGGCCGCGCCGATGGGCCGGATACCAGTAGGTCAGGTACAGGATGATGCCGGGGAAGAAACCGGCCTCGGCCACCCCCAGCAGGAAGCGCAGGACATAGAACGCGGCCGGCGTGGTGACGAAGGCGGTCAGGCCCGACAGGATGGCCCAGCTGATCATGATGCGGGCGATCCAGCGGCGGGCGCCGTAGCGGTACAGCAGCAGGTTGCTGGGGACCTCGAAGAGGAAATAGCCCACGAAGAACAGACCTGCTCCCAGGCCATAGATGCTGTCGCTCCATTGCAGGCTGCTGAGCATCTGCAGCTTGGCGAAACCGACGTTGACGCGGTCCAGGTAGGCCACCACGTAGCACAGGAACAGGAAGGGAATCAGGCGCCAGGTCACTCTGGCATAGGTGCGGTTCTCGAAGTCTGCTGTGGCGTCGCCGCCCAGTCCGGATGCAAGGGTGGTCACATGGGTCTCCTGTCATGGCGGAGGTACTGCGCCGATGGTCTTCCATGGCGCGTCCTCTCTGTGTCAATGATTGATATCGTTCTTTATTGCTGCTCGCCGCCCAGGACGCCGCGCTGGATCTGGTCGCGCTCCAGCGATTCGAACAGGGCCTTGAAATTGCCCTCGCCGAAGCCTTCGCGGTAATCCCCCTTGCGTTCGATGAACTCGAAGAACACCGGCCCCAGCAGCGGCTCCGAGAAGATCTGCAACAGCAGGCGCGCAGTGCCGCCCTCGGTGGTCCCGTCGAGCAGGATGCCGCGCGCCTGCAGCGCATCGACCGGCTGGCCATGGCCGGGCAGACGCTTCTCCAGCTGTGCGTAGTACAGCGCGTTGGGTGCGCTCAGCAGGGGGATGCCGGCCAGTTGCAGGCGGTCGATGGCATCGGGCAGGTTGTCGGTCAGCAAGGCGATGTGCTGGATGCCCTCGCCGTTGAACTGCATCAGGAATTCCTCGATCTGGCCGCCGCCCTGGCGTGCTTCTTCGTTGAGAGGGATGCGGATCAGACCATCGGGCGCGGTCATGGCCTTGGAGGTCAGACCGGTGTATTCGCCCTGGATGTCGAAGTAGCGGATCTCCCGGAAATTGAAGAGCTTGCCGTAGAAGTCCGCCCAATAGGCCATGCGGCCGCGATAGACGTTGTGGGTCAGGTGGTCCACCAGCGAAAAACCATGGCCGCGCGGATGGCGATCCACGCCGGGCAGGAATTCGAAATCGACGTCGTAGATGGACTTGCCATCCTCGAAGCGGTCGATCAGGTACAGCGGCGCTGCGCCGATGCCGCGGATGGCCGGCAGGCGCAGTTCCATCGGGCCGGTGGGGATCTCCACCGGCTGCGCGCCCAGTTCCAGCGCGCGGCGGTAGGCATGATGCGCATCGCGCACACGGAAGGCCAGGCCGCAGGCCGACGGCCCGTGCTCTGCGGCGAAGTAGGCGGCCTGGCTGCCGGCCTCGCGATTGATGATGAAATTGATGCTGCCCTGGCGGTACAGCGAAACATCCTTGGAACGGTGACGGGCCACCTCCGTGAAGCCCAGCTGCACGAACAGGGGCTCCAGGACGCCGGGGCGGGCAGAGGCGAATTCGACGAATTCGAAGCCGCACAGGCCCATGGGGTTATCGAACAGATCTGACATGCTTGCTCCCATCTAAGGTCGGTGATTAAAAGCGCGGTAACTCGGGGAACGGCATGGCATCGCGCGCAACATGCATGCCGCCGAACTCGGCGCAACGGTGCAAGGTCGGGATGGCCTTGCCCGGATTGAAGAGGCCCTGCGGATCGAAGGCAGCGCGCAAGCGCGCGAACAGATCCAGTTCGTCGGCCGAGAACTGCCAGCACATGCCATGCAGCTTTTCGCTGCCGATGCCGTGCTCGCCGCTGACGGTGCCGCCCTCGGCCAGCACCGCCTGCAGGATGGCGTCGGCCAGCCGCAGGGCGCGTTCTTCCTCGCCGTCCACGGCGCTGTCGTAGAACAGCACCGGATGCAGATTGCCGTCGCCGGCGTGAAAGCTCTGCGCCACCGCGATGCCATGCTGCGCCGACAGTTGCAGCACCCGGGTCAGCACCCGGCTCAGGGCGCGGCGCGGGACGGTGCAATCGGCGACATACAGGTCGCTGGCGCTGCGCAACAGGGCCGGCAGGACGTTCTTGCGGGCCGCCCACAGCTGGGCGCGCTGGGCCGGGTCATCGGCCTGGCGCAGTTCCATCACCGCCAGCGACTGGAAGATGGAGCAGATGCGACGGGTGGCATCGTCGATATCGTCGGGTTCGCCATCCAGTTCGCACAGCAGAGCCGCGGCGGCGTCCTCGCGCAGGCCCAGCGCCGGGGAAAAGCGGTGCGCGGCCTGCAGCGAGGCCTGGTCCATGATTTCCAGCCCGGCCGGGACGATGCCCTCCGCGATGATGCGCGAGACCGCATCGCAGCTGGCTTCGATGCGCGGGAAGAATCCCAGCAGCACGCGCACCGCCCGGGGGCTGGGCAGCAGGCGCAGGCGCGCTTCGGTGACCAGCCCCAGCAGGCCTTCGGAACCGCAGGCCAGGGCCAGCAGGTCCAGTCCGGGCTGGTCCAGGCTGCCCTCGCCCAGCGCCAGCACTTCGCCCTCGCCGCTGACCACGCGCAGGCCGAGCAGGTTGTGCACGGTCAGGCCGTATTTCACGCAGTGCACGCCGCCGGCGTTTTCGGCGATATTGCCGCCGATGGTGGAGGCCACCTGACTGGAGGGATCCGGCGCAAAGAACAGCCCGGCGCCGGCCGCCTGCTGCGACACCACGATATTGCGTACCCCCGGCTGCGCCAGCGCCTGTCGGGCGGAGACATCGATGCTCAGGCGCTTGAGGCGATTGAGGGCCATCACGATGCCGCCGGCCACCGGCGTGGCGCCGCCTGACAGGCTGGTGCCGGCGCCGCGTGGCACCAGCGGCACGCGTTCGTGCGCGCACAGGGCCACCAGCGCGGCCACCTGCTGTTCATCGGCCGGCAGTACCACGGCCAGCGGGCGCTGCTGCAGATGGAACAGGGCATCGCACTCGTAGGGCGCCACCGATTCGGCATCGGCCATTAGCCACGGCTCGCCGACAATCTCGCGCAGTGCCTGGAGCAAGGCATGTACATTCATGCTTGTGCTCCTGCTGGCAGGCGCTCTGCCAGTATCTCCAGCCAGTGCCGCACCGGCACCGGGCTGTCCTGCTGCAGATGCAGGATGCAGCCGACGTTGGCCGACGCGATGACCTGCGGCTGGCCCGCCAGCAGGTGCGACAGCTTGCGTTGCCGCAGGCGGTCTGCCAGCGCCGGCTGCAGCAGCGAATGGGTGCCCGCCGAACCACAGCACAGATGGCTCTCCGCCAGCGAGGCGAGCTGATAGCCGGCCCGCTGCAGCAGCAGTTCGACCTGCCCCTTGATGCGCAGGCCATGTTGCTGGGTGCAGGGCGGATGGAAGACCAGCCGGTCCCGCCCCGGCGCCAGCGCGCGCAACGACAGACTGGCCTGGTCCCACAACTGGCCGACCAGTTCCGCCGGATCGCGCAGCAGCGCGCTGACACGCTGTGCCTTGGCCGCGTACTGCGCATCGTCCTTGAGCAGGTGCGCATAGTCCGCGACCATGCTGCCGCAGGCGCTGGAGCTGAGGACGATGGCCTCGGCGCCGGCTTCGATGTGCGGCCACCAGGCATCGATATTGCGGCGCATGGTCCGGGCCGCGGCCTGCGGTGCGCCCAGGTGCTGGTCGATGGCGCCACAGCAGGCGCTGCCGGCGACGTCCACCAGCGTCACGCCGAAGCGGTCGAGGATGCGCGCCAGCGCCAGGTCGTAACCGGGCGCCACCACACCCTGCACGCAGCCGCGCAGACTCAGCACCCGACGTGCATGCGGGCTGGCCGGCCAGGCCGCAGTGGCAGCAGCCTGGGGCAGTGGCGGGATGCGCTTGCGCAGACCCGTGGGCAGCAGGACGCGCACCATCCAGGCAGCGCGCAGAGCCAGCTGCAGCAGACGCGGGCTTTGCAGCGCGCGCCGCAGGAAGCGGCGCTGGCCGCGTTCGGGCAGGCTGCGCGGGATGCGTCGTTCGAGTTCCTGGCGTCCGATATCGATCAGCTGGCCGTACTCCACGCCCGACGGACAGGCGGTCTCGCAGGCGCGGCAGGTCAGGCAGCGATCCAGGTGCGCGCGGGTGCGGGGGCTGACCGACGCCCCCTGCAGCATGTCGCGGATCAGGTAGATGCGGCCGCGCGGGCTGTCCAGTTCGTGATCCAGCAGGTCGTAGGTGGGACAAACCGAGGTGCAGATCCCGCAATGGACGCAGGACTCGATGATGCGGCGGGCATCGGGCGCGGAAGCGCTGGCCTGCATCGGCTGATCGAACTCGACACGCATGACGGACTCCTTGCTCAGAATTGGGGATACATGCGACCGACGTTGAATACGCCGCGTGGATCGAACACCTGCTTGAGCCGCTGGTGCAGGCGCATGACCGGCGCCGGCAGCGCCTGGAACACGCCACCGTGGCGCTCCCCGCTGCTGGCGTGCGCCCACAGGGTGGCGTGGCCGCCATGGGCGCGGGCCCAGGCGACCAGGCCGCCGGCGGCGCTGGCAGGAGCCCACACCCAGCGCAAGGCGCCGGCCCAGTCGATGGCACAGGGGACGGCGAGCTCGGAAGGCAGGACCGCTGCACCCGGGCGCAGCGAGATCCGCCACAGCCGCAGGCCATCGGTTGGCGGCGTAAAACAGGCATGGGTCTGGTCGGTGAACGCGGACCAGAAGGCCTGCGCTGCGTCCGGCTCCATGCACTGGCCGCCCTGGCGGGCGAGAAAAGCCTGGACGCAGGCCAGCGAGCCGGCGCTGCGCAGGTAGAGACGATCTTGCACATGGGCGGCGGCCGTGAGCAGGCCGGGGCCGGTCGGCAGCGCCTGCATCAGCTGCAGCGCCTGCGCCGGCGTGGCCGCCAGCACCGCGCTCCGTTCCACCGAGGGACGCGGCAGCACGCGCAGCGAAACCTCCAGCAGGGGGCCCAGGACGCCCAGGCTGCCGGCCATCAGCCGGGCCACGTCGAAGCCCGCCACGTTCTTCACCACCTGCCCGCCGAAGCGCAGCAGGCGGCCTTCGCCGTCGAGCATCCGAACACCCAACAGGTGATCGCGCAGGGCACCGGCGAACGGCCGGCGCGGTCCGGACCAGCCCAGCGCCACCGCCCCGCCCACGGTGGCACCGGGGCGCAGGGGTGGCTCGAATCCCAGCATCTGTCCGTGCTGCGCCAGACCTTGCTGGACGTCGGCCAGCGGGGTGCCGGCGCGCACGGTGATGACGAGGTCATCCGGTTCGTAATGGACGATGCCGCGATAGGGGCGCAAGGACAGGCGTTCTCCCTGCGGCACGCCGGCAAAATCCTGGCGGCTGCCGCTGCCTTCGATCATCAGCCGGCGACCCTCGTCGGCGGCCGCGCGAATGCGCCGCCGGGTGTCGGCGAGCCAGTGCTCGGCGTCCTCTTCCTGGTGGGCCAGCATGCCTGCGTGATTGTTGTCCTGATTCCTCACCTGATCTCCTGCCTCGCTCTGTCGGCTAAGTGCTGGGATGGTAGTGAGGCAGGTAGGACGCAACAAGCGAGTTCTTCTGGCCTATTATTGAGCTTAGTTAAACAATGTGATCCATTGATATGTTTTGGCGTATATCGCGATGAATCTGACCATCAAGCAATTGCGCACCTTCCTGACGGTGGCCGAGACCGAGAGCTTCAACCTGGCGGCCAAGCGCCTGCACCTGACCGCCGGAGCGGTCAGCCTGGTGATCAAGGAAATGGAAGAGGAAGTCGGCTTTCCGCTGTTCGACCGCACCACACGGCGGGTGGCCCTGTCCAAGGCCGGGCGGGATTTCCGGCCGGCCGCCGAACGGGTACTGCGCGAACTGGGCGCGGCAATGCAGACCGCGCAGGACGTCAAGAACAAGACCACCGGCGTGGTGCGGGTGGCCGCGCCGCTGTTCGTGGCCAGCGCGCTGCTGCCGCACGCCATCGCCGCCTATCGCAAGAGCAAGCCGCGGGTGCAGGTGAGGCTGGTCGATTGCGCGGTGGAAGAACTGGTCGATGCGGTCGATGGCGACCATGTGGATATTGCCGTCGGCCCCGACCGCGCCACCGGTGAGAGCGTGCGCCGCATCAGCCTGTACCAGACGCCCTGGGTGCTCTGGTGCGCCGCCGGCAATCCGCTGGCGCGTCGCAAGAAGATCACCTGGGCCGTCCTGGCCCGCCATCCGAGCGTGGTCGCCAGTCACGACTACGCCACCCATGTCGCCAAGGCCCTGCACGAACTGCCGCCGCAGCAGCACTTCATGCCCAGCCACACGGTGACCCACCTCTCCACCGCGCTGGGCCTGGCGGCCGCCGACCTGGCGGTGACGCTGTGTCCGGCGTATGTGGGGGTGCTGGCGCATGCCTTCGGACTGGTGATGCGGCGCATCGAAGAACCGGAAGTGATCCGCGAGATGTCGCTGTATCTGCCGACCACCCGCTCGCTGACGCCGGCAGCGGCGGCCTTCGTGGATTTCCTCGGTCCCTTCCTGACCCGGCAGGCAGCGGGCGGGCAGCTCGGTAGGGAGGGTTCAGGATCGCACTAGCCGACGAAAAAAACCGGACCGGCTCCCTGCGGCCCCGGTCCGGTTTCCCTGGTCATGCTGCCGGGGCGGCGCCCTCACGCACGCCTGCCCTGCCGGCTCAGGCCGCCATGCTGGCGTTGTCGATCACGAAGCGGTACTTGATCTCGCCCTTGAGCATGCGTTCATAGGCGGTATTGATCTCTTCCGCGCGGATCAGCTCGATGTCGGCCACGATGCCGTGCTCGGCGCAGAAGTCCAGCATCTCCTGGGTTTCCGGGATGCCGCCGATCAGCGAGCCGGCCAGCGAGCGCCGCTTCATGATGAGGTTGAAAACGTTGGGCGAGGGATGCGGCGTGGCCGGTGCCCCCACCAGGGTCATGGTGCCTTCGCGCTTGAGCAGGGCCAGGAAGGCATCCAGGTCGTGCGGAGCGGCCACGGTGTTGAGGATGAAATCGAAGCTCTTGGCATGCGCGGCCATTTCCTCTGCATTGCGCGAGACCACCACTTCATCGGCCCCCAGTGCCTTGGCATCGGCGCGCTTGGATTCGGAGGTGGTGAAGGCCACCACATGCGCCCCCATGGCGTGGGCGATCTTGATGCCCATGTGGCCGAGGCCGCCGATGCCGACCACGCCGACCTTCTTGCCCGGGCCGGCGCCCCAGTGACGCAGCGGCGAATAGGTGGTGATACCGGCGCAGAGCAGGGGTGCCACGGCAGCCAGGTCGGCTTCGGGATGGCGGATGCTCAACACGTAGCGTTCATGCACCACGATTTCCTGCGAATAGCCGCCCATGGTCCAGCCGGGCGCATCGTCGGTCTTGCCGTTGTAGGTGCCGACCATGTTGTCGCAATAGTTTTCCAGGCCTTCTTCGCAGTCCGGGCAGCTCTGGCAGCTGTCGACGATACAGCCTACGCCGACCAGGTCGCCCACCTTGAACTTGCTCACGTGCGCGCCCACCGCGGCGACGCGACCCACGATCTCGTGGCCGGGAACGCAGGGATACTGGGTGCCCGCCCATTCGGAACGGACCTGGTGCAGGTCAGAGTGGCAGATGCCGCAATAGGCGATGTCGATCTGCACATCATGCGCGCCGGTAGCGCGGCGGGTGATCTGCAGGTGCTCGAGCGGCTTGTCGGCTGCATGGGCGCCATAAGCATGTACTTGCATGGGATCTCCTAGGGTGAACTGGCGTTGACGACAGGCAGGCCAACCGCGGAAAGGCCCGCCATGAAACGGGATATTGTGACGCGACGGCAAGCGGGACGACAGCTCCATTCCGCCGCGATTTCTGCCTGAAACTCCAGGGCGACGGTGACCGGGTCGGCTGCTCATGACTGCGATGGCCGCCTGGGCCTGTTGGGCCGCCCGTTGCGCCAAATAGTTCCGGATGCGCAGGCTCAGGGGCTGATGCCGCCCGGCAGTTGCAATGCGGCAAGATCGCACCAGAGGCGGTTGTCCGCCTGGAGGATGTCGACGGTCGTATGCCGGTGCGGCTTCGGGGCTGTGGCGCGCACATACAACCGTCAGCAGCAGAGCGGGCGGGCATTGCGCCACCGTCGTGGACGGCGCGCAATCAGGGCAGGCCAGGGAGGAAGAAGGAAGATGTCAGCGGCGACAGGGATCTATCGCCGCCTTTTCGAATGTTGTCAGTCGCGCACGCCCAGGCGATACACCGTGGTCTGGCGGTAGACCTGCCCTGGTCGCAGGATGACCGCTTCGCTCACGGGGCTGTTGACCTGGTCGGGATAGGATTGCGCTTCCAGGCAGAAGCCATCGTGGATGGCATATGGCTGTTCGCCCCGGCCCGGTACGCCGGAGAGGAAATTGCCGCTGTAGAACTGCAGGCCGATCTCGGTGGTGGAAACGCGCAGCTCACGCCCCGAGCCGGGTTCGTAGACGCTCGCCACCTCGCGCAGGGTCTGCGCCACGCGGCTCTGGCCGGGCGCCGGTTCGTGTTCGCTGCGCAGGCAATAGCAGTGGTCGAAGCCGCCGGCCAGCTTCAGCTGCGGGTCCGGCCAGTCCAGGCGCGGGCCGATGGGGGCCGGCTGGCGGAAGTCGAAGGGACTGCCGGCGACCTCGGCGCGGCCTTCCGGAATCAGGCTGGCATCGATCTGCAGGTAGGCATCGGCGTCGATGGCGATGATGTGGTCGCGAATATCGCCGGTGCCTCCGTTGAGATTGAAGTAGGCGTGCGAGGTCAGGTTGATGGGGGTGGCGGCATTGCTGGTGGCGGTGTAGTCGATGCGCAACTGGCCCTCGTCATCCAGCCGGTACAGTACCGAGGCCATCACGGTGCCGGGGAAGCCCGCCTGGCCGTCCGGCGAGACCAGCATCAGGCGCAGGCCTTCCGGGTCGGGCTGGACCTGCCAGCGTTGTGCATGGAACCCCTCGCGCCCGCCGTGCAGGTGGTTCTCACCTTCGTTGCAATCGACCTGCTGCGACACACCGTCCAGGGTGAAGCGGCCGCCGGCGATACGATTGCCCCAGCGACCGACGATGGCGCCGAAATAGGCCGGATTGTGCTGATACTGCTCGACCCGATCGAAGCCCAGCAGGATGTCGGCTTCGCGGCCATAGCGGTCGGGTGCCCACCAGTTGACCATGGTGGCGCCCAGATCACTGATGGTCACGCGCATGCCGGTGTGGTTGCGCAGGGTATAGAGCCGGATGCCGTCGGCGGCGGTGGTATGGGAGAGGGTGAAGTGCGTCATTTTGTCGAAGTGAGGAGGGAAGTCCCTGCGGTTTTCTTTTTCTGCCGGGGTGCCGGCGCGGCGGAGCGCTCCAGCCCGGCGGCGAATTGTTCCTGATATTCCCTGGGCGTGCAGCCCAGTTCGCGCTTGAAGACGGCGTGCAGGTATTGCACGGTGGTAAAGCCGCAGCTTACGGCGATCTCGGCGGCGTGGCTGCCGGCCTGTTCCAGCATGCGCTTGGCGGCATCCAGCTTGAAGCGCAGGATCTCGTCATGCACGCTGCGCCCCAGCTCGCGGCGGAAATACCATTCCAGCGAAGAGCGCGAGATGCCCACGTAATCGGCCACCTGGTCGGTCTTGATGCCCTGGCAGGCGTACTGCCGGATGAAGTGCAGCGCCTGCATCACGTGCGGGTGATTACGCACCTCGTGGCGGCTGGAGGCCAGCACATTGATGCCTACCGGCGGCACCATGATGCGGGTGTCCGGGAAGCGCGCTCCGTGCAGCATCTGGTGCAGCAGGTGGGCGGCGGTACGCCCCATTTCCACACTGCCCTGGATCACCGAGCTGAGCGGGATGCGGGTCAACACCCGCGCCAGCGGATCATTGTCGATGCCGATCAGTGCCACCTGCTCGGGGACGGCGATGCCGGCGACCAGGCAGGCCTGCAGCAACTGCCGGGCGCGGGCATCGGTGACGGCGATGATGCCGACCGGCTTGGGCAGGCTGCGTACCCAGGCGATCTGCTGTTCCACCGCCGTATCCCAGGATTGCGCGCTGGTGCCCACGCCGCGGTAGATATGGCCTGCGATACCATCGGCGGCGGTCAGGCCGGTGAAGATGCGCTCGCGTTCCTGGGCCCAGCGGTTGCTGGCCGATTCGGGCAAGCTGAACAGGGCGAAATGCTGCAGGCCGGCTTCGATCAGGTGGTCATAGGCCAGCTTGACCATCTTGAAATTGTCGGTCGCCACATAGGGCCGGTTGGCCGGATATTGCGACGGGTCGGCATAGGAACCGCCGATGGCCACCACCGGCAGCTGCACGCCTTCCAGCGCGGCCGTGGTGACCGGGTCGTCGAAGTCGGCGATGATGCCATGCCCGCCCCAACGCTCGATGCCCTGCGGGCGACAGCGGAAGTCTTCCTCCAGGTACAGGTCCCAGGAAGCGCGGGTGCTGCTGATGTATTCGCCGATGCCGGAAATGATTTCCCGGTCGAAGATCTTGTTGCCATTGAAGAGCAACGCAATCCTGTGCACCGTAGGCACTTTTGCCACGCTGTGTCTCCTGTGGGTGGCGTCGCTGGCGCGCGCCATTTTTGTCGGGATGGGCTCTGCCCGGATTGTAGCGAGCCATCGCCCGCATGACCGATATGTGCTCCCGCAACAAAGAGAATCGCTAAGCCGTTTGGTCAATTTCGTAATTGTAGAGGGGATTGGCCCGGGGCTAGTATCCCCCTCGCATCATCACGCGGCACGGTCGTTCCCTGCGATACCCCTCCCCACGCGGCCTCGCAGGCAACAGGACCCGAACAGGCCTCCTCTTCCACCTGGCTGTGCCGCTTCAAAAATCATAATCAAATTCAATTCAAATCGGAGACTGGACTATGAAGGCAATCCTGAAGAAGACCGTATTGGCGCTGATGACCGTGACCACCCTGTCCATGGTGGCCGGCAGCGCCATGGCGGATGCCAAGAACCCCAAGATCGGCTTTTCCATCGATGACCTGCGCGTGGAGCGCTGGGCGCGTGACCGCGACTTCTTCACCGCCGCCGCCGAGAAGCTGGGCGCCAAGGTCTATGTGCAATCGGCCGACGCCAGCGAACAGCGCCAGATCTCCCAGATCGAGAACCTGATCTCGCGTGGCGTGGACGTGATCGTGATCGTGCCCTTCAATGCCACCGTGCTGACCAACACCATCAAGGAGGCCAAGAAGGCCGGCATCAAGGTGCTGTCCTATGACCGCCTGATCTTGAACGCCGACGTCGATGCCTACATCTCCTTCGACAACGAGAAGGTCGGTGAAATGCAGGCCGAGGGCATCCTGAAGGTCAAGAACAAGGGCAACTTCTTCCTGCTGGGCGGCTCGCCCACCGACAACAACGCCAAGATGTTCCGCGAAGGCCAGATGAAGGCCCTCAAGCCCTACATCGACAAGGGCGACATCAAGATCGTCGGCCAGCAATGGGTCAAGGAATGGAACCCGACCGAAGCCCTGTCCATCGTCGAGAACGCGCTGACCGCCAACAACAACAAGATCGACGCCATCGTCGCATCCAATGACGGTACCGCCGGTGGTGCGATCCAGGCGCTGGCGGCGCAGAAGCTGGCCGGCAAGGTGCCGGTCTCGGGCCAGGATGCCGACCTGGCCGCCGTCAAGCGTGTCGTGGCCGGTACCCAGACCATGACCGTCTACAAGCCCCTGAAGCAGATCGCCACCGAAGCCGCCAAGCTGTCCGTGGAACTGGCCCGCAACGAGAAGCCGACCTACAACGCCCAATACGACAACGGCTTCAAGAAGGTCGACAGCCTGTTGCTGAAACCCATCCTGCTGACCAAGGAAAACGTCAAGGTGCTGGTGGACGACGGCTTCTACACCCAGGCCCAGATCGACGGCCGCTGATCCCTGCATGACGCATGCCGGCGGCCCTGGTGGCGGCCGGCATCGCCCTCCGCGCCTGCCGCACGGCCGGTGGGTGCGGATTCCAGAGGCTTCTTGGAAAGAACAGGCATGTCCGAGTATCTGTTAGAAATGAAAGGCATCGTCAAGAGCTTTGGCGGTGTGCGCGCCCTCGACGGCATCGACATCCAGATCCGGCCCGGCGAATGCGTGGGCCTGTGCGGCGAGAACGGCGCGGGCAAGTCGACGCTGATGAAGATTCTCTCCGGCGTCTACCCCCATGGCACCTGGGATGGTGAAATCCTGTGGGATGGCAAGCCGCTGCAGGCGCACTCGGTGCGCGATACCGAAGCGGCGGGCATCGTCATCATCCACCAGGAACTGATGCTGGTGCCGGAACTGTCGGTAGCCGAAAACATCTTCATGGGCCACGAGATCACCCTGCCCGGTGGCCGCATGAACTACCCTGCCATGTATCGCCGCGCCGAGGAACTGATGCGTGAGCTGAACATGCCCGACATCAACGTGGCCCTACCGGTCTCGCAATACGGCGGCGGCCATCAGCAGCTGGTGGAGATCGCCAAGGCGCTCAACAAGGATGCGCGCTTGCTGATCCTGGACGAACCCTCGTCCTCGCTGACCGCCTCCGAGATCGCGGTGCTGCTCAAGATCATCAAGGACCTCAAGGCCCGTGGCGTGGCCTGCGTCTACATCTCCCACAAGCTGGACGAGGTGGCCGAAGTGTGCGACACGATCTCGGTCATCCGCGACGGCAGGCACATCGCCACCACCCCCATGCAGGACATGGATGTGGACAAGATCATCACCCAGATGGTCGGCCGTGAAATCACCGCCATGTACCCGGAGCGCAACCATGCCATCGGCGAGGTGGTGCTGGAGGCGCGCCACATCACCTGCTACGACATCGACAACCCGCGCCGCAAGCGCGTGGACGACGTCTCGTTCTCGGTACGCCGTGGCGAGATCCTGGGCATCGCCGGCCTGGTCGGCGCCGGCCGCACCGAACTGGTGTCGGCCATCTTCGGCGCCTATCGCGGACGCCACGAAGGCCAGGTCCTGCTGGAAGACAAGCCCGCCGATACCGGCTCGCCCCTCAAGTCCATCCGCCAGGGCCTGTGCATGGTGCCGGAAGACCGCAAGCACCATGGCATCGTGCCCGATCTGGATGTCGGCCAGAACATCACCCTGACCGTGCTCAAGCGCTTTTCGCGCGGCAGCCGCATCGATGGCAGCGCCGAACTGAAGACCATCCAGGACGAGATCGGCCGCATGCGGGTCAAGACCGCTACGCCCTTCCTGCCCATCACCAGCCTGTCCGGCGGCAACCAGCAGAAAGCGGTGCTGGCCAAGATGCTGCTGGCGCGGCCCAAGGTACTGATCCTGGATGAGCCCACGCGTGGCGTGGACGTCGGCGCCAAGGCCGAGATCTACCGCCTGATCTCGGAACTGGCCAAGGCCGGGTTGGCCATCATCATGGTCTCTTCCGAACTGGCCGAGGTACTGGGCGTGTCGGACCGCGTCCTGGTGATCGGCGAGGGCCGCCTGCGCGGCGACTTCGTCAACGACAACCTGAGCCAGGAAACGGTGCTGGCCGCAGCGATCAACCAACCTGTCCCGCAAGCGATGACGCAAGCGGCTGCAGGACGATAAAGAACACAAGGTGAATCCGGTATGACTTCAAGCAATCTGGCCAGCATGGCCGACCTCAAGCAGGTATTCCGGCGTTACAAGATCATTGCGCTCTTGATCGCCATCGCCATCATCTGGGGCTTCTTCAGCTTCATGACCGACGGCGGCTTCCTGACCCCGCGCAATCTCTCCAACCTGCTGCGCCAGATGTCGGTGACCGGCATCCTGGCCTGCGGCATGGTGCTGGTGATCATCGCCGGCGAGATCGATCTCTCGGTCGGTTCACTGCTGGGCCTGCTGGGCGGCATCGCCGCGCTGCTGGATGTGAGCCACCATCTGCCGCTGGCGCTGAACCTGGTGCTGGCACTGGGCTTCGGCCTGGCGCTGGGGCTGTTGAACGGCTACCTGACAGCCTACCTGGGCATCCCCTCCTTCATCGTCGGCCTGGGCGGCATGCTGGCCTTTCGCGGCATCCTGCTGGGGATCACCGGTGGGCTGACCATCGCCCCGGTGTCGGACAACATGGTCTACCTCGGCCAGGGCTACCTGCCGCCGCAGATGGGCGTGGCGCTGGGTGTGGCGCTGTTCGTGCTGGCGCTGGCGCTGACCTGGATGAGCCGGGTCAACCGCAGCCGTCATGGCCTGCCGCTGACGGCACTGTGGCGCGACGGCCTGAAGGTGGTGGTCATCGGCGCGGTGCTGCTGGCCTTCGTGCGTACGCTCAACAGCTATGACGGCATCCCGGTGCCGGTGCTGCTGTTGCTGGCGCTGCTGGGCCTGTTCAGCTATGTGAGCACGCAGACCGTGTTCGGCCGCCGCATCTATTCGGTGGGCAGCAACATGGAAGCCACCCGTCTGTCGGGCGTGAACGTGCAGGCCGTCAAGCTGTGGGTGTTCGGCATCATGGGTGTGATGTGCGCGCTGGCTGGCCTGGTCAATACCGCCCGCCTGGCTGCCGGCTCGCCCTCGGCCGGCAACATGGGTGAGCTGGACGCCATCGCCGCCTGCTTCATCGGCGGCACCTCCATGCGCGGCGGCTCCGGCACCATCTATGGCGCCCTGATCGGCGCACTGGTGATGGCCAGCCTCGACAATGGCATGTCCATGCTGGACGTGGGCACCTACTGGCAGATGATCGTCAAGGGCAGCATCCTGGTGCTGGCCGTGTGGGTGGACGTGAGCACCCGTTCGGGCCGCTGATCAACGAAGGCAACAAAGGACGGCAGCACACTACGACTACCGTTCGGACTGAGTAGCGGCGCAGCCGCGTATCGAAGGCGTTCCCTGCTTTGAGGAAGGAGCGCAGCGTTCCCAGCGCCTTCGATACGGCCCTCGCGGGCCTACTCAGTCGGAACGGGAAGAGATGGAGCGATGCAGCTCTTCGGATATTCAGACTAAATCAGACTAAATTTTTTACGCGCCGCATCAGCGGCCCGTCCTACCTACTGGAGTTATCAAGCATGACCGCAGCCACCGCCCCCACTTTCGAACACGCGCTCTACCGCAGCCTCGCCGGCAAGCGGGTCGTCATCACCGGCGGCGGCAGCGGCATCGGCGCGGCGCTGGTGGAAGCCTTCGTCGCCCAGGGTGCGCAGGTGTTCTTCCTGGATATCGCCAGCGCACCTTCCGAGGCGCTGGTGGCCTCCTTGCAGCAGCAACCCGTGCCGCCGCGCTTCTTCCGCTGCAACCTGATGGACCTGGATGCCCTGCGCGCCACCTTCGCCGAGGTCATCGCCGCGGCTGGTACCGTGGACATCCTCATCAACAACGCCGCCAACGATGATCGCCACAAGACCGCCGAGGTCACCCCGGCCTACTGGGACGAGCGCATCGCCGTCAACCTGCGCCACCAGTTCTTCTGCGCCCAGGCGGTGTTGCCGGGCATGCGGGCGCAGCATGCCGGCGTGATCCTCAATTTCGGCTCCATTTCCTGGCATCTGGGCCTGCCCGACCTGACCCTGTACATGACCGCCAAGGCCGGTATCGAGGGCATGACGCACGGCATGGCGCGCGATTTCGGCCGCGACGGCGTACGGGTCAACGCCATCATTCCCGGTGCCATCCGTACCCCGCGCCAGACCCTGCTCTGGCACACACCCGAAGAAGAGGCGAAAATCCTGGCTGCGCAATGCCTGCCCACCCGCGTCGATCCGCACGATGTCGCTGCCCTGGCGCTGTTCCTGTCTTCCGACAGCGCAGCCAAGTGCACCGGCCGCGAATACTACGTCGATGCGGGCTGGCTGGGCGCGTAACCCCCCAATCGCCCACGGGCCAAGAGGAATCCATGAACAAGCCATCTGCCACACCCCGTCGCTTCCGCTCCCAGGACTGGTTCGACAATCCCGACCACATCGACATGACCGCGCTCTATCTGGAGCGCTTCATGAACTACGGCATTACCGCCGAGGAATTGCGCTCGGGGCGCCCCATCATCGGCATCGCCCAGAGCGGCAGCGACATCAGTCCCTGCAACCGCATCCACCTGGAACTGGCCAAACGGGTGCGCGATGGCATCCGCGATGCCGGCGGCATTCCCATGGAATTCCCGCTGCACCCCATCTTCGAGAACTGCCGCCGCCCCACCGCTGCCATCGACCGCAACCTGGCCTACCTGGGCCTGGTCGAAATCCTGCACGGCTACCCGATCGACGCGGTGGTGCTGACCACCGGCTGCGACAAGACCACGCCTTCGCAGATCATGGCTGCGGCCACGGTGGACATCCCGGCCATCGTGCTGTCCGGCGGCCCGATGCTGGATGGCTGGCTCGATGGTGAGCTGGTCGGCTCGGGTGCGGCCATCTGGAAGGGCCGCAAGCAACTCTCGGCCGGCGCCATCGACAACGAGAAATTCCTGGAGATCGCTGCCGCGTCGGCGCCCTCCTCCGGCCACTGCAACACCATGGGCACGGCCTCCACCATGAACGCCATGGCCGAGGCACTGGGCATGTCGCTGACCGGCTGCTCGGCCATTCCCGCGCCCTATCGCGAGCGCGGCCAGATGGCCTACGAGACGGGACGCCGCATCGTCGGCATGGCCTACGAAGACCTGCGCCCCTCGGCCATCCTGACCCGCGAGGCCTTCCTCGACGCCATCGTGGTCAATGCTGCCATCGGCGGCTCCACCAACGCCCAGCCGCACATCATGGCCATGGCGCGCCATGCCGGCGTGGATCTGCAGTCGGAAGACTGGATGAAGTTCGGCTATGACGTACCGCTGCTGCTGAACATGCAGCCGGCCGGCAAGTACCTGGGCGAGCGATTCCACCGCGCCGGCGGCGTGCCGGCCATCATGTGGGAACTGCAGCAGGCCGGCAAGCTGCGCGCCGATCGCATCACCGCCACCGGCAAGAGCATGGCCGAGAACCTGCAGGGTCGCCAGTCCAACGACCGGGAAGTGATCTACCCCTTCAAAGCGCCGCTGCGTGAACGGGCCGGCTTCCTGGTCTTGAAGGGCAACCTGTTCGACTTCGCCATCATGAAGACCAGTGTCATTTCGGAGACCTTCCGCCAGCGCTATCTCAGCACGCCGGGTCAGGAAAACATCTTCGAATGCCGCGCCGTGGTCTTCGATGGTTCGGACGACTACCACGCCCGCATCAACGACCCGGCGCTCAACATCGACGACAACACCCTGCTGGCCATCCGTGGTGCCGGTCCGGTGGGCTGGCCGGGTTCGGCCGAGGTGGTCAACATGCAACCGCCGGATGCACTGATCAAGCGCGGCGTCTCTACCCTGCCCACGCTGGGCGATGGGCGCCAGTCGGGCACCTCCGACAGCCCGTCCATCCTCAACGCCTCGCCCGAGAGCGCAGTCGGCGGCGGCCTGGCCTGGCTGCGCGACGGCGATCGCGTGCGCATCGACCTCAACACGGGAGAATGCAACATGCTCATCAGCGAAGAAGAACTGGCCCGTCGCAAGAGCGAAGGCATCCCGCCGGTGCCGCCCAGCCAGACGCCGTGGCAGGAAATCTACCGTAGCACGGTGGGTCAACTGGAGACCGGCGCCTGCATGGAACTGGCCTTGAAGTACCAGGGTGTGGCGCAGACCATGCCCCGGCACAACCACTGACATGCTGACCCTGCATCGTGAACTGCGCATGCCACCGGCCCCGGTGAGAAAACTCAAGGGGCCGCTGCGTATCGACGCGCACCAGCATTTCTGGCGCTACCGCTGCGAGGATTATCCGTGGATCGGTACCGGCATGGACCTGCTGGCGCAAGACCGCCTGCCCTATCAGTTCCAGCCACTGCTGGAGGCGCAGGGGCTGCATGCGTCGATCACGGTGCAGGCCCGTCCCGGTCGCGACGAGACCGCTTTCCTGCTGGAGATGGCGCGGCGCGACCAGCGCATCGCCGGCATCATCGGCTGGGAAGATATCGGCTCGCCCATGCTGGCTGAGCGCATGGAGCACTGGGGCCGCAGCAAGATGCTGGGGCTGCGCCATCCCATGCAGGAAGACGATGATGCCGAACTGCTGCTGGCCCTGCCGCAGTTCAACCAGGGGGTACGCTGGCTGCAGGAGCGCGACTATGTGCTGGACCTGCTGGCCCATGAACGCCACCTGCCGCAGTTGCGCCAGCTGTGCGCCCATCACGACCAGCACTGGATCGTGCTGAACCATCTCGGCAAGCCCGCCCTCAAGGAATTCCGCAAGGGCCGTGCCGCCTTCGATCGCTGGCGCCAGGAGCTGCGCGAGCTGGCCGCCATGCCGCATGTGGCCTGCAAGATCTCGGGGCTGCTGACCGAGGCCGACTGGTTGCGCGGGCTGTGTACGCGCGACTTCGAACACATCCTGCAATGTCTGGATACGGCGCTGGAACTGTTCGGTCCGCAGCGCCTCATGTTCGGTTCCGACTGGCCGGTCTGTCTGCTGGCCGCCTCTTATGCACGAGTGGTCGCAGTGGTACGCGAATGGGCCGCCCGACGCCTCTCTCCCACCGACCAGGACGCCTTGTGGGGCGAATCCTCGGCAAAAATTTATGCTCTGATGTCATAAGGTTTTGCCCGGTTTCCTTTTCCTTGCCAACGGCCGGACCCGCTGCCATATTGCGCCGGAAGAAGGCGCTAACAGGCAGGAAAGGTCCAGGAAACACGGGAGAGCATCATCAACCGGCTCAAGCGCAACATGACCCTGACCATCAGTTCGCTGGCACCGATCTCCCTGGTCATCACCAGCCTGGTGCTATACCAGAGCTATGTCCAGATCGAACGCTCGTCGATCAATCATGCCACCGACGGCGCACGCATCGCGCAACGCTCGATTTCACGCCACCTGGAATTGCTGTCGCTGACACCGGACGGCCTGCAGTGGCGTTATCGCCATAGCCGCAGGCAGACCATGGAGGAACCAGGACAGCTGGATGTGGTGCTGGGCGACAAGGCAGAGGCCACCTGCATCGCCACGATGGTCGTCGGCCCTACCCCGCTCAGTTCAGCGAGCAGTTGAGCCACTTGGCGATGCGGACGCCATCCAGGCGCGAGCCATCGGCGCTACCGCTGCCCAGCATGGTGACGATCACCGGACGGCGATCATGCACCAGCAGGCGCAGCACCATGTTGTGGCCGGACTCGTTGATGAAGCCGGTTTTCTGTACCGTGGCGTTGACCTGGCCATAGCGGATCAGGCGGTTGGAATTGATGTATTGCAGCTGGCCGCGTCCGATGTTGATGATCTTCTGCTTGTCCAGCGAATCATTGCGGATGAGCTGGTAACGGTTGGCGGCCTTGACCAGTTCGGCCAGTTCGCGCGGGGTCGAGACATTGTCCGGCGACAGGCCGGTGGCATTCTCGAAATGGGTATGCGGCATGCCCATGGCCTGGGCGCGTGCATTCATGGCGGCGATGAAGGCCGGCCGGCCGCCCGGATAATCGCGGCTCATGGCGGCGGCGGCGCGGTTCTCCGAGGACATCAGTGCGATATGCAGCATGTCGGCGCGCGACAGGCTGGCGCCGACGTTGAGCCGCGAATGGGTGAACTTGAGGGTATCCAGATCATCCTCGGTCACTTCCAGGCGATTGCCCATGGGCAGCGTCTTCTGGTCCAGCCAGACGATGGCCGTCATCAGCTTGGTCACCGAGGCGATCGGCGCCACGGTGTCGGCATTGCGTTCGTAGAGCGGGGTGTTGGTCTGTTCGTCCAGCACGTAGACCCCGCGCGAGAAGATGTGCCGCTGCGAGGCCGCGGTAAAGCCGCAACGCGCCAGCAGTTCCGGCTTGGCGTTGGCCTGGGGCGAGTTGGCCGTGGCTGTGGCCGCGCCGGTGGCACCGGCGGCCGCTGCAGCCGTGGCGGTGGCAGCGCCCCGCCCGCGCCGGCGGGCACGGGCCGGTGCCCGCGCGGTGGTCGCGGCAGCCTTCTTGCGCACCACCCGCTTGCGGCCCTTGGCACCACTGGCGGCCGGGCGATGCTTGCCGGCGCTGGAACCGGCAGCCTGGGCCTCGCTCACCTTGCCCGAAATCACCGTCATCATCAGCAGCAGTATGCTGCACATCAGCAGCCGGGCCAGCACGCCGGCGCGGCGCAGGATCAGCAGGAACAGGGGAAATCCATGGGCGGAACGGGGCTGCTGCGTACAAAACATCGTCGAAAACCTCAGTCGGAGCATTGATCCAAGACCGGCCATGATACGGAAACTTGGCCGTTGATGCAGCAATGTTCACCTTTGAAGCCGTCGTGGCGGAGCTGATAGCAAGAAGACAAGCCACCGCACCCGCGTGAATTTGCTTCCCTGCCTGCAACCGGGCGGCGCATAATCTGTCCATTCCAGGCCGGGGCCGGCGTGCTCCGCTCCGGTCGCCTTCGTCAGCCAGATCCATCGAAACTTCATGTCCAATCTCATCGTACACGGCGGCCGTCCGCTGCGCGGCGACATCATTCCTTCCGCCAACAAGAACGCCGTCCTCCCCATCCTCTGCGCCACCCTGCTGACCGACCAGCCGCTGCGCCTGATCGGCATTCCGGAAATCACCGACGTCAAGAAGATCCTGGAGATCTTCCGCGTGCTCGGCAGCGATGTCGCAGTGGACTATGCCAGCGGCATCCTGGAGCTGCACCACCGCGATACCTGCTTCGACCCCAGGATCCACCATCTGCCGGAAGAGATGCGCTCCTCCATCATGCTGGTGCCGCCGCTGCTGGCGCGCTTCGGCGTGGCGCGGCTGGAAAACGACGTCAAGGGCTGCACCCTGGGCGTGCGAGAGATCGATCCGCACGTGGAAGTGTTCCAGCGCTTCGGCGCGCGCGTGGAGAGCAGCCCCGATTCGCTCATCATCCGCACCGCCGGGCGCATGCAGTCCAACCATCACTGGCTGGACTACGCCTCGGTGACCACTACCGAAAATTTCGTGCTGTGCGCGGCCTCGGCCGAGGGCGAATCGGTGCTCACCAATGCCGCCTCGGAACCGCATGTGCAGGAATTCTGCCGCTTCATGGCGATGATGGGCGTGCAGATCGACGGCATCGGCACCTCGCGGGTGACGGTGCGCGGCGGCCAGCCACTGGGGGGCGGCGAATTCCGGTTCGACGAAGACTTCCACGAGATCGCCACCTTCCTGGCCATGGGCGCCATCACCGGTGGCCAGGTGCGGGTGCGCAACAGCGCGCCGGAGCAGTTCCCGCTGATCGACCGTACCTTCGCCAAGTTCGGGGTGGAGGTGGTACACGAGAACGGCTGGTCGCACACACGCCAGAGCGGCCCGCTCAAGGTGGTCAAGCCCTTCACCAGCAATATCCTCACCAAGGTGGAGGCCGCTCCCTGGCCCTACCTGCCGGTGGACCTGCTGCCCATCTTCATCGCGCTGGGGGTCAAGGCCGAGGGCAACACCATGTTCTGGAACAAGATCTATGACGGCGCCATGGGCTGGAGCAGCGAGCTGTCCAAGTTCGGCGCCCACGTCTTCCTGGGTGACCCGCACCGCCTGATCACCTTCGGCGGCCTGCCGCTGTCGCCGGCCTCGGTGGAAAGCCCCTACATCATCCGCGTGGCCATCGCGCTGTTCATGGTCGCGGCCAGCATCGAAGGGCGTTCGGAAATCCGCAATGCCCTGCCGATCCGGCGCGCCCATCCCAAGTTCGTGGAAAACCTGCGCTCGCTGGGCGCGGTGGTGGACTGGGTGGAAGAGGACTGAGGCGGGACAGAGAAAGCGGACGCCCCGAAATGCAGAAATGATATAAACAATATAGACTGTTCCCGACAAGCTGCCGGGACGGTTGACGATCTGCCTCCCGACCCGTTACCCCCTCTCATCGGAAGGAGATCCCATGATCGCTGCAACGGACGTCATCCTTCGTCTGGCCGCCGCCGCAGTGCTGGGCAGCCTGATCGGCATCGAGCGCGAGCGCCTGTCGTGGGCCGCCGGGCTGCGCACCCACATGCTGGTGTGCGTGGGTTCATCACTGATCATGCTGGTCTCGGCCTATGGCTTTTCCGGCATCCTGCAATCCGACAAGGTGGTCCTGGATCCCTCGCGCATGGCGGCGCAGGTGGTCTCGGGCATCGGTTTCCTGGGCGCGGGATCGATCCTGCTGCGCGGAGAGATCATCCGCGGCCTGACCACCGCCGCCAGTCTGTGGACGGTGGCCGCCATCGGCCTGGCCGTCGGTGGCGGGATGTATGTGGCGGCAGTGGCCGGCACCTCCATCGTGCTGCTGATCCTGGCCGGCATCAAGCCGCTGGAACGCCGCTATTTCGCCGACAAGCACAAGCGTGGCATCACCTTTCTGGTCCAGGCCGACAGCTTCAACATCGGCCATCTGCACCAGCTGATGGGGAGCTCGGCGGCGCGGGTGAGCAAGTTCGTGGTCAAGCGCGAAGCCGATGGCAGCGACTGCGATGAAGTGTTCATCGTCCTCTCGCACACCTCGGAAAAGGAATTCCAGCGCATCGTGCAGGGATTTCTGAAGCTCGACGGCGTGAAGTCCTTCGACTACACCGAACTGTGAGCTGACAGGCAGCGCCGCCACGCCCCTGTCTGTCCTTCACAAGGCAAGAGGGCGACCACCCGGTCGCCCTCTTGCTTTCCTCTGCGGCCGGCCCGTCAGAACAACAGGATCAGCAGCAGGATGATGGGAATGGGGATACCCAGCAGCCAGAGCAGAATCGCGCCCATGTCAGTCTCCTCTCAAGATTGGGGTTCAAGGTCGATGCGGTTTCAATGCAGTTCGGGTTCGCTCAGCCGGGCCTCGCGACGCACCACGGCATCACCGTACAGCTCGTTGCGATCACGCAGACGGCCACCGTAGGTCGCCAGCAGGCTGGCCACGAAGGCACCGCACAGCAGGGCCAGGAACATCCACATCGAGGCATAGGCGGCAGCCTTGCGGGCGGCGTCGGCGGCTTGCTTGGCCTTGGTGCCGGCATCGTCGATGGCGCGCTGGTAGGCGCCGAAGCTATCGGTAACGCGTTTCTCGGCATCGGCCTGCGACATGCCCGTGTGTCGGGCCACCAGTTGGCCCAGATAGCGGCGGTCGTTATCGGCCAGCTTGCCGTTGGCCAGCGAATAGCCGAACACGCGCACCACCTCCATGCGCTGGGCCGGCGTCAGTTCACGACCATCGGCCGCGGTGGGAGCGGCCAGCGGGGCCATGGGGGTGACATTACTGCCATCGCCGGCCACGGCCGGGCTGGCCGGCGCTGCAGTGCCATTGGCAGTGCTGCCGGCGGCAGCGGCGTTCCCCGTGCGGAACATCGAATCGATGAAGTAGCCCGAAAAACGGTCCGCCAGGTTGGCGGTCTGGCCGCGGCCATCGGGGCCGGCGTCCTGGCCCATGGCGGCGGTGGCGGCAGCAGCGCCGGTGCCCAGGGCGCCGCCCGCCGCACCCAGGGTCTTGGCGCCGCCGGAAATGACGCTACCGACGGCCGAACCCAGCAGGGCGGCGGTCGCCAGCGAGGCCACCGCCCAGGCCAGCAGGCCATGGGCGGTGTCACGGAAATAGACCTCGCGGGTGTGCAGCCCGGCCCATTTCACGCGCAGGCGACCGGCCAGGAAACCGCCGATGGCGGATGCCGCGATCTGCGTGAAAAGCAGCCAGCCGGCCGTGGAGTAGCCGATGGTCTTGGCCGAGACACCTTCACCGGACCACGGCGAGATCGAGGAAAAGCCCAGGCCGAAGCCCAGCATCACCAGGATGAAGGACAGCGCGGCAGCGGCAAAGGCACCGGCCAGGATGGCGCCCCAAGAGACGCCGGAACCGTTGCTGTTGACGGCCTCGACGCTGGCCGCGGGAAGGGAGTGGATGGTTGAGGTGGTCATGGGTCTCCTCGCGTTTCTTGATGGATTGATCCCTGCGGAGGCGCAGGGCCGGGGGCATTGCCACGGAGAGACTGTAGGGGCGCGCTAGCGGTAGCGCCATCGGCGGAGTTCGGCAGCTGTCGTAGGAGAGTTGGAGCACCGCATGCAGGCATGCGCGAAAGTCCAGCGGCGGGGCAGGATGCCACGCGGTGCCGCGCACTCTTGGGTAGAATGGCCGCTCCTTCCTGCGCAGACTGTTATGGCCATCACCACCTTCCTGTTCGATCTCGACGGCACGCTCATGGACAGCGATGCCCTGCACCATGCCGCCTTCAATACCATCCTGGCGCGCTGGGACCGGCACATCGATGTCGAGTATTACAAGACCCACATCATGGGCGCGTCCAATGCCATGATCTTCGGCCATCTCTTCCCCGGCATGCCGCCCGAGCAATACACGCCCCTGGCCGAGGAAAAGGAAAGCCTGTTCCGCTCGCAGCTGGACCAGCGGGTCGCTCCCACTGCGGGCATCGAGCGCCTGCTGGAGCACATCGCCCGCATCGGCGGACGCAGCGCGGTCGTCACCAATGCCCCGCGGGCCAATGCCGAGCTGATGCTGCGGGCCACCGGCCTGGACGGGCGCTTCGACGCCCTGGTCATCGGCGACGAGCTGGAGCGCGCCAAACCCGATCCCCTGCCCTACCTGACCGGCCTGCAATTGCTGGGCGGCACGGCACAACAAGCGGTGGCCTTCGAGGATTCCAGCTCGGGGGTGAAAGCGGCCAGCAGCGCCGGCATCTGGACCTTCGGCATGCTGGGCGGGCTGGACGAGGCGCGCCTGCGCGCCGCCGGTGCCGATGCCGTGATCCGCGATTTCGATGCCCCTGCATTGTGGGACAAGATCGCGCCCCGGCAGTGAACGCGGCACCGGCCTATCCCAAGGGATAATGTCGGCGCCCACGACGGGGTGCTAAGGTGCGCGGGATCATTCCCCAGCCCCTTGACCCCGTGAACAAATCCCGCCTCGAAGCCTTTAGCGACGGCGTATTCGCCATTGTCCTGACCATCATGGTGCTGGAGCTGCATGCGCCTGCCGCCGCCACGCCCGAAGCCCTGCTGGCGCTGGCGCCGGCCATGCTGAGCTATGCCCTCAGCTTCCTCTACGTGGGGATCTACTGGACCAACCACCACCACCTCTTTCAGCTGGCCGACCGGGTCGACCTGCGGGTGCTGTGGGCCAACCTGCACCTGTTGTTCTGGCTGTCGTTGCTGCCCTTCGCCACTGCCTGGATCGCCGGCCATCATCGCGACATGGCGCCGGTGGCACTGTATGGGCTGATCCTGCTGATGTGCTCGATTTCCTTCCTGGTGCTCAAGCTCTGCCTGCGCGCCTCCGAAAGCGCCCACCCGGAAGCGGCGCGCATCCTCGGTCAGGGCCGCAAGAACAGCAGTTCCATCCTGCTCTATGCGGTGGCGATCCTGCTGGCGCAGTGGGCGCCGCTGGCCGCGTCGGTGATCTACGCGGCCCTGGCCGTGCTGTGGCTGTTGCCGACCCGGCCCGGTACCACAGCGCGGCACTGAGGCCGGCGCCGGCTCAGCTGGCTTGCGGCTGGCCGAATTCGCGCACGATCAGCGCCACCAGGATCAGCACCGGCACCATCAGTCCGGCAAAACCGATGGCGTGATAGGCAAAGGCGGCGGCAATGGCACCCACGCCGAAGGACAGCACCGGCCAGACGAACTTGACACAGCGCTCGGTGGTGCCGGCATCGGCCGCGCCCCGCAGCATGTCCACCACATCGATCACCACCTGGGTCACATTGCCGGTCATCAGGGAAGTCGGCGCCAGGTGCGACAGCAGCAGGCGGCTGATGGCGCTGTGCACACCCATCGAGGCGGTGCCCAGCAGCCCCGCTGCCATCACGTAGCCCGCCGTGGGCGAATGCACCGGAACGGCGGCCAGACCGCACACCATGAAGCCGATCAGCAGCAGCAGTTGCAGCACCAGCGACCAGCCCAGTGCACGGCCGTTGCGACGCTGGATGGCGGCAATCAACAGGCGCGCCACCGCCACTCCGACGATGAAGGCCGGAAAGGCCAGGAACTTGAGCAGGATGGACATCTGCGAGGTATCGGCCAGCGCCGCACCGATGAGGATGAAGTTGCCGGTGACATGGGCGGTGAACAGGCCGAACAGGGCGATGAAGCCCAGGGTATCGACGTAGGCGGCGAGAAAGGCCAGCCCGGAGGACTGCAGGCGGTTGCGTTGTGCGACATTCATGGAGCGTCTCGCTGAAGATGGAAGTCTGAGGATGGCCGCACACCATAGCATCGCCGCCGGCGCGCGCCCATTATCTCTGGGGATAGCTGGGCGCTCCGGAATACTTGTCAAAAACATCAGAAGCCGGGCCTCAACGATGTGACAAAGGCATTTTCTACAAAAAACAGCACATTTGTACAATCCAAATCCGGGCTGAATGCAGATGATAGACGTTACTGCACAGCATGGCCCGGGGCGCCCGCGATCCGCGTGGTCCACCCTGCTCTGTCGCACAGATTCTCGCAACCAGGCAGGACGGATGTCACCATGGAAAGTACCGTATTTGTCCTCGACGATGATGGCATGGTCAGGAATGCCCTGCTGCGGCTGCTGGCCTCGGCCGGCCTGAGCGCACGCGGCTTTGCCGCGGCCGACGAGTTTCTGTGCACGCCGTTGCCGGACACGCCCTGCTGCCTGCTGCTGGACATGAAGATGCCTGGTTCCGACGGCTTCGAGGTGGTGCGCCGGCTGGAACAGCGCGGCGACGCCATTCCCGTCATCTTCATCTCCGGCTACGGCACCATCCCCGCCACGGTCATGGCCATGAAGGCGGGCGCGCATGAATTCCTGACCAAGCCCATCGAAGACGAACGCCTGCTCAACGCGGTCAGGGATGCGCTGACCATTGCCGAGCGCCAGCGCCACCTGCGGGCCGAGCACGCGGCCAGCGCCTCGCGCCTGGAAACCCTCACCCCGCGCGAGCGCGAAGTGCTGGAGCTGGCCATCGGCGGCCTGCTCAACAAGCAGATCGCCACCGAGCTGGGCATCAGCGAGATCACCGTCAAGGTCCACAAGCGCCGCGTGATGGACAAGATGCAGACCAAGACCCTGGCCGACCTGGTCCGGGCCGCAGAACGTCTGCAGATCCATTCGGCCCGGCAGCGCTGAACAGAACGAAGGGGCAGCCTCCTGGGCAACAGCATGCTCCAGTCATGCGGCGTACAGCCCTACGGTGCCACACCGCCCCCTTCCCTCAGGGCGCCTGACCGGAGACCGGGTTTCCTTCCTGATCGACCCACCGATAATGCTCCGGCGCGCTCTGTCCGCGGCGCAGGGGATTGCGGGTGCAGTGGCGCGCATAGGCCGGATCGACGTAACGGTAGGGAAGGTGCTCATCGCGTCCGATGGGAATCCCCAGCCGGGTGGTCTGGATCAGCAGGGCCGGCGCCGCGCCGACATCGTCGACGAACAGCTCGTCCGGATCGAATTCCCGCGCATCCCAGTCCGGCACCTTCAGCGCCAGCGACCGGCACAGCAGGGTCTGGCCGGCACACAGCCGCTCGGGCGGCCGCGGCATACCGGCGGCGTCCGGGTTTCCTGCTGCATGATCGCCAGGGCCTGCGGGCCCGCCAGCGCATCGATCCAGGGGAAACCGGATTTGATCAGCACGGCATTGCCCGGGCCGCGCGCGCTGATGTTGAACGAATCGCCACCACGGGCGTAGTACATGTAGATGGTGCCTCCCTCCATGAACAAGGCACGGCGCTTGTGGGTATAGCCCAGCGATGCGTGGCTGCCGCGGTCATCGAGGCGATAGGCCTCGGTCTCGATGATGCGCGCCGAGAGCCACTGCCCGCGCCAGCGACGACGCAGGACCTTGCCGACCAGGGCGCGCGCAAGCACCGGGCTGTCCTGGTCGAAGAAGGAGGTCGGCAGCGGGTGGAAGCGGAGTGGCAAGGGCTGGTTCATGCGGACCGGCGCTGGCGGCTAGGGTGACATCCGCATCCAGGCCGCCGGCCCCATGCCCTTGATCTGCTTGAAGACCCGGCTGAAATGGCTCTGGTCGGAAAAGCCGCATTCCAGGGCGATGGCGGTCATGCCTTTTTCACCCTCGCGCAGCAGACGACAGGCCAGTTCCACGCGCTGCTGCTGCAGCCAGGCATGCGGTGGCAGGCCGAAGCTGTGCTTGAAGGCGCGCGCAAAGTGCGCCCGAGACAGGCCGCACTGGCTGGCGATCTCGGCCAGGGTCAGGCGCTGCGACAGGTGCGACAGCATGTACTCGCGCGCGCGCAACTGTTGCCAGCTGGCCAGGCGCCCGCCACCGCCGCCGCGCGCCACCGGCTGGCCGCCATAGCGTTGCGCCAGGTGGGTATGCAGGGCCATGGTGACGGTATCGAGGAAGACCGTATCGCTATCGTTGGCCGCTCCGTTCAGCGCCGGCAGCATGGCGTGCAGCAGATGCCAGACCACCGGATCGCGGATGGTCTGCACCTGCCGCAGTCCGCCGATACGCCGCCCGCCCTCGTCGCTCAACTGTTCGATGGTGGCGCGTGGCAGTTGCAGGCGTACATTGTCGTAATCCGAGAGATGCTGGCAGCGCCACTGCTCGCGCAGGTCGGTGATGGCCATGTCGCCATGCCGGTGACCGCCGCTATGCACCAGGCGCTGGCCGCGCCAGAGCTTGTGATGACGGAAATCCTGCAGCTGCACGATGACCGAAAAGGCATCTTCGGTGGGGATATCGATGACCGGCGGCGGCGCCGGGGAGGACAGTGCCGAGGGCGCCTGGGCGGCACGAACCAGGGCGATGTCGTCTTGCATCCGGATGCGCTTCATGAGACGGGATGGGGCGTGTGACATCGTCATTCTTCCAGGCGGGTTCGAGCGGACGGTGGGCTGCGCGAAGCAACGAAGGCCTACTTTAACAAAAAACGCAAATGGGCAGGACCCGCAGGTCCTGCCCATCGCTGCTCTGATCCTGCCGGATTCAGAGCGAAGTACGTCCCGATTCGAACAGGAACCAGGCCCGCTGCTCGGCCTCGTCGATCCAGTTCTCCAGCAGGCTGGCACTGGCCACATCGCCATGCTCGTCGCACAGTTCGTGGGTGGCCATCATGAAACCGACCAGGCGCAGATTGTCCTCGCGCAGTTCGGCCAGCATGTCGGACGGCGTGACGAAATCGGCATCGTTATCGGCCAGCCGTTGCAGCTTGCCGATATGCCCGGTGGAACGCAAGGTGGTGCCGCCGATCTTGCGTACCCGCTCGGCCACCGCATCGGTGATGGCGATGATCTGCTGGGACTGGTCGTCCAGCAGCAGGTGGTAGTCGCGGAAGTGCGGCCCCGACATGTGCCAGTGGAAATTCTTCGTCTTCAGATACAGGGCGAAGATATCGGCCAGCAGCATGGTCAGCGCGCCGCCGATTTCCCGGCTGGCCTGCTCGGAGAGCAGCGCCGGAGTGGCCAGCGGCGCCAGGCGGCGCTGTTCCAGTTGCTGGCGTTGCTTGGCGTCCAGGCTCATGGTGCTTATCCCTTCAGGAAGGCCAGCAGGTCTTCGTTGATCTGGTCCTTGTGGGTGGCGCACAGGGCGTGCGGGGCGCCGCTGTAGATCTTCAGTTGCGCGCCCGGCACCATCTCGGCCACCAGCTTGCCGGTAGTGGCGAAGGGCACGATCTGGTCGTCGTCACCGTGGATCACCAGGGTCGGGAAGTTGAACTTCTTGATGTCTTCGCGGAAGTCGGTGCCCGAGAAGGCCGTCACGCAGTCCAGCGTGCCCTTGAGCGAAGCCAGCATGGCGATATTGAAGGTCTGTGCCAGCACGCCCGGGCTGACGGCGTCAGCCTTGCCCGGACGATTGGTGCCGAAGAAGACGGCGGCGAAGTCGCTGATGAATTGTGCGCGGTCCTTCAACAGACCGGCCTGGATGCCGGCGAACACTTCGGCCGGCACGCCCTGGGGGAAATCCGGCGCCTGGCCGAAGATCGGGGTGACCGCGCCCAGCAGGGCGGCCTTGGCCACGCGCTTGGTGCCATGGCGGCCGATATAGCGGGCGACATCGCCGCCGCCCATGGAGAAGCCCACCAGGGTCGCGCCCTGCAGGTCCAGATGATCCATCAGCTGGGCCAGGTCGTCGGCGAAGGTGTCGTAGTTGTAGCCGCTCCAGGGCTGGCTGGAACGACCGAAGCCACGGCGGTCATAGGCGATCACGCGGAAACCGCGTTCGGCCAGGAAGTTCATCTGGTACTCCCACATGTCGCCGTCCAGCGGCCAGCCATGGCCGAACACGACGGGTTGACCACTGCCCCAGTCCTTGTAATAGATTTCGGTGCCGTCGCGGGTGGTGATGGTGCTCATGGGTATGCTCCTTGGTGAGGTGTGAGGTGGAGAAAAAAGGCTGCCTACGATTGGGCGATGCCGCGTCCCAGGCGCCACTGGCCGGGGCCGCACAGCGCGATGGAAGTGAAGATCACCAGCAGCAGCCAGCCGAACTGGCCTTCGGCGATGCTCCAGCCGGGGTGGACTGCCAGCATCGCCACAAGCAGCACGCCGATGATGGGCAGGCAGGCCAGGCGGGTGAAGATGCCCAGTACGATCAGGATGGGACAGAGCGCTTCGGCGAAGATGGCCGCCCACAGCGAGACGGTCGGTCCCATGCCGAAGGGATCTTCGATCACGCTCAGCTCATGGGCGTAATGCAGCAGCTTGGGCAGGCCATGCACGTAGAACAGCATGAAACTGCCCGCCAGACGCAGGAACAGCAGGCCCAGGTCCAGGGGCGGAACCGGCAAACCCTGCCGGTGGGGAGTTTGGCGCGCCTGCATGATCAGAACGCGAAGCAGCTGCAACCCAACGCGCCCCAGAAGCCGGCGAAGTTGGAGACCGGGACGCTGGACTTGCGCGCCACATCGTGGGAGTGACCATGCACACCGCAGGAGCCGACGCAGGCGTGCGGCAGGGTCGCCTTCTTCTGGCGGGCGGCATCGGTCTTGGCGACGGCGCGGTAGTGACCCGGCACCTTGGCCACCGGCGACCATTCCGGCAACACCGGGATCTCGCCCGGGCCATGCGAGGAAAATGCCCCGGTCCCATAGACCACCTTGCCATCGACCACGGTCATCACCGATTCGATGCTCTTGATCTCGTCTTCATGCACGCTGAAGAAGTCGGCCGACAGCACCGCCAGGTCAGCCAGCTGGCCGGCCTGGATGCGACCCTTCTTGGCCTGTTCGCTGGAGAACCAGGCGCTGCCGGCGGTCCACAGTTCCAGCGCGGTCTCGCGCGGCAGGCGGCCCGCTGCGCCGTACAGCTTGGCGCCACCGACGGTACGGCCGGACACCAGCCAGTACAGCGCGGTCCAGGGGTTGTAGCTGGCCACGCGGGTGGCATCGGTGCCGGCGCCGACCGGCACGCCCATTTCCAGCATCTTGGCGATCGGCGGAGTATGCTCGGCCGCCTCCACGCCATAGCGGTCGATGAAGTATTCGCCCTGGAAGGCCATGCGGTGCTGGATGGCAATGCCGCCGCCCAGCGCCTTGACGCGCTCGATGTTGCGCTCGGTGATGGTCTCGGCATGGTCGAACATCCAGTGCAGGCCATCGAAGGGGATGTCGCGGTTGACCTTCTCGAACACGTCCAGCATTCGCGAGATCGACTCGTCGTAGGTGGCGTGCAGGCGGAACGGCCAGCGGTTGGAGACCAGATGGCGCACCACCCGCTCCAGTTCTTCTTCCATGCCATCGGCCAGGTCAGGGCGCGGCTCCAGGAAGTCCTCGAAGTCGGCCGCCGAGAACACCAGCATTTCGCCGGCGCCGTTATGGCGCAGGAAATCGTCGCCGTCACCCGGCTTGACCATGCCGGTCCATTTCTGGAAGTCCGCCAGCTCGGCGCCCTTGCTCTGGGTAAAGAGGTTGTAGGCGATGCGGATGGTCAACTGACCATCGGCGGCCAGCTTGTTGATGATCTGGTAATCATCGGGGTAGTTCTGGAAGCCGCCGCCGGCGTCGATGGCGCTGGTCACGCCCAGACGGTTCAGTTCGCGCATGAACTGACGGGTGGAGTTGACCTGGTATTCCTGCGGCAGGGTCGGGCCCTTGGCCAGGGTGGCGTACAGGATCATGGCATTGGGACGAGCGATCAGCATGCCGGTCGGATTGCCCGAGGCATCGCGCACGATCTCGCCACCCGGCGGATTGGGGGTGTCCTTGGTATAGCCGACTGCCTGCAGCGCAGCGCGGTTGAGCAGCGCACGGTCGTACAGGTGCAGCACGAAGACCGGGGTATCGGGTGCAGCGGCGTTCAATTCCTCCAGGGTAGGCATGCGCTTCTCGGCGAACTGGAACTCGGTCCAGCCACCCACCACGCGTACCCATTGCGGATGCGGGGTGCGCGCCGCCTGGTCCTTCAGCATGCGCAGCGCATCGGCCAGCGAGGGCACGCCTTCCCAGCGCAGTTCCAGGTTGTAGTTCAGGCCACCGCGGATCAAATGCAGGTGGGAGTCGTTCAGGCCGGGGATGACGGTACGTCCGCCCAGGTCGATGACCTTGGTCTGGGCCTGCTTTAGACGCATCACGTCGGCGGCGCTGCCGACTTCGAGGAATTTGCCACCACCGATGGCGACGGCCTCGGCGATGGGGTTTTGCTTGTCGACGGTATGGATCTTGCCGTTCAACAGGATCAGATCGGGGGTAACGCTGGCTGCGGTCGTCATGGAGGCTCCGGACATAGACAGGGACGATGGAGAGTGAAGGTGGCGAATCGCGCATATCGACGCCGACGCGGATGTGGTGAAGAGGCTCGCGTGCCGGTCGTCCCATGCGCTTTTATTGGTGCTGGCAGTGTGCAAAAACGCCGTGCCAGCGTCTAGCTATACGAAAAGATAATGGCAGCGCCACGCCCTCTTGCCTATGATCGCCTCCGGCAGCCTCACTCCCGGCTGCCCGCGTGGCCCGCGCCGCGTCTCCCCGCCGCCGGGCCACCACACTCCTCCACACATTACCCACCTACGGAATCATCATGACCATCAATTCCAAACTCGAAGTGCTGACCCCGCAAAACAGCCAGCTCATCATCATCGACCAACAGCCGCAAATGGCTTTCGGCGTGCAATCGATGGACCGTCAGGTCCTCAAGAACAATGTCGTCGCCCTGGCCAAGTCGGCCAAGGTGTTCAACATCCCCACCATCATCACCACCGTCGAAACCGAAGGTTTCTCCGGCTACACCTATCCGGAACTGCTGTCGGTGTTCCCCGAGCACAACGTGCTGGAACGCACCTCGATGAACTCCTGGGATGACCAGAAGGTGCGCGACGCCCTCAAGGCCAACGGCAAGAAGAAGGTGGTCGTGGCCGGCCTGTGGACCGAAGTCTGCAACAACAGCTTCGCCCTGTGCGCCATGGCCGAAGGCGACTATGAAATCTACATGGTGGCCGACGCCTCCGGCGGCACCTCCAAGGAAGCCCACGACTACGCCATGCAGCGCATGATCCAGGCTGGCGTGATCCCCGTCACCTGGCAGCAGGTGATGCTGGAATGGCAGCGTGACTGGGCCCGCAAGGAAACCTACACCGCCGTCATGGACATCGTGCGCGAGCACTCCGGTGCCTACGGCATGGGCGTGGACTATGCCTACACCATGGTGCACAAGGCCGAGCAGCGCCCGCACGGCAACCAGAAGATCCTGGCACCGGTTCCGGCCAAGTAAGACGATCCGTCCTCGCCGCCGTCGTGCCGGCCCCTCCACGGGCCGGGGCGCGGCGGCGCGACATCTTCACGAGGAGCCGGGCCATGTCCGCTTATCTGATTTCACTGGGCGCCGGCATCCTGATCGGCGTCTTCTATGCACTGTTCAAGGTGCGCTCACCGGCGCCACCGGGCATCGCCCTGATCGGCCTGCTCGGCATGGTGCTGGGTGAACAACTGATCACTGGGATCGGCCACCTGTTCGGCGGCTGATCCGGGAGTCTCCATGAAACCCTATCTGATTTCCCTGTTGATGGGCATCCTGGCCGGCCTGATCTATGCCGCCCTGCACGTGCAGTCGCCGGCCCCGCCCATCATCGCCCTGCTGGGTCTGCTGGGCATGCTGATCGGCGAACAGCTGGTACCGATCGTCCGCCGCAAGCTCGCCGGCGAACCGCTGACGGCCTCGTGGTTCCACCGCGAGTGCATTCCCAAGATCACGGGTACGCCGCCGCCAGAACAGAAATGAACACCGGCACGCCCGGCCGGCTCGACCGCCGGGCAGCGCCCCCGGTTTCATCCGGCCACAGAGCCAACGTCCGCCAGGACGCATAACACTGACGCATCTCCTGCGACGCTGTCTGAGCAGCGACTTTTCCCGCGCGCCGCCGGATGAGCAGCGCGCAGCTGCGCCGGCCCGCGCCAATGGCCGACGCGGGCAACCCCGGCATCGCGCCGCCGACCGTGCGCGGAGCCGATCTTGGCTGACGATGATGAGCGAAGGGGAGAACACGCCGTCACCGCACCGCCCCGTCGCGGTGATCGATGACGACCCGGGAGTACGCGCTGCCTTGTGCAACCTGCTGGATTCGGCCGGGCACCGCAGCTGCAGTTTCGATGCCGGCGAGGATTTCCTGGCCAGCGCCTGCCTGGCCGAGGCATGCTGTGCCATCGTCGATCTCGACCTCAGGCAGATGGGGGGCTTCGAACTGGTCGAGCAGCTGCTGCGCCAGCGGCCGGATCTGCCGGTGCTGTTCATCTCGGCCCAGGTCACGCCGCCCCAGCGCATGCGCGCCAACTCCCTGGGCTTTCCGCTGTTGGCCAAGCCGGTCGACGCCGAGACCTTGCTGGTGCTGCTCAACGCCACCCTGCTGTACGGGCGCAGTTGAGCAGCTGCGGCGGGGATACGGCACAATACGGGACTGGCGCCTCCCAAGCGGTCCAGTCCAGCCTGCCCTCGCCACCCTTCGCCCGGAGTCCCCTTGCCGTCCCTCCCCTCCTCTCCCGACGATCAGGATGCCTTGCTGCAAGCCTTGCGTCACCTCGGTGCGATCCTCGATCCGGATCGCCTCAAGGCGGCCATCACCCATACGCTGTGCCGGCTGGCCGGTGCGCGACGCTGCCTGCTGGTGCGTCACCGGGCCGGGGTACCGCTGATCGAGGCCGAAGCGCGCAGCGCCGACGCCGGTGGCCATGACGGCATCAGCGACCGTGTCGCCAGCACCACCGAACTGGCCGACGCCGCCCTGTCGCTGTCGCTGCTGCACCAGGGTGCGCAGCAGGGCTGGCTCTACCTCTACTACGACACCCCCCCGGCACCGCCCCTGGCGCATCTGGCCGGCCAGATTGCCGCCCACGCGGCAGTGGCGCTGTCCAATGCGGACGCCCATGCGCAGTTGCAGCGGGACAACCTGCAACTGCTGTGCATCGAACGCGAACTGCGTACCAGCCAGGAACTGCTCAAGCAGGGGGAGCGCTTCAACCACACCGGCAGCATGCGCTACCTGGTGCGCGAAGACCTGATGTTCTGCTCCGATGAATTGTGTCGTATCTATGGCCTGGCACCGGGCCGCAACTGCATCACCTACGACGAATTCGCCGCGCTCATGCATCCGGACGACCGCCATGAAGTGATCGACACCGTCAACGCCGCCGTCGCCATGGGCGGCACCATCCGCGTGGAACACCGCATCTGCCGCCAGGATACCGGCGAGGTGCGCTATCTGTCGGGCATCGGCAAACCGGTCTGGGTGGACGGCACCTTCTTCGAATACATGGGCACCGCCACCGACATCACGGTACGGCGCCAGGCCGAGTATGCGATCCGTGCCGCCCAGATCGACATGGAGCGGGTCTCGCGTGCCACTACCGTGGGGCAGCTGACCGCCTCCATCGCCCACGAAATCAACCAGCCACTGATGTCCATCGTCTCCAACGCCGGCGCCAGCCTGCGCTGGCTGGACCGTCCCGCGCCCGAACTGGAGCATGCGCGCGCCGGGCTGCGCGATATCATCTCCGAGGGCCAGCGAGCCGCCGGCATCATCCGTGGCTTGCAGGATCTCACGCGCAATGGCGAGCCGGCGTTCACGCGGGTCAACCTGCATGCGCTGATCCGCCATGTCCTGATGCTCTCGCGCAGCGAGCTGGAGCGGCGCGAGGTGGCGCTGAACCTGGCGCTGAATCCGGTGGATGTGTATGTGCTGGGCGACCTGGTGCAGTTGCAGCAGGTGATGCTGAACCTGGTGGTCAATGCCCTCGATGCCATGGACGGCGTACCGGAAAGGGGACGTACCCTGAGCATCAGTGCCAGCTGCTGCAACGAGCAGCGGGTCGAGGTCAGGGTCCAGGACAGCGGAGTGGGAATCGCGGCCGAGGCGATGTCACGCATCTTCGATGCCTTCTACACCACCAAGGAAAACGGCATGGGCATGGGCCTGGCGATCTGCCGCTCCATCATCGAAAGCCATCGCGGCCGCCTGCTCGTGAGCGCCGCCCCCGCCAGGGGCAGCAGTTTCAGCTTCGACCTGCCGCGCGTCCCCTGAACAGGCGTGCGGTCAGCGCTGGCTGCGCCGCCAGGCACCCGGCGTGGTCCCAGCCACCTGCGTGAAGACGCGGCTGAAATGGCTCTGGTCGCAGAAATCGCAGGCCAGGGCAATCTCCGCCAGTGACAGCTCGGTATGGCGCAGGTACTGGCGCGCCATCTCCACACGCTGCACCAGCAGCCACTGGTGCGGCGTATGCCCGGTGCTGGCCTTGAAGGCGCGCAGGAAATAGCTGGCCGACATGTTGCACTCGCGCGCGATCTCGGGAATGGAGACCTTGTCCTTGTCCTTTTGCAACAGCATCTGCTTGGCCCGCTCTTCATGCACCCGCGACAGCCGCACGGTACGCGTGCAGGGCGCACAGCCTCCGCCGTAGTGATGCAGCAGATGGGTACCCATGGCCACGCCGAGCTGGTCGATGAACAGCAGGCTGTCCGGCCCGGGATGGGCCAGCGCCGGCGCCAACGCGCAAGCCAGGTGCGCCAGCACCGGATCGGAGCGACCGGTCACGGTGCACAGGCCGTTGACGCGCCCGCCGCGCAGGTCGTCGCTGGCGGCATGGAACCACGACAGCGGCAGCTCCACCAGCAGGAAATCGAAGGGGCCCTGCAGGTCGGCCCGGTAGTCCTCGGAAAAATCGCGGGTATAGACCGCGCCGGCGCCGAAGTCGAATTGCGCCGCCTGACGCCCGCGGAAGATGCTGCGCCGGTGCTGCGGCGCCATCGAGATGCCGACCAGGAAGCCCCGGTCCGAGGGTGGCGTATGCACCTGGGACCATTCCCTGCCCTCCACCCGCTTGCGATAGAAACTGAAGTCGCTGCCCTGCAGCTCCTGGCTATGCCGCAGACTCCCGGCGGAGCAGCCGAGGGAATCACTGCGCACGGCGATGGAAGTCATAGCGCTCACTGAAGTCATGGACGACCTCGTTGCAGTCGGGAAAATCGGAACGACGCACTGGCGCCGCCTTTGCGGATTCTACACAGGGCCGGCCGCCAGGTGTGTACATCTGTGCGTTGCCGGCCGCACGTGACTATGACTTGCGCGCCGCCTCGTCCAGCATGGCCTGGCCCACCGCCACGTGTCCCCGCGTCAGCAGCGCCTGAGCGGCACCACTGATGTCGCGCACCTCCTTGTTCTGGCTCAGCTTGCGCTTGCCTTCCAGGCGCGTGATCTCGATCTCGATGCCGACGATGGCCTGCAGCAGGGTGTCGGTGAATTCGACGGGCGCATCCGACATCTTCCAGGGTTTTTCTTCCGCAGCTTCATGCGTGCGCGTCAGGCGCGCCACCACGCCACGCAGGTAGCGCTCGTCGTCGCGGATGGTGACCCGGCCATGGGCGTGCGCCACCATATAGTTCCAGGTCGGCACCTGGCGATGCGCTTCATGCTTGCTGGGGTACCAGCTGGGCGAGACATAGGCGTCACCGGCCGAGAACACCACCAGCACGGTGTCGCCATCGGCCAGTTCACGCCACAGCGGGTTGGCGCGTGCCACGTGCAGGTGCAAGTGACCCAGCGCACCCTGGGCCGTATCCAGGTGACACGGCAGGTGATTGGCATCGAGCCCGCCGGCGGTATGCGAGACCAGCACACCGAAGGGATGGGCGATGATCAGCCGATGCAGTTCGGCGGGGTCGGTCTGGGCGAAGTGGGCGGGGATGTACATGGCGTTCCTGGCGATCGATAGCACACTATTGTATGACAACTCCCCACGCCCTCAGCGGACCCGGGCGGCCGGGCCGGGCGGCACGTCCAGCGGCAGGGCCGAACTGGGCAGGCCGAAGATACGATCAAACAGCAGATTGAACAGATAGGTGTAGGTCATGAAGAACACGATCAGCCCGAAGTCCAGCACCAGCGCATCCCACAGGCCGATCTCCAGCCACCAGGCGAACAGCGGCACCAGCATCACCACCAGCCCGCCCTCGAAACCGATGGCGTGCGCGGCACGGCGGGCGAAGTTGCGGCCACGCCGGGGCTGACGCGCCTCCCAGCGCTCGAACAGACCATTGAAGATGAAATTCCACAAGAAGGCGATAGTCGAGGACGCCACCGCCACCGCCGAGGAATGGGCGCTGTCGTGGCCGGCAAAGACCGTCAGGCCTACCGTGGTGAAGACGATGGCCATGCCTTCGAAGAGGCTGGCATAGACCAGCTTGCGTTTGAAACCTTGCATGGATGCTCCTGTTGCGAGACCCGGCTGGCCTCGGAATGGAAAGCATTCTATGATGATGTTTTTGATAGAAGAAATCGGCTTCTTTCAGTTTTTTTGATAGGTAGACCGGCTTCCCGCAACCGGACCCCACCATGGCTTTCTCCAGTGACAACGTCAAGGTCTTCCTGGCCGTGCTCGACAGCGGCTCATTCTCGGCCGCCGCGCGCATGCTCGGGCGGGTACCTTCCTCGGTAAGCATGACCATCAGCCAGCTGGAAGCGGAACTGGACCTGCTGCTGTTCGACCGCACCGCGCGCGACGCCCGCCCCACCGAGCAGGCGCGTGCGCTGGAGCCGGATGCGCGGCTGCTGGCCAGCACCCTGCGCCAGCTCGATGCGCACGCCCTGGCCATGCATCGCGGGCTGGAGCGCAAGCTGACCCTGGCGGTGGCACCGGAACTGCTCTCGGTGCCCTGGGCGCGGCCGCTGGCGGTGCTGGCCGAGGAATTTCCTTCGCTGGAGGTGGAAGTGCTGTCCTCGCCGCAGGCCGATGCCATGCGCATGCTCTACGACGATACCGCGCAGCTGGCGCTGGTGTTCGAGCGCCATGCGGGCAACGATCGCGAAGCCTTCCAGGAATTCAGCAGCGAAATGATGGTGGCGGTGATCGCGCCGGAGCACCCGGCCCGGCTGCGCAAGAAACGCAAGCTGCGCTACGAGGACCTGTACGACATCCGTCAGATCGCCGTGGCCAGTCGCGATGCCCGCATCTCCGACCCGCGCTTCTTCCTGGCGCGCCACATCTGGCGTACCGACAACCACCTGGCCACGCTGTCGCTGGTCCGCGAAGGCCTGGGCTGGGCCTACCTGCCGCACAGCCTGGTGCAGGCGCAGATCGAGGCCGGTACGCTGGTGGTGATCGACTTCGACAACATCAGCAATCAGCAGCGCATGTGGGTGGATGTGGTGTGGAGCAAGGATCGCCCGCTCGGACTGGGCGCACAGCGCTTCGTGGCGCTGATGCGCGAGATGGCCCCCAGCCGTCGCAAGCGCAAGTAGGGCGGCCGGCTCGCGGGCCGGCCGGGCCGGTGCGGATCAGCCGATGAGCTTGGCTTGCCCCTTGGCCGCCAGCAGTTGCACCAGCAACTGATCGCGTTCGGCGGCAATGGCCGCCGAGGTCTTGCCGGCCATCTGCTGGTCCACGCCGCTGCGCAGGGTGGCCTTGAGGGAATCGGTGATGGCCGGCGTACCGAGGTCGGCCCACCAGCTCTCGATGGGTGGCCCCAGGTGATCCAGCATGTGCTGGATGCCGCCTTCACCGCCCGACATGTGCAGGTTCAGGAACGGCCCCATCAGGGCCCAGCGCAGGCCCGGACCGTAGGCGATGGCGGTGTCGACATCCTCGGTACTGGCCACGCCCTGCTCGACCAGATGGAAGGCCTCGCGCCACAGCGCCGCCTGCAGGCGGTTGGCGATATGACCCTTGACCTCCTTGCGCACGTGGATGGCCTTCTTGCCGATGGCGGTATAGAAGTCCAGCGCCGCCTGCACCGCCTCGGGCGAACTCTGTTCACCACCAATGACTTCCACCAGCGGGATCAGGTGCGGCGGATTGAAAGGATGGCCCAGCACCACCCGGCCGGGATGGCGGCAGGCGGCCTGCACCTTGCTCATCAACAGACCGGAGGAACTGGAAGCCAGTACCACGTCGGCCGGCAGTACCGCGTCCATGCGGCGGAACAATTCGATCTTGAGGTCTTCGCGCTCGGGGCCGTTTTCCTGGACGAAGTCGGCATCGGCCAGCGCCTCCTCCAGCTGCGCCGAAAAACGCAGGCGCTGCATTGATGCGCCAGGCGCCAGCCCCAGCACTTCAAGGCTGGGCCAGTGCCGCGCCACCGCAGCGCGCAGTTTCTCTTCGGCGCCGGGCATGGGATCGGTGGCCGACACCTCCAGGCCCTGTGCCAGGAAATAGGCGACCCAGCTGGCGCCGATGACACCGGTCCCGACCACCGCCACGCGGTGCACACCGTGCTTGCCGCGAATGGCCCCGGATGTTGCTTCTTGCATCTGTCTCTCCTCTTCTCGTCCTGATGGGCAATGGATTTAACCGAATAAAGTCGGAAATTCTCGATTTTATTCGAGGAATTTTAGCGAGATTCCCTTAAGCGTTCGGCTACGATTCTGTATAAATCATACAGAACAACACATCGGACAAGAATCCGTACCAACTCCAGGCGCTTCCCATGTTCTTGTACCTCCCATTCCTGCTGGTATTCCTGACCGTCCTGGTGATCGGACTGGGCTGGCGATCTCTAAGCAATAAGCTATGGTTGGCAAGCGTAGGCGTGGCCCTGTGGTGGCTCAACCATTACACGCAGGGCAATCTGGGGCTGGTGCTATGAGGGTCAGCGTCGAGATGGACCGCTCCATCGTCTTCACCCCCCGTGATCCGGTACTGCCGGGCGGGGTCTTCCTCAACTGTCTGTGTCTGCTGGCCGTGAGCGGCTGTCTGGGCCTGCTGCTGTACTTCAGGTGGGCTCTGGGGGAGCCGCCCTGCGACTTGTGCCTGCTGCAGCGCACGGGCATCATCCTGACCGGCATCGGCTTCATGTGCAATCTGCGCTTCGGGGTCAAGAGTCTGCACTACGGGATGGCAATGGTGGGCGCCCTGTTGACCGGCGTGAGCGCGTTGCGGCAACTGGTGGTGGAAGGCCTGCCGGGCCAGGAAGTGCAGGGCGCGACGCTGCTGGGCCTGCATTTCTACACCTGGTCGGCCCTGTTTTCGGTGACTGCACTGGTGATCATTGCGGCCGCGCTGGCCTTCAAGAGCGCCGAATACCCGGCCACCCTGCTGCTGTTACAGGCCGCGGAAAAGCCCGACTACCTGCGGCGCGTGCCTTGGGGCCGCATCGTGACCTGCGCGGGCTTCGCCGTGCTGGTGACGGCGCACCTGGCGTCCAGCCTGAGCGACTGCCATCGCCACGCCTGCGATGACGACCTGTTCGACCAGTTGCAACGGCGGCTCGGCGCCGCCATGACGTCACCATAAAAAAGCGGCGCCGCCGATCATCGGGGGCGCCGGTAAAAAACGACTCAAGACTATCGGGCCGGACCATGGATGGCCCGACCCCTGCTGCAGGATTCAGCGCATCAGAAGCGATGCTGCATGCCCAGCGACATGCCAAACTGGCTGTTGGCGAACCCGGCGTCGTCACGCGAGAGACCGACCAGCTGGTTGTTCTTGGCCTTGGCATAGGCCGTGCTCAGATACAGGTCGGTGCGCTTGGACATCGCATACTTCAGGCGCAGCGAGTACATGATCGGATCGGCATCGTTGGCCACGTTCTTGATGTTCTGGTAGTAGATGGCACCGATCACGCTCATGGCCGGCGTGAACTTGTAGGTCACACCACCCCAGATGAAGTCGCTGCGCAAATCGGTGGCACCTGAAGCCAGGCTCTTCTTGTAGTAGCGATAACCGAGGCTGAACTTCCAGGCGTCGGACAGCTGGTAGCCCGCTGCCAGGTGAGCGCTGGTGGCACGGTCATAGGCCACGCTGCTGGCGGTGGTGCTGTTGACGCGGTCATAGGTCGCGGCCACGCTGAAGGGCCCCGAACCCCAGCCCAGACCGACGCCGTACTTGGCGCCATTGCTGGTATCGCCGGCCACTTCGCCGAAGCCATACATGGCACCGACCTTCACGCCGGAGAATTCACCCTGGTACTTGACCAGGTTGGACACGCCGGTGGGCATGCCATCCTTGCGGCCGCCGGTGGCGCCGGCCGAGGTCACCCACGAATAGTTGGCCGAATAGCCCATGGGATCGAAGGGCAGGATGAAGTCATAGGTGGTCGAGAAGGAGCGACCCATGACCACACGACCGAAGCCGCCTTCCAGACCGACGGTGGACTGGCGGTTGAAGAGCTGGTTGGTGTCGCCATCGAAGCTGCCGGTGTCGAGCTTGAAGCCGTTTTCCAGCTGGAACACGGCCTTGAGGCCGCCGCCCAGGTCTTCCGTGCCACGGAAGCCGATGCGGGAGGTGTTCATCATGCCCGAGCTCAGGCGCACGACGTTGTTGCCGGCGGCGTTGGCGTGGTTGACGAATTCCACGCCCGAATCGATCAGCCCGTAGACGGTGACCGACGATTGTGCCTGGGCGCCAGTGGTGGCGGTGGCGAGGGTAGCGAATGCTGCCAGCATGCTGGCGGCGAGGTGATTCCTTTGCACTGAGGTCTCCTTGGTTGAAAGCTTGGATGGTTTGCGTCGGCACGGGCGGGCCGTGCGACGTCTTCTGGTATTGCGCCCGGCCGCGCCGACGAGCCGGCCGGACGAGCGGGAGCAACGGCGGGTAGCCGTCCGCTCCCTTGCTTCATCGATGGGATGAACCGTTGACAGTCTGGGTGAGCTGCAGCGACATCAGCACGTCAGAACGCCCACAGCGCCTGTTCCGGCAGCGACAGCCAGTACTCGCCCTGCTCCAGACGCTGCGGCGCGTAGGCGCGCAGGCCGACCGCGCCGGCCGGGCCGCCCTCGACCTTGAACAGGCATTCCCAGCGGTCGCCCAGGTACATGCAGGTCGACAGTGGCAGGCGGATGGCATTGCCGGTCTGCTCGCCGGCGATGCGCACCTGTTCGACGCGGATGATGCTGGTCAGCTGCTGTCCCGGCTGGGCATCGTTGCGACCGCGCAGGGTCGCGACGGCGGTACCGCCATCGAGCTTGAGGGTCACGCGCTCGCCATCCCGGCTGACTACCTCGGCGGCCAGCTTGTTGTTGCTGCCCATGAACTCGGCGGTGAACAGGGTGTCGGGGGTCTGGTACATGCTCTGCGGCGTACCCTGCTGTTCGATGCGGCCATTGTTGAGCAGCAGGATGCGGTCGGAGATCGCCATCGCCTCGCCCTGGTCGTGGGTCACCATCAGGGCCGACAGGCCCAGGCGCACGATCAGTTCGCGCAGGAAGGCGCGGGCCTCCTCGCGCAGCTTGGCGTCGAGGTTGGAGAGCGGTTCGTCCAGCAGGATCACCTGCGGGTTGTAGACCAGGGCACGGGCAATGGCCACGCGCTGCTGCTGGCCACCGGAGAGCTGGTGCGGATAGCGTTCGCCCAGATGGCCCAGGCCCAGTTGCGAGAGCACCGCCTTGACGCGGGTGGCGATCTCGGACGAAGGCGTCTTGCGCAGCTTCAGGCCATAGGCCACGTTGTCGGCCACGGTCTTGTGCGGCCACAGCGCATAGGACTGGAACACCAGTCCCAGATTGCGCTCTTCGGCCGGCATCTCGAAGTTGCGGCTGCCATCGAAGACGCGGCGGGTGCCGATGTCGATGCTGCCGGCCTTGGGCGATTCCAGCCCTGCCACGGCGCGCAGCAGGGTGGTCTTGCCGCTGCCGGAAGGGCCCAGCAGGGCCACCACTTCACCGCGCTGCAGTTCCATGGAGACGCCCTTGAGAATGGGGTTGGCGTGGGCGCCGCTACCGTAGTCCAGGTGCAGCTCGTTGACGGAAAGTTCGCTCATGATGATTCCTTTGGAGACGCTTGCTTAAGGGGCGTCGGGCAGCCAGGCGCCCGACGCATGCAATGGATGGATTCGGTGGCCGGGATCAGTCGTGCAGCTTGACGCCGAAGCGCAGCGCAATGCCCAGGCCCACGGCCACCAGCGTGATGTTGATGAAGGACAGTGCCGCCACCAGTTCCACCGCGCCGGCCGCCCACATGGAGACGATCATGGAGCCGATCACCTCGGTGCCCGGCGAGAGCAGGTAGACGCCGGTCGAGTATTCGCGCTCGAAGATCAGGAACACCATCAGCCAGGCACCGATCAGGCCATAGCGCACCAGCGGGATGGTGACGTCACGCGTGACCCGGGAGCGCGAGGCACCGACCGCGCGGGCCGCCTCTTCCAGTTCCGGCCCGACCTGCAGCAGGGCGGTATTGATCAGGCGCAGGCCATAGGCCATCCACACCACCGAGTACGCCAGCCAGACCGAGAAGATGGTCGAACGCAGACCACGCAGCGCCGGGATGAAGCTGTCCACCAGCCACAGGGCGATGGGGTTGTCGATGCCCTTCAAGGCCGAATCCAGCAGCGACGGCACGAACAGGAACACCCACAGGAAGGACAGGCCGGCCAGCAGGCCCGGCACCGCACGCGGCACCAGCACGCTGTAGTCGAGGAAGCGGGTGATGCCATCCTGCTTGCGGTGCATGGCCAGGGCGATGGCGGTATAGCAGGCCACCGCCAGGGCGCCACCGATGACACCGATGAGCACCGTATTGATGATGCCGCGCACCAGCGAGGGCTGGTCCCAGACGTTGAGGAGGTTGTCCAGGGTCAGCACTTCCAGCAGGTTCACGCCGTCGCCCCAGTGCGAGACGAAGGTACGCAGGGCGATACCCGACAGCGGGATGACCACGGTGAAGAGCAGCCAGCCGGCGATCAGCGCGAACGCCACCCAGCGCCACTTGCCCAGCGGCAGCGCCTTCTGGCGCGCGCCCTTGCCCTTGATGGCGACGTACTTGTTAGCCGAACGCAGCAGCCAGCGCTGCATCATCACCAGCGGCATGGTCACCGCCACCAGGCACACGGCCACTGCGGCCATCAGGTGATAGGAAGGCGTGCCCAGCTTGTTGGTGAGCTTGTAGAGATAGGTCGGCAGGACCAGGTGACCTTCCGGATCGCCCAGCACCAACACCAGGCCGAACACTTCGAAACCGAGGAAGAACACCAGCACGCCCGAATAGGCCAGGGCCGGCGTGATCATCGGCAGCGACACGTTCAAGGCCACCTGCAGCGGCGAGGCGCCGGCCACGCGGGCCGCCTCTTCCACGTCCGAGCCCAGGCTCTTGAGCGCCGACGAGGCGTACAGGTAGACGTGCGGTACGTGGGTCAGGCCGGCGATGATGACGATGCTGGTGAAGGAATAGATGTTCCAGGGGTCGCCCTCGAAGCCGAATACCGACAGCAGGTTTTTCATCCACACGGTATAGAAGCCCACCGGTCCCATCGAGACCACGTAGCCGAAGCCGATCACCATGGGCGAAACGAAGATCGGCACCATCAGCGCCGGGGCGATCAGGCTGCGACCGGGCAGGTCGGTCCGCACCATCAGGAAGGCCAGCATGCCGCCCAGCGGCACGGCGATCAGCGTCAGGCCGGCGGCCAGGGTGAAGCCATTGATGAAGGCCTGGCGGAAGTCCGGATCATCGAAGATGAAGCGGTAGGAATCCAGGGTCAGCGTCTTCACCGGCGCGAAGAACGGCGCCGACAGGAAGCTCTGGTAGAAGATCAGCAGCAGCGGCACGAAGATGGCCAGGGCTGCCAGCAGCACGACCAGGCCGCGTGGCCAGTTCAGCCGGAAACGGCGGACTGGCAGGGCTTGCTCGCTGCGCGCTAGCGTTGTGGAGGTTTGCATGGTGCGCCTCATGAATAGGCAAATCGGGACAAAAGGGTCAGAACTGGCAAAGCGACGGCAATACCGGCCCCACGGAGCGGCTCAGAGGCGCTCCGGGAGAGCAATGATTCAGACGGATGGAACCTGGCTACGTCGATGACCCCGCCCGGACCTCCCCGGACCGGACGGGGCAGGGGCTTACTTCTTGGTGGCTTCCTTCCACTGCTTCAGGAAGTCCAGGCGCTTCTTCTGGTCCAGGTATTCCAGCAGTTCGGTGGAGACCGGCATGGGCTTGAGGGCCGCACCGAGCTGCTTGGTCAGTTCGGCCGAGGTAGTGGTACCGGTCACGTCGCCACGGATGGCGAACAGCTGCGCCTCGTTGGCGATGATGGTCTGGCCGCGCTTGGAGAGGATGTAGTCCACCCACAGCTTGGCGGCGTTGGTGTTCTTGCCAGCCTTGTTGATGAAGATCACGCGCGAGAGCACCAGGTTGTAATCCTTGGTGAAGGCCACGCCGATGGACGGGTCCTTCTTGGCGCGCACCAGGGCATAGGGGCCGAGGATGTTGTAGCCGATCAGGTTTTCACCGGAAGAGATGCGCTCCAGCATGGTGCCGGTGGAGGATTGCACGCGCGCCGCCACACCGCCCATGGCACGGGCGAAGTCCCAGAACTGCGGGTTGTACTTGAGGTCGTAGGTCATCAGGCTGAAGCCGACGCCGGATTTCTCGATGTCGTAGGTGGTGACCTTGTTCTTGAACTTGTCCTGCTTGCTGGTCAGCAGCTTGGTGAAGTCGGCATGCGACGTCGGCACTTCGGCCTCGGTGACCAGGCGCTTGTTGTAGACGATCGCCGCCGGCTCGAAGGTGGTGCCGTAGGCGGTGTCCTTCCAGTTGGCCCAGGCCGGGACGGCAGCCGCTTCCGGCGACTTGTAGGGCAGCGCATAGCCTTCGGCGGCCAGCTTGACCTGCAGGTCCATCGAGGCCGACCACATCACGTCGGCGGTGGCGCCACCGGCGGCCGCTTCGGAGATGAAGCGATTGTAGGCTTCGGTGGAATTCATGTCGTTGTACTCGACCTTGACGGCCGGATAGAGCGCGCTGAAATCCTTGATCAGCGACTCGGCCGCCTTGGAGTCGGTGGTGCTGTAGATCACGACCTTGCCTTCCTTCTTGGCGCCTTCGATGATCTTGGCGTAATCGGCCGGATAACCGGCCGGTGTATCGGCGTGGGCGAGATTGGTCAACGCGACGGGCAAAGCGAGGGCCAGGCCGAGCGCAATGCTCAGGCGACGTTTGTGCAACATGGATTCTCCTTGATGATGAAAATGGCCGGCACCGGCAAGTCCGCAGAGAGCGCCTGACGACGCCTGCACACCCGCACTGTCAACGCACCAGGCCCAACTCCTGCGACTGCTTGCGATATCGCGCCACGGTCTGCGCGATGTAATCCGAAAGCGGCTTGCCGGTCATGGCAAAGGGCTGCAAGCCGCCGGTGCTGCGCTGGCGATCGAAGGCCGGATCGGCCATCGCCTGATCGAAATAGCGCACCCAGCGCCGGTAATCTTCCTCGCTCGTGTGCGGACTCATATAGAAGCCGCGGATGATGGGCCACACCACGGCGTAACCCTGCTCGCGCGCGGTGGGCACCGTCTGCAGCGGTCCCGGCAGGCGCTGTTCGGACAGTACCGCCAGGATGCGCACCTTGCCTTCGGCGATGAAGTGGGCGGCTTCCGAGGCATCGCCGGAGATCACCTGCACGTGCCCGGCCTGCAGGGCCGCAAACGAATCGCCGCCACCTTCCAGCGCCACGAAACGGAACTGGCGCGGCGCGATGCCGGCGTGCTGGGCCAGCATCGCCATCTTCAGCCAGTCCTGGCTGCCTACCGTGCCCGACAGGCCGATGGTGACCGCCGCCGGATCCTTGCGGATGGCTTCCAGCAGCTGCTTCAGGCTGCGCCAGGGCGCATCGCTGCGTACCGCAATCATGCCGTGGTCGATACCAACCCCGGCCACCCAGCGCACATCACCGACATCGGCGCGACCATATTTGCCTTGCGCCAGTCCCAGCAGCGAACCACCCGAAAAGGCCACCAGCGAATCCGCGCCGCCGCGCCGCTGCGATACCACCGAGCCCCAGGCCACGGCGCCGATGCCGCCCGGCAGGTAGCTGAGCTTGACGTCCTCGCCGCGCTGCTGCTCCTGCATCACCCGCCGCAACAGCTTGCACGAGGCATCCATGCCACCGCCAGGCTTGGCCGGCACGATGCATTCCACCGCCAGCGCGCACGGCGCCACGCATGCCAGCAGACATGCGGCCAGGAAGCAGCGCCAGCGGATCGCCTTCATGGCGTTCAGCAGCACGCGGGATGCGGTACGGGACGGACGATGCCGGCAAGGCCGACGGACAGGGCGGTCATGATGTGTCTCCTGCATGATCTTTTTTGATATGGGCGCATCGTACAAGAAAAGCCTTTCAGCCGGCTTTCAGTAAAGCTTGCAATGCGGCTTTCTCTCCACAATGGCGGCTACGCGTTTTCCGCAATTGCTGCGCCGGCCGTTTCAAAGGGCGGCGCCCTTCTGTTAGCATCCGCGCTGGAGACAAGCCGCACCGGACCGACATCAATAAAAAGGCAGCATCATGCGCATCCTGCTGGTCGAAGACCATATCGAACTTTCCCGCTGGCTGGCCAAGGCCATGCGCGACGCCCACCTGACCGTGGAATGCGCCCATAACGGCGCCGATGCCGACAGCCTGCTGTTGACGCAGGACTACGCGCTGGTGATCCTGGACCTGACCCTGCCGCGCATGGATGGACTGGAAGTCCTGAAGCGCATGCGCGCCCGTGGCAGCCGCACGCCGGTGCTGATCCTGACCGCGCGCGGTGGCCTGGCCGATCGCGTCAGCGGCCTCAACCTGGGCGCCGACGACTACCTGGCCAAACCCTTCGAACTGGAAGAACTGGAAGCCCGCGTGAAGGCCCTGCTGCGCCGCTCGCAGAGCCACGAAGCGGTTACCGTCACCTGTGGTGCGCTCAGCTTCGACACGGTCTCGCGCACCTTTACCTATGGCGGTGAACTGCTGGCGCTCACGCCGCGCGAGCATGCCGTGCTGGAAGCGCTGATCGTGCGCCATGGGCATACCGTCCCCAAGGAAAAACTGTTCCAGCAGGTGTTTTCGCTGGACGACAATGCCAGCGTGGATGCCATCGAGATCTATATCCACCGCCTGCGCAAGAAGCTCGAACGCGATGGCGCCGGCAAGGTCGGCATCACCACCCTGCGTGGCCTGGGCTATCTGTTGCAGGCAGTGTGATGGCAACCGCGATCCGGCGCCTGGGCAACCTGCGCAGCCAGCTGGTGCGCTGGCTGCTGATCCCGTTGACGCTGCTGGTGGCGGTGGATGCGGTCTCGGTCTACTACAACGCGCTGGAAGTGGCCGATCTGGCCTACGACCGCTCGCTGCTGGCCTCGACCCGGGCGCTGGCCGAGCGGGTCTCGGTAGTGGACGGTCACGTTACGGCCGACGTGCCCTACGTGGCGCTGGACAGTTTCGAGACCGACAACCTGGGCCGCATCTACTACAAGGTCACCGGCTTGAAGGGTGAGCTGGTGTCGGGCTACGACGACCTGCCGCCGGTGCCGGCCAACGTCAAGCGCTCGGAGATCTATCCGGCGCTGGTACGCTTCTATCAGGCCGACTACCACCAGCAGCCGATCCGCATCGCCGCCCTGCTGCAGCCGGTGTACGACGACAGCATGCGCGGCATCGCCCTGATCCAGGTCGGCGAGACCATGGAGGGACGCAACGGCATGACGCGCAAGATCCTGTTCGACACGCTCTGGCGGCAAGGCACGCTGGTATCGGTGGCGGCGTTGCTGGTGTGGTTCGCGGTGCGTTTCGTGCTGCGCCCGGTGATGCAGTTGAAGGGGGAGGTGGAGTCGCGCGCGCCGACCGACCTGTCCGGCTTCGACCCGGCGCTGGTGCACAAGGAAATGCGCCCGCTGGTGCTGGCCATGAATGGCTACATGGGCCGGCTGCAGGCGCTCATCAGCGCACAACGGCGCTTCATCGCCGATGCCTCGCACCAGTTGCGCACGCCCCTGACGGTCTTGAAGACGCAATCCGAACTGACCTTGCGCGAACTGCGCCGTGAGCGCCTCGATGCCGGCGAACTGCGCGACCTGGTCGAGGGCATGGCGCGCACCACCGACTCGGCCGTGCACCTGGCCAATCGCCTGCTGACCCTGGCACGCGCCGAACACGGTGCGGCCGAAGGCGGCACCATGCGCGTCTCGCTCACCGATGCGGCGCGCCAGGTGGCGCTGGAACTGTCGCAGCAGGCGGTGCTGCGCGGCATCGTCCTGGCCTTCGAGGAAGAAGGAGACATCGGCATCCCGGCCAATGCCCTGCTGCTGCATGAACTGATGGTGAACCTGCTGGACAATGCGATCCGCTATACCCCGTCGGGCGGCCATGTGATCCTGCGGGTGCGCGCCGCCAGCGCGCCCGGCCAGCCCACCGGCGCATTGCTGGAAGTGGAGGATGACGGCCCCGGCATTGCCGAGGCCGAGCGGGAACGGGTGTTCGAGCCTTTCTATCGCGCCGGCGCTACCCAGCACGTCAACCCGGGCGGCACCGGCCTGGGCCTGTCCATCGTGCGCGAGATCGCGGCCATGCACCGCGCCAGCGTGACGCTGGACAGTCCGCGCCAGGGCAGCGGACTGGTGGTGCGGATCGCCTTTCCTGGCGTGGTGGAACTGCGGACCTAGGGCCGGAACCCGGACTCAGAACTGTTCCCAGTCGCCGTCATCGGCACTCATGGCCTTGCTGCCGGCCTTGGCGCCGGCCGATGCCGGCGCGGCCGGCAGCGCGCGCGTAGCCGCCGCAGGTACCCTGGTGGCCGACGCGGCGACGCCCGACGTAGCGACGCCCGACGTAGCACCGGTCTGTTGAGGCGCAAGCGGCCTGGATGCAGCCGGCTTTGCCGTGGCTGGCTTGGGCGCGACAGGCTTGCGTGCAGCCGGCGCACGGGAGGTCTCGTTGCCGCCGAGCTTGAAGATGCTGACCGTGTCGCACAGCCGTGCCGACTGCTCCTGCAGGGACTGCGCGGCGGCCGCTGCCTGCTCCACCAGTGCCGCGTTCTGCTGGGTCACTTCATCCATCTGCACGATGGCCTGATTGATCTGCTCGATGCCATCGCTCTGCTCATGGCTGGCCGCCGAAATCTCGGCCACCACATCGGTCACCCGCCTGACGCTGGCCACTACTTCGCTCATGGTGCTGCCAGCCTGTTCCACCAGGCGGCTGCCATTGTCCACGCGGGACACCGAATCGTCGATCAGGGCCTTGATCTCCTTGGCGGCAGAGGCGCTGCGCTGGGCCAGCGTGCGCACCTCCGAGGCCACCACCGCAAAGCCGCGGCCCTGCTCGCCGGCACGGGCGGCTTCCACGGCGGCATTGAGCGCCAGGATATTGGTCTGGAAGGCGATGCCATCGATCACGCTGATGATATCGACGATCTTGCGCGAAGCCTCGTTGATCTCGCCCATGGTCTGCACCACCTGACCGACCACGCTGCCGCCCTGTACCGCGACATCGGAGGCGGTGGCTGCCAGCTGGTTGGCCTGACGTGCGTTGTCGGCGTTCTGCTTGACGGTGGAGGTCAGCTCTTCCATGGCGGAGGCGGTCTCTTCCAGCGCGCCGGCCTGTTCCTCGGTGCGCGAGGACAGGTCCAGGTTGCCGGTGGCGATCTCGGAAGAAGCGGTATTGATGGTGTCGCTGCCGGTGCGGACTTCGCTGACGATGCGGTGCAGGTTCTGGTTCATCTCCTTGAGCGAAGCCAGCAGCATGCCGGTTTCATCCTTGCTGGTGGTGGCGATCTGCACCGTCAGGTCGCCCTGGGCCACGGCGCTGGCGACGCTGACCGCCTCGTTGAGGGGCCGGGTGATCGAGCGCGTCACCAGCCAGGCAGCGATCACGCACAGGATGATGGCCGCCCCGGACAGTTCGAGCATGAGCGCGATGGCCGCGCCGGTGGTGTTCTGGCCCTCGACGACACTTTCATCCATGAGTGTCTTCTGGAAGCCGACGAACTGGTTGAGTACCTCGAAGTAATGGTCCTGCGCCGGGATCACTTCCTTGAACAGAAGCTCGGTGGCCTCTTCCTTCTTCTGCTGGCGGATCAGTTCACGCAGCTTGTCGCGCGGACCGTTGTAGGCCGCACGCGCATCCTGGATGGCCTTCATCAATTCCTTGCCGCGCGCGGTGCTGATCATCTTTTCGACCTGACCCAGCGCCTCGGTGGTCTTGGCGCTGTTGGCCGCGCCGCGGTCGAGGTAGCGCGTGGCCTCCTCCAGGTTGCGCGCCAGCAAGGCATTACGCAGGTTGCGGGCGGCCGAGTTGACGTTTTCGCGGATCTCCATGACCAGCGCGATCTTGACGTAGCGGTCTTCGACCACCAGCTTGGAAGCCTTGCTGATGCTGCTGAGGCTCTGCATGCCCACTCCGGTGATCAGGCACATGACGCCGATCAGTATGGCAAAGCATGCGGCCAGGCGCACGCTGATCTTGATATCCTTGAACTTCATTGGTCGACCCCCATTCGTCGCGTTGAAGAAAGGCCCGCAGCATTCGCTGCCGGACCGGCGCCGCTGGCCTGCATCGCGGTCCTGTCGGTGTCGCCTTTGCGCAACCGGATGGGGTTGCAAGGGAATCTTGTTTCCTGAGGACAACCAGTCGCCCGCCATTGACGAGAACGGGGACCGATCATGTGCGGTGCAATCAGAATCGTGCGGCACGTTGCTTGTCATCGGCACTTTGCACCACAACTTGAGCGGCTGGGCCTGGCCGGGCCGGGCCCGGCCGGTACTTTGGGTTAGAATGCCCTCTGCCGTCAGCCCCTTCCGTCCTCCCCGCAGGCCGGTCCTGCCAGCCGCTCCGTCCCCGTGCCTGCCCTCGGCAGCCGATGTCCGGGACGGAAAACCTGACGACCCAGTTCCGAGCACCAATGAATCCAGTCACGCCCTCCCCGCTGCCCCTGTCGGCCCGCCTCAAGCACGAGACCGCCGACCTGCACCAGCAGATGCATGTGCTGATGGAAAGCGCGCAGCCCTTTGCCGATCGTCAGCGTTATAGCCGCTTCGTGGCGGCCCAATATCACTTCCAGCGCGATGTCGAGCATCTGTTCGATGATCCCGGACTACAGGCCGCCGTGCCCGACCTGCAGGTGCGCGGCCGCGAGGCGGCGGCGCTGGCCGACCTGGCCGACCTGGGTACGTCGGCCGGCGTAGTGGCCATTGCCACGGCGGACGTGCGCATGCCCGAGGCACTGGGCTGGCTGTATGTGTCGGAAGGCTCGACGCTGGGCGCCGCCTTCCTGCTCAAGGAAGTCAGGCACTTGGGCCTGGACGAGCAGTTCGGCGCGCGCAACCTGGCCGCCTACCCCGAAGGCCGCGCCGTGGTGTGGCGTCGCTTCGTCGATTTCCTGGACCGTCCCGGCCTCTCGCCGCAGGCCCAGCAGGCCGTGCTGGCCGGCGCGACCGCGGCCTTCGCGCGCTTCGGAGCGCTGCTGCGCCGCCACTTCGCGCTGGCCTGAGTCCTCATGGAGCATCCCGACCCCGGCGCCGCGCCCGTTCCCGCCAGCCTGGCACCCCGGCGCACACGCTGGCTCTGGCTGCTGCTGGCCTATGCCAGCCTGGGCCTGGGCATCGTGGCCATCTTCATTCCCGGCATTCCCACCACCGAATTCGTGCTGCTCTCGGCCTGGGCCGCCGGCAAGGGATCGCCGCGCCTGCAGCGCTGGCTGGAACGGCACCGTCTGTTCGGCCCGATGATCCACAACTGGCGCCATGGCCGGGTGGTGGCGCGGCGCGCCAAGATCAGTGCCTCGCTGATGATGAGCCTGTGCCTGGTGATCATGCTCTTTACCGTCAAGCGGCACTGGGTGATCGTGCTGGCCACGCTGGGCATGGCGCTGGGCGCGGCCTGGATGTGGTCGCGCCCGGAACGCACGGAAGACGCCGAACCCGGCGAGCGCTCATGAAAAAAGCCTGTGCCGCGATGACGGCACAGGCTTCCCGGACCACACCCTTGCAGGCCGGGCTCAGGTAATGGATGAGGAGACCTTCCACAGATCGACATCGCCATCGGTGGCATGACTGTCGATACGGGCCAGTTCATCGGCGCTGAAGTCCAGCTTCTTCACGGCATCCAGCGAATCATCCAGTTGCTCCACGGTGCGTGCACCGATCAGTGCCGAGGTGACGCGGGCATCGCGCAGCACCCAGGCGATGGCCATCTGCGCCAGCGTCTGGCCGCGCTGGCTGGCGATCTCGTTCAAGGCACGGATGCGCGCCAGATTGTCTTCCGACAGCATGCGCTGCGGCAGCGACGGCGCACGCGTGACCCGCGCGCCGTCCGGCACGCCATTGAGATACTTGGAGGTCAACAGACCCTGCGCCAGCGGTGAGAAACCGATGCAGCCCACGCCCAGTTCTTCCAGCGCAGGCAGCAGTCCGCCTTCGATGCTGCGGTTGAGCATGGAATAGTTGGGCTGGTGAATCAGCAAGGGCACGCCCTCGCTCTTGAGGATGGCGGCGGCCTTGCGGGTCAGTTCGGGCGAATAGGACGAGATGCCCACATACAGTGCCTTGCCCTGGCGATGCAGGTGGGCCAGCGCGCCCATGGTCTCTTCCAGCGGGGTATCGGCATCGACCCGGTGCGAATAGAAGATGTCCACGTACTCCAGGCCCATGCGCTTGAGGCTCTGTTCGCAACTGGCGATCAGGTGCTTGCGCGCACCGCTGGGACCACCGTACGGGCCGGGCCACATCTGCCAGCCTGCCTTGCTGGAGATGACCAGTTCGTCGCGATAGGGGGCGAAGTCCTTGGCCATGTAGCGGCCGAAATTCTCTTCGGCGGATCCGGCCGGCGGGCCGTAGTTGTTGGCCAGGTCGAAGTGGGTGACGCCACGGTCGAAGGCGCGGCGCAATACGGCGCGGCCGGTCTCGAAGTTGTCGACGCCACCGAAGTTCTGCCACAGGCCCAGCGACACGGCGGGCAGCAGCAGGCCGCTGCGGCCGGTGCGGCGATAGGGCATGCGGCCATCGTAGCGGGAGGGTTCGGCGATATAGCTCATGAGTCTCCTTGGGGAAGTTCCACTGTAGGGATTGAGGGGCTGACCACTTCCTGGGTGGTGGTGCGCAGAAGTCTACGCTTCCGTCGCTTATTCATTAAATGCAATATTTCGATGCGATTGATCTGTCTGACTGATCAATCTACCGGCCCGTTCCCGCCTTCGCGCCGACCGATCAGCGGGCCGGCAGGATGATGGTGGCGATCAGCCCGCCCTCGGGATGGTTGCGCAGCAGCAGTTCACCACCATGGGCCTGCACGATGTTGCGCGAGATGCCCAGGCCCAGCCCCATGCCACCGCTGTTCTGGGCACGGCCATGCTCCAGTCGCACATAGGGCTGGAACAGGGTGCGCATGGCATCTTCCGGTACGCCCGGACCATGGTCGCGGATTTCGATTTCCACCAGGTCACCCTCGGCGCCGGGCGAGGGTCGGATGCTGATCTCGACCTTCTGGCCGTAGTACAAGGCATTGTCGAACAGGTTGCCGATGGCGCGTTTCAGGGCCAGCGGCTTGGCCATGACGTTGATGCCGGAGGGCGTGAAGGCGATCTCGTGACCGGCCAGGCGGGCATCGCGGATCATGCGCAGCACCAGCGCATCGAGGCGGACCTCGGTGCGGTTCTCGTGGATGTCGCTGTCTTTCACCGACTGCAGGGCGCCCTTGACCATCATGTCCAGTTCGTCGAGGTCGTCATGGAAGTCGGTGCGCATGGCGTCGTCATCCATGAGTTCGGTACGCAGCTTCAAGCGCGTGATGGGCGTGCGCAGGTCGTGCGAGATGGAGACGAACAGGCGCTCGCGGTCTTCCAGATAGCGCTTGATGCGCTCGCGCATGCCGGAGAAGGCGCGCGCGGTCTTGACGTATTCGCGGCTGCCGCTCTCGGGCAGGCTGGGAACGGTCTCGCCCTTGCCAAAGGCTTCAGCGGCATCGGCCAGCGCGGCCAGCGGGCGGGTGGTCCAGCGCACCACCAGGATGGTCAGCAAGAGGATGGCCGCCAGCGACAGACCCTGCAGCACCAGCCGGTCCAGCCACAGCGGATTGTCGCTGTCGAGGAAATAGGGATTGGGCATGAGCGCGGCCAGGTAGATCCAGCGGCCGCTCTCGACCTGCATCTGGATCACCAGCACCGGCGCCGAGTTGGGCTTGGTCAGCAGGATGTGCTGCACCCAGTTGTCGGGCAGGTCGTTGACGGTGAGACCGTCGCTGGCCACCGGCAGACCGTCCGGCCAGGCAAAGGCCAGCTGCGCTTCCGGCAGGAACGGCAGGTCTTCGCGCAGGGTCTGCGCGGTGACGTCGATGGCCAGGCTGGCCAGGCGACTGTGGCCGATGGACTTGACCGGCACCGCGCTGCTGTTGGCATTGATGAAGAAGCGCGTGCCGCCCATCTCGCGCAGCTGCTGGATCATCAGCGGCCGGTAGTTGGGTGGCAGCGTCATGAAGTAGCGGATCGCCGAGGCCGCGCTGTGGGCCAGGTGCTGCGCGGCCACGCGGGTCTCGGCCTCGGACTTGCTGCGCAGCTGCACGGCCCAGATCAGGCCACCAGCCAGCTGGGTGACCAGCACACCGAAGATCATCACCACCGACAGCCGCCCCAGCAGGGAATCCGGCAGCAGCCAGTCGAGCAACGCCGCCAGGCGGCGGCGCAGGCTGGGCGCTGCGGGCGGGGCAGCGGCCTCAGGCGGCGGCAGCACTGACGTCGGCCGAGAAGACATAGCCGGCACCGCGCACGGTCTTGATCAGGTGCGGCTGGCGGCCGCCGTCGTTGAGGCGCAGGCGCAGCTTGCTGATCTGCACGTCCAGCGAGCGGTCCAGCGGCCCGGCATCGCGCCCCCGGGTCTCTTCGCACAGCACGTTGCGGTCCAGCACATCGCCGGGATGCTCGACGAAATACTTCAGCAACTGGTAGTCCATACCGGTCAGCGCCACGATCGCGCCGGTGCTGTCGGTGAGGGTGCGCTCCACGGTATCCAGGGTAAACCCGGCGAAGCGGTAGTAGCGCGGCGCAGCGCTGCTGTCGATGCCGATGCGGCGGTGAATGGCCTTGATGCGCGCCAGTAGTTCGCGCGGGCTGTAGGGCTTGGCGATGTAGTCGTCGGCGCCCAGTTCCAGCCCGACCACGCGGTCGGTCTCGTCCGAACTGGCGGTGAGCATGATGACCGGCACATTGGACTTGCGGCGCACCGCCTTGCACAGGGCGAAGCCGTCGGTGTCGGGCAGCATCACATCCAGGATCACCAGCGAAAGCTCATCAGCGAAGCGCTGGAATTCGGTCAGGAAGGCCGCGCCATCATGGGCCAGGCGCACCTCGTACTGGTTCTTTTCCAGATAGGCCTTCAAGAGCGTGCGGGTCTTCTGGTCATCGTCGACGATCAATATCTTGCGCGTCATGTTGCTGCTCCATCTCCGGTATTTCTTAATCATTGCGATTGCGCGCCAGGGTGCGCGCAATCGCTGCAAGTCGTTTCTGTGTCTGCTCTTCGCTGATGCTGCGGTCGAGGAAGAAGCGCTGCACTTCTGCCACGATGGCATCCTTGGTGGTGTCGTCGGTGGCCATGCGGTGGACCAGGCTGGGTGCCTGCCAGGCCGGACCCTTGCTGAAGGTGCGCCAGGAATCGCGGGCGCAGCGGTCCATGTGCGGATCGGCCGCGCGCAGCACGGGAATCGATCCCTTGATCCTATTGTATTCGGACTGCACGGCCGGTGACATGGTCAGCCGCGCCAGGGTTTCCTGCATGGACTGATGCACGTAGTTGCCGGCGAACATGGCCAGGGTATCGGTACTGTAGAGATGGTACTCGCCGGTACCCGGCACCGGTGCGCAACCGAATTGCTGGTCCACTTCCATGCCCCAGGCATTGAGCTCGCCCTTGGCCCAGTCACCCATGATGAGCATGGCCGCCTCGCCGCTGACCATGCTGCGCGCCACCTCGGTCCAGGGGCGCTCGCGCACCGGCTGCGCCATCGCCGCCGACAGGCCGCGCAGGCGCTTGAGGATATGCAGCATGCGCGCATCCATGTACGCCGCCGGGTTCATCTCCACGAACAGCCGGCGGTAATAGGCCGGGCCGCTCTCGGCCAGCGCCAGGTTCTCGAACAGGGTGGCCAGCTGCCAGGCTTCGGCGCTCTGCGCCAGCGGCGTGATGCCGCTGCCCTGCAGCTTCTTGACGATCTGGTCGAAGTCGTCCCAGGTCTTGGGCGGGCTCAGGTTGTAGCGCTTGAAGATGGCGGTGTTGTAGAACAGGGAGTTGATGCGGTGGATGCCCAGCGGGGCGGCCACGACATGCCCGTGGTTGTTGAGCAGCGACCAGACGGTAGGGAACATCTGCTTTTCCCAACCGCCCTGCACGGCCACATTGTCCAGCTCCAGCAGCAGGCCCAGGTCAGCCCATTCGCCGAAGACCACACCATTCAACTGCGTCACTTCGGGCGCACGGTTGGCCAGCACCATGCTCTTCAGGACCTTGGCCGCCCCCATGCCGGCGCCACCGGGAATGGCGACGTCGCGCCACTGGATATCCTGTTTCGCCAGCTGGTTGACCACCACGTTGATGGCCTGGCGCTCGCTGGCCGAGGTCCACCAGTGCAGCACCTGCAGGGAACCTGCGCCGGAGGACGGCGGGACCGGTGAAGATGAGGATGACGAGGAGGATGGCGATGCGCCGGAAGCCGGGCCCGAGCTCGACAGTGGCAGCGACTGCGCCTGCGCCCCATTCCACCCCCAGCCCAGCCATAGCGCGAGCAGACACAACAGGGCCGGCCAGCAGGTGGCCGGGCCGGTGCGTGCATTCGCGGGCCGTTTCGTTTTTATCATGGGGGTGAGTGTCTCCAAACCGGGAGAGACTATAGCCGGGTGCATGCCAATGCGCAATTTGCATGCGCCCCGGCGGGAGCGCGATCCTGCCTTGCGAAGCATGAAGCCGGTTTATCTCTTGTTAAGAAACGTAAGCCTTGCTCTGCTTATCTTATCCACAGGGCGGCGCCAATGCTGCACATCACTGTCCCTCGCACCGACGTCCAGACCGCCCGCAGATGCTGCAGGCCGTGTAAGGATATGTAATGGGAAAAAGCCCATCATTACTGAAATTATTCTTTTAAATCAACAACTTAAAAATACTCCAAGGGCCCTGGCACCGTTGCTGGCATCACATGATCGGCGCTGCTACTGTCACGGCGTTTCGTCGCGGCTGGTGTGCGGCGATCCCCACAACACCAAGGAGACCCAAGATGCAGACCGAAAAAAAGCCTGGTCGTTTTTCCCTCATCCCGCGCCGTCCACTGCTGGCCGCCTGCGCCCTCGCCCTGGGCCTGATCGGCGGCCTCGGTGCCGCGCATACCCAGGCCGGTACGCTGACCATCGAAAGCTGGCGCGTGGACGACCTGCCGCTGTGGCAGGAAGTGCTGATCCCCGCCTTCCAGCGCAGCAATCCCGGCATCACCGTGAAGTTCTCGCCCACCGCGCCGACCGAATACGACTCCAGCCTGGCCGCGCGCATGGCCGGCGGCACCGCCGGTGACCTGGTGGCCTGCCGCCCCTTCGATGTCTCGCTCTCGCTCTACAACAAGGGCCACCTGGAAAAGCTGGACGGCAAACCCGGCATGGAATACTTCGCACCGGCCGCCAAGGCCGCCTGGCAGACCGATGATGGGAAGGACACCTTCTGCATGCCGATGGCCTCGGTGATCCACGGCTTCTTCTACAACACCAGAATCTTCAAGGAACTGAACCTGGAACCGCCCAAGACCGAGGCCGAGTTCTTCAAGCTGCTCGATACCGTCAAGGCCAACGGCAAGTACGCGCCGCTGGTGATGGGCACGGCCGAACAGTGGGAATCGCACCAGGTGCTGTTCACCAGCATCGGTCCCAACTACTGGAAGGGCGAGGAAGGGCGCAAGGCGCTCATCGCCGGCCGCGCCAAGTTCACCGATCCGCAATTCGTGGCCGCCTGGGAGTATGAAGCCAAGCTCGGCAAATACCTGCCCAAGGGCGCCTCGGCCCAGACCTACAGCGACAGCCAGAACATGTTCGCGCTCGGCAAGGGCGCGGTGTATCCGGCCGGCTCCTGGGATATCGCCTACTTCAACGGCAAGATGGACTTCGCCGCCTTCCCGCCACCGGTGCCCAAGAACGGCGACGCCTGCTACATCTCCGATCACAACGACATCGGCATGGGCATCAACAGGAAGTCCAGGAACAAGGAAGACGCCTACAAGTTCCTGGCCTGGCTGGGCTCGCAGGAATTCGCCGATCTCTATACCAACAAGGTCACCGGCTTCTTTTCGCTGTCGAACCACCTGATCTCGGTGAAGGACCCGATTGCCAAGCAGATGATGGGCTGGCGCAAGAACTGCGCTTCCACCATCCGCGTCAATTCGCAGATCCTCAACCGTGGCACGCCGAGCATGGAAAACGAGATGTGGAACGTCAACGCCCAGGTGCTCAACGGCAAGCTCACGCCGCAGGATGCAGCCGCCAAGATCCAGGCCGGCTTTGCCAAGTGGTACAAGCCGCAGCAGTAAGGCTGCTTCAATGAGGTAAGCAGTACCCGCCCGTTCGGGCTGAGTAGCGGCAACGCAGCGTATAGAGGCCTGATCTGAGCCCGTCGAAGGGCGCACCGTCCGCGCACCTTCGATACGGCCCTCGCGGGCCTACTCAGTCCGAACGGGAGTAGATGTCCGCGCTCCCCCTTCAGGAACAGGAGACCCATGAAAACCATCCGCGCCTGGCAACTGGCGGTGCTGCTCGCGCCGGCCGTGCTGATCTATGCGCTCTTCAGCGCCCTGCCCCTGCTGGACACCCTGCGCCTGGGCTTCTATACCGCCAATGATGCCGGGGTGCGCAGCTTCGTGGGGCTGGACAACTACCGCACCATCCTGTTCGACCCCGACTGGTCGGCCGCCTTCTGGAACGCCATGTGGAACAACGTCAAGTTCTTCTGCCTGCACATGCTGCTGCAGAACCCCATCGGCCTGCTGCTGGCGACACTGTTCAGCCTCAAGGGCCTGCGCGGGGCGCGCACCTACCGCACGCTGATCTTCCTGCCCACGCTGCTGTCGGTGGTCATCATCGGCTTCATCTGGCAGCTGATCCTCTCGCCGCTGTGGGGCGTGGGGGAAAAGCTGCTGGGCTTCGTCGGCCTGGCCGACTGGTTTGCGCCCTGGCTGGGGCAGGAATCCACCGCCCTGGTGACCCTCTCGCTGATCTCGGTATGGCAGTACGTGGGCATACCCATGATGCTGATCTACGCTGCCCTGCTGGCGGTGCCGGAAGAAGTGCTGGAAGCCGCCCACGCCGAGGGCGCCAGCGCCATGCGCATCTTCTGGCAGATCAAGCTGCCGCTGATCTATCCGACCCTGGGGCTGGTGACCATCCTCACCTTCGTGGCCAACTTCAACGCCTTCGACCTGATCTACTCGGTCAAGGGTGCGCTGGCCGGCCCCAACTACGCCTCCGACCTGCTGGGGACCTACTTCTATCGCACCTTCTTCGGCTACCAGGCGCAGATCGGCAGTCCCACCATGGGTGCGGCGGTGGCCACGCTGATGTTCCTGGTGATCCTGGCCGGCGTGGGGGCGTATTTCGTGATGGTGCAGCGGCGCCTGACGCGCTATGCGATGTGACGGGAGGATGACGACATGCTGGCTTCTTCCCCACTTTCCACCTCTCCCCACACCATGCGCAAACCCACGCTGATCCAACGCAGCTTCGGCACCGCCGGTCATCTCTGGGTACATGTGGTGCTGTGCCTGTATGCGGTGATTGCGCTGTTTCCGATTGCGCTGATCCTGATCAACTCGGTCAAGACCCGCAACGCCATCTTCGAAGGCCCGATGGCCCTGCCCACGGCCGAGACGCTGACCTTCGCCGGCTTCCAGAAGGTGCTGGCCGGTACCCACTTCCTGCTCTACTTCGGCAACAGCCTGGTGGTCACCGTCGCGGCGCTGGTGCTGATCGTGCTGTTCGGCGCGATGGCGGCCTGGGCGTTGACCGAATACCGTTTCTTCGGCAACCGCGCGCTGAACTTCTTCATCGCCATCGGCATCATGATCCCGATCCGGCTGGGCACGGTCTCCATCCTGCAACTGGTGGTGGCACTGGACCTGATCAACACCCGGACCGCCCTGGTGCTGGTCTATACCGCGCAGGGATTGCCGCTGGCGGTGATGATCCTGTCCGAGTTCATGCGCCAGATTCCGGGCGAGCTCAAGGATGCGGCGCGCTGCGATGGGGTGGGCGAGCTGGGTATCTTCTTCGGCGTGATCCTGCCGCTGCTGCGCCCGGCCATTGCCACCGTGGCGGTGTTCACCATGATCCCGGCCTGGAACGACCTCTGGTTCCCGCTCATCCTCGCCCCCGGGGAAGACACCCGCACCGTCACGCTGGGGGTGCAGCAGTTCATCGGGCAATACGCCACCGACTGGAATTCGGTGCTGGCCGCGCTGTCGATGGCGGTCATCCCGGTGCTGTTGCTGTACATGGCCTTCTCGCGCCAGCTGATCCGCGGCCTGACCTCGGGCGCCGTCAAATAATCCAAAGGAGACCTCATGGCACACGTCAACATCAAGCAACTGCGCAAGACCTACGACGGCCGCGCCGATGTGCTGGCCGGGCTGAACCTCGATATCCGCGATGGCGAATTCTGCGTGCTGGTCGGCCCGTCCGGCTGCGGCAAATCGACCCTGCTGCGCATGCTGTGCGGGCTGGAAGAGATCAGCGGCGGCGAACTGGCCATCGGCGGCCAGGTGGTCAATCACCTGCCGCCGGCCGAGCGCGGCATCGCCATGGTCTTCCAGAGCTATGCGCTGTATCCGCACATGAACGTGTACAAGAACATGGCCTTCGGTCTGAAGGTGGCCGGCAGCAGCAAGAGCGAGATCGACCGCCGCATCCGCCATGCGGCTTCCATACTGAAGATCGATCACCTGCTGCAGCGCCTGCCGCGCGAGCTCTCGGGCGGGCAACGCCAGCGCGTGGCCATCGGCCGCGCCATCGTGCGCCAGCCGCGCCTGTTCCTGTTCGACGAGCCGCTGTCGAACCTGGACGCGGCCCTGCGGGTACAGACCCGGCTGGAAATCGCCAAGCTGCATCGCCAACTGGCGGCCACCATCGTCTACGTGACCCACGACCAGGTGGAAGCCATGACCCTGGGCGACAAGATCGTGGTCATGCACGAAGGCCGCATCCAGCAGGCCGGCACGCCGCTGGAGCTGTACCAGCAACCGCAGAACCTGTTCGTGGCCGGCTTCATCGGTTCACCGAAGATGAACTTCTTCCAGGGCATGGTCACCCGCTGTGACGAGAGCGGCGTACAGGTGGAAATCGCTGGCGGGCTGCGACTGCTGGCCGATGTCGACCCCACCGGCGTGCAGGTCGGCGAGGCCGTCACGCTGGGCCTGCGCGCCGAACAGATCCGCGAGGGCCTGGGCGACGGGCAGCCCTTGCACGGCGTGGTCAACCTGGTGGAACACCTGGGCGAAGCCAACTTCCTCTACGTCAGCCTGGAGGGCGGCCATGACATCGTGGTGCGCGGCGACGGCAACCGCAGTGTGCGCATCGGCGAGCAGGTGGCGCTGTCGGTCCAGAGCCAGGCCTTCCATCTCTTCGATGCCCAGGGCCAGGCCCTGCGCCGGCGTCAACCGGGCAACCTGCAATCGGCGCGTCGCCTGGACGAGGCCTGAACCATGGACGGCATTGCCTACCTGATCGGGGTGGACGGCGGCGGCAGCAAGACCCTAGTGCGGCTGGCCACGCCCGAGGGCCGCGTGCTGCAGGAAGCCAGCGGCGCCGGCTCGGCACTGCGCAACGGCGCGGCCAAGGCCTGGCAGGTGATCGGCCAGACCATCGAGCGCGTCTTTGTGCTAGCCGCCCTGGCGCGGCCGGACAATGCCGCGCTGGCGGTCGGCATCGGCATCGCTGGCGAGAACGTGGCACAGTGGTCGGCCGACTTCCGCGCCATGGCGCCGGCCTTCGGCGCGCTGGAGATCGTCAACGATGGCGTGGCCACACTGCTGGGCGCGCATGGCGGAGCGCCTGGCGTCATCGTCGCGGTCGGCACCGGTACCATCGGGCTGGCCCTGGACACCGACGGCAGTCGCCGCATCGTCGATGGCTGGGGATTTCCCAGCGGTGACGACGGCAGTGGCGCCTGGATGGGCTTGCGCGCCCTGCATCACGCCCAGCTCGCACTGGATGGCCGCGCTGCCCGTGGCCCCCTGGCCGAGGCGGTGCTGGCACTGTGTCGCGCCGAGCTCCCCGCCGCCACGGCCAACGAAGAACGCGCCACCTTGCTGGACTGGCTGGCCCAGGCCGACCAGGCGGCCTTTGCCCGCGCTGCCCGGCCGGTGGTCATGCATGCGGCGCAGGATGCGGCAGCCCGCGACATCCTGCAGGCGGCAGCAGCCGAGATCAGCCTGATGATCGCCACCCTCGATCCGGCGCAGCGCCTGCCGCTGGCCCTGTGCGGCGGACTGGCGGCGGCCTTGCAACCCTACCTCGATCAGCGCCTGCAGGCGCGCATCGTCCCGGCGCAGGCCGATGCCGCCGGCGGCGCGCTATTGCTGGCGCAACGCGCCCGGCAGCAGCAGAATCCAGCGGAAAACCCAAAGGAAACCCCGGCATGAACGCACCGACCCAACTGCACGGCAACGTGCTGACCTCGCAAGGCTGGATCCAGGGCAACATGGTCTTCGACCAGCGCATCCGCGCCATCGATGGCCGGCCGCTGCGCCGCGAACCACGCGTCATCGACGAGGGCGACTACATCCTGCCCGGCTTCATCGACCTGCACGTGCACGGTGGGGGCGGGCGTGACGTCATGGAAGGCGGCGATGCCGTGCAGGTGCTGTCGCGCCTGCATGCGCGGCATGGCACCACCAGCCTGCTGGCCACCACCATGACGGCGCCGCTGGAGGAGCTGGAAGTGGCCCTGCGCGCCATCGCCGACGCCTGCGGCAGCCGCCAGCCGGGGCAGGCGCGGGTGCTGGGGGTGCATCTGGAGGGGCCTTACATCAATCCCGGCAAACTGGGTGCGCAACCCGACTTTGCCATCGAAGCCTCGCTGGAACAGGTCGATTACCTCAACAGCCTGGCGCCGCTCAAGCTCATCACCATCGCCCCCGAGGTGGATGGTCACCTGAAGCTGGTCTGCAAGCTGGCCCATCGCGGCATGAAGGTACAGATCGGCCATACCGCCGGCAGCTATGACGATGGCGTGGCCGCGCTGGCACACGGTGCCTCGGGCTTCACCCACCTGTTCAATGCCATGAGCGGCTTCCATCACCGCGCCCCCGGCATGGTGGGCGCGGCGCTGGCACATGCCACCTATGCCGAGCTGATCCCCGATCTGCTGCACGTCCACCCGGGTGCCATCCGTGCCGCCCTGCGTGCCATCCCGCGCCTGTTCTGCGTGACCGATTCCACGGCCGCCGCTGGCATGCCCGATGGCGACTATGCGCTGGGCCGGCAGGTGGTGCACAAGTGCGCGGGCGGCGTGCGACTGGATGACGGCACCCTGGCCGGCAGCGTGCTGACCATGGACCAGGCGCTGCGCAACCTGATCGCACTGGGCATGGACGTGGCCGAAGCCTCGCTACGCACCTCGACCTATGCCGCCGATTATCTGGGCCTGTCCGACCGTGGCCGCCTGGCCACCGGTTGCCATGCCGACGTGGTGGTGCTGGACCGGCATTTCGCCATCAAGGCTGTCTATGTGGAAGGAGAAGAGATTGACCTCGCTGATGCTTGAAGAAGCCCGTTCGGCTGCCCGCTACGTCGCGGTGCAGCTGACCCGCGACCAGCAGCGCTATGCCGAACTGGGCGCCCGCCTGCGGGCCACACCGCCCACCAACGTGGTCACGGTGGCGCGTGGCAGCTCGGATCATGCGGCCGCCTATTGCGCCTACCTCGTCATGGCGCGCCTGGGCCACATCGTGGCCTCGCTGCCGATGTCGCTGGTGACCCTGAACCAGGCGCCGCTACTGGTGCGCAACGCACTGGCCATCGCCATCTCGCAGTCGGGACAGAGCCCGGATGTGGTGGAACCGCTGCGCTATTTCCGCGCCCATGGCGCCACCACAGTGGCGCTGGTCAACCATGCCGATTCACCGCTGGCGACGGCGGCCGAGTGGAGCTTGCCGCTGCATGCGGGGGTGGAGTCGAGCGTGGCCGCCACCAAGAGCTTCATCGGCAGCCTGGTGGCCGGCGCCCTGTTGACGGCGCACTGGCAGGACGACACCGCGCTGCTGGACGCCCTGGGGCAGTTGCCGCAAGCCCTGGAGACGGCCACCCGATGCGACTGGTCAGAGGCGATCGAGGTGCTGGCGCCAGCCAGTCGCATCATGGTGGTGGGCCGTGGCACCGGCTTCCCGCTGGCGCTGGAGGCCGCGCTCAAGTGTAAGGAGACCTGCGCCATCCAGGCCGAAGCCTTCAGCGGCGCCGAGATCAAGCACGGGCCGATGGCGCTCATCGAGGAGGGGTATCCGCTGCTGATGTTCGCCCCTCGCGGTCCGGCCCAGGCCGGCATGCTGGCGCTGGCCGCCGAGATGCGTGTGCGCGGTGCCAGGGTGCTGCTGGCCGCGCCGCAGGATGTGGTGGAGCGTGACCTCACCCTGCCGGTGGCGGCCACGCCGGACCTGGACCCGATCGTCGCCATCCAGGCCTTCTACGTGATGGCGGCGCAATTGTCGGCGGCACGGGGCATGGATGCGGACCGGCCGCGCCACCTCAACAAGGTGACCCGGACCAGCTGACGATCCTCTCAGGCCTGCGCCTGGCGCGCTTCCTCGATGAAGGCGCGCAGGTAGTCGATGTCGACATCGCTTTCGCGCGCACCCAGGTAGATGTGCTTGGCGATGCCCTGCTTGCCCAGGCGCACCGGCACCACCGCCATCTGCTCCGCATACTCCAGCACCAGCCAGCGCGGCAGGGCCGCCACACCGCGCCCGCTGGCGACCATCTGCAGCATGATGTCGGTGGTCTCGATGGTCTTGTGCCGGCGCGGCACGACTCCGGCCGGGGCCAGGAAGTGGGTATAGATATCGAGCCGGTCCACCGGCACCGGGTAGGTCACCAGCACTTCATTGTTCAACTGACGCGGCTTGACATAGTCGGCCGCGGCCAGCGGATGGTCGGCTGCCACCACCAGCACCTGCTCGTAGTCGAACACCGGCTCGAACACCAGACCCGGCTTGTCCAGCGGATCGGGCGTGACCAGCAGGTCGATCTCGTAGCCGAACAGGGCGCCGATGCCGCCGAACTGGAATTTCTGCTTGACGTCCACATCCACGTCCGGCCAGGCCGCCAGATAGGGCGACACCACCTTCAACAGCCATTGGTAACAGGGATGGCATTCCATGCCGATGCGCAAGGCGCCGCGCTCGCCCTGGGCGAACTGGCGCAGTCTCTCCTCGGCCAGGCTCAGTTGCGGCAGCACGCGGTTGGCGACCGCCAGCAGGTATTGGCCAGCCTGGGTCAGACGCAGATGACGCCCTTCCCTTAGCCAGATGTCGGTACCGAGCTGCTGCTCCAGCTTCTTCATGCTGTGGCTCAGGGCCGACTGGGTCACGTGCAGGACACCGGCAGCAGCGGTGAGCGAGCCCTGGCGCTCGACTTCCTGGACGATGGAGAGGTGGATGCGGTCCAGCATGATGATGAATGGAACTCATGGATCGTTGGAATAGACGGATTTTACTTCATGCATCCGGCACACCATCATTGCACGGACCGACAGCTGGGCAACACGACTCCAGGCACTGACATGTCAATTGAAATATTGGCGGCCGCTACTGACATCTTGGGTCAACCGGGCACACGCAGACTACGTCCATGCCAGCCCGACGCCAGACAGGCAAGGGGCAAGCAGACCAAGTCCCCAACCCTGACCGAGGAAATCATCATGCGCCCATCCTTCCGCACCCTGTCCGCCCTGTGCAGCATCGCCACCATCGGCACCCTGGCCGTGTTCGCCTCGGCCTTCAGCAACACCGCCTACGCGGCCTCCGACAGCGCGCTGGAGCAGGCCCTGTCGCCGCACCGCGCGATGGTGCGTACGGCACTGCAATCAACCAGCGGCAACGGGATGAGCGCGGCCAATGGCAACGGTGGTGGCGCCATGATGCAAGTCGCCGCCAGCAGCGAATCCTCGTCCTGCCGCAGCCTGCGCATGCAGGCCGAGCGTGCCCGCACCAACGAACCGAGCAGTGTGCAACGCGACCCCACCCCCGGGACCATGCGCGATGGCCGCTTTACCATGACCGGTCCGGGCTCCATCGAATATGGCGAACGCGCCCGGCTGGAATCGCGCTACATGACAGAATGCCGGTGACCTATTCCGGCGCCGCTGACGGTACCAAAAACTAAGTTTCTGTTCTCCATGTGGGCCTTTCAGGCAGACCGATCCGGTCTGCCTTTTTTTATCCACCTGACAAAGCACTGACAATACCGGTCCAATGAACTCCAGTCCCGGCGCGCCTTGCGAGTCAGCACTTTGTCAGGATGGATGCTGCGCAATCGTACGACACGGTCTGCATCCGCGTCGAACCTTTCCTGGTCGATGTTCTCAAACCTAACAATTTGCGGCCGCCGGTACGGTTACATTCCATCACAATTCCCTGGTCAACTGCGCTGCGCCGCGCGCCGTTATCCCGGCCATCCACCTGCCGTTTCCATCCTCCCTAACGGATCGAGGACCAGATCATGACAACAAGAAACAGACATCGCGCCATCATCGTTTCCGCCTCGCTGCTGGGTGCCGTGCTGGCCCTCTCGGCATGCGAGAAAAAGGACAGTGACGCCCCGCCCCCCAACGCCGCCGCCTCCGTCACACCGGCCGCCAGCGCGCCGGCCTACGTGCCGCCAACCGCAGCGCAACTGTCGCAGATGGTGGCGCCCATTGCACTGTTCCCGGACAAGCTGGTGGCGCAGGTACTGGCCGGGTCCACCTATCCTGACCAGATCGTCGCGGCCAACCAGTGGCTGGGACAGAACGGCGCACTCAAGGGCGATATCCTGCAGGCGGCCGAAGAGCGTCAGCCCTGGGATGTCAGCGTGAAGTCGCTGACCCAGTTCCCGGCGGTGCTGTCGCAGATGGCCGCCAACCCGGACTGGACGCGGGCGCTGGGCGATGCCTTCGTCAATGATCCGAACGACGTCATGAATGCCATCCAGGCACTGCGACTGCGCGCGCAGCAGGCCGGCAACCTGAAGAACTCGGCGCAACTGCGGGTCTCCACCACGGTGCGCAGCAGCCAGCCGCCAGCATCAAACCCGGAACCGATGCCGGTCTACGCCGGCGCGCCGGTGATCCCGCCGCCGCCGCAGACCATCGTCATCGAATCCAGCCGGCCCGATACCGTCTATGTCCCCGCCTACGATCCGGCGGTGGTGTATGGCCCGCCGGTGCCGGTCTATCCGGGCTATGCCTATCGCCCGCCCAGCCATGTGGCCGATGAAGTGGTGGTGGGGGCGCTGTCCTTCGGCGTGGGCGTCTTCGTGGGCGAGGCCGTGAGCCATCACGCGGACTGGGGCTGGCATGACTGGGGCATGCACTGGGGCGGTCCATCCGGGGGCGGACAGTCCGGCCCGGGATGGCAGCATCCGGCGGTGGTGTACCGCAACACCACCTATGTGTCGCACTCGACCACAGTGATCAATCGCGTGACCACCAACAATGTGACCATCAACAACAACCGGGTGGTGAACAACAACGTCAACAACGTGAACAACGTGAACAACGTCCGCAATGTAAGCAATGTCGACGAACGCAACATCAACCGCGAGCAGACCCGCATCGACAATCGCCAGGAAGCCGGCCCCCGTCCGGGTAGCATGAGCATGCCGCATTTCACCGCCGGCGATGCCCGTGCCGGTGCCATGCCAGCGGCCCACGCATCGGCCGCAGAGCAACAGCAACACCGTCAGCCGCCGATGCAGGCCGCCGATCCGCAACGCCAGGACGCTGCTGCGAAGGAGGCGGCCCGGGCCGAGGCGGCGCGCCAGCACCAGGAAATGGAACAGCAGACCGCCCGCGAACATCAACAGGCACAGCAGAACGCGGCGCAACAGGAGCGCCAGCAGGCAAGGCAGCAGGCCGAACAGCGGCAGGCGATGGCCGCCCGGCAGGAAGCCACCCATGCGCAGCCGGCCCGCCCGGAGGAGCGCAGGGAAGTCGCGCCGGCCCATCAGGGCGCAGCGGCCAGGCCGGAAAACCGGCCGGGTCATGCCCAGCAGCCCCCGGCGGAAAGACACGAGGCCGCCGCGCATGAACATGCCTCAGAGCAGCATGCCGCCCCGAAGCATGAGCCGGCCCGGCACGAGGAAGACAAGCATGGCAACGAGCGGCACGAAGCCGAGAAGCACAACGGCTGAACGCTGACCCTTCCAGCGATGTAGCAGGCAACAGGCAACAGGGCCGCCCGCGGGCGGCCCTGCCGTTGGATCGATCAATGACGGCGATCAGCCCGGAAGACGGTCGGGATCGCTGCGCTGGTCCAGCGTCAGTTGCAGGAAAACCAGGTCCAGCCACTTGCCGAACTTGGTACCGACCTGGGGCATATGGCCGACCTGGTCGAAGCCCAGCTTCTTGTGCAGGGCGATGGAACCGACATTGCTGGCGTCGATGGCCGCCACCATCACATGCTTGCCCACGGCGCGTGCACGCGGGATGAGCGCTTGCATCAGCGCCACGCCCAGGCCTTCACCACGATGCTCCTTGTGGACGTAGACCGAGTGTTCCACCGAATGGCGGAAGCCGTCGAACGGGCGCCAGTCACCGAAGCTGGCATAGCCCAGCACCTGGTCGCCGTTCACCGCCACCAGCACCGGATAGCCGAGCTGACGGCGTGCAGCCAGCCAGTCTTGGCGGTTCTTTTCATCGACCTGGGTATCGCTCCAGATGGCGGTGGTATTGACCACGGCGTCATTGAAGATCAGGGTGATGGCGGGGATATCGGCGGGGGTGGCGTCACGGATCTGCATGATGTGGGGCTGTCTTGCGATTGATGAGTGAATGGATGAGCCCACAGTGTAGCCCAAGACGGGCAGTGCTTCGGCGGCCGCCTGGCGGGTGGGGCGACAGCGAGTGGGCAAAGGGCTTATAGTCCTGTCTTGGTCACCCTCAGCGCCTTCTCGACATCTTCAACATGAATCCACCCTACGGCGCCACCTATCGCGGCAAGCACATCAGCGTGGAGAGCACGCAGCAAAGAAATGGTGACGTGATCTGTTCGGTCCGCATCGACGGCGAACCGGCACCCGGCCTGCGCGGCAATCCCTTCGCTTCGCTGGCGGCGGCGCAGGTGGCCGGGGTCGCCTATGCCCGGGCGCTGATCGATACCCAGCTCGACAACGATGTGGCCGAACATCATGGCTACTTCATCCGCGTGAGCAGCACCGAGCAGATCGACGGTAGCTGGGTCGGCAACTACCAGCTGCATCGCAATGACAATCCGGTGGCTTTCCGTCGCGTGACGTGCGACGACTTTCGCGGCAATACCATGGTGGAGGCGGAGCAGCACGCCATGGCCAGCGCCTTTCGGGCGGTGGATGCCGATATCGCGGCGGGTCGGCTGTAGCGGTCTAGGCGGCCTTGCGGCGGCGCGCCGGCAGCTTGTCCGATTGCGCCAGGATGGCACTGAGCAGGCCGGGGAAACGCTGTTCGATATCGGCGCTGCGCAGGGTGTTGATGTGGGTGGTGCCGTTGCTCTCGGTGCGCACCAGTCCGGCCTCGCGCAAGACCTTGAAGTGGTGCGAGACGGTGGACTTGGGGCGCCCGCCATCGAGTTCGCCGCAGGTCGCACATTCCACGCGGTCGAGATGGCGCACGATCTCCAGGCGGATCGAATCGCTCAGCGCGTAGAGCACGCGCTCCAGCACGAACTCGGCAATCTCGGGATGTTTGTAGGGACGCATCTGCAGGATGATACACCCTGGGTTATACTCCTTCCATAGTTCGAATATATTCGAACCAACGAAACAGGCGTCCGCAGTCCCGACGCCTGGCGCTCCCTCATTGAACCCTGACAAGAAAACGCCCCATGTCCGCCCTCTTTACCCCCTTCAAGCTCAAGGAGCTGAACCTGCGCAACCGCATCGCCGTGCCCCCCATGTGCCAGTACATGGCGATGGACGGCAAGGCCAACGAATGGCATCTGTCGCACTATGCAGGCATCGCCCGCGGTGGTGCCGGTCTGGTGATCGTGGAAGCCACCGCCGTGGCCCCCGAGGGCCGCATCACACCGGGCTGCACCGGCATCTGGTCGGACGAACTGGCGCAGGCCTTCGTGCCGGTGGTGCAAGCCATCAAGGCCGGCGGTGCGGTCCCCGGCATCCAGATCGGCCATGCCGGTCGCAAGGCCAGCGCCAACCGTCCCTGGGAAGGTGACGACCACATCGCCGCCGGCGACGCCCGTGGCTGGGACACCATCGCCCCCTCGGCCATCGCCTATGGCAAGGGCTTGCCCAAGGTCCCCAAGGCCATGAGCCTGGACGACATCGCACGGGTGCGCCAGAACTTCGTGGACGCAGCCATCCGCGCCCGCGATGCCGGCTTCGAATGGCTGGAGCTGCACTTCGCCCACGGTTACCTGGCGCAGAGTTTCTTCTCGGCACATTCCAACCAGCGTGATGACATCTATGGCGGCAGCGTCGAGAATCGTGCCCGTTTCCTGCTGGAAACCCTGCGTGCGGTGCGCGAGGTATGGCCGGAAAGGCTGCCCCTGACCGTGCGTTTCGGCGTGCTGGAATACGACGGCCGGGATGAACAGACGCTGCTGGAATCGATCGCCCTGGTACGTCAATTCAAGGCCAGCGGCATGGACATGATCAGTGTGACCATGGGCTTTACCATCCCCGAGGTCCAGATCCCCTGGGGTCCGGCCTTCCTCGGCCCGATCGCCAGGCGCGTGCGTGAAGAAGCCGGCGTGCCGGTCTCGTCGGCCTGGGGCTTCGGCACGCCAGAGCTGGCCGAACGTGCGGTCAAGGAAGAGCAGCTGGACCTGGTGATGGTCGGCCGTTCGCACCTGGTCAATCCGCACTGGCCCTACCAGGCGGCGCGGGAACTGGGCGTGGATCGTCCCTCGTGGACACTGCCGGCGCCCTATGCGCACTGGCTGGAACGTTATTGAGATGCCTGCCGCTCGGGATTTCCCTGAGCGGTCTGGTGGTTTTCTAGGGAAAATCACTAAAGCCAACGGACGGAGGATTTCCTAAGATGACATCGTCTTGAGGGAGATCACCATGTTCACCACCTACCTGCTGACCGTCGTTCTTTCCGCATTGGCGACCGTCGCCTTTTCGTCCCTGGGCATCTATCTGTTTGCCGAGGCGAAATGGCAGCATCACCCGCTGGCGCGCAATATCCGCCTGCCGGGACAGCGTCTGCCGGTCTGAACTCGGTTTGCAGGCAGGTGGAAGTGGATCTGGTGTTGCCCCTTGGTCTTTGACCAAGGGGCGTTTTTTATGTTGATCGACCTTATTGCTCCCTCAGTCCGATCGAACGTATGACATAGTCATCCACGAAACGCGATTAGGCGGAGACAGACATAGCCGTCATCCGATATGCTGGGCCAGTAATCGAAAGCCGACAGAACTCTTCAACCTTAGGCCTCACCGACTCAATCCCATATCGATATTTTTCAAATCGCTCAATATCATTAGTGACCCCCATTAGCTTGTCGAATGCGCCCATTATGTATGACAAGAAGGTACGTTGAACCAAACTCAACGTATCACCTTCCGTCACGCGCTTCGTTACCTTACCGATAACTGTGAATTCCCCGTCCGTTAACTTCGCCTGAATTTCCTTAGGGTCATAATCAGTAACATCCAGATCTACGACACCGATAGGTTTGCCCGTGCTTGATTCACACAAAAGCATTTCGAGTTGCTTTGACTTCAGATAGTCCTGCGCAATAGCTTCAATAATCTGAATAATTGGCTTCTCGTATTTGAGAAATTCTTCTAAGGTTTTTTTCTCGATTCCAAACTTAGAACCGAAATGTTTCAGAATCTGGACAACCAGGGGAGCGGAGGTTTGCAATGTCTCGATCAGCTGAAAGATATCAATGGGTTGCAAAACTGCACGCGCCCTAATGAACTGCCCACTCGCCAATTCGCCACTAGACGCGTCTTTGATCTCCGCTCTTTCATCTAACTCATCCACTACTGTCATATGCAATCCGCCTAGGGTATAACGCCTTACCGTTTTCACTTCGTTTGCGTCTGCACTTTGCCCTTCTACACCAGCATCAGCCTTTCCTAGCAAACCGTGCAAAAACGATATACCAATTTTTGCGTTGGCTTTTCCATTTACAGAAGTTTGACGTTTTTCTTCGGACTGCGCGCTGACCCCTTTGAACAGATACGCAGCAGCGTTCAAGACCATTCTCTCGTTCAGATAAAGAGGCTCCAAATATGGCATTTGCTTTCCTTTTATTAAGCTAATCATATAACCAGCAATCGGCATAAAGACAAGATAACATGGCATACCCTAGACGCTGCGGGACAACTTCTACGCCGATCGGTAGGGATCTGCCAATCGATACTGGAACATCCTGAGTTGGGTCTGAGCAGGTGGGCCTATAAGAAGCGATATTTGTCCTTGACCATTTTTTCTAACTACCGCGCCTCTCTGACGACTGCCATATCTCGTGGGATCGAAAAAGACGACTTGGAGCTGGCACTCTAGTAACGGGAAATCGTTAAGCCCTAATTAATTAAAAACCTGAATAGGGAAAATTACAGGAATGGCAACGACGACACGTAAATTATCCGAAAAAGAGAATCACGAATTGGATCAAGAGATCAAGAAACGCGCAAGCGCATATGGGAAGGATGTCCTGATCCACATAGTACTTGGACTATCTGCGGTAATCTTCTTTAGCATTGCAGCGTTGCTCAAAGGAGCTATGGGAGCTAACGCAATTAAAGCACTCGATCTATTTGTTGGTAGTGGGGTAAGCATTAACGTCAGTCTTCTGACGGCGACGATCTTTCTATGGGGCATCACCCTGGTATTCGAAGGAGCTCGTTTTTCTCATTTTTTGCAGGAATGGCTGGTGTTACCGGGTCTCACATTTTTTCAGCTTTCATGCGCCGTCAGTTTAGGCATATGCATAAGCTACTTTTTCCTAATTATTTCAGGTTCCAAGCCGAGTGGTGATTTGGCCAGCGTCTTATTTACGATTGCGCTAATGACATTTGTTCTTGGAGTACAGATCAGTATGCGAATTTTTTTCGAAGTATTTGCGAAAACAATATGCGACCGGGCCTGCTCCGAATTTATACATTGGCTGTTTTCGAAATCTGGTAAGACGGAACCACAAATGCAAATGATGGCTTCAAAAACTAATGGATTTGTAGTTTTCGCCACGGGCCTTGTGCTGGCATATACGGCCTACTTACAAATGCCGACTGATTTGGAACACGCCGTTAGAGCTGCGGGAACTTCCTCTGCAGAGATCTGTGGAAAGGACATCGCGAACAATAAATAGCATTGGGTCACAATGGAAAGAATGTGGAGTCCCTATGAGATTTTCCTAAAGTGGCCACCACAGTAGGAATGCTTTCAGTAGAACAACAGACTCAGCAGCGGCACGCTGGCCAGCAGCAGGCAACCCAGGAAGGCGGCGAGGAAGAGCAGTTTTTTCTTTCGGGTGGCCATGGTGGTCCTGCAAAGGGCAATGGGGGGCGCGGTAAAAAGCGCAAGGCCGCAGTGTACCGCGCCTGCCGCCTTCAGGCCATGCCGTTGCGGCCGTAGGTGCGAAAGCCTGGGCGCTCGGTCAGCCGTTCGAAATAGGCCGCCACCGCCGGCAAGGGCGCATGCTCGAAGGGCGTACCGAACCAGCGGTTCACCGACAGGCCGACCGCAATGTCGGCCAGCGTGAAGTCCGCTCCGGCAACGTAGCCGCCGCTGTGCTGCAACTGCTGTTCCAGCACCTGCATGAAACGGGTCCAGCCGGTAATGGAGGCCGCTACCTGTTGTGCATCGCCATGCTCGGGCGACTTGCGGGCCAGGGCCATGAAGGCGTAGCTCCAGCTGCGGTTGAGGTCGCTGGCCTGCCAGTCCAGCCATTGGTCGATGCGGGCACGCTCGCGCGGCGCGGCCGGATAGAGCGCACTGCCGCCATGTTGTGCGGCCAGGTAACGCAGGATGCTATTGGATTCCCACAGCACGAAGCCGTCATCGTCGATCACCGGCACCATCGCATTGGGATTCATGGCCAGGAAGCCTGCTTCGCTGGTCGGACGAAAGCCGGCGCCCCAGTCTTCCCGCTCGAAGGCAATGCCCAGTTCGGCACAGGCCCATAGCACCTTGCGTACGTTGATGGAATTGTCGCGCCCGTAGATTTTCAGCATCGCTGCCCTCCCTGTTGTCAATCTGCCCAAGATTATCAGCACGGCGCACGGGGCGACATGTACAGTTGCCCGGCCGTATCGGCAGCCACTGTTGCGGGCGGCCAAGTGGCACGGTGCAAAGCACGCAACTGTACCGGGACGGCCAGGCGCCGCTGGCCGTACAATCATCATCCGACCGGCCCTCCATGGCGCTGCCCCGCGACGCAACGCCTTATCTCCATGTCCTCCTCCAATATCGCCAAACTGTTGTTGCTGGCCGCCATCTGGGGCACCAGCTTCATGCTCATGCGCATTGCCGCCCCCGTCTTCGGCCCCATGCTGACCACCTTCGGCCGCGCCTCGCTGGCCACGCTGTCGCTGCTGGCCTTTGCCCGCGTGCGCGGCGTTCCGCTGCAGTGGCGCAAGAACTGGCTGCCCTACCTGGTGATCGGCGTGTTCAATACCGCCCTGCCCTTCGCGCTGTTTGCGTGGTCGGCGCTGCACATTCCCTCTTCCTACATGGCGACGATGAATTCGCTGGCGCCGGTATTTACGGCCATGTTCGGTTTCCTGCTGATGGGTGAGCGGCTCAGCCTGGTGCGCAGCGCGGCCTTCGTGCTGGGCCTGGTGGGCGTGGCGGTGCTGGTGGGCATCGGCCCGGCGCCGGCCGACTTCCTGGTCATCGCCGGGGTGCTGGCGGCCATGGGGGCGGCGGTCAGCTATGGCTTTGCCGCCACATTCACGCGTATGCGCGCCGGTGGCATCTCCCCCATCGCCATGGCGACCGGCAGCCAGTTCGCCGCCGCCCTGTGCCTGCTGCCGCTGGCCGCACCGTCGGTGCCGCATGCGCTGGAGGCCGGCACCGTGTCGGCGCTGCTGGCTGTACTGGTGCTGGGCGTGGTCTGTACCGGGATTGCCTATGCGCTGTTCTTCCAGCTGATCGCCGCCGAGGGCGCGACCAAGGCCATCACCGTCACCTTCCTGGTGCCGATGACGGCGTCGCTGTGGGCCTGGCTGCTGCTGGATGAACCGGTGACCCTAGGCACCGTGGCCGGGATCGCCATCGTGCTGGTGGCAACCGCCACGGCGCTGCGCGCCAAGCCGGCGGCCAGCGTCAAGCCGCCGCAGGCCAAGGCCACCGTCTGAGGACAGGCCGACGGCTGTGGACAAGACAAAGGCGCTGCAGAATCTGCAGCGCCTTTTTGCTGGTGCGTATTTCCTGCGAGGTATTGACCGGCAGTCGCCTGCCGGCCCCGGCTTACCAGCCGTAGCGGGCGCAGGCCTTGCGATAGGCCAGGCCGGCCAGGGCCACGTCTTCCAGACCGATGCCGATGGCCTTGTAGATGACGATGTCCTCGGGCTTGCGCTGATAGGCCATGCTGCCGTCGACTGCCTGCGCCAGTTCCATCACCTCGGCCCAATCGAACACACCCGGCGCGCATTGCACCAGGTCGCCGGCTTCCTGCTGGGCCTGTGGTTTCCATTCGACGAAGAGGGCAGCGGCGCGGCCGATGGCCACGTCATCCAGCTCACGCACATTGGCCTTGGAAGCGCCGACGGCGGCCACGAAGGTACCGGGGCGCAACAGCTGGCCATCGAACAGGGGGGTGGTGGCGCGGGTCACTGTCACCAGCACGTCGGCCTGGGCAGCGGCCTCGTCGATGCCGACTGCGCGCGCGGGCACGCCCAGGGTACGGGTAACTTCCTCGGCCAGTTCCTGCTGGCCCGACTGGCCGGCGATCAGGACTTCCTTGAATGGACGGACCTGCAGCAGCGCCGGGATGTGCGAGCGCGCCTGCACGCCGGTGCCGATCACGGCCAGCACCTGCGCATCCGGTCGCGCCAGCGCATCACAGGCCACGGCGGTGGCCGCAGCGGTACGCAGGCCGGTCATGGTGTCGCCCTCGATGGTGCACAACGGCGCCCCGGTCTCGGTGGAGAACAGCTGGATAACGAACTTGAACTGGCCCTTGATGGTGGTGTACACCTTGGCACCGGCGATGCCGGCGGCCGGAATGACCGCACCCATCATCGACAGCATCACACCATTGGAAGCGCTGGTGCGCACGCGCCCCTGGTGGGCGCCCTCGGCGGCATGGGCGAAGGCTTCGCGCATGGAGGCGATGGCGTCTTCGGTGGTCAGCAGTTCGCTGATCTGCTGGTTGGTGAGAAATTTCATCGGTAGATCCTTGTGATGTTCAGGCGTGGGAGGTCCGGGCAGGGCAGGCTCACTGCCCGCCGTGCTCGGACTTGAGGTAATTCCAGATACGGTCGATGTCGGGGTTGGCACCATCCAGGCGGCGGTAGGCGCGGATATCCATCTCTTCGCACCACAGCCCCTGTTCCAGCGCCTCGCTGTCGTTGGGTGCGATGGCCAGGGTCAGCTTGCCCTCGGCGATTTCGCGGGCCACCGCGCTGGCGGGCAGCCAGGCGATGCCGTGACCTTCCACGGCCATGCTCTTCAAACCCTCGGCCAGATCGGTCTCGAAACGGCGGAACAGATGCACGCGGCGCGGGCTGGAATGCAGGGCCTTCTCAACGATGCGCGACAGCGACGAATACGGGGAATAGCTGAGGAAGGGTTGTGGATCATTGGGCGTGCCAGGCAAGACATATTTGGGCAGGCCGCTGGGCAGGGTTTTCACATAGGGGCGCAGCGGCTCCTTGCCCAGCGAGAGCACTGCGTAGCGCTCGGTATCGAGGGCGATGCCCTGCTGCCGGTGGTCGTAGCAGATCAGCAGATCGCAGTTGCGCTCCACCAGGGCCATCACGGCGTCGTGGACGTTGCCGGCCATTACGGTGGTGGAGATGGCGCCGATCTTCTTTTCGATCTCGGAGAGCAGCTTGGGGAAGACCGTCAGCAGCAGCGTATGCGGCATGGCGAAGCGCACCGCCGATTGCGCACCGGCCAGCTGGCCGCGCAGCACCAGCCTGGCCTGCATGGACTGGTTCAGCATTTCCTTGGCGATGGGCACGAAGGACTCGCCGGCCGGGGTCAGGGTACAGGGGTAGGAAGAACGATCGAACAGTTCGGCGCCCAGCCAGGTTTCCAGCGAGCGGATGCGGCGTCCGAAGGCCGGTTGCGTGACATTGCGCAACTTGGCCGAACGGCTGAAGTTGAGCGTGTCGACCACAGACAGAAAGTCTTCCACCCATTTGATTTCCATGCTTGCCACCCCGTTGGCATGCCGCGCCGGATGGGCGGCATGGTGTTTGCGCGCGCGTGGCGCGGTGTGCGCCGCATGCCATCGGCATCGCAGTCGCCCTCTCCCTTGGCGGCAACTATACCGAAACGGCACCGCCGACGTCCCATGCCATTTTGGCATAAGTCGCGCCGGGCGCTCGGTTGCGGCCGATTTGGATCAGTGACAGCCGATGGCGAAAGACGAGCCGGCAGCCGGCATGGGCGCTGGCGCTCAGGCGTTGGCTTGCAGTTCGGACAAGACTTCCTCTGCGCGGGCCAGACGTACACCGGCGGCCGACATGGCTTGCAGGAATTGCTGGTAGTGCGCCTCGAAGCCGGTCACGGGACTCATGCAGTCGGTGACCAGCACCAGGCGCATGCGAGCGGCCTCATCCAGCTGGGCCACAATGTGTTCGGTAGTGGCGCGCACGCAATGGCTGCCGGCCTCGCCGGTGATATAGACACGGTCCGCCTCGGCCAGGCGGGCGATGAAACCGTGGTTAAGCTGGGTGGCGGGATCGTCGGCATCGGGGACTTCGGCCATCACCGCCGAATAATGCTCGGTCCAGGGATTGCTACCCTTGCCGAGCTTGGTGACCTGGCCCAGGTGTGCATCCTCCCAGCGGTTGTAGGCGGCACGCACATCGGCATGCACGGCTGCCCCCCAACTGCCGATCTCGCAGTGGACCGGCCATATCATGAGGCGGTAGCGGCCGGCTGCTTCCAGCGCATCCAGGTAGGCCAGGCTGCGTGCCAGTGCCTGCGGGTCGCGCGGCTGGTAGAGGCCGGCGCGCACCTGGGCCGCTTCGATCTGGGTGAAGGGTGCGACCGGCGCGCCGTCGCCGCTCTGCCAGAAAGTGGGATGGGCGATGTCGAGGCGGTGATGGGCATCGAGGGTGATGCTGATGGCAGAGAGCCCGGCCCCGCCCTGGTCGATCAGCCCGGCCACGCGCTGCAGGTCGGCATGGCTGCCGGCCACGGGCAGCGCCGGACGAAGCACGTCGCCGTTGACCGGGTCAACCGGCAGGTAGCTGGCGGGGAGATCGCAGAAATCGTTTTGCGGATCGATGACAAGCAGGTGGAAGTTGCGTTTCATGGGGGGCTCCGGAGGGCGGCAGGCAGTCACTGTCCCCAGAGTGTAGAACACTGCGCGCCAGGCGGCAGCAGCAACGAAAACGGCGCGCCGTTGAAGGCGCGCCGTTTTCGTCAGTTGCGGGGTTGTGTGGGCCCCTCAGGCACAACAGTTACCGTCGATATGTTCACAGCGCTCCTGGCGCCGGGCTTCACGACGGTGGCGCACGCGTTGCGAGACGCGGTACACGGCGCGCTGGGTCAACATCATGGAGAGCGTGCTCAGGCTGAACTCTGCTGCAATCAGCAAACCGACCAGAGCGGCAAACTGCAGATAGATCCGTGGATAGAAGGACAGGCCACGCGAGAACACTTGCTGCAACATGATGATTTCCTCTTTGTTGTTGTACCTGCTATCAATTCCTGCCGCGAGGCGGCGATGGGCGATGCTGCAGGCGGGATGCGTGGGTCACCGGGATGTCGCACGCATCCGGCTACCCTGCATCAGGCACCGGCGTAGGTCGATGCGGCGGCGCGTTCGGCGGTCTGCACTTCGCTCTTGGCGGGACCGTTGCTGATCACCGGGAAGACCGAGTCAGGCTGGTTGGCCAGGCCTTGTTGCTGGGCACGTGCCAGGTCGGCCTTGACGGCGGCGCGGGTGGTGTGGGACACGAAGGTCTGTTCGACCGGATACTGGGCTTCGGCGAAAGCGACGGACGAAGCGGACAGGGCCAGGACTGCTGCGATGATGGTCTTTGCGGACATGATGTTCTCCTTGGGTACAGTTAAGTTCAATCGGGTTAAATACAGTTTGGTGATGCACAGGCAATGTTGGGTACATGTTTCGGTGGAGCGAATGGGACACATGTGCCACTCTCTAGAACTCCGTCGCCACCGCCTCGTTTGGGGCGTTGCGATGTCGTTCATCGATGGACTGAAGTCTACGGAAGAGCGGCGCGGAGAAAAACCAGGCTGGAGAGAATTGAGTGTTCCGCGATCTGGAACAATCGTCTGCGCCTATCGCAGCGATAGGGACAGGCGAGAACAAGGAAGGAAAAGAGCGGCTGTGCGCAGGACGGATCGCCCGGCGACAGGGCCGGTCGATCCGGGGAAAGGGATTGGATGAGGCGGGAAGCCGGGACTAGCGCTGGTCGCGATCCAGCTTCTGCTGCTCCAGCAATTGCTCGGCTTCCGACAGGCCGCCCGGCTTGAGTGCGGTGCGGCCCTTCGGGGGCGCGCCGTCCAGCGGCGGCGGCACGCGGTCCTGTTCGGGCGTGTGCTGCGGATCGGGATGATCGTCCAGGGCGTTGTCGGCCTTGAGCGGGTCGACGGGGGGCATGCTCATGATGGTCTCCTCATGGTCCTTGCGGGTCAGGTCCACTGGCGCTGGCTGGCACGCAGCGGGCGGGTGTATTCCTCATGCTGGAGCTGGGTCGGCAGCTTGCGCCGGGTGTCTTCGGCACGCGCATCGCTACGTCGGGCGGCGGACTCCTTGTGCTTCGGTACCACAGGCGGCTGCGCCGATGCATGCTGCTGCCGCCCCCGTCCAAGGGAGCGGCGCAGGCGCTGCCGTACCGGATCGTCCGGGTGTTCGCCCATGCGAGCGAATTCTTCCTTGAGGCGCGTCAGTTCGTCGTCCGACAGGTCTTCGGCATCCATGATCTGCTTGCGGGTGCCCTTGACGGCGCGGATCAGTTCGTCCAGTTTCAGCTGGGTGGCCTGGGCATCACGGTTCTGCGCATTCTGGATCAGGAAGACCATCAGGAAGGTGACGATGGTGGTGCCGGTATTGATGAGCAGCTGCCAGGTGTCGGAGTAATCGAATATCGGCCCGGTGACGGCCCATACCAGCACCACTGCCAGGGCCAGGACGAAGGTCCAGGAACTGCCGACGGCGCGCGCGCAGGCCTCGCTGAAACGATGGAAGGTATCGGCCAGACCGGCATCGGCGGCCGGTCCGGAGGACTTGGTGGCCTTGGTGGTATTCATGGCGGCGAATGTCTCCTGCGGGTGCTTGTGCGGTGCCGGCACGACGCGCGTACCGGACCGGGAATGCAGAGCAGTATCGGTGCCGCCGAGGTCGGCGCAAAGCAGACAAGCGCCCGGACTGCTGTAGGAATGCAGGCAGGATCCGAGGAGCGGCTGGGGGGCTTCAGGTCACATTCTTGTACGGGCCGGGGCGCTCGGATTCGTCGGCTACGATCTGCATCTCGCCGATACGATTGCGCAATTCCTCCCAGGGATGGGGTGGCAGGTGGGCTTGCCGCGGCGGCGCGTGAAAGCGGCCGGGGAGGTCGTCGACAGCGCCGTTGCCGCCCTCTTGCCAGCGTCGTTCCAGGGCGATGAACAGCACGATGGACGCCACCAGCCCACCCATGCACAGCACCAGCACGGCATAGATGGAATACTGCATGATGGCGTCGATACAGCCCATGGGCGGCCCGTCCTGGTGTGGTCATTGAAGCAGGGGATCGTAGCGCCGCCCCGCCGGCACGCCCATCAGGAAATGACTGAGTCGCCCTGGCACCACAGCCCGGCTCATCCGTGGGAACCGCGACGCCGGCGCGGCGGTCTGCCCCTCAGGTTTCCATCATCCGCCTGCCCTGGCGCCCTGCCCGCTCCGGAGTTGCCCATGTCCGCCTCGCCGCCTTCCTCCATTCCCGCTCGCCTGGACCGCCTGCCCTGGTCGCGCTGGCACTGGCGCGTGGTGATCGCGCTCGGCGTGGCCTGGGTGCTGGACGGGCTGGAAGTGACGCTGGTGGGTTCGCTGGGCGGTGTGCTGGAACGGCCCGATACGCTGGGCCTGGACGCCGCCCAGGTGGGCTGGACGGGTTCGCTGTACATCGCCGGCACCGTGCTGGGTGCGCTGGTATTCGGGCGCCTGACCGACCGCCTGGGCCGCAAGCGGCTGTTCATGCTGACGCTGGCGCTGTACACGGGGGCGACGGTGGCCACCGCCTTCGCCGGCGATTTCCTGTTCCTGGCACTGTGCCGCTTCGTCACCGGCCTGGGCATCGGTGGCGAATATGCGGCCATCAATTCGGCCATTGATGAGCTGGTGCCGGCGCGGGTGCGGGGGCGCGTGAACCTGATCATCAATGCCAGCTTCTGGATCGGCGCGGCCCTGGGTGCCGGGCTGTCGCTGGTGATCCTGGACCCGCGTGTGCTGGGGGCGGCACTGGGCTGGCGCGCCTGCTTCCTGCTGGGGGCGGTGCTGGCGGTGGCGATCCTGCTGGTACGCCGGCACGTGCCGGAAAGTCCACGCTGGCTGCTCATGCATGGGCAGCAGGCCCAGGCCGAGCAGGTGGTGCGCCAGATCGAGGACGAGGTCACGCGCCAGCATGGTCCTCTGCCGCCCGCCGCCGACAACAGTGCCGGGCACCCCGGGGCCACCGGCATGCTGCCCTGGCGCGAGATGGCGCAGGTGCTGCTGCATCGCTATCGCCAGCGCAGCCTCATGGTGGCGCTGATGATGGTGGCCCAGGCCTTCGTCTACAACGCCATCTTCTTTACCTATGCGCTGGTGTTGACCCGCTTCTTCCAGGTGCCGGACCACCGGGTGGCGCTCTACATCTTCCCCTTCGCGCTGGGCAATGTGCTGGGGCCGCTGGTGCTGGGCCATCTGTTCGACAGCATCGGCCGGCGTCGCATGATCGCCGCCACCTACCTGCTTTCCGGGGCCGGACTGGCGGCCACCGCCTGGGCCTTCAATGCCGGCCTGCTGGATGCCACCACGCTGGCCCTGTGCTGGAGCGCGGTGTTCTTCGTGGCCTCGGCGGCGGCCAGTTCGGCCTATCTCACGGCCAGCGAGGTATTCCCGCTGCGCATGCGGGCCATGGCCATTTCGATCTTCTATGCCATCGGTACCGGGGTGGGGGGATTCATCGCGCCGCTGCTGCTGGGCTGGCTCATCGCCAGCGGCGACCGTCATGCGGTGGCGGCGGGTTATGCGCTGGGCGCATGCCTGGCCCTGCTGGCGGGTGCCTGCGCGCTGCGCTGGGCGGTGGATGCGGAACGGCGCACGCTGGAAGACGTGGCGGAGTGGAAGGACTGATCGCCCGGCCCGGGCTAAGCCAGGACCTTTTCGGCGATGCCCGCTCCCAGGGGCGCCAGCAGGGCCTGCAATTCTTCTTCTCCGAACTTGATGGTGGTGGTGTCATCCCGCCCCAGCATGCCTTCGGCCAGGGCCGACTTGCGCGCCTGCAGCTCCAGCAGGCGCTCTTCGATACTGCCCTCGATGACCAGCTTGTAGACGAACACCTGGCGCGTCTGACCCAGTCGATGGGCGCGGGCGATGGCCTGCTCTTCCACGGCCGGATTCCACCAGGGATCGACCAGTACCACGGTATCGGCAGCGGTCAGGTTCAGGCCCACGCCGCCGACCTTCAGGCTCACCAGCATGAGCGGCACCTGTTGTGCCTGGAAGCGTTCAATCACGGCCCCACGGGCGGCCGGTTCGGTGTCGCCGGTCAGCATCAGGCAGGGCAGCTGCAAGGCCTGCAGCTCGCTGTCGATGAGCCGCAGCATGCTGGTGAACTGCGAAAACACCAGGATGCGGCGCCCCTCGGCCACCAGCGCCGGCAGGGTATCGCGCAACCACTCGATCTTGGCACGCTCCAGGCCCTGGGGCATGCGGCCCTGCTTGAGCAGATAGGGGTCGCAGCAGACCTGGCGCAGCTTCAACAATGCATCCATCACGCTGACCTGTACACTGCCCAGGCCGCGCCGTTCCAGGGCGCGCCGCACCTGCTTGTCGGCGGCCACGCGCACGCTTTCGTAGAGTTCACGCTGGCGCCCCTGCAGTTGCAGGCGCTCGACGATCTCGATGCGGGCCGGCAATTCCTGCAGCACGTCTTCTTTGCGCCGACGCAGGATGAAGGGGCGCACCCGCTGCGCCAGCAGGCGCGCGCGCACGGTCTGGCCCTGCTGTTCGATGGGCTTGCGCCACAGCCGCGCAAAGCTGCGCGCATCACCGAGAAAGCCCGGCATCAGGAAATGGAACTGGCTCCACAACTCGCCCAGATGGTTTTCCAGCGGCGTGCCGGTCATACAGAGACGATGCCGGGCATGCAGGCGGCGCGCGGCGGCGGCGCTGCGGGCACCGGCATTCTTGACGGTCTGGGCCTCGTCCAGGACCAGCAGGTGAAACCGCAAGGACAGCAGCGCATCCAGGTCGCGCCACAGCAGGGGATAGGTGGTCAGCACCAGGTCGGCCTGGCCGGCGGCAATCGTGGCGACGTGGCGGGCGCGCTCGTCCCCGTGCAGCACCACCACGCGCAGGGCCGGCGCGATGCGCTGCGCCTCCTGCTGCCAGTTGAACAACAGCGAAGTCGGCACCACCACCAGCGCCGGCAGATCCAGGCGAGCGGCCTGCTGCTCGATCAGCAGGTGGGCCAGCACCTGGGCGGTCTTGCCCAGGCCCATGTCGTCGGCCAGGATGCCGGCCAGGCCGTGCTGGCGCAGGTATTGCATCCAGGCCACGCCCTGCAGCTGGTAGCCGCGCAGGCGCAGACCCAGCCCCTCGGGTGCGGCCACCGGTACGACGCTGCCGGCGGCGCGCAGGCGCTGCGCCAGTTGCAGCACGCCGGTCGCGCCGCTCATGTGCCAGGCGGGGCCGCCCTCCAGCGCCCGCAACGCGCTGTGCAGGCTGTCGAGACGATGCGCGTCCCAGGGTGTCAGCCGCAGAGGTCCCTCCTGGCGCTTGAGGTCCACCAGCAGATCGAGCAAGGCCAGCACCACCGCCTTGAGCGGACCGGCCATGGCATCGATGCGACGCCCACCGGGGGCGCGCAGGGAAATCACCGCATGCGGGTCCATGCGCTCGACCTGTTGCGCATCGGCCCAGCGCGGGTCGCGCCGCAGGAGGTCGGCCACCATCGGCGCCACATCCATGGATTGCCCATCGACGTCGATGCCGATGGACAGCAGCCAGCGACCGGTTGGATCCAGGCCATCGAAGACTTCGCTGGAAAAGGCGCGCGGCAACAGGGGGGCGGCCACTTCGCGGCTGACGACTTCACCGGTGTCGGGGCTGACGATGATGCGCCAGGCAGTTACCGGCACGCTCTCGTGGACGAAGCCGGGGCGCAGGCGCAGGCTCCAGCCCATCTGCTGCAGACGCGGCGCCTGGTCGGCCCAGAAGTCGCCAAAGAATTCCTCTTGCACCAGCGTCCAGAGCGGGCCGGCGTCATGCAGCGGATTGCTGGCGCGCCATTGCAGGGCATCTTCGCGCAAGGGCAAGAGCCCCATGTCGCGGATGGTCTCCAGCGCCAGTGCTTCAGCCTCGGGATCACGCACGATGTGGGCCGGCGTGTAGCCGGCTTCGTCCTCGGCATGGCCGGTGGGCGCGGGGGTACTCCAGCGCTGTGCGCCTTGGCCGTAGACCCAGTCGATCTGCGCCACCGTGACCAGGGCGCCGCGTGGCCCGAACAGGCCATGGGCGCGCATGCCCAGCAAGCCGTCACCGCGGGTGAGGGACTGCAGGGTCAGGCGCGGCTGGAATGCGCTGGAGGAATGCGAACTGGACATGCGACCGGAGAATGCCGACAAAGCGGCCATTGTAGGGCGCTTCGCGGACAAGGTGCAGCCAGGGCAGGCGGGTTCGCAGAAGGAAAACCGATGCGAAACGCCCGGGTCGGGAAGCCGTCAGCGGGCCGGAGGGGTGATGCAGAAGTCCAGCATGCCGAAGGGGATACGGCCTTCGCCGGTGGCCCACACCCATACCGCCCAGCACAGCAGGCCGCACACCAGCAGCAGGGCCAGCACGATGTGCAGTCCGGAGGCTTTGCGCAAGACGTCTTCGACGCGGTCAAAGAGGGCGGTCATGGATAAGCTGATGAATAGGGAAGAGAAGAACCAGCAAGCATTCTAGCCAAGGCCGGCGGCCGATGTAATGGGACAAATTGACGCAGTGTCAACCTGGCAATAACGGGACACATCGGCCCGCCCGGCTCTGTTACCCTAGAGCACTTCATTGTCCATCCTCATGCCCTCACGTCATGACTACCGCCCTGCTCATCATCGATGTCCAGCACGCCCTGTGCACCGGCCCGGAGGCCGTCAGCAATGGCGAAGCGATCATCGCCAACATCAACCGGCTGTCGCAAAAGGCGCATGCTGCCGGGGCGCCGGTCATCTTCGTGCAGCACGAGGACCAGGGGGCGCTGGCACAGGGCAGCCCGGGCTGGCAACTGGCGCGGGGATTACGGCAGCAGGCTTCGGACCTGAATGTGCGCAAGCGTGGTTCGGATGCCTTCCACCAGACGCCCCTGGAAGCCCTGCTGCGCGAGCACGGCGTGACACGGCTGGTGGTGTGCGGCATGCAGACCGAATTCTGCGTCGAATCCACGGTGCGGCGCGCGCTGGCGCTGGGCTTCCCGGTGACGCTGGCGGCCGATGGCCACACCACCGCGCCCAACGGCGTACTGTCGGTGGCCGATGTGGTGGCGCATCACCACGCCACGCTGTCCAACCTGGGCGCCTATGGCGTGCGCGCCACCATCACGCCGGTGGCCGACATCGTCTTCTGATCGCGGCGAGGTCTCAGAAACGCTGTGCACTGAAGGGAGCCAGGTCGATCTCCGGCGTCTGCCCGGTCAGCAACTGCGCCACGATGCGACCGGTGCGGGCCGAGCAGCCCAGTCCGATATGGCCGTGCCCATAGGCGTGGATGATGTCGCGGCTGGTGCTGGCAGGGCCGATGCAGGGCATGCCATCAGGTGTGCTGGGGCGTCGGCCCAGCCAGAACCGCACGTCCTCCGGAGCCAGCGTACGCGGCAAGCCCGGGAAGAGCTTGAGGGCGATGTCGCGCATGATCTCGCCACGGCGCCAGTCCGGCGCCGCCTCGAAGGAGGCGAATTCCACCTGGCCGGCGATGCGCAGGCCGGTTTCCATCTGGGTGGCGATGACCTTGAATTCGGACACCATCATCGGTGTGCGCGCGGTGGCCTGCAGTTGCTGGCCACGGATGACGGCGTGATAACCACGCTCGCTCTCCAGTTGCACGCGATCGCCGGCCGCGGCGGCCAGAGCCTTGGAACGCGCACCGGCTGCGATCACGGCGGCATCGCAGGCGATCTCGCCCTGTTCGGTCAGCACCGCCTTCAGGCGCCCCTGCTCCACCCGGAAACCGCTGGCGCGGCCCGTGATGCGGGTGGCGCCACGGGCCAGCACGTAGGCCTGCAGCGCCTGCATGTAGGCGCCAGGATTCTTGCAGTGACCGGCCTCGTCCACATGCACCGCGAAAGCGAAGGCCGGATCGAGATCAGGCTCGCGACGGCGCAGGCTCTCGCCTTCCAGTTCCTGCCAGGCGATGCCCAGTTCGCGCCGCACGCCCCAGCCGAAGGCGTCGTTGTCGAAGTGCCGGCGCGAACGATAGACGTGCAGCACGCCCGAGGTATCGATCAGATGGGCCACACCGGCGCGCTGCGCCACTTGCAGGTGCAGGTTGCGGGCATCGGCCACGAGCGTACGCAGGGCGCGGGCAGTGCTGCGGATGCGCTCGCGCCGGGCACTGGCCAGATTGCGCAACAGCCAGGGGGTCAGGCGTGGCAGGTAGCGCCAGCGGATCGACAACGGGCCCAGCGGGTCGATCAGATAGCCCGGTACCTTTTTCCACATGCCCGGCTCTACCGGGGGAATCACCGAATGTGAGGACAGCCAGCCGGCATTGCCATAGCTGGAGGCTTCTTCGCTACCGGCCTCGTTGAAGTCCAGCAGGCTGACCTGCAGACCCTGGTCCAGTGCATGGATGGCGCTCATGAGGCCGACGGCGCCCGTGCCGATGATGACGACATGGCGGGGAAATACGATTTCCGGGGTGGTGGGCATGGGCGGATGTGGGGAACAAAGCAGCATGATACGAGAACTTGCCGGCGGGTGCCGGGCATGCGTCGCGGTCAGCAGTGTTCAGGTCCGGCGGACCTGCCCGCATCGAGGGGGTGCCGGATTGACCGGCCGCACCGCGCCCCTTTAAGATCGGCATCCGGCATTCCCCTCCATCCCCCTCGCTACCCTCCACAGGAGAACGCACATGATCGATCACACCGGTATCGTGGTCAGCGATTTCGAGAAGAGCAAGGCTTTCTACCAGGCTGCCCTGGCCCCCATCGGTTACTCCATCGTGATGGAATTATCGGCAGCGGTGACCGGCCATACGGACATGGCGGGCTTTGGCGAGAATGGCAAACCCGACTTCTGGATCAGTCGCGGCACACCCAACCAGCCGCCGCTGCATATCGCCTTCCGCGCCGAGACGCGCGCCCCGGTGGATGCCTTCCACGCCACGGCCCTGGCACATGGCGGGCGCGACAATGGCGGTCCGGGCCTCCGCGTCCATTACCATCCACATTACTACGGCGCCTTCGTCCTCGATCCGGACGGACACAACATCGAAGTGGTCTGCCATTGCCCGGCCTGATGCGCACACGCTACCGCCGTGCTTGACAGCCGGGCCGGCGCGGCGGAGGCTGACATGCCACCGCAGTGGCGCACCATCACCGGCAAGCCGCCCGTCCAAGGAGACCCAGCATGAGCCAGCCACATACCGTCAAGATCTTCCGCGTCCTGCGGGCCAAGCCGGAGCGCGTCTATCGCGCGTTCCTCGATCCCGATGCAATGGTGAAATGGCTGCCGCCGCATGGCTTCACCGGCAAGGTGCATCACCTGGATGCGCGGGTCGGTGGCTCGCACAAGATGTCGTTCACCAATTTCAGCACCGGGCAGTCGCACTCCTTCGGCGGTACCTATGTGGAGCTGGTACCGCATGAGCGCATCGTCTATACCGACAAGTTCGATGATCCCAATCTGCCAGGCGAGATGAAGGTCACCATCAGCATCGCCGCCAACCTGGTGGGCAGCGAACTGACGGTGGTGCAGCAGGGCATACCGCCTTCGATCCCGCTGGAATTCTGTTATGCCGGCTGGCAGGAATCGTTGCAGTTGCTGGCGCAACTGGTCGACCCGGAAATCCCGAATGGCGCCTGACGTCGCTGCGTCATTGCCCTAGCGCTGCGGCTTCGTTGTAGCGCAGTGTGCGCGGCTGGTAGGGCTGGCCGTTGATGCGCCGCAGCTGGTGGAAGTGGGCGCTGACGAAGCGCTCGCTGAGGATGTCGTGGCGCGCATCGTAGTAGACCGATTCCACGCCCAGCAGGCCCAGTACAGTGTGCTCCAGCTGATCGGTCTGGTAGGGACGGTATTCGAGCTGCGCCTTTTCCTCCGGGCTCTTGCCGGTGAAGGAGCGGGTCCACGCCAGCATCGGGATTTCATAGCCGGTGGCATCGGCCACCGACTGGCCGGCGTGATTGCGGGTGTGCCCGACTTCCTGCGCATGGTCGGAACTGAAGAGCAGGCTGGCGTTGTCTTCGCGCGCATCGTTCATGGTCAGCCTGAGCATGTTGGCGACCACGTAGTCGTTGTAGACGATGGCGTTATCGTATTCATTGCGCAGCTGCCGTATCCAGGCCGAGCGCTCGGCGTGTTCCAGCCGTTCGGCCACGCCGTCGCGCACGCTGTCGAAGCGGGCGTACTGGCTGGGATAGCGCATGTCGTAGGTGGGATGGGCGCCCAGCAGGTGGACCACGATCAGCTTCCTGGGCGCCGGATCCTGCAGGGCCGCTTCCAGCGCCGGCAAAAGGTTGCCGTCGAAATTGTTTTCGCCGCGCCCGGCCCCCTTGTTGATGAAGACCTGATGATCGGCGCGGCGCGAGACCAGCCCCAGCCATCCATCGTTGGGCGGCTGGTTGGACAGCCAGTGGATGCGGAAGCCCGCCTCGCGGGCCAGCATCAGCACGTCCGGCTTGCGGTTCCAGGCCTGCGGGTCGTTCAGGTCGGCTGGGGTCAGCATCTTCATCAGCGAGGCCATGGTGGCCGGCTCCGAGGAGACCACGTCGCGAAACACGATCAGATCCTTGCGCATCGCCTCCAGCAGGGGCGAGGTCTGGCGTTCATACCCATACAGCGACATGTTGGCGCGGTTCAGACTCTCACCGATGACCCACACCACGGTATTGCGTTCGGGCCCACGATAGCGCACCTGCCACTCCGACTTCTGCGCCATGTTGCGCGCCACGTCCTGCTCCATGCTGGCGGCCTGGGCCATCTGTTGGCGGTAGTCCAGGTAGCGGATGGGCCAGAACAGCAGCGGATTTTCCTTGGCCATGGTGGGATTGAAGTGCAACGCGATGAAGATCGCCAGCAGGCTGCCGACCCCGGCCACGCCGCGCCAGCGCCAGGCCGGGGCGGGCCGGCCCGCTTCGGTACGGCACAGGCGGCGCTCGGCCAGCCACAATGCGCCCCACATCGACAGCAACAGGACCGCCGCCTCGGCCACGTCGCGCCCGTTGTGACGGAAGAATTCATGGCTCTCGGCCGGATTGGTATTGAAGATGGCCTGCAGCACCAGCACCGGATTGGGTCGCAGCCCGAAGTAGTCGCGCAGGAAACCCTTGATGGTGGCGTCCAGGAAGAACAAGCCGATGATCCCCAGGCTGGCGGCCGAGAACCAGGCCGGCCGGCGCCGCAACGCAGGGATGAGCAGGAACAGCCCGGCGATGCCCGGCAAGGCGGTGGCCATGAGTACGCTGCTCTTGGCCAGCTCGTTGGCGCTGATGCGGCCCAGCGCCCAGAAGACCGCCAGGCCGGCCAGACCCAGCAGGAGTCGTTTGAGCAGTATGTTCAATACAGTCTTTCCGCCGTCCCGTCGGCAACATGGATGTCATCAGGCAATCAATGAAGGGCGCCGGCAGCGGTGCATCGCAGATCCGGGCTGCGCGATAGGACAAGCTCAGCGATAATTTGTTTCCAGGCCGCGAGGATACCATTGCACCGCACGGGATTCGCGGCCGGTGCGAACTGCCACTTCACCGGATTCACCCGCCTTCGAAAGGAACATCATGCGCACCCTCTCCCTCCGTCTCTGCGCCGCGCTCATCGGGCTGTCCGCCGGTATCGCGGCGCTCTCGCCGGCCACCGCCCAGGGCGTCTATGACGAATGGTCGACGGTCAAGGCCCCGGCCGCACCGGCACTCTCGCACGTCACCGTGGACCCGGCTACCACCGCCCTGCTGGTGCTGGACCTGGCGCGCCAGACCTGCCACCCCGATACCCGTCCGCGCTGCGTGGCCATGCTGCCAAAGGTGGCCAAGCTGCTGGCCCTGGCACGCGAGAAGAAGCTGACCGTGATCCATACCCTGGGCGGTGCCAGCACGCCGGCCGATGTCTGGCCCGCGGCGGCCATGCAGGCGGGCGAGCCGCTGTTCAAGTCCGGACCCGACAAGTTCCTCAATACGGACCTGGAAAAGACCTTGCGTGAAAAAGGCATCAAGACCGTCATCTGCATCGGCGCTGCGGCCCACGGGGCGGTGCTGCATACCGCCTCCGGCGCGGCGCTGCGCGGCTTTGACGTGGTGGTGCCAGTAGACCTGATGGCGGCCGATACGCCCTATGCCGAGCAATACGCGGCCTGGCACCTGGTCAATGCGCCACGCCTGGGCGAGCGGGTGAAGCTCACGCAACTGAGCTGGATCGACTGAGACCGACGTAAAAAATCCCGTCCGGCAGCGCCGTGACGGGATGACGGCCGGGAACGCGTCCAACTCAGGCCGACAGCAGCACGCGCTCGTTGCCGCGCAGACGGAAGCGCCCCACCAGACCGGCCAGCTGGTGGGTCTGGTCACGCAGCGAATGGGCGGCGGCGGCGGCCTCTTCCACCAGCGCGGCATTCTGCTGGGTGCCTTCATCCATCTGCGTGACGGCATGGTTGATCTCGTCGATGCCGCGACTCTGTTCCCGGCTGGCCACCGCGATCTCGTTCATCAGGGTCGCCACGCGGGCCACCGAATCGACGATCTCGTGCATGGTCTTGCCGGCCTGGTCGACCAGGTCGGCGCCGGTGGCTACCTGCTGCACCGAGCCTTCGATCAGTTCCTTGATCTCGCGCGCTGCGGCGGCCGAGCGCTGCGCCAGGCTGCGCACCTCGGTGGCCACCACCGCGAAACCGCGGCCCTGCTCGCCGGCACGGGCCGCTTCCACGGCCGCATTGAGCGCCAGGATATTGGTCTGGAAGGCGATGCCATCGATCACGCCGATGATGTCGGCGATGCGCGCGGAACCCAGGCGGATCTCGCCCATGGTCTGCACCACCCGGTCGACCACCGCGCCACCCTCGCTGGCCAGCCGCGACGAGGTGGCCACCAGCTCGTTGGCCTGATGCGCGTGATCGGCGTTCTGGCGCACGGTGGAGGTGAGTTCTTCCATGGCCGAGGCGGTCTCTTCCAGGCTCGATGCCTGCGACTCGGTGCGCGAGGACAGGTCGGCATTGCCGCTGGCGATTTCGCCGGAGGCGGTATTGATGATGGCGATACTGCGATGCACCTCGCCCACCATCGTGCCCAGGCTCTCGGTCATGTGGTTCAGCGCCAGCATCAGCTGGCCGGTCTCGTCACGGCCGTGTACCTTGACCTGGCCGGTCAGGTCATTGTCGGCGACGCGACGTGCCAGTTGCAGCGCCTCGCCCAGGGGCCGCGCCACCACCCGGGCGATGGTCACGGCCAGGGCCAGGCCGATCAGAATGCCGGCGCCGAGTACCCCGATGATCCAGTTCTGGGACGTGTTGTAGACGCGGTCGGCTTCGGTATTGGCCTCTTCCTTTTGCGCGATATTGGCCTGGCGCAGCGTCGAGAACTGTTTCTCGATGGCGCGATAGGCCTTCAGCGAATCGCCCTTGGTCAGGGCCAGCGCCTCGTCCTTGTGGTTGTCATGGGACAGCGCAATGATCTTCTTGTGCTCGACCAGATAGGTGGCCAGGGTCTTGCTGAGCTGGTCGAATGTGCTGGCCTGCTCCGGGCTCAGATCGAGCTTGCGGTATTGCTCTTCGAGGCTGCTGAATTCCTTGTAGCGCTCGGCCAACGCCTTTTCCAGCGTGGCCATGGTTTCCTGGTTACCCAGGATGTGCTGGAACTCGGTGGAGCGCACCCGCACCAGCGTGCGTTCCAGCATCAGGCTGATGCGTATGCTGGGTTCCCACTTGTGGGCGATCTCGGTGGCCGCGTCATTGACCTTGTCCATCTGGTACACCGAGAAGATGCCCAGTGCCGTCATCAGACCCAGCACCGTAACGAAGGAGAGCAACAGCTTGGTTGCGATCTTCCTGTCCATGAACCATTTCATTGTGATATCCCTTTCCTGTCCTACCCCGCCAATCGGTCACGGAGAAAATCCGAAGGCCTGAGAAGATTGGCTTTTCGATATTTCCTCTTGCGCAAAACAAAAGGACCCAGCCCGTGTAACGGACTGGGTCCTGGAGACGCCGCCCGACGGGTCGGCCCTCCATGTCGGCAGACTCAGGCGAAGTCGAACAACTGCGCCGCTATCTGGCCGGTGATGAGGCGACGGTCCTGCTCATCGCTCACCAGATCCTCGAATCGCCGCCAGCTGTCGGCGTAATCGGTCATGCTCTCATGCTGCGTATGCGGCCAGTCGCTGCCCCAGAGCAGACGCTCCGTCCCCAGATGCTGCCGTAGCAGCGGCCACGCCTGGCGCGCAAAATGCGCGCCGCCCTCACTGCCGCCATTGCGGTATTGCGCCGACAGCTTCACCCACACCAGGCGCGAAGCGCCGGTGGAGAGCAGGTACCGGAAACCGGGATCATCCACGCCCAGGGCCGGATCGACCCGGCCGAAATGATCCACCACGACCTTCATGCCCAGTTCCAGCAAGGGCTCCAGCACCTGCGGCAGGTCCACCGCCTCGCGATGGATCTCGACCTGCCAGCCCAGTTGCGCGATGCGTGCCAGGGTGTCGCGCCAGACGCCCCTGAAGTCCGGCAGCGGCGCCCCGCCCACCAGGTTGAAGCGCACACCGACCACGCCACCCTGTTGCAAGGCCAGCAGGGCCGACTCGTCGATATCCGGCTCCACCATGGCGATGCCACGCAGGCGCTGCGGCGCCCGGGCGATGGCCTGCAGCATGTAGCTGTTGTCGCTACCCAGGAAACTTGGCTGCACCAGCACGCCGTGACTTATGCCCTGCGCATCCAGCCGGGCCAGGTATTCATCGACGGTGATGTCGTAGGCCGGGGTATAGCGACGGCCATCGGCCATCGGCAGGCCACGCGCAAACACATGCGCGTGGGTGTCGATACGCAGACCGGTGGTACTGGCCGCTTTGCTCATGCTGCCGTTTCCATGCTGCGGCCCTTGGTTTCGGGCAGCATCAGCACGGCCACCACTACCAGCGAATAGGCGATGGCAGCATCGATGCCGATGGCCTGGCCCAGCGGCATCGAATCACTCATGTGGCCCACCAGCACCGGGAAGCCGGCCGAGGCCACGCGACCGAAGTTGTAGCAGAAGCCCACCCCGGTGCCGCGGATGCCGCTCGGGTACAGCTCGTTGAACAGCGCCCCCAGGCTGGCCGGAATGCCGGCGGCAAAGAAGCCCAGCGGGAAGCCACAGACCAGCATTTGCGTGTCGGTCAGCGGCAGGAAGATGTAGCACAGCACGGTCAGCACGCAGCAGATGGCAAACGAAGCCACGGTACGACGACGACCGATGCGGTCGAGCAATTGCGAACTGGCGATGCAACCACACCAGAAGGCGACGATGATGACCGCCAGATAGCCCCCGGTGGAGAGCACCGACAGGTGCTTCTCGGTCTTGAGGTAGGTCGGCAGCCAGGTCATCAGCGCGTAGTACCCCCCGTGGGCACCGACGCCCAGCAGGCTGCCGATGACGGTCAGGCGCAGCACATCGGGACGGAAGATGCCCAGCAGGGTGCTGGCCGCAGGCTTGCCGGCGGCCGCCTTGCGGCCGGCCAGGAAGGCATCGGTCTCCGGCACTGAACGGCGCACGTACACCACGAGCAGCGCTGGCAACAGGCCGATGACGAACATCGCGCGCCAGGCCATTTCCTGCGGCAGCAGCGAGAACAATACGGAGAACAGCAACACCGCACCGCCCCAGCCCACGGCCCAGGCGCTCTGCACCGTGCCCATGGCCTTGCCGCGATGTTCGGCGCGGATGGTCTCGGCCATCAGCACGGCGCCGGCGGCCCATTCACCGCCGAAGCCGAAGCCCTGCAAGGCCTTCAATACCAGCAGCTGCGGATAGCTCTGGGCGAAGGCACTCAGGAAGGTGAAGAGCGAAAACCAGATGATGGTGATCTGCAGTGTCTTGACGCGACCATAGCGATCCGACAGAGCGCCGGCGAACCAGCCGCCGATGGCCGAGGCCACCAGGGTGGCACCGCTGATCAGGCCGGCGTCGGCCTTGCTGAGGGAAAAGGCGGCGATCAGCGCCGGAATGGCCAGGCTGAACATCTGCACGTCCAGCGCATCCAGCGCCCATCCGCTGAAGCAGGCCCAGAAAGTCTTGCGTTCCTTGGCAGTCACCTGCCGATACCATGAAAACATTGTCTCGTCCTCTAAGCTGAAGGCGCGCAACCGGCACAGTCCCGCTGCACCGGACAGGCCGGCGCGGCAGGAGGGACGGAAGCGCGGAGCTGATTGAATTATCTCGTTGAATGCTCATATAGACATATATATGAGTTGATCTAAGATAACACAGGCCAAGAGACTCAACAATCCTCGTGTTCGATGCGCATCCCTCCGTGACAGGGTCGATACAGGGCCGCTGTCATGGCGTGGGCACATGATCGGGGCGATGTCGCGCAATGGCAATCGGGGCGGCACTGTACCTGCCGGCGCTCGGCTGTACTGTTCACCCTGCCGTTGTGGGCGGACCGTGCCGCGGGTAGACTGAACCCTTTTCATCCATGCAAGGCCAGTTTCCCCATGCTTGACCAGTCCGTCGATGCGCGCCTGCCGCTCTATCTCCAGTTGCGCGACCTGCTGGCCGCCCAGATCCGCGCCCAGAAGTGGCAGCCGGGCCAACCCATTCCCTCCGAGGCGGAACTGAGCCAGACCTACCAGGTGGCCGTGGGCACGGTGCGTCGTGCCATCGAAACGCTGATCGGCGAAGGGCTGGTGGAACGCACCCACGGGCGCGGCACCTTCGTGCGCAAGGCCCGTTTCGACAATTCGCTGTTCCGCTTCTTCCGTTTCGAATCGGCCGAGGGCAAGCCGCTGGCGCCGCGCAGCGTTATCGTCGGACGCAAGACCATCGAGGCACCGCGCCAGGTCGCCGAGGCCCTGCACCTCAAGCCCCATGCCCGGGTGATCGAACTGCTGCGCCTGCGCATGGTGGACGATCAACCGGTGCTGGCGGAGAACATCTATCTCTGCGCCCAGCGGTTCAAGGCCCTGGCCGACAAGGCGCCGGAAGATTTCGGCGACCTGCTCTATCCGCTGTATGAACGTGAATGCGGCCTGATCGTGGCCTCGGCCCGCGAGACCTTGACGGTGGAAACGGTGACGGCGGCACAGGCGCGCCTGCTGGGCTTGAAGGAAAAGACGCCGGTGGTGGTGATCGAACGCATCGCCTTCGGTTCGGACGGAACACCGCTGGAGTGGCGGCAGTCCAGGGGTGCGGCGAGCAAGTTCAGGTATAGCGCGGAGATTCGCT
>NZ_DASQOH010000008.1:0-40343 GCF_035644555.1 Herbaspirillum sp.
CGTGGATCATCCAGCATCTGCTGCGCCTGGCCCTCCATGGTGATCAGGCCGGACTCCATCACGTAGCCGCGATGCGCCGCTTCCAGCGCCAGCTTGGCGTTCTGTTCCACCAGCAGGATGGTGATGCCCTGGGCCGACACATTGCGGATCACTTCAAAGATCTTCTCCACCATGATCGGCGACAGGCCCATCGAAGGCTCGTCCAGCAACAGCAGCTTGGGGTGGCTCATCAGCGCGCGCGCCATGGCCAGCATCTGCTGTTCACCACCCGACAAGGTACCGGCCATCTGCGCCGCCCGTTCCTTCAATCGCGGGAAGACCTCGAACCAGCGGTCGATGTCGGCCTGGATCTGGCCCTTGTCATTGCTGGTGTAGGCACCCATCAGCAGGTTTTCCTGAATGCTCATGCGCGTAAATACGCCACGGCCTTCCGGCACCATCGCCAGCTTGTCCTTGACCAGCTCGAAGGACTTCTTGCCCTTCAGCGGATTGCCCAGGTAGTAGATGTGACCATCCACGCGGCTAGCAGGCAGCGTGCCGGTGATGGCTTTCAGGGTGGTAGTCTTGCCGGCACCGTTGGCACCGATCAGGGTCACCAGTTCGCCTTCGTTGACTTCCAGCGCAATACCCTTGACGGCCTGGATGCCGCCATAGGCCACGCTCAGTTGTTCGACTTTGAGGATGTTCGTTGTCATGTTTTTTGCTCTCGCTAGCTGCTTGGAGGCTGTACTGAAATCAATCAACTACCGTTCGGGCTGAGTAGGCCATTCATGGCCGTATCGAAGACGCGCCTGCGCCGCTACTCAGGACGAACGGTAAGCGGCTGCGCAACCGATTTCGAGGCCGCCATTAGTTAATGTCCCGCGCCCAGGTAGGCTTCGATCACCGCCGGGTTCTTCTGTACGTCGGCCGGCACGCCCTCGGCAATCGGCTTGCCGTAGTCCAGCACCGTGATGCGGTTGCACAGGCCCATCATCAGCTTCACATCGTGTTCGATCAGCAGGATGGTCCGGCCGTCGGCCTGGATCTTCACCAGCAGCTCGCGCAGGCCCAGTTTCTCGGTGGCGTTCATGCCGGCTGCCGGTTCGTCCAGCGCCAGCAGTTGCGGGTCGGTGGCCAGGGCACGAGCGATTTCCAGGCGACGCTGGTCGCCGTACGACAGGTGACGCGCCGTGCGCTTGGCGAACTGGCCGATGCCCACGAAGTCCAGCAGTTGCTGCGACTTGGCGCGGATCGCCGCTTCCTCGTCACGGGCCGCCTTGTGGCGGAACACCGCACCAAACACGTTCTGCTTGGTGCGCACGTGGCAACCGACCATCACGTTTTCCAGCACGGTCATCTCGCCGAACAGGCGGATGTTCTGGAAGGTACGGGCGATGCCGGCCTTGGCCACTTCGTGCGGGGCGCTGGGCGAATACGGCTTGCCGTCCAGCTCGAAGCTGCCGGTGTCCGGTTGGTACAGGCCCGTGATGACGTTGAAGAAGGTGGTCTTGCCGGCACCGTTGGGGCCGATCAGGCCATAGATCTGGCCGCGCTCGATGGTGATGCCCACGCCGTTCAGGGCTTGCAGGCCGCCGAAACGCTTGCTGACGTCGCGGATCTTGAGCAGTGTCTGTGTCATGTTCTGTGCTCCAGCTTAGGCTTTGACTTCGCCGGTCGTGCCGACTTTGGTATGGTCCACTTCGGGACGGTCTTCATGGCGCGGCGAGGGCCACAGGCCCGCCGGGCGGGTCAGCATGATGACCACCATGGCCAGGCCGTAGAGCAGCTGGCGCAGCACTTCGGCATCGATCCAGACACGGCCGAAAATGGCCATCTGCAGCGGCTCCACCACGTGGCGCAGCACTTCCGGCAAGGCCGCCAGGATCACGCCACCCAGCACCACGCCGGGGATGTGACCAATGCCGCCCAGCACCACCATGGCCAGCACGGCGATGGATTCGGTCAGCGAGAAGGATTCCGGCGACACAAAACCCTGGAAGGCGCCGAACATGGCACCGGCCACGCCACCGAAGGAGGCGCCCATGGCGAAGGCCAGCAGCTTGACGTTGCGGGTGTTGATGCCCATCGCCTTGGCGGCGATCTCGTCTTCGCGGATCGCCACCCAGGCACGGCCCAGGCGCGAGTCCTGCAGGCGGGTCGAGAAGAAGATCACGAAGATGCACAGCACCAGGAACAGGTAGTAGTAGGCATTGACCGAGGGCAGGCTCATGCCGAAGACCTTCACCATCGAGCCCGAACCGGGTTCGCCGGCCAGCGACACGCCAAAGACGCGGATCGGGTCGATCAGGTTGATCCCCTGCGGGCCGTTGGTGATGTTGACCGGCGCGTTCAGGTTGTTCATGAAGATACGGATGATCTCGCCGAAGCCCAGGGTCACGATGGCCAGGTAGTCACCGCGCAGCTTCAGGGTCGGTGCCCCCAGCAGCGCGCCGAAGATGGCGGCCAGCACGCCCGAGATCGGCACGATCAGCCACAGCGAGAGGTGGATGCCGTTCTGCACGATCTGCGGACCATACAGCCAGACCAGGAAGTTGCCGACGTCAGGATAGGTATTGACGAAGGACTCGATCACCGCCGCGAACTGCGGCGAGGCCAACAGGCCGGCGGTATAGGCACCGATGGCGTAGAAGGCGATGTAGCCCAGGTCAAGCAGGCCGGCGAAGCCCACCACCACGTTCAGGCCCAGGGCCAGCATGATGTAGAGCAGCGCCATATCCATGATGCGCACCCACGAATTGCCGAAATGCTGGGCAATCATGGGGAAGATGATCATCAGCGCCAACAGCGCCAGCAGGCTGATGCGCGCCTGCTGCGGGTTGCGCTTCATGTCGAAGGTCATGAGAGCCATAGTGTTCTCTTCCGATTCTCTAAGTTCTGTTTTTAACTTCTAAGTCTTAAGCCCGGTCCGCCACGCGCTCGCCCATGATCCCGGAGGGGCGCAGGGTCAGCACGATGATCAGCACGATGAAGGCGAAGATGTCCTGGTAGTTGCTGCCCAGGAAGTTGCCGGTCAGGTCGCCGATGTAGCCAGCGCCCAGGCTTTCGATCAGACCCAGCAGGATGCCGCCCAGCATGGCGCCGTAGATGTTGCCGATGCCACCCAGCACCGCTGCCGAGAAGGCCTTCAGGCCGGGCACGAAGCCCATGGCGAACTGTGCGGTGGAATAGTTGGCTGCCCACATCACGCCGGCAATCGCCGCCAGGGCCGCGCCGATGGCGAAGGTGACGATGATGACGCGGTTGGCGTCCACGCCCATCAAGCCGGCGATGCGCGGGTTCTCGGCGGTGGCGCGCATGGCGCGACCCATCTTGGTCTTTTCCACGATCAGCACCAGTCCGATCATGGCGGCCAGCGCCAGGATCAGCAGCATGATCTGGGTCGGCGAGATCAGGGCACCGGCGATGTGCACCGGGTCGGAGGGCATGACCTGCGGGAATGGCAGGGGGCTGCGGCCCCAGATCATCATGGCGAAGGTCTGCAACAGGATCGACACGCCGATGGCGGTGATCAGCGGCGCCAGGCGCGGTGCATTGCGCAGCGGGCGGTAGGCGATGCGTTCGATCAGCAGACTGACCACGATACACACCGGGATTGCACCGACGATGGCGATGATCAGCTTGACGATGCCCGGCAGGTCCGGGGCCACCTGCTGCACCAGTTTGAGCAACGACAGGCCCACCATGGCCCCTACCATCAGGATGTCGCCGTGGGCAAAGTTGATCAGGTTCAGCACCCCGTACACCATGGTGTAGCCCAGGGCGATCAGTGCGTACATGCTGCCTAGCACCAATCCGTTGATGATCTGCTGGATGAAAATGTCCATGAATAACTCTTCGATCTAAATTGAAACAATAAAAACACGCAGGTCTGCACCAAAGCGGACACCGCGCGAAAGCATGTCGATTAGCAAAATCCGTTCCCGGCGTTCGGGATAGCGTTATCACCCTTCATATAAAAGGCGATAGCGCACCGTCGAAACAGTCGTCGAATTCAGGAGGAAATGAAGTGGGGATCAGCTGCTGTCGCCGCCAGGGCGACGGCGGCTGGACCAGGAAGCGCCACCGGAGCGGCAACTGGGCGGCCGGGACCGGATGCACCGGCGCGCGCCGGTAGGCAGATGGACTTGCATGGTGGTGTCTCCCTGTCTCTGGTTGCGCCGCATTTGCGGCGCTCCGCCCTCTTTGGAGAGGGCTTGCGCGGGAGCCGCCTTTTGGGCGGCGTGTCGATAATGGTGCGGAATTATACGCAGAAGCGGCCAACAATCGCGCACAAACAATCGGCTGTTACACAAGAAATCGCGGTAAGACCATTGAACAAAGGTGTAAGTCTGCAACAGCGTCTGGCGAAACGCACCGCCAAGAAAAAAGGCTTGCATAAGCAAGCCTTCCGTGTGGACTGGCGGCGCCCGGGCGACCCGCCTGGGGCGCTCAGGCTCAGTGGTTCTCGGCGACGGCGCCCCGTGCGCCCAGGCCCTTGGGCAGGGGGAAAGTGACGTTTTCCTCGATCCCCTCCAGCACACGGACGCTGCGGGCACCGATTTCCTTGATGCGATCGATCACGGCCTGCACCAGCACTTCCGGGGCGGAGGCGCCGGCAGTGACGCCGATGCGCTGGCGGCCGCTGATCCATTGCGGATCGATCAGGGCGGCGTTGTCGACCATGAAGGCCGGTACGCCCTTCTTTTCGGCCAGTTCCCGCAGGCGGTTGGAGTTGGAGCTGTTGGGACTGCCCACCACGATCACCACATCCACTTGCGGCGCCATGAACTTCACGGCTTCCTGGCGGTTGGTGGTGGCGTAGCAGATATCGCCCTTCTTGGGTTCGGAGATGGCCGGGAAGCGCTCGCGCAGGGCGGCGATGATCTCGGCCGTGTCGTCCACCGACAGCGTGGTCTGGGACACATAGGCCAGCAGCGCCGGGTCGGCCACCTGCAGGCGCGCGACATCATCCACCGTTTCCACCAGATGCATGCCGGCCTCGGTCTGGCCCATGGTGCCTTCGACCTCGGGGTGACCGGCGTGGCCGATCATGATGATCTCGCGCCCTTCGCGGCGCATCTTGGCCACTTCCATGTGCACCTTGGTGACCAGAGGACAGGTGGCGTCGAACACGGTCAGGCCGCGTTCGGCCGCCTCGGCCTGGATCGCCTTGGACACGCCGTGTGCCGAGAAGATGACCGTGCTGCCGGCCGGCACGTCGGCCAGTTCCTCGATGAACACTGCGCCCTTGGCGCGCAGGTCATTGACCACATAGGCGTTGTGCACGATCTCATGGCGCACATAGATGGGGGCGCCGAACTGCGCCAGGGCGCGTTCGACGATCTCGATGGCGCGGTCCACGCCCGCGCAGAAACCACGGGGCTGGGCCAGCAGGATTTCGGATTCGGCTTTAGCCATGGTCATGGTAATTCCCTTGATTCTTCAAAACATCGCGAGCGCAGTATCGCCAATTATCGAGGCGCTTACAGGATTCCTATGATTTTCACCTCGAACTTCAGCGTCTGCCCGGCCAGCGGGTGATTGAAGTCGAAAATTGCGCCATCATCATCCATTGCACGCAGGATGCCGGCGAAGCGGCCGCCACCGGGGGCGGCGAAGTCCACCAGGTCTCCGATGCGGTACTGCTCGTCCATGGACGAGTTCTCGTCCAGCGTGGCACGCGAGATGCGCTGGACCAGTTCATCGCTGCGCTCGCCGAAGGCCTGGTCCGGCGCCAGTTCGAAGGTCTGGTGCGCACCTTCCGGCAGGCCCAGCAGGCAGGCTTCCAGGAAAGGGGCCAACTGGCCCTGGCCGAATTGCAGCGTGGCCGGGTTTTCGTTGAAGGTGCTGACGATATCTTCCCCCTCCAGCGAAGCCAGGCGGTAATGCAGCGTGAGATAGGCGTTTTCGGTGACGACGGGGACGGATGGGCTGGACATGACAGGTATTCGAAGGTGCACTGGAACCCGCTATTGTAAGCCACGTTGGACCGGCGCGCCGCTGGAGGCTTCATGGCGGTGAGGTTCCACATGCAGTTCCCTGCCCTGTCCTTGCGCCTGCGCAAATCCGCTCCCCCGTGATCTTCATTTCATCTTCTTAGAGGAGCACAACGACATGAGCATGACCCTGACAGACTGGCCCAAGGACCAACGGCCACGCGAACGCCTGATCCAGCATGGGCCGACAGCCTTGTCGGACGCCGAACTGCTGGCAATCTTCCTGCGGGTGGGCATCCCCGGCAAGAACGTGATGGACCTGTCCCATGGACTGCTGCAGCGCTTCGGCACCCTTGATCAACTCTTCGATGCCGCCCACAAGAACAGCGACCTGGGCGACGGCCTGGGTCCGGCCAAATGCAGCCAGTTGCGGGCGGCGCTGGAACTGTCGCGGCGGGTGATCCACGAACAGTTGAAGAAACGATCGGTCATGAACTCCAGCCGCGCCGTGGGCGACTACCTGAAGCTGATGTTCAAGGGCAAGGAACGTGAAAGTTTCGTCGCCCTCTTCCTCAATGTACGCGGTCACCTGATCGGTACCGAAGAATTGTTTCGCGGCACGCTCAATCATTCTGCGGTCTACCCGCGCGAAGTGGTCAAGGCGGCGCTGCGACACAATGCCGCCTCGGTGATATTGGCCCACAACCATCCTTCGGGCGACCCTGAGCCCAGCACGGCCGACCTGGACCTGACGGCCGGTCTGCAGGAAGCGCTGGAGATGGTCGGTGTGGAACTGCTGGACCACTTCGTGGTGGCCGGAACACGCCTTCACTCCTTTGCCGACCACGGCCAGCTGTAGGGCCGGGCCTGGCAGATCGGCCGCAAACCCGCATGGGACAAGGCCTGCACCGGGTCGAATCGGCTCGGCGGATGAACCGGCGTGCAAATTGTTAAATTATCCAACCGCTTAAAGACACAATTGTTTTGTGCAAGTCATTGAAAAACCTGAGTTTTTTCCATATACTCTCGTTTTTCCCAAATTCGGAAATTTTTAAGGAGTCTCACATGGCACGTGTCTGCCAAGTCACCGGGAAGGGGCCGATGGTCGGCAACAACGTTTCCCATGCAAACAACAAGACCAAGCGTCGTTTCCTGCCCAACCTGCAGAATCGCCGCATTTTCGTCGAATCCGAGAACCGTTGGGTTTCGCTGCGTTTGTCCAACGCCGGCCTGCGCGTGATCGACAAGATCGGCATCGATGCCGTTCTGGCCGATCTGCGTGCTCGTGGCGAAAAAGTCTAATTAGCAGAGTAAAGGAAATCTATCATGGCGAAATCCGGCCGCGACAAAATCAAACTGGAGTCGACCGCAGGTACTGGTCACTTCTACACCACCACCAAGAACAAGCGTACTACGCCCGAAAAGATCAGCATCATGAAGTTCGATCCCAAGGCGCGCAAGCACGTCGAATACAAGGAAACCAAGATCAAGTAATTGATCCGGTCTCTGGGTATTCCAGTAAAAACCCGCAGAGCGATCTGCGGGTTTTTTATTGCCCGGCGCCGGTGGCCCTCCCCTCCACCATCGAAGGAAGCACTGCTTTTCCTGCGCGGCAGTGGACTCAAGGCTGCCAGACCAGTTGGCCATCCGCCATTGGACGCTACGTCCACGCCCCCCCTTGCCGGGGTAAGCGGCGCGAAGACCGCTGCAGCCCCTGACCCGGCGCGGACGATTGTTCATATCCCTGACAGGCGCCCAAAGAAAAAATCCCCGCAGATCGCTCTGCGGGGATTTTTCATTCACATCCCGGCTGACCGGGCCTCAAAAATCACGCATAGCTGCGCAGGCGCAGGGCGAAGTCGCGCAGGGCCTTCACACCGGAGGCTTCGGCACGGGCGCACCAGTCCTGCAGTTGCTGCAGCAGCTGTTCGCGGGTCGAATGCGAACGCTCCCAGATGGCGCTCAATTCAATGCGCATCTCGTGCATGGTCTGCAAGGCCTTGCTGTGGGCGAACAGCTCCGACAACTGCTGCTTCTGACCATCTTCCAGACGACCCGGCTCGCGCTGCAGCAGCTTCTTGGACGACTTCAGGAAGCGCGATTCCAGTTTGGCCTTCTCGATCAGGTGGTCCAGCTCGTCCTTCCAGGCGCTCTTGAGCGAACGGGCATACTTGGCCGTCACGTCGTAACGGTTGGAAATGACCGATTGCAGCGTATCCAGGTCGATCACGGACTTCTGGCGGTCGAACTTGGGCACCGGCGCCACTTTCTTGACCTTGGCCAGGCCGAAGGTTTCCAGGATGCGGATGTACATCCAGCCGATGTCGAACTCGTACCACTTGGCCGAGAATTTGGCCGAGGTGCCAAAGGTATGGTGGTTGTTGTGCATTTCCTCGCCACCGATGATGATGCCGATCGGGAACAGGTTGGTGGCGGCATCGTTGCAGTCGTAGTTGCGGTAGCCCCAGAAGTGGCCCAGGCCGTTGACCACACCGGCTGCCCAGAAGGGAATCCAGGCCATCTGCACGGCCCAGACGGTCAGGCCGATGGCGCCGAACAGCAGCACGTCGATGATCAGCATGATGCCCACGCCCTGCCAGCCGTATTTGCTGTAGATGTTGTGTTCCAGCCAGTCGTCGGGGGTGCCGTGACCGAACTTCTCCATGGTCTCGGCGTTCTTGGATTCATTGCGGTACAGCTCGGCACCCTGCCACATCACCTTGTTGATGCCGCGGGTCTGCGGGCTGTGCGGGTCTTCCTCGGTCTCGCACTTGGCGTGGTGTTTGCGGTGAATGGCGGCCCATTCCTTGGTCACCATGCCGGTGGTCATCCACAGCCACAGACGGAAGAAGTGGCTGGGGATCGCGTGCAGTTCGAGCGCGCGATGCGCCTGGCAACGATGCAGGTAGAGAGTCACGCCCACGATGGTGATGTGGGTCATCACCAGGGTGTAAATGACAATCTGCCAACCGGATGCATGCAGCAGGCCGTTGGCGACAAAGTCGAGGATCGCATCAAGGGTCATCAGTACAACTCCAAATAGAAAACAACTATCGGACTACAAAACAGGATTATTACTTGTTCCGTGAAAATGGTTTTATTTTCTTTTAATTGCCGGGCATTGTACGCGAATTCTGCGGCTCTGGGCCATCAGGAATTTCCTGGCGCGTACTTTGGCGGAAGCTGCGCTCATCCATGATGCGAATGTCGCGCTTGGGATGGGCCACCTGGATGCCATGTTGCTTGAAGGCCTTCCAGATCGCCCGGTTGACATCCGACAACACATTGAGCCGGCCGTTTTCCGGGTCCGTGATCCAGAAGCCCAGCTCCAGGTCCAGCCCGTCGGCGCCGATCTTGATCAGGAGGGCATGCGGCGCGGTCTGCTGGGATACCCGCTCTACACCAAGTGCGGCCTGCTCCATGATGGACAAGACCGTTTCCACATCGTCCTGGTACAGAATTGTAAGTTGTGTAGACAAACGTACAATGCGATGGGTCAAGGAATAATTCTGTACCGGATTGGAGACAAATAGTTCATTGGGCAACACGGTCTCGATGCCATCCAGGCCTTCCAGGATGGTGTAGCGCGAATTGATCTGGGTGACGCGGCCAAAATATTTCTCCACTGCAACCATGTCACCGATGACCATGCTGCGTTCCAGCAGGATCACGAAACCGGACACGTAACTGCTGGCGATCTTCTGCAGGCCCAGACCGATCCCCACGCCGAGCGCGCCACCGAAGACCGACAGCACGGTCAGATCGATCCCCACCAGCGACAGGCTGACCAGGAAGGCGATCAGGATCAGCAGGGCGCGGGCCATGCGGGCCACCACGGTGCGCAGCGAGGAATGCATGCCGCTGAACTTCATCAGCCGGTTCTCGAGCACGGTGCCAATCCACAGCGCGATGATCAGCGTCACCAGGACCGAGACCGCCCCTTGCAGCATGGTCAGCAGCGAGACCTTGTGGCGCGCCAGCGGCAGCGTGGTGCTGTCCAGGTAGTCGACGAAGTCCGGCCACAGCCCGGTGATCCACAGCACCACGCACAGCCACACCAGCAGCGCAATCACCTTTTCCGACAGGTGCAGCAGCGCCCCCACAGTGGCGTCCTTGACGAAGATCCCGCGCAACACATAGAACACGAAACGCATCGCCACCTGGGCCACGGTCAGGGGGAACATGATTTCCCACAGGGAGACCGCATGGCCACCGTGCTTGAGGATGAAATAGGCCGCCGTCAGCAGACCCAGCGCCAGCAGCGGCGAAAGCACACGGGCGAAGCTCTTGACGCCGATCTGCATCACCAACGACTGCGCCTGCTGGTCGCCCGGCAGCACGAAACGGGCACGCAGCCAGCGCGACAGCGCAATACCGCCCAGCAGGCAGAGCGCAATCACCACCAGCTGACGCAACAGGTCGACCGGGCTGGGATCAGTAAACAGGGACAGGAAATGGTCGGTCATCGGAGGCGACTCTCGCAGATCAGCTCAGGGCACCGCTTCGGCGTCCTGCCGGTGCCGCTGCCAGTTGGCCGCATAGCGGGCCGCCAGGGGCGGATTCTTGCCCAGCACCAGGATGTTCTCGGCGTTCTTGTGCTGAGCCGACCAGGTGAAGTTATAGCTGCCGGTGATCACCGTGGCCGAGGCCAGGCCGGCATCGATGACGATCACCTTGTTGTGGGCGTTGCGGTAGTCGGTTTCCAGCCAGACCGGAATGCCGGCGCCACGCAGCTGGCGCAGGCGGTCGTTGGCGTTCTTGTCCAGCTGCCCGCCATCCATGAGCACGCGCACATCGATGCCGCGCTTGCGGGCAGCCACCAGAGCGTCGGTGATGGGCCGGCTGGTCAGCAGATAGGCTTGCACCAGGATCTGGCGACGGGCGCCATCGAGCTGGCCGACGATCAGGCCTTCGATGTCATCCCAGGGCGCGAAGGCGGACTGGATCGTCCCCTGCGCGGCCATGACCGGCGGGGGTGGCAAGGCCTCCCTGGCCTGGACTCCGGTGGCCACCAGCAGCGCGGCCAGCAGCCAGCGCCCCGGCACCACCGCGGACGACGGCCGCATCATGCCGCGCGGCGCTCCAGCACGGCCGCAAAGAAGCCATCGGTCTGATGCAGGTGCGGCAGCAACTTCAGGTAGTCGCCCATGTCCAGCGCGATCTTCTGCTCGGCCAGGACCTCGCTCATCGGACGCAGGATGAAATCCGGGTGCGACTGCAGGAACTCGGCGATGACTTCATCGTTCTCTTCTTCCAGGAAGCTGCAGGTGCCATACACCAGGCGGCCCCCCGGGCGCACCAGACGGGCCGCGCTGGCCAGGATGGAGCCCTGCTTGGCGCGCATCTCGCCCAGGGTTTCCACGGACTGGCGCCATTTCATGTCGGGGTTGCGACGCAGCGTGCCCAGGCCGCTGCAGGGGGCGTCGACCAGTACGCGATCGAGCTTGCTGGCCAGACGCTTGACCTTGGCGTCGTTCTCGTGGGCGATCACCACCGGGTGCACGTTGGACAGGCCACTGCGCGCCAGGCGCGGCTTGAGCTTGGCCAGGCGCTTTTCGGACACGTCGAAGGCATACAGGCGGCCGGTATTGCGCATCAGCGCGCCCAGTGCCAGGGTCTTGCCGCCGGCGCCGGCACAGAAATCGACCACCATCTCGCCGCGTTTGGCGCCGACGATCTGCGCCAGCAGCTGGCTGCCTTCATCCTGCACTTCGATGGCGCCGTCCTTGAACAGCGGCAGGTTCTGCAGCGCCGGTTTCTTGAACACACGCAGGCCCAGCGGTGAATACGGGGTCGGCTCGCAGGCTACCGGGGCCTTGGCCAGTTCGGCGATGACGGTGTCGCGATCGGCCTTGAGGGCGTTCACACGCAGATCCAGCGGGGCCGGGCGGTTCATGGCATCGGCCAGTTCCAGGGTGGCCGCCTCGCCCATGCGGGCCACCAGCTTGTCCCACAGCCAGGGCGGCAGGTTGCTGCGCATCTGCGGCGCCAGCTGGGTACGATCGATCTGGGCCACACGCTCCAGCCATTCGGCCTCGCCTTCCTGCAGGCCGGCGATGGATTCGGCACCGACAGCATCGGCCAGGCCCAGCAGGGCCAGGCGGCGCATCATCGGACCGCTGCCGGACTCGGCGAAGTTGGTCAGCACCGTCTTGTTGCGCAGCAGGCCATAGACGGCCTCGGCGATGACGCCGCGTTCGCGGCTGCCCAGGCGCGGGTTGTCGCGGAAATAACGCGACAGCGTCACGTCGGCCGGGCCGGTGAAGCGCAGCACTTCGCGCAGCAGTTCTTCGGTATGGGGAATGATCGCGGGAGGCAATCTCATGCTAGGTCCTTCAGTTTCAATTCAAGAAAAGTGATGCGCAGGCCGGCCCGGCCGGCAGGCAATTCAGGCCGCGCCCGTCAGGCGCACACGGGCGCCCTCCAGTGTCAGGCGGCCCTCGATGAACCAGCGCACGGCGCGCGGGTAGATCGCATGTTCCTGTTCCAGCACGCGCTGGGCCAGCGTTTCCTCGCTATCCTCTTCCAGCACCGGCACGGCCGCCTGGGCCACGATGGGGCCGTGGTCGAGATCGGGCGTGACGAAATGCACCGTGGCGCCATGCAGCTTCACGCCGGCGGCCAGGGCCTGCCGGTGTGTCGCCAGGCCCGGGAAACTGGGCAGCAGGGACGGATGGATGTTGAGCATGCGCCCCTGATAGTGATTCACGAAAGGCGCCGTCAAAATGCGCATGAAGCCGGCCAGGACCACCAGGTCAGGGGCAAACGCATCGATGCGATCGCGCAGTGCGGCGTCGAACAGATCACGCGTGGGATAGTCGCGATTGGCGACGACGGCGGTGGCAATACCGTGGGCGGCGGCGAATTCCAGTCCGCTGGCATCAGCGCGGTTGCTGATGACGGCGGCGATTCTGGCCGGCCACCGCTCGCTCTGTGCGGCACGGACGATGGCTTCCATGTTGCTGCCACGTCCGGAAATCAGGATGACGATGCTTCTCATGGGGTCGCATTGTACCTGCTGCCGGGCTCGGCGCCGCCGTTTTTCACGATGTGAAAGGGCGGGCGTGGCGTAAATGATTTATCCGGATTCGCCGGAGTTGCCGTAGATGCCGTAGATGCCCGGAAATTTACTGGAAGGAATAGAACACCCTGAACGGCACCTTCTTTTCCGCCCAGTAATCGGCGGCGTCGCGGAATACGTCGAGCAGGGTTTCGCGCGCTTCCTTGTCGAACTTCTGGGTATTGGGCAGTTGCTCCAGCACCACGACGAAACCGATCTGCTTGCCGGCCTTGTGGGTGAGGTCGGTCAGGCAATCGTGCAGGGCATCGAAGTTCTTGCCGAAATGCCGGGGAAAGTGGAAGGCGCTGGCGATGGTGCTCAGTACCTGCTGCTTGGTCACGGCCTCGGCGCAATAGGCGTAGAGAAAATGCTGCTGCAGATGCGCGGCCTCCTGCTGCAGTTCATTCACGCGGAAGGCGCGAATGGACTGCACGATATTGGGCGGCACCGTTTTGAACAAACTCATTTTCCCTTCAGTATCCATAGGCGGGGTTGTGTGGCTGTCGTGGTTGAACTGGCTGACCTGGGCTGAGGCGCTTGCTGTGGCGGGGCCGGCGCCCTGCCCTGCTGCCTGACCACGATCAATCTCGAATCCGGCGGAAGCTCTTGTAATGATCGCTGGTGTAATAGTATTCGCCGGAAGACATCGGGTCCCCGCCGCTGATGATGCGACGGGCGCCGCGATTGCGGGCACGCGGCGTCTTGACGGTGTATTCGCGATAATACCCGCGCTTTTGCCTGGGCAAAACCCCTTCGTAATTGCCGAAGACGGCACCATCCTTTTCATAGGGGAAGGGGCCGCCCTGGCGGATCAGGGCCATGGTCTGCTGGGCCTCGCGCGGCAGCTGGTCGAGATTGACCTCCGGCAGCCCGCCGGGCGCCGGACCGCGCGCCTGCACCGGGGCGGCCAGCATCAGCGCCGTGAGCAACACCAGCCAATAGCGGGTGAATATCGAGGAAATGAATCGGGCTCGCATCTGCATCGTCTGCACTTATTCTCTTGGTTGCAATTTTGTCAATTAAAGACAACAGCACTCGGTAGATTAACGTGTTGCTTTCAGCTAGGCAACCGCGGCGGGGCCGCGCCTTGACCGGCAGCAAATCAGGCAGAGGCTTGGAGCAATTGCGCCGTGTCCGGTTCAAAAAAGGCCAGCACTTCCTCGCGCTTGGCGTAGGTATCGCTCTCTCCCAGGGCGATCAACTCGTTGGTGAAGCTCTGTTCGAACAACAGATAGGACGCCAATGCCGAGCCACGTGCCTCGGTCGCGCCGATGCCGCCCAGCATGGTGCGGATCGGCCGTGGCAGGCTGCTGACATGGCGGCTGGCAATGCTGTCGATGCGGTGCGAGGGCGAGATCACCAGGGTACGGATGGGTTTCAAGGGCGTGTGGCGACGCTGCTCCTCGTTCAACACCGAGAGGGTCTGGTTGACCCGGTTGATGCGTTCGATGTCGGCTGATAGGCCATCCAGGAAGATGCCCGACATCGCATGCCCTGCCACCTGCGCCAGGCTGGGATAGTGCGGCGTGTTGGTGGGCGCCTGCTCGCCTTTCTCGCCCATGCGGCCGGCGCCGATGACGAGCACCTTGGTCGCGCCCAAGTGGATGGCCGGCGAGATCGGTGCGATCTGGCGCATGGAACCATCGCCGCAGTATTCGCAGCGCCCGTCGATATACACGGGAATGGCGGGGAAGATGAAGGGAATCGCCGACGAGGCCAGCAGATGGTCGATGCCGATCTGGTCGCGGATGGCCAGACGCTGCGTGCGCCGCCAGGGTTCGATTTCCTCCGCGCATTGATAGAAGGTGATGTGCTGGCCGCTGGTATAGGACGAGGCGGTCACCGCCAGTGCATGCAACTGTCCTTCCGCCAGCGCGGCATCCAGCCGCGGCAAGTCCAGCAGACGATGCAGCATGCTCACCAGGGGCGTGTTATCCAGCAGCGAATTGGGTGGATTGACGCGCCACTTGCGCAGCAGCCAGCCGAACGAGAACAGCGATAGCCAGCGCGCCCCGGAGCGGATCACGCCCAGTGAATCGGCGCGGTAGACCTGCTCCACCTGGAAGTTGCTCCATACCGCCATCAGCTCACGCACGGCCTCGCCGAAATCGTCGGCGCGGCAGGCCAGCGCGGTACCGTTGATGGCACCGGCCGAGGTGCCGCAGATGATGGGGAAGGGATTGCTGTGGACCGGCCAGCCGGCTTCGAGCAGGATCATCGAGAGCGCATTGAGCACCCCCACCTGATAGGCCGCCCGCGCGCCGCCGCCGGTCAGGATCAATCCTGTTTTATGTTCCATGGTCTCCATGCGGGCAGCTTATCAGCAGCGCCCGCGCTGTGGACAAGAGAATTGGCAGGGAAATGCGGCCTATTTGGGGGGCATGCGGATGGCCCCATCCAGACGGATGGTCTCGCCGTTCAACATCACGTTCTCGATGATGCTCCTGGCCAGGTGCGCGTATTCGGTGGCGCGCCCCAGACGCGGCGGGAAGGGCACGGCCTGGCCCAGCGAATCCAGTACCTCCTGCGGCATGGCCAGCATCATCGGCGTTTCGAAGATGCCCGGTGCAATGGTCATGACCCGGATACCGCTGCGCGACAGATCACGCGCCATCGGCAAGGTCATCGCCACGATGGCGCCCTTGGAGGCCGAATAGGCGGTCTGCCCGATCTGGCCGTCATAGGCCGCCACCGAGGCGGTGTGGATGATGATGCCGCGTTCGCCCTCCGCCAGCGCCTCGCCCTTGGCCATGGCGTCGGCCGCGAAGCGCGCCATGTTGAAGCTGCCGACCAGGTTGATGTTGAGCGTCTTCATGAACAGCGCCATGGTATGCGGGCCGTTCTTGCCGATCAGCTTTTCGGCCGGGGCGATACCGGCACAATTGATCAGGCCGCGCAGGCTGCCCAGCGCTTGCGCGGCCTGTACCACCGCCTGCGCATCGTCCTCGGAACTGACATCGCAGCGCACGAAGATGCCGCCCAGTTCCTGCGCCAGCGCGCTGCCGGTTTCCTGGTTCAGGTCGGCCAGCACCGGCTTGCCGCCGGCGGCCGCGATCATGCGCGCAGTGGCCGCACCCAGACCGGATGCTGCGCCGGTGACGATGAAAACATTTCCTTCGATACGCATGGAGTCTCCTGTTTTTTATCTCGCTGGCCCGGACGGATGGCCCGGGTCGCCGTGGCCTGATGATGAGGTGATGCCTCAGGCGGCATTATTTGACGGATCGGCCGGCCTGGCAATGTCTGCCCGGCATGGCGATTCCGTGGTGGCGGAGATTATGCGCAGGCCGCCGCGCCCCGACTATCGGCGCGGCGACAATTGCACGACTGCAGACTGGCTCAGTTAGGGATGTTCGGCAACAACGGCACCAGCAGCAGCGCCACGATGTTGATGATCTTGATCAGCGGATTGACCGCCGGCCCGGCCGTGTCCTTGTAGGGGTCACCCACGGTGTCACCGGTGACTGCCGCCTTGTGGGCATCGGAACCCTTGCCGCCGTGGTGACCGTCTTCGATGTATTTCTTGGCGTTGTCCCAGGCGCCGCCACCGGTGGTCATCGAGATCGCCACGAACAGGCCTGTGACGATGGTGCCCATCAGCAGCCCGCCCAGCGCCGAGGCCCCCAACAGCAGCCCCACCAGGATCGGCACGATCACCGGCAAGAGCGACGGCAGGATCATCTCGCGGATGGCCGACGAAGTCAGCATGTCCACCGCGCGGTCGTATTCCGGCCGGCCGCTGCCATCCATGATGCCCTTGATCTCGCTGAACTGGCGCCGCACCTCGACCACCACCGCGCCGGCCGCCCGCCCCACCGCTTCCATCGCCATCGCCCCGAACAGGTAGGGAATCAGCCCCCCGATGAACAACCCGATGATCACCGCCGGACTGGAGAGGTCGAAGCTGGCCGTCTTCCCCACCGATTCCAGCGCATGCGTGTAATCGGCGAACAGCACCAGCGCGGCCAGCCCGGCCGAGCCGATGGCATACCCCTTGGTGACGGCCTTGGTGGTATTGCCCACCGCATCCAGCGGATCGGTGATGGCCCGCACCGAGTCAGGCAGGCCGGACATCTCGGCGATACCGCCGGCATTGTCGGTGATGGGGCCATAGGCATCGAGCGCGACCACGATGCCAGCCATGGACAGCATGGCCGTCGCCGCGATGGCAATACCATACAGGCCCGCCAGCCAGTACGACACCAGGATCGCCGCGCACACCGCCAGCACCGGATAGGCGGTCGACTTCATCGACACTCCCAGCCCGGCGATGATGTTGGTGCCATGCCCGGTGGTGGAGGCCTCCGCGATATGGCGCACCGGCTTGAAGTCGGTGCCGGTGTAGTACTCGGTGATATAGACCATCAGGCCGGTCAGCACGATGCCCACCACCGCCGCGCCCATCAGCGGCACACGCAATTCGGGCGGCAGCAGCAGCCAGGTGACCAGTGCAAAGCCCACCAGCGACAGCCCCGCCGACCACCACAAGCCGGTGTAGAGCGCCGACATGATCTTCTTGCCCGGCTGCGCCTTGACCATTGCACAACCGACGATGGAAGCCAGGATCGACACCCCGCCCAGCGCCAGCGGATACAGCACGGCCAACGTCTCCATGCCCTGCAGCACCAGGGTGCCCAGCAGCATGGTGGCGATCAGCGTGACCACGTAGGTCTCGAACAGGTCGGCCGCCATCCCGGCGCAATCACCCACATTGTCGCCGACGTTGTCGGCGATCACGGCCGGATTGCGCGGATCGTCCTCGGGAATGCCGGCCTCGACCTTGCCCACCAGGTCGGCGCCCACGTCGGCGCCCTTGGTGAAGATCCCCCCACCCAGCCGGGCGAAGATGGAAATGAGCGAGGCCCCGAAAGCCAGCCCGATCAGCGGCTGGATGGCGTCGTGCAGACTGGCCGCGCGCCCCTGTCCATAGACATACAGGACCCAGAAGAACAGCGACACCCCCAGCAGCCCCAGGCCCACCACCAGCATCCCGGTGATCGCCCCGCCACGGAAGGCCACCGCAAGCGCCTCGTTCATGCCGCGCGTGGCCGCCTGGGCGGTGCGCACGTTGGCCCGCACCGAGACATTCATGCCGATGAAACCGCAGGCGCCCGACAGCACCGCCCCCAGCAGAAAGCCGATGGCGGTCAGCCAACCCAGTCCGGGGATGAGGGCAATGACAATCAGGAGCACCACGCCCACCATGGCGATGGTGCGATACTGCCGCGCCAGGTAGGCCGCCGCGCCCTGCTGGATGGCCAGCGCGATTTCCTGCATGCGGGGATTGCCAGGGTCCTGCTTGAGGATCCAGCTACGCGATACAAGGCCATAGATCACCGCGACAATGCCGCAGGCAATGGCGAACCACAGGGCAAGTGCCATCTTCGTCTCCTTTGTTATCACGACTCATCAACAATCACGAACATCCGCCGTGGCGCCCGGATCGGGCATCGCTGCCCTGTTACCCACGCATCACCGCCGATACTGCGCCTGCAAATTACGTCGCCCTTCTTATTGGAGTTGTTGTGCTTGCCGGGGCTGCAACCGCCACACCCTCGGGCGGGTGCGGACGGCGACCAATTCCGATTGACCGCGCCGATGGACCTCTATCTGCCGCGATCCATCGATTTGTTAGTTTTCGAGCTCTTCCGCTCTTTGTGTCAGCCTTCAAAAGGCTAAAGAAAAGCAAAAAAAAAGCGGACCGTAGTCCGCTTTACTTTACTCCGCCAGGGCGGCAAATGCACGATCCCTGATTTCTTCCACCGGACCCACGCCGGCGATCTTGCGATACTTCGGTGCACCCGGATGGCCCGATTCGGCCCACTTGCCGTAGTAGCCCAGCAGCACTTCGGTCTGGTCATGGTAGACCGCGAGGCGCTTGAGCACGGTTTCTTCCTTGTCGTCGTCGCGCTGGATCAGCGCTTCGCCGGTGAGGTCATCCTTGCCCTCGACCTTGGGCGGGTTGAACTTGACGTGGTAGGTACGACCCGAACCCGGGTGCACGCGACGGCCGCTCATGCGTTCCACGATGGCGCTGTCGGGGACGTCGATTTCCAGCACGTAGTCGATGGCCACGCCGGCTTCCTTCATGGCATCAGCCTGACGGGTGGTACGCGGAAAGCCGTCGAACAGATAGCCATTGGCGCAATCCGGCTGTTGCAGACGGTCCTTGACCAGGCCGATGATGATGTCGTCGGAAACCAGACCGCCCGCATCCATCACCTTCTTGGCGGCGATGCCCAGCTCGGTACCCGCCGCCACCGCAGCACGCAGCATGTCGCCGGTGGAGATCTGCGGAATGTTGAATTTTTCCTTGATAAAAGTGGCTTGCGTGCCTTTACCGGCACCAGGCGCTCCTAAAAGGATGAGGCGCATAAGGTTTCCTAAATTGAGGTTTTTGAAAATTTGAATGCTTGAATTCTTTTGCGACGGGATGACAGAGGATGCCTGCCATCTGCACGGTTATGCAGCTTGTTTGCGCGCCGTTTGCGTCAGCTCCGGGACGAAACTTACCACAAAATCTTACCGAACCATGACAAACGCCTGATTTTTAAGCAGTCTCCTGCCCCTGATTGTGTCGTGTCAGCTTGACACGGAACTTACAGCAGGCCGCACCGGCCAGTCTTGCGCCGGATCATGCCGGCGCTCACAGGGAAGAGATAGTCTGCACCAGCGCGCTGTCGGGCGGCGCCTCGAAATGCTTGCGCACGCGCAACAGGTCCTCGGGCGTATCCACACCGGCCTCCGGCACCAGCGAAGTGACATGCACGGCAATCGCATGACCGTGCCACAGTACGCGCAACTGTTCGAGCGCCTCGATGCGCTCCAGCGGAGCCGGCGTGAGCGTGGGATAGAGCTGCAGGAAACGGTTGCTGTAGGCATACAGCCCGATATGGCGCAGCGGTACGTATTCGTTGGCGTGATCGGGGCCGCTGGCGTCCGGCAACACCTCGCGCGATTGGGCGAAGGCATCGCGGTGCCAGGGAATGGTGGCGCGCGAAAAATACATGGCGCAACCGTCTTTGTTCAGCACCACCTTGACCACGTTGGGATTGAAGGCATCGGCCGCGCTCCCGATGGCATGCGCAGCCGTGGCCATCGGCACGCCGGCCTTGATGTGAGCGGCGGTGGCGGCAATCAGGCCAGGATCGATCAGCGGTTCGTCACCCTGCACGTTGACCACCACGGCATCTTCGGCCAGGTCCATGGCGGCGGCCACCTCGGCGATGCGGTCGGTACCGGAGGGATGGTCGGCGCGGGTCATCGCCACCTCCACACCATGCGCCTGGCAGGCGGCATGGATGTCGTGGTGATCGGTGGCCACGATGATGCGAGCCGCGCCGGACAAGGCCGCGCGCTCGGCCACGCGGACGATCATCGGCTTGCCGCCGAGATCGGCCAGGGGCTTGTTGGGCAGGCGCGTGGAAGCCAGGCGCGCCGGGATGATGACGGTGAAGGTCATGGGATCAGCCGCAGCAGGAAACGAAGTAATCGGCTCAGGCCGCCGGGGCCGCCGGTGCAGCGCCCAGTTCGCGTGCCTCGTCGGCCCACATGATGGGGATGCCATCGCGGATGGGGTAAGCCAGCTTGTCTGCCTTGCAGATCAGTTCCTGGGCTTTCTTGTCATAGTCCAGCGGACCCTTGCAGAGGGGGCAAACCAGGATATCAAGCAGTCGGGCGTTCACGGAGTTTCTCCACTATGTGTTCAGCCAGCGCGCCGTCGATGCGCGCCGTTACGGGCACGACCCAGATACGCGGGTCGTTTCGGATGGCCTCGATAGCCCTGCATTTTACTGCATCCTTTTCCGTGATCAGGATGACATCGGCGGCGAGGCCTGCAAAGGGATCGATGGCGAAGTCGTAATGGTCGGGCAAGGGATGCCGGGCAAACTGCAGCCCCGCCGCCTGCAGAGTGGCGAAAAAGCGCTCGGGATTGCCAATGCCGGCCACCGCCGCCAGCCGCAGCCCCCCCTCGCCCATCTGCGCCAGCGGCTTGCGCGTCGCCGGCGGGGCCAGCTGGACCGCCTCGTCGGCCTGCAGGCGCATGGCATGCACACCGGCCGGGGCACTGCCCTGCAGGCCGACGTTGAGCACCGTGAAATCGCGGCGGCGCGAGGCCGGCTCGCGCAGCGGACCGGCCGGCAGCAGCCAGCCATTGCCCACACCGCGAGCGTCGGAGAGCACGATCTCGATATCCCGTGCCAGCGCATAGTGCTGCAGTCCGTCGTCGGAAATGATCACGTCCACCTCGGGATGGGCGGCCAGCAGGCTGCGCCCGGCCTCCACCCGGCGGCGCCCCACCACCAGCGGCACACCGGTGCGCTGGACGATCAGCAGGGGTTCGTCCCCCACCTGCGCCGCTGCTGCCTCGGGCCTTACCGCCAGGGTGCGCGTGACGCCACCGCCATAGCCGCGCGAAATGACGCCCGGATGAAATCCGGCCGCCCGCAGCGCCTCGATCAACCAGATCGCGAAGGGCGTCTTGCCGGTCCCGCCGACAAAGACATTACCCACCACGACCACCGGCACCGGCAGGCGCTCGGTGCGCTTGATGCCCAGCGCAAAGAGCAGCCGGCGCAACGCCGCCAGAGCACCGAACAGCAGCGACAGCGGCCACAGCGCGCAGGCCAGCACGCCGCGGGATTGCCAGGCGCGGCTGAGGATGGCTTCGGCAGTGGGCCTGGAATCGGCCATGGTATCAATCCGTCAATCGGGGAATCGGGGCGCCACGGCATGGGCCTGGGCGCGACTGTGCGAGACGGCCCGTCGCGGGCCGCTCACTTGCTGCTGGACTGCGCGGCAAAGGTGACCTTGGGATAGCCGGCCAGGCGCGCCGCCTCCAGCACGTTGATCACGGTTTGGTGAGTCGCCAGCGCGTCGGCGTTGATGATGATGACCGGATCGCGCTGGCTGCCGCTGGCCTGCACGGCCGCCCGCATTTCATCGGACAGCCCCTGGGCGTCACGCGCCGCGATGCGCCGGTTATTGATCGCATAGCGACCGCTGGCATCGACTGCGATGTTCATCTCGAAGGGCTGCTCCAGCGCCTTCTGGGCATCGGCGGTGGGCAGCGTGATCTGCAGCGCGGTGAATTTGCTGTAGGTGGTGGTCACCATCAGGAAGATCACGATCACCAGCAGCACATCGATGAAGGGGATCAGGTTGATCTCCAGGTCTTCGCGGGGACGGCCCTTGCGGAAGTTCATGGTCGGCTCCGCGCAATCAACGACGCACGTCGTGCACGATGTCCACGAACTTCACGGCCTGCTGCTCCATGTCCACCACGAAGCCATCGACCTGCGCGCGGAAATGGCGATAGAACACCAGCGCCGGCATGGCGATGGCCAGGCCGAAGCCGGTGTTGTACAGCGCAATCGAGATCCCGTGCGCCAGCTGCGCCGGGTTGGTGCCCACCGCGTTCTGCGAGGCGAAGATTTCGATCATGCCCACCACCGTGCCGAACAGGCCCATCAGCGGCGCCAGTGAAGCGATCGTGCCCAGAGTGGTGAGGAAACGCTCCAGCCGGTGCGCCGCGCCCTGGCCGGCTTCCTCGATGGCTTCCTTCATGACCTCGCGCGGGGCGTCGACATTGCGCAGGCCAGCGGCCAGCACCTGGCCCAGCGGCGAATTCTGCTCCAGCGTCTCGATCACTTCGTCATTGACGCGACCGCTCTGGTATACCCGCACCACGTCTCGCAGCAGATCGGGCGGCAGGATGCGCGCGCGGCGCAGGTAGACCAGTCTTTCGATGACCAGCGCCAGGCCGATGATGGAAGCGATCAGCAAAGGCCAGATCGGCCAGCCGGCAGCGAGGATGATGGCGAGCAAAACGTACTCCTGTTGAAATGCGGGTGGATCTGATTCGGGTGCACAAGGACGGCCCGCCCGGGCGCGCCCTTTTTCTGCGGTGCAGAATGTAGCCGGTTGCGTGCGGCTCGGCAAGCGTCGCCTCTGCCGGCCTGGCCTTAAGGCCTTACAATGCGGCATTGTATCGCCCCTGGATCACCTGCGCCCTCATGCCCACCGACAAGTTTCCGCCCTTCCCCACCGCCCGCCCCCGCACCGACGCCCAGCCTGCGGCTGCCGGCGAGGGCGGACCGCCCATGCTGACCGTCTCGGCCCTGAACCAGGCGGTGGCGCGGATGCTGGAGCGCAACTTCCCGCTGATCTGGGTCAAGGGCGAGATTTCCAATTTCACCCGCGCCGCCTCCGGACACTGGTATTTCAACCTCAAGGATGACGGCGCGCAGGTACGCGCAGTCATGTTCAAGGGCCGCGCCCAGTACGCCGGCTTCATGCCGCGCGAGGGCGACAAGGTCGAGGTGCGCACCCTGGTCACCCTCTATGCGCCACGGGGTGACTATCAATTGAACGTGGAAGCCATCCGCCGCTCCGGTGTGGGCGACCTCTACGCCGCCTTCGTGCAGTTGAAGGAAAGGCTGGAGCGCGAAGGCCTGTTCGCCCGCGAACGCAAGCGCCCCCTGCCGGGCTTTGCGCGCCGCATCGGCATCGTCACCAGCCCCCAGGCCGCCGCCCTGCGCGATGTGCTGACCACCCTGCGCCGCCGGGCGCCGCACGTGGAGGTGGTGCTCTATCCCACCCCGGTGCAGGGCGAAGGGGCGGCCCAGCGCATCGCCACCGCCATCCAGACCGCCTCGGCCCGCGCCGAATGTGACGTGCTGCTGGTCTGCCGGGGTGGTGGCAGCATCGAAGACCTGTGGTCCTTCAATGAAGAGGTGGTGGCGCGCGCCATCGTCGCCGCGCCCATGCCGGTCATTTCCGGCGTCGGCCACGAGACCGATTTCACCATTGCCGACTTCGCCGCCGACCTGCGCGCGCCAACGCCGACCGCCGCCGCCGAGCTGGCCGCCACGGCCCGCGAAGACTGGCTGGCCGAACTGCGCGGCCATGCCGGCGATCTCACCCGCGCCCTGCGCCGCACCCTCGCCGACCGCGCCCAGAACATGGACTGGCTGGCACGCCGCCTGGTCAATCCGGGTGCCACCATCGCCTATGAGCGGGTCAAGCTGGCGGCCCTGCAAACCCGCCTATCCCATGCCAACCGCGTGCCATTGACACGCATGCGCCATCGCCTGCAGCAGGCCGCCACCCACCTGGCGCACCAGATGCCCGATACCACTCACGCCCGGCGTGACCTGGGCGAGCTGGCGCGTCGCCTGCAGGATGCCCAGGCGAGCCGCCAGGCCCAGCAAGGCCAGGCCCTGGCCAGCCTGAATGCGCAGCTGGAACTGCTCAACCCGCAACGCACGCTGGAACGCGGCTATGCCATCGTCAGCGACCGTCAGGGGCGGGTGCTGCACGCGCCGGCCGAGCTGGCCGCCCGCAGCGAGATCACCATCCGCCTGGCCCAGGGCAGCGCCGAGGTCGGCATTGCCAGCGTGCAGCCACGGCTGGATTGAAGGGCGAACGCGCTACGCTTGACAGCTGTGGCAGACTTTTTTCTCATCAGCTTATAACGCTGACCGGGGACGGTTCCCGGCCCGTTCGGCTTCGCAGGTCAGCCACGCAGGTGAAGGATGAGCTGGAACGTCTTTCCACCACTGGCATCTACGGTTTTCCTTGCCTCGCGGACAGGCGCCACGCCAGCAAGAACCATTCGCATTACCCTACCGGGATGTGAAAGAAGCCGACCGGCAGGGCATTTGATCGAGTGCAAAGAATTGTCTTCCGCTTTAGAATCTCAGGTTCGGAAAAGACCCCTTCGTAGCAAACCAACAAGACTGAAAGGATTCATCATGGCACATACCCTTCCGGCACTGCCTTACGATCTGGACGCGCTGGCGCCCACGATTTCCAAGGAAACCCTGGAATATCACTATGGCAAGCACCATCAGACCTATGTGACCAACCTGAACAACCTGATCCCGGGTACCGAATTCGAAAACCTGTCCCTGGAAGAAATCATCAAGAAGTCTTCCGGTGGCATCTTCAACAACGCCGCCCAGGTGTGGAACCACACCTTCTACTGGAACGGCCTGACCCCGAAGGGTCAAGGCGCTCCGAGCGGCGCGCTGGCTGACGCCATCAACGCCAAGTGGGGCAGCTTCGACGCCTTCAAGGCCGAGTTCACCAAGCAGGGTCTGGCCAACTTCGGTTCGGGCTGGACTTGGCTGGTCAAGAAGGCTGACGGCACCCTGGACATCGTCAACACCACCGGCGCCGGCACCCCGCTGACCACCGACAGCAAGCCGCTGCTGACGGTCGACGTGTGGGAACACGCCTACTACATCGACTACCGCAACGCACGCGCCAAGTATGTCGAGAACTACTGGGGCATCATCAACTGGGACTTCGTGGCAAAGAACTTCGCCTGATCCCGGCTGCAGCCTTCCCGGCAAGAAAAAACCACGCGCGAGCGTGGTTTTTTTTCGTCCCTGCCCGGCATACAGCGTCAGGAAAAGCGATCCAGCACGCTGTACCAGGCCACCCCGGCGGCGATGTAGAAGCGCTGCAGGCCGTGCAGCGGAATCGGCTGGATGGTACTGACCGGGAACGGGAACACCGCCCCCGCCTGCCCCGTGATGCGCTGCGCCAGGCAACGTCCCATGGTACTGGCCATGGCAATGCCGCGCCCGTTGTAGCCCACCGCGATGGACAGCCCGGCCGCCGGCTCATGCACATGCGGCAGGAAATCACGCGTGATGGCGACCCGCCCCGACCAGCGGTAGTCATAGCCGATCCCCGCCAACTGCGGGAACAGCAGTTCCACCGATCGCTCAAGGTGGGCGAAATCACCCGCCCCGCGCGGCTCGCCGAAGGGACCCCGACCGCCCATGAGCAGGCGCCCCTGGGCATCGCGCCGGTAATACAGCAGCAGCCGCCGCGAATCGGAGGTGACCTCACCCCCGGGCAGGATGCTGGCACCCTGCTCCGGCGACAGGGGTTGCGTCGCCACGATGAAGCTGTTGGCAGCGATCACCGACTGCCGCAGATGCGGCCACAGCCCATCGGTATAGCCATTGGTGGCGATGACTACACGCTCGGCATCCACCTGCGGCCCCTGGGCGGTATGCAGGCGCCAGCCCGGCTGGCGTCGTTCCAGCCGTACCACAGGCGTGCCACCGTGGATCACCACGCCCAGCCGCTGCGCCGCACGCGCCAGCCCCTGGCAATACTTCAGCGGATGCAGGCTGCCGGCACGCTCGTCCTTCCAGCCGCCGACGTAGGCATCGGTACCGATATGGCGCGCCACCTCGGCCGCATCCATCAGCCGCGCCGGCGCGCCTTCGGCCATCCACTGCCGGGCGCGGGCTTCCAGCGCATGCATCACCTTGGGCGAATGGGTGGGCTGGATCCAACCCCGCCGCAGCGCATCGCATTCGATACCATGGCGATCAATGAGATCGAACACGGTATCGGCCGCCGAACCGATGGCCGCGATCAGCGGATCGGCCACGGCACTGCCGAACATCACCCGCAACTGGTCGGGATCGTACTTGAGGCCAGGAATGACCTGGCCGCCATTGCGCCCGGACGCGCCCCATCCGGGGGCATGGGCATCCAGCACACAGACCGAGACTCCGGCCTCGGCCAGGTGCAACGCGGTCGACAGCCCGGTGTAGCCGGCGCCGACGATGACCACGTCGTAACGCGCACTGCTGTCCAGCGGCGGCACCTCGGGCGCAGCGTCGGCAGTGGCCGCCCACAAGGAGGGCGGAAAATCCTGCAGCAAGCTCGTCATGGGCGCCTCACTTGCCGATCACGCGCCGCAGGAAATCCTGGGTACGCGCATGTTGTGGTTCGCTCAGCACCTGTGCCGCCGGGCCGGATTCGACGATGCTGCCACTGTGCAGGAAGCAGACGCGGTCGGCCACCTCGCGGGCGAATCCCATCTCGTGCGTCACCACGATCATGGTCATGCCGTCCGCAGCCAGGGTGCGCATCACCGCCAGCACCTCGCCCACCAGTTCCGGGTCCAGCGCCGAGGTCGGCTCATCAAAGAGGATGGCTTCCGGCTGCATCGCCAGCGAGCGGGCAATGGCCACGCGCTGCTGCTGGCCGCCCGACAATTGCGCCGGATAGGCATCGCAGCGCTGCGCCAGGCCGACCTTGTCCAGCAGGGCGATGGCCTGCGCCCGCGCCTGTTCGCGCGGCACCCGGTTGACGAAGATCGGCCCCTCGGTGACGTTCTCCAGCACCGTGCGGTGCGGGAACAGGTTGAAGCGCTGGAACACCATGCCCACCCGTGTGCGCAGGCGATGGATGTCGGCGCCGTTGCGATCCACGCGCTGGCCGTCGATCAGGATGTCGCCACGCTCATAGGATTCCAGCCCGTTGATGCAACGCAGGACCGTGGACTTGCCCGAGCCCGAAGGCCCGATCAGGCAGACCACCTCCCCCTCGGCCACCGACAGCGAGACATCCTTGAGCACCTCGTGCTGGCCGAAGCACTTCGAAATACGTTTGACCTCGATCATCGCGCCCTCCCCTTGCTGCCACGGATTTCCAGGCGACGGATCAGGAACACCAGCGGCAGCGACAACAGCAGGTACAGCACTGCCACCATGGTATAGACCGTCATGTTCTGGAAGGTGCTGGAGGCGATCATCTGGCCGGCGCGGGTCATCTCCAGCACGGTGATGGTCGACACCAGCGAAGAATCCTTCAGCATCATCACCAGCGTATTGCCATAGGGCGGCAGCGCGATACGAAAGGCCTGCGGCAGGATCACGCGGCGCATGATCAGCGGCCCGCGCATGCCGATCGATTGCGCCGCCTCGATCTGGCCCACGTCCACCGCCTCGATGCCGGCGCGGAAGTTCTCCGCCTGGTAGGCCGAGTAGGCGATGCCCAGCCCGATCACCCCGGCCTGGAAGGCGGAGAGCTGGATGCCGATCTCGGGCAGCACGAAATAGATGTAGAACAGCTGCACGATGATGGGCAGCCCGCGGATGATGTTGACGATGGTGGCGCCCAGCAGCGAGACCGGTTTCAGGCGCGACACCTTCATCAGCGCCAGCACCAGCCCCAGCAGCGAACTGAGCAGGAAGGAATAGATCGTGACTTCGATGGTGACCAGCGCTCCCTTGAGGAGGATGGGCAGGAAGTCCAGCACGGTTTGGGAAAGCATGGGCGTGGAAGGTAGGTGGAAATGAGCGTGGAAAGCTGCGCAGGAGAACCACCCGCCACCCAGCGGTGACGGGAACTTGCGCGGCCGCCGGTGGAGCGGCGACCTCCGGTTACAGCGACGTCGCGCCGACGTCAGCCCGGTTCACTCAGTTCAGCTTCCACTGATCGACGATGCGCGCGAGCGTGCCATCGGCCTTGAGTTCGGCAATCGCCTTGTTCAGACGCTCCATGAGCTTGGGGTCGCCCTTGCGGATCACCAGGCAGACATCCCCCATCAGGGTGGACTGGTATTCCTTGACCAGCCGCACCTGCGGATTGGCGCCCTGCGAGAGCTGGTAGGCCACGATCGGGCGATCGCCGAAACCGGCCTTGATGCGGCCCAGGCCGACGTCGCGCATCATGTCGGCGACCGAATCGTAGGTCTTCACTTCCTTGAAGCCGCCCTTCTTGTTCAGGGCATCGACGAACACCGTCCCCACCTGGGCGCCGACGATCTCACCCTTGAGGTCGTCCAGCGTCTTGTAGACCTTCTGGTCCTGGGCGTTGACGAACAGGCCCTCGCCATAGGAATAGACCGGATCACTGAAGTCCACGATCTGGGCGCGCGCCTCGGTCTTCAACATGGCCGCGGCAATGATGTCGATCTTGTTGCCGGTCAGCGAGGGGATCAGCGCGGAAAACGGCGTCTGCTGGATGTTCACTGAAAAGCCGGCCTTGTTGCCTACCGCCGTAACGGTATCGACCATCATGCCCTGCAGCTTGTTGGTCTTGATATCGAGGAAGGTGAAAGGCACCCCGGTGGAGGTGGCGCCCACGTTGTAGCTGGACTGGGCCATGGCGGGCGCGGCAGCCAGCACCGACATCAGGGCCGCAGCCCCCAGCAGTGGCGACAGCAGACGATGCAACAGGCGACTGGACGGCAGATTGAACGACTTCATACGACTCCCCCTTTGGCACAAGATCACGACGGATCGGAACGAACGGCTGGAAGTCCGCACGCCGGCAGGTGCCGACGGCGGTGTGGACTGCAGCGCCCCCGGGCGGGGACGCGGCCTCCGGTCTTCCTCCCCGGCCCGGCCTGCATCGGACTACCCGGTATGGCGCGATGCTGCTGAAACGGCTGGAAGGGCTGAGGCTGGAAGAACGGCAGACGACAAACAACGATGCATGAATATCAATATACGGCCTTGGATTAAGTATATTTGGTTTACTCGAATCGTCAATAGATATTTATGTATCGATATTCGATACATAAGAGGCGAATTCCCGTAGAATTCCCCCATTCCTATCTGCGAGGAGTAGGCATGAGCGAGACTGAAGCAAGCCCCACCGACCTGCTGTTCAATCAATCACTGGAAAAAGGCCTGGCCGTGCTGCGCGCTTTCAATGCGCAGCGCCGCACCATGACCCTGGGCGACGTGGCCAGCGCCACGTCCATTTCCAAGAGTTCTGCGCAACGCATGGTGCATACGCTGGAAACGCTGGGCTACATCTGCAAGCATCCCAGGACCCGCCGCTACCAGCTCACGCCCAAGGTGTTAGAGGTGGGCTACAACTATCTGGCGGCCGACATCCTGGTGGACGTGGCCAATCCCTTCCTGTCGGAACTGGCCAACATGACCGGCGAGACCGTCAACCTCACCGAGCCCTACGAGCGCGAGATGGTCTATGTGGCCCGCTTCGTGTCCAGCAAGTTCATCCCCATCCATATGCCCATCGGCAGCCGCATCCCCATGTATTGCACCGCCTCCGGACGGGCCTACCTGAGCGGGCTGGACGAGGCCGAGGCACAGGCCGTCCTGCTCTCCAGCGAGCGCACGGTCCACACGCCGCATACGCGCACCGGGGTGGAAGACATCATGGAAACGGTCAGGATGGCCCGCGAACGCGGCTTTGCCAGCAACCGGGAAGAGCTGTTCCTGGGCGACATGACGGTGGCCGCGCCCATCTTCAACAGCGAGCGTCGGCCGGTGGCTTCCGTGCACGTGGTGGCGCCGACCAGCCGCTGGACGGCCGAGGATGCCGAACGCAAGCTGGGGCCGCTGGTATTGGAGTGCGCACGCTCGATCTCCAATTCGGTGCGCACGCTGGTGTAAGGCCGCAGCAGGAAAGTACAAGATCGGCCGCCGCGGGTGTGTCACAATCGCCGCTCCCCCTTAAGCCACACAGACTACCGATCGGAGAAACCATGGCCCACGTCACCCTGCACAACGCCGCCGGCTACGCCCAGGACATCAAGGCGCGCATCCACCAGCTCAAGTCGGATGAACCGGAAAGCAATGGCGGCAAGGACACCGGTCCCGCGCCCTATGAACTGCTGCTGGCCGCGCTGGCATCCTGCACTTCGCTGACCTTGCGCATGTACGCCGACCGCAAGGGCTGGGACCTGGGCAGCATCGCAGTGGACGCCCACTTCGGCCGCGACGACAGCGGCCTGGAAACCATCACCCGCAAGATCAGCTTCGGCAATGCGCTGAGCCAGGAACAACTGACCCGCCTGGCCGAAATCTGCGAAAAGACCCCGGTCACCAAGACCATCCGCCAGGGCACTGCGATTCAGACGTCGATCGCGTAACCGGCTGCGCGCCAGGCATCGATGCCGCCAGTCAGCGGCCGCACCCGGGTGTAGCCGCGCCGCATCAGCTGGCGCGCCACCACGGCCGCCGAGGCCTCGTTGGGACAGGCGCAATAGACCACCACTTCCCCTTCCACCGGACCATCGAAGACGAAGGTCTGGATTTCCTGGTTGGAGATGGTCACCGCCCCCGGGATGCGGCCATCCTGCTGCGACAGCGGCGAGCGCACATCGATGATGGTGGGCGCATTGCCCTGTTCGAGCATGGTATTGAGTTCATCCACGGTGATGCGCGCCATCTCCAGCGACTTGCGGAAGCGCCGGCGCTGCCACCACTTGTTGGCCACGAACGCCGCCAGCGCCACGGCGATCAGCAGCATCCCGTAATGCCCCAGCTGGGCCAGCACGTTCAGCAGGTCATCCACGGCCGAACTGAACAGCGAACCCAGAAAAATCCCCAGCCCCGCCCATAAAGCGCTGCCCGCCGCGTCCCACAGGATGAAGCTGACGCGGCGCGTTCCCATGGTGCCGGAGAGCGCGCTGGCAATCGAGGCAAAGCCGGGGATGAACTTGGCCAGCAGCAAGGACCGCGCGCCCCAGCGCAGGTAGATCGATTCGGTCTGGCGCACACAGGAATCCGGCGAGAGCGAAATGCGGCACAGGCGCGACATGATCTTGCGCCCGTAGCGGCGGCCGGCGAGATACCAGACGTAATCGGCCATCAGCGCCGCACCGACCGCCAGGACGAGCAACAACAACGGCGAGTAGCGCCCGGTGGCGGACAAGGCACCGGTGATGATCAGGGTCGGATAGGCCGGCACCGGCGCGCCCAGCTGCTCCACCAGCACGTTGACGAAAACGAGGATCAGACCGTATTGCTCGATGAGGTGGTAGAGGGTTTCCATGGCCAGGCCGCCTTGATGTCTTGCCGCGTGAGAAGCGGCGACTGTCCCGCCATAACGGCGGATTGCAGGCTGCCATTATAGGCATGCCGGCCCCGCCCCTGCTTGGCCTGAAACGGGTAAAAACGGGACGGGCCATAAAAAGCGCCCTGCTCACCCGCTGCAACGCGGGCGCACAGGGCGCGAACGAGGAAGACCTCGGAGAAATCGATACTGCCGGACTGCCTCAGGCAGCGTGCTTGACGACGTCCTCGCTCTTGCCACTGGCGGTGCCGCCACCATCCTGTGCTGCCGGCCGGGTGCGCGCCAGGAACACCAGCACCGCCGCCAGCAATGAGGCACCGGACAGGGCATATAGCCCGCCCTGGATGGAACCGGTCTTCTGCTCCAGGTAGCCGAAGGTGGCCGGCGCGAAGAAGCCGCCCAGGTTGCCCAGCGAATTGACCAGCGCCAGCACCGCCGCCGCAATGCGTGCATCCAGGTAGGCTTGCGGGATCGGCCAGAACAGCGAGGAAGCCGCCTTGAAGCCGATGCCGGCGAAGCACACCGCGACAAACCCGATCACCGGCCCGGACGAGGCCGACACCGCCATGCCCGCCGCCGAGATCACCAGCGCAGCGGCGACCCAGAACTGCTGCCGCTTGAAGCGCGCCGCCAGCACCGCGAACATGTACATGGCGGCAATGGCGATGATCCACGGGATGGTATTGAACAGGCCGACCTGGAAGTCATTGAAATGACCCATCTTCTTGATGATGGTCGGCAGCCAGAAGGTCGCGCCGTAGATGGTCAGCTGGATGGCGAAGTAGATCAGGCAGAACAGCACGATCTGCGGGTCGCGCAACAGGGTCAGCGCGGAAACGTGCGCCGGCCGGTTAGCAGCGCGCAGCTCCTGTTCGGCAGCGATCACCGCGGTCAGTGCTTCGCGCTGTTCCGGGGAGAGCCACTTGGCATCGGCCGGGGCGGAGTCCAGCACCATCCAGACCACCACGCAGAACAGCATCGAGACGCCGCCCTCGATCAGGAACATCCATTGCCAGCCATGCAGGCCGCCGCCCTCGATGAGCAACAGCGCGCCGGTAATCGGACCGGAGAGGATGGAGGCAATCGCCGAGCCCGACAGGAACACCGCCATGGCACGCCCACGTTCATGATTGGGCAACCATTGCGTGAAGTAGTACACCACGCCGGGGAAGAACCCCGCCTCGGTCACGCCCAGCAGGAAACGCATGAAATAGAAGCTGGTCTCGCTCTGCACGAAGGCCATGCAGGCCGCCACCAGGCCCCAGGTGAACATGATGCGGGTCAGCCAGGCGCGTGCGCCGTAACGTTGCAGCAGCATGTTGGACGGCACCTCGAAGATCGCGTAACCGACGAAGAACAGCCCGGCGCCCAGGCCGAAAGCAGCCGCGCCGATGCCCAGGTCGGTAGAGAGGTGACTGCGCACGAAACCGATGTTGACGCGGTCGATGTAGTTGATGATGAACATGGCCACGAACAGCGGCAGGATGCGCCACTTGATCTTGCTCACCGCGCTGGTGAGGGCCAGGGTTGCTGCGCCGGATGATGCGGATGGGGAAGGATTCACGGGTTGTCTCCTCTGTTGAGCCCGTACTACCGATGGATGAAATAAAAGCTGAACGAAAATTCGGACCGGCGGCGCGTTCATCGCGCTCTTGTCACGGCCCCGCTAGCAGATGTGCAGCCCTGTGCTCAACGCACCAGGCAGGGTTTCTTGGGATCGAATTTCCAGCCCGGGATCAGGTACTGCATGGCCACCGCATCGTCCCGCGCACCCAGTCCCATGTTGCGATAGGTCTGGTGGGCCGCTTCCACCTGCTCCATGTCCAGTTCCACGCCCAGGCCCGGCTTGGCCGGCACTTGCACCTTGCCGCCCACGATCTGCAGGGGTTCACGGGTCAGGCGCTGGCCGTCCTGCCAGATCCAGTGGGTATCGATGGCGGTGATCCTGCCCGGCGCGGCTGCGGCCACATGGGTGAACATCGCCAGCGAGACGTCGAAGTGGTTGTTGGAATGTGACCCCCAGGTCAGGCCCCACTCGTGGCACATCTGCGCCACCCGCACCGAACCCTGCATGGTCCAGAAATGCGGATCGGCCAGCGGAATATCCACCGACTGCAGCGAAATGGCATGGCCCATCTGGCGCCAGTCGGTGGCCACCATGTTGGTGGCGGTCTGCAGGCCGGTGGCGCGGCGGAACTCGGCCATCACCTCACGTCCGGAATAGCCTTCCTCGGCGCCGCACGGATCTTCCGCATAGGCCAGCACGTCATGCTGGTCGCGGCACAGGCGGATGGCATCCTTGAGCAGCCAGCCGCCGTTGGGATCAAGGGTGATGCGAGCCTTGGGGAAGCGTTCGGCCAGCGCCGTGACGGCGGCGATCTCTTCCTCGCCACGCATGACACCGCCCTTGAGCTTGAAGTCGTTGAAGCCATACCGCCCATAGGCCGCCTCGGCCAGGCGGACCACCGCCTCGGGCGTGAGCGCGGCTTCATGGCGCAGGCGCAGCCAGTCGTCGGCCTGCTCCGCTTCGGCGTGATACGGCAGGTCGGTTTGTCTGCGGTCGCCCACGTAGAACAGGTAACCCAGCATTTCCACCTCGTCGCGCTGCTGCCCCTCGCCCAGCAGCGCCGCCACCGGCACCTCCAGGAACTTGCCCAGCAGGTCCAGCAGGGCCGCTTCCAGCGCGGTGACGGCGTGCACTGCAATACGCAGGTCGAAGGTCTGCAGGCCCCGACCGCCGACATCGCGGTCGGCGAAGGCGGTGCGCGCCCGGTTCAGGATGCCCTGGACATTGCCGATGGACTGCCCCACCACCAGCGAGCGCGCATCTTCCAGGGTCTGGCGGATGCCCTCCCCGCCCGGGACCTCGCCTACCCCGGTATGGCCGGCGCTGTCGGTGAGGATCACCAGGTTGCGCGTGAAATACGGACCGTGCGCGCCGGACAGGTTCAGCAGCATGCTGTCGTGGCCGGCCACAGGAATGACGCGCATGTCGGTGACGCGGGGCGCCCCCTTGGCCAGGGCAGCGGAAGACGAGGTGGCAGACGTCGAGGAGGCAGGAGTGGCAAGGGCAGTCATGGCAGCACTTTCTCATTCAATGAAGAAAACCCGGCACCCACCGGGAATGACCTGGCAGCGGATCCGGCAACAATTTGGTAGCGGTACCAAATCAGGATGAATGAATGGTAGCGGTACCAAATAAGCCTGTCAACAGGGGGATGTGAAGTGCCAGATCAACTTGCCTGGCAGCATCGAAACGGATGGGACGGTAAAGGTGGGAAAGACAGGAGGGGCAGGAAGTACGGAATCGCCGCGTCAGGCGCTTTCGCGCTGGATGATGGAAAAGCCGACATCGACAATGCGCTCGGCCACCTCGATGCCCGCCGCCCGGTCGATGATGAAGCGCGCCGCGCGCTGGCCGATGCCAGTGCCGTCGATGCGCACGGTGGTCAGGCGGGGTTGCAGGTCACGCGAGAATTCCAGGTCGCCGAAGCCAACCACCGCCAGTTGCCCGGGAATGGCGATGCCACGGCTCTGGGCCTCGATCATCACGCCCAGCGCCAGCAGGTCGGAACTGCAGAAGATGGCATCGGTGTCGGGCTGTTGTTGCAACAGATCGGCCAGACCCCGCCGTCCCTGCCCCAGGGTGGTCGGGGCGATGACGTGGTACATCGGCAGGGCTGCCGCCCCCTGCCCGTCGTTCATGCCCAGCGCCACCGCTTCCTGCGCGAAGGACTGCATGCGGCGCTGGCTGCGCTCGTCGCGCCCGCCCACCACCGCGACCTTCTTGCGACCACGCTGGTGCAGGTAGCGCGCCACTTCGCGGCCGATGGCCTCGTGCGAAAAACCGACCAGCATGTCGATCGGCGTGGGCGTCAGGTCCCAGGTCTCCACCACCGGGATGCCACTGGCCAGCAAGCGCTTCCTGGCCTCGGCCGAGCGCATGATGCCGGTTAGCACCACGCCATCGGGACGGCGGCCGATGATGGCTTCCAGCAGTGCATCCTCACGCGAATTCTCATAGCCACTCTGGCCCAGCATGACCTGGTAGCCGGCCGCGGCCAGGGTTTCGGTCAGGGTATGGACGATTTCCTGGAACACCGGCCCGATCACGGTGGGCACCACCACCGCCACCAGCCGGCTCTTGTTGGAGGCCAGCCCGCCGGCCAGCAGGTTGGGGACGTAGCCGGTCTTTTCCACCGCCTCGCGCACTTTCTGCAAGACCTTGGGCGAAACCGCCGAGGGTGTGTTCAAGGCCCGCGAGGCCGTGATCGGCGCCACCCCGGCCAGCTGCGCCACGTCGCGCAGCGTGATGCCACCGGCGCTCTTGCGCGGGCCGCGACGACGCGGTTCGGGACCATCGTCGTCGGTTCCGCGCGTGGCAAGGCTGAGGGGGGCGTCAGGGGAGGTGGTTCTGTTTTCGGACATGCGGGCATTCTAGCATCGGCCCTGGTAGCGTTACCAAGTCCGGCGGCCGTGCCATCAACCGTGAGTCGGCAACCTGCGCCCGCTTGCCCGCCCGAAAAAAAGGTGGCGAACGCCCTACGCAATCCGCCACCAAGCCAGGAGAAACCGAACGCATCGCACCCCGGGCAGCGCAACGCCGACCTCAGGCGAACACCGACAAGCCGGCAGCGTTGGAGACCAGTTCCAGCGCCATCATGGCCCTTACCGAATTGCCACGCGCATCCAGCCGCGGCGACCAGGCGCAGATGCTGCCGCGGCCCGGGAGCACGGCCAGCACGCCGCCGCCCACGCCGCTCTTGGCCGGCAGGCCGATGGCAAAGGCGGTCTTGCCGGAATGCTCGTAGGTGCCGGTGGTAAGCATGAGCGCGCAGATGCGCTGCGTCTGCTGCGCCGTCAGCAACTGCCGCCCACCGCCGATGCCGTTGCCGCCATTGGCCAGGAACAGCGCGGCACGTGCCAGTTCCACGCAAGAAGCCTCGATGGCGCAACTGGCGCAATAGGCCGTGACCACGTCGTCGACTGCATTGACCATGTTGCCGTGGCTCTGCATCAGGTGGGCCGCTGCGAAGTGGCGCGAGGCGCAGCGCAGCTCGCTGTGAAAGACCTCCGAGTCGTAATTGAGATCGCCGCTGCCGGTCAGCTCCCGCAGCAGCGCCACCATCGCCGATTCCAGATGCGTATGTCGGCTCAGCAAGGCGTCCGTCACCACCAGCGCGCCCGGATTCAGAAACGGATTGCGCGGGATGCCGCGCTCCAGTTCCAGCTCGATCAGCGAATTGAACGGATTGGTGCTGGGACTTTGCCCGACCCGCTCCCACAGGCATTCGCCATGGCTGCGGTAGGCCAGTGCCAGCAGGAACAGCTTGCTGATGCTCTGGATGGAAAAGCGCGTCGCACTGTGCCCTACCGTATGGACCGCGCCGTCGAGGGTGGCGACAGCCATGCCGAACTGATCCGGGTCGACCTGCGCCAGGGCCGGGATGTAGCTGGCCAGTTCCCCCTCCTGGCGACAAGCCTCGGAGAGATGCGCGGCGCGCCTGAGGATCTCGGCCCAAGGCTGCGCGGCAAAATCACCGGCACGTGCCGACCCTGCCCGGCCGGCAACATTGCCCATCACGGCCGACTGCCACTGCAGGGGATCAAGCTCCGGCGATTTCACGCAGACACACTCAGATAGCGCTGCACCAGTGCGATCCAGTAGGCGACACCGGCATCGATGATGTCGTCGTTGAAGTCGTAGAAAGGGCTATGCAATTCCCGCGAAGCGGCCTGCCCGGTACCGTCACCACTGGCGATCAGGCCGTTGCCGAGAAAGGCGTAGCAGCCCGGCTTGTGGTGCAGGTAGAACGCGAAGTCCTCGGAAGCGAAGGCCGGCTCGGTCTCGCCATCGACCTGCTCCGTGCCGACGGCCGCCATCATGGCCTGCATGGCCTCGCTGGTTTCTTCGGGATGATTGACCAGCGCCGGGTACAGGCGCTCGAAGCTGAACGACACCCGCAGGTCGAACATCTTGCCGATGGACTTGGCGATGGATTCCATGCGGCGCTCGATGAGCTCAAGCGTATCGTCATCGAAGGCGCGTACCGTCCCGGCCAGGGTGGCCTGCTCGGGGATCACGTTGTCGGCGCTGCCCGTGTGGATCTGGGTCACCGAGAGCACCGCCGGGTGATTGGGGTTGACGTTGCGCGTGAGGATGCTCTGCCAGGCCAGCGTGAGCTGCGCCGCCGCCACCACGGGATCGATGCCGCGATGGGGCTGGGCAGCGTGGGCACCGCGTCCGTACAGGGTGGCGCTGAAGGTGTTGCTGGAGGCCATCAGCGGACCGGGGCGCACGCCGAAACTGCCCGCCGGCAATCCCGGCCAGTTATGCAGGCCAAAGATGGCGTCGGTGGGAAAGCGCTTGAACAGGCCATCCTCGATCATCGACCGCGCACCTGCCCCGCCCTCCTCGGCCGGCTGGAACACGAGGTGCACGGTGCCATCGAAATCGATCGCGTGGCTCAGTCTGGCCGCTGCGCCCAGCAGCATGGCGGTGTGGCCGTCATGGCCGCAGGCGTGCATCTTGCCGGTGCAGGTGGAGGCATGGGCAAAGGTGTTTTCCTCCTTCATCGGCAAGGCATCCATATCCGCACGCAGCGTGATGGCGCGCGACGAACTGCCCTTGCGCAACGTGCCCACCACGCCGTAGCCACCGATATTCTCCTCGACCTGGAGACCGTATCCGCGCAGCAGACGGGCCACGTAGCCGGCGGTGCGCTTTTCTTCGAAGCGCAGTTCGGGGTGGGCGTGCAGGTGACGCCGTATGGACACCAGATCCATCTCTTCGGGCCCTTCCATGCGCCCATGCTTGTTCATCTCCATGTGGAGTCCTCTACAGGTTGGTGGGTGGCGAACCTCATGCTCGGCGCAAGGGCAAGCGCCAGGACGTGAGGGCCTCAGGCCAGCGCCTGCTTGCGCTGCATGCGTACCAGAGCGCCGATCAGGGCCAGGCTCAGCAGTGCGGCCACAGTCAGGTAAAGGCCGATGATGAGCTTGTCGCCGCTGACCTGGATCAGTGTGGTCACGATCATGGGCGTAAGGCCGCCGAAGATCATCACGCCCAGTGCGTAGGAGGTGCCCACGCCGGTGGCACGATAGCGGGTCGGGAAGATATCGGACATGACCAGCGGCGCACAGGCGGCATACAGGCCCAGCGTGACGGAGATGGCGATCTGTACCATCAGCAGCATCGGCAGGGTCGGTGTGGCCACCAGCAATTTGAACAAGGGATAGGCCAGCACGCCCGCCAGTCCGGCACCCCAGGCCATGGGCTTGTAGGGGCCGATACGGTCGGCCAGCATGCCCACCAGCGGGCAGATCAGGAGCAGGGTCAGTCCGGAAGCGATCTGGCCCAGATAGGTCGACGCGACCGGCATCTTCAGCTCACGCACTGCATAGGTGGTGAAGTAGTTGGAGACCTGGGTTGCCACCGTCCAGAAGATCATGATGGCGATGCCGATCAGGATGCGGCCGAAGTTGGCCTTCACGCCCGCGAGGAAGGAATCGGCCGCACCTTGCTCGATGCTGCGCTCGAACTCCGGCGTCTCCGGCAGTGCGCGGCGGATGTACCAGCCCACCGGACCGATCAGCAGCCCCACCAGGAAGGCCACGCGCCAGTAATCCTGCAGCATGCGCTCCTGGCCATAGACCACGGCGATGGTGAAGCCGACCACGCCGCCCAACAGCACCCCGCCGCCCTGCGCCATCTGCTGGAAGGAGCTGAAGAGGGCACGATTGCGACCGGATGCATTTTCGACCAGCATGGCCACGTTGCTGCCGATCTCGCCACCGGCCGAAAATCCCTGCAGCAGACGGCCCAATACCAGAATAGCGGTGGCGGCGATCCCGATCGAATCGTAGGACGGACAGAGCGCCGGAATGATGGTACCCAGCGCCATCAGCAGCAACGTGAAGCTCAGTGCCTTCTTGCGACCGACCTTGTCGGCATACTGCCCCAGTACCAGTGCGCCGACCGGTCGCACCACGAAGCCCGCGGCAAAGGTCATGAAGGTGAACATCAGCGCCGCATAATCGTCGCCACTGGGAAAGAAGGTCTTGGAAATGGCCACGGCGAAGATGCCGAAGATGATGAAATCGTAGATCTCGAGAACGTTACCGATGGTGGCCGCGATCACCGCGCGGCGTTGCGTTTTCGCGTCCAACCCGTTGGCTTGGCTGTGCATAAGGTCTCCACTTGTTATGTTTGGTGGCCGAAGTGTAGGTCTTATGCCCTATACTGAAAACTTCCGTTTAAATATAAGAACCATACTCTCAAGGTATAGATCCGCCATGATCGAATTTCGTCATCTGCGCTATTTTCTCGGCGTGGTCGAACACGGCAGCGTGGCCGAAGCGGCGCGCCGACTGCATATCGCGCAACCGGCCCTGAGCCGGCAGATCAAGGATCTGGAAGAGGAAATGGGGGCGCTCCTGTTCGACCGCAGCGTCCGTGGCGCAACCCTGACCGCCGCCGGACAGCAACTGGCCATCGATGCCCGCCGCATGCTGGGGGAGCTGCAAGAAACGCGGCAGCGCGTCGCGCGCGTGGCCGAGGGCGTGGAAGGCAATCTGCGCATGGGCATCACGCCCAATTTCGGCTGGCATCCCCGCATACTGGGTTCGCTGCGCAGCTTTCACCAGGCCGAGCCACGGATTGCCATGTCACTGGAACCGGGCCTGTCGGCCCGGCAACTGGAACGGATCAGGGAAGGCGAACTGGATGCCGGTTTCCTGGCCTGGCGCTATCCGCCCAACGACCAGTTCCTGGC
>NZ_DASQOH010000009.1:0-51768 GCF_035644555.1 Herbaspirillum sp.
CCTACCATCAGGATGTCGCCGTGGGCAAAGTTGATCAGGTTCAGCACCCCGTACACCATGGTGTAGCCCAGGGCGATCAGTGCGTACATGCTGCCTAGCACCAATCCGTTGATGATCTGCTGGATGAAAATGTCCATGAAACGGTGTCTCCCTGTGGAGGATGATTTATATGAAAAACTGCAAAAGGGAAATACGAAAAAACGCGGAACAAGACGAAAACGGACAACAGCCGCAAGAAAAACCGCAAACGCAGAAAAAACCGTAAATTATTTATCAAATTTCCTGCGATTGCACGTTCAGTTTCAGAGCCCCAAGGTTTGACGCATCACGCGCGCGGCGGCCAGGTCCCAGGACGCCTGGCCGACGGTCTTGAACACCGGCAATGCCCCGCCCGTGTGCAGCGTGGCGGCCGGCACCTTGCCGGCCAGCACATCGGCGATGCCCACCACCTGTGCCCAATCGACCTTGGCCTGGATCAGATCACCGGCCTCGTGGTGCGCGCCGGGCAGGTCATCGACAACGATGCGCCGGGCATGCAACAGCGTGGCCGGGAACTCCACCATGTCAGGCTTGAAGGCCCCTACGCCAATGGCCAGGGTATCCGGTGCGATCCCTTCGGGGATCACCGCTACGCGCGAGGTGGTCATGGCGATCACCACGTCGGTGCGCGGCAATTCCTCTTGCAACATCCGTGCCGGGAGCGGACTGGCCACGGCCTGCGGATGACGTTCGCTGATGGCGCGGCAGAAAGCCTGGGTGCGGTCGAGGTCGCGTGCGGCGACCCAGAATTGCGATACGCCGAAATACTCGACCAGGGCATCGGCGTGGGCGGCGGCCTGGGCACCGGTGCCGATCAGCAGTGCCGATTGCGGCTTGCGCGGCAACAGGGTGCGTATGCCCAGCATGCTCATGGCGGCGGTGCGACGGCCGGTGACGGTGGGACCATCCATGAGCGCCAGGCGGCGGCCGGTGTGGGTGTCGAAGGCGATGACCTCGCCCTGGATCGCGGGCAGGTGATGGCGCGCGTTGTCGGCGTGGACGGTGATCAGCTTGGTCACCGAGAGGTCCTCGGCAATGGCCGGCATGCCCAGCAGGACGCTGGCGGCATCGATGGGAACGACCTGGCGTTCGGGGGCGCGGATGGCGCCGCTGGCCAGTTCCTGCGCGGCGCGTGCCAGGGCATCGACCAGGGCTGCATAGGGCAGCGCCTGGGCGCTCTGGTGGGGATCGAGGATGTGCATGGAAGTCCTGTCTCGAAGGGGGCACTCAGCGCAGGAAGAAGCCGGTCGGGAAGGGATCGGACTCTTCCAGCACCCATTGGTTGGTGCTCATGATGTGGGCGTGGCCGCTGACTTCGGTGAGCGCGCCATCGAACTCGCCGACCTGGGTGGCGGCAGTCACGCGCACGTCGAAATTGCTGCCGACGATGCTGCCGTTGATGTAGCCCTGGTTCAGCGCCAGCTGTCCGCGCAGGAACAGTTGGGCGGCGCGGCCGGAGGTACCGGTGCCGGTGGGCGAGCGGTCCACCTCGCGGTCGGCGAAGATGCAGACATTGGATTGATCTGCACCGGGGAAATTGGGTTCGCTGTCGATGATGGTGCCATACAGCGTATTGAGGCCGGGCTCCAGCGGATGCTGGATGGCGACCTTGGCGATGACGGCGGCCTTGGTCTCGGCGCCCAGCTGGATCAGCTGGCGCACCAGCTCGGGCTTGACGGCCAGGCCGGCCTGGGCGGCGTTGATGTAGTAGTAGAAGGCGCCGCCGAAGACGATGTCACCGGTGATCTTGCCGAAGCTGGGGGTCTGCACCTCGACATCGCGTCGATAGATGAAGGCCGGCACGTTGTTGAAGCTGACCTTGCCGGCACGCACACCGTCCCACTCAACGAAGGCTTCGATGAAACCGGCCGGGGCATCGAAGCAGATGCGGGTCTGCGGCTGCGTGCGCTCGACGTAACCCATTTCGACCAGCACCTTGCCCAGGGCGATGATGCCGTGGCCGCACATGTCGCTATAGCCTTCGTTGTGGATGAAGATGACGCCGAAGTCGGCACCGGCGGTGACCGGCGGCAGCAGGTAGGCGCCATACATGTCGGCGTGGCCGCGCGGCTCGTTCATGAGGAAACAGCGCAGGTCGTCGCGGTGTTCGCGCAGCCAGGCGCGCTGCTGCAGGATGGTGCCGGCGGGGATCTTGGGCAGGCCGGAGACGACGATGCGCAGCGGTTCGCCGCCGGTGTGGGCATCGATGGTCTGGACGGTACGGGTGTAGCTGAGCATGGATTTCCTTCCGGGTATGCTGCGGGCCGCCAGGGCACAGGGTAACACTGCACCTCGCCTGTCGGCGGACCAGGCCGCGGTACAGGCTCAAGCGGGTACGACGAACCGCTCCCGGGCCGGCCTGGGCCGGCGGGAAGCGGGGATCTGCATGATTGGAGCTGGGACGGAAGACCCGGCCTGCCGCCGGCCATGGCGGGCGGCAGGATCAGGTCGCTGGAATGACCGATCAGTAGCTGGTCAGGGGGACCGGCAGGCCATCCTTGAAGCGATAGACGGTCACGGGCGATTGCTTCAGGTCGTGGTTGGCGTCGAAGTCGTACTGACCGGCCACGCCCTTGTAGCTGATCTTGGCCAGGGCCGGGCCGAAGGCCTTGGGTTCGATGGAGTTGGCCTGCTTCATGGCCTGGGCGATCAGCATCATGCCGTCATAGAACGAGACCGCATAGGTTTCGGCAGGACGGCTGTACTTCTTCTGGTAGTCATCGGCGAAGACCTTGCCATCCTTGGCCTTGTCCAGCATGGTGCCGCCCTGGGTGCAGTAGACGCTTTCGCCGATGGCGTCACCGCCCAGACGACCCATTTCCGGCGAGCAGATGCCGTCGCCGCCCATCAGGGGGACGTCGATGCCCAGTTGCTTCATCTGGCGCTTGATCGGGCCGCCTTGCGGAGCATAGCCACCGAGGAACACGGCGTCGGGCTTCTTGCCCTTGATCGAGGTCAGGATGGCGGTGAAGTCGGTGGCCTTGTCGTTGGTGAAGTCCTTGCTGACCACTTCGATGCCGTTGGCCTTGGCGACCTTGGCGAATTCCTCGGCCAGGCCCTGGCCGTAGGCGGTGCGGTCATCGATCACGGCCACGCGCTTGAGCTTGAGTTCCTTGGCTGCGTACAGGGCCATCTTGCCGCCCAGTTGGCTGTCGCTGGCGGCCACGCGGAACAGGGTGGCGAAACCTTGCTGGGTGATCTTGGGGTTGGAGGCGACGGTGGCCACCACGATGCCGGCATCGTTGTAGACGCGCGAGGCAGGGATGGTCACGCCCGAGTTGTAGGGACCGACGATGGCCTTGACACCCTGGTCAGCCAGCTTCTGCGCCACGGCCACGCCCTGCTTGGGATCGGCCTGGTCGTCTTCGGCGATGACTTCGAACTTGATCTTCTTGCCGCCCACGGTGATGGGTTGCGCATTCAGACGCTCGACTGCCATCATCAGACCGCCCTGGTTGTCCTTGCCGGCCGATGCTTGGGGACCGGTCAGGGGGCTGGAGAAACCGATCTTGACGACCTGCGCTTCTTGCGCCATGGCGAAGGCGGGGATCAGCGCCAGCGAGGCTGCGATGATGTTGAGTCCGGAGACGCGCTTGAACATGGGGTGTTTCCTCTCTTCTAGAAAGTCAGACTGCGGTTGGTGATTGCATTGAAAACGCTGGAAAAGCAGGATTTGCGCCACCCCGCGCCTTGTGGGCGCGGGCGATGCAATTCCGTCGATGCTGTACTTTCTGCGAATACAGGGGTAAGCGCAGTCAAGCCCTGGCAAAACAAAACTCGTCAACACTCTGGCCGAGATACTGCTGTCATCCGCGCATAAAGCCGTTTCCGGCCTTCATGCCCGCATTACGTTGTGTTTTTTATGAGGGAGGATTCTATTGACTCTTCCTTGATATTAGGCGCGTTTATTCCCTTTATAATCAGAATAAAATTCACTCTAAATTTTTTTAACTGAATAAAGTTCAGAAACCATGGCCGGACTCGACAAGATCAGCAAGAAAATTCTGGCGGAGCTGCAAAACGACGGTCGCATCAGCAACGTCGATCTGGCCGCCCGCGTGAACCTGTCGCCAGCGGCCTGCCTGGAACGGGTGCGCAAGCTGCAGGAGGCCGGTTATATCCTGGGCTATGCGGCACAGTTGAATCCCGAGCTGCTGGATGTGTCGCTGCTGGTCTTCATCGAGGTGGTGCTGGACCGCACCACGCCGGATGTCTTCGCCGAGTTCAAGAAGAGCGTGCAGAGCATTCCCGAGATCATGGAGTGCCACATGGTGGCCGGCGGCTTCGACTACCTGGTCAAGTCGCGGGTCAAGGACATGAATGCCTATCGCGAATTCCTGGGCAAGTCGCTGCTGCAGTTGAAGGGCGTGCGCGAAACCCACACCTATGCAGTGATGGAAGAAGTGAAGAACACCATCCGCCTGCCGATCCGCTGAATCCCCCGCCCTCCTTCCCTGCGCTAGCCCCTGCCTTCTTCTTCCTCCACCTCTGCAGCCCTGCTCCTGCGCCGGTAGGCACCCGGCCCCAGTCCGCTGTATTTCTTGAAGACGCGATTGAAGGCCGCTTCCGACTGATACCCCACCGCTTCGCCGATCTGTGCCGTGCCCATTTTGCTATAGCTCAGGAGACGGGCGGCGCGCGCCATGCGCAACTGCTGCAGCACCTCGCCCGGTGTGGCGCCGCCGACCTCCTGGAAGCGCCGCACGAAGGTGGCGCGCGACATGTGGCACAAGCCGGCCAGGCGCGGTAGCGGCCAGTCCTCCTCGGGCGATTCCAGCATGGCCTGCATCGCGCTCTGCAGGGCCGGATGCGCCAGCAGCGCCAGCAAACCCGGTTGCGGACCGCCCCCGGCCAGCCAGGCGCGCACCGCCAGTCCGAACAGGGCCGCCGCCAGGCCGGCCACCACCGCCTGGGCACCGGCCCGCAGTTCGCCCCGGCCATCGGCACCACCACATTCGTGGCGCAGCAGCGTGGCCAGCGTACGCAGGCCGTCGGCATCGGGCAATTCGGCACTGCGCACCAGCAGCACTTCGGGCAGGGCGTGCATCAGCGCATTGGAATGCGGGGCGTCGAAATGGAATTGTCCACAGAGGAAATCGGACAGCGGCTGGCTGCCGCCGCCCTCCTCGTCGTTGACGTGCAGCGTCACCGGGGCGGCCGTCTCCCCCAGCCGCACTGCGCTGGCCTCGGCCGCCGGGGCGATGAACAGATCGTGGGCGGCGCCACGGGTGAGGATCACCAGGTCGCCGGCCTGCAGACTCAGCGGCGCGCCGTCGGGCAGCTGCAGCTGGGCGCGCCCTTCCAGGATGAAGTGATAGGGCGCCACCCCGGCCGGCAGGGCCGGGTTCGGCAGGTTCCATGGCTGGCCGAAACGGCAGCGGATATCCAGGTCGGCGCGCACCGGGTGGAGAGACAGAAGACGGCTGAGGGCATCCATGGTGCTTCCTTTTGGCTTGGACAACGGTCCGGACGGTTCATGCAGCGTGAGCTTTTTGAGCAATTTTAAGTTATTTCAGAGCATTCATAATTTCATCCGGCAGGCCTACAGTACATCCATGCGCAACACGGCACTCACGGCAATCCCGCCAACGCCGGCGCTAACCTCTTACAGGAGAACTGTCATGCCCCGTCTTACCACTACCCCCGTCACCGAAGCCACCGGCCAGGCCGCCCAACTGTTTGCCGCCATCAAGTCGGCTGTCGGCATGGTGCCCAATGCCTACGCCGGTATCGGCTCGCTCAGCCCGGTCGCGCTGGAATCGGCCCTGCACCTGGACGGCGCGCTGCGCAAGAGCAGCCTGTCGGCCCAGGAAATCGAAGCCATCAAGCTGGCCGTGAGCGAGAAGGCCGGTTGCGATTACTGCCTGGCGGCGCACTCGCTGATGGGCAAGAAGGTCGGTCTGTCGGCCCAGGCCATCCAGGGCGTGCGCCACGGCCAGGCCTCCGGCGATGACAAGCTGGACGTGCTGGCCGATTTCGCCCGCCTGCTGGTCGGCACCAGCGGCACCGTCGAAGCCGACGTGGTGGAGCGCGTGCGCGCCCATTACAGTGATGCGCAGATCGTCGATACCCTGCTGGCCGTGACTGCGATCACCTTCACCAATCTGTTCAACCGCGTGAACGATACCGTGCTGGACTTCCCGCCGGCACCGTGATCGCTCATGCAGGTGGCAGCAGGCGCCCCGCAGTCAGGGCGCAAAAAAAGCCCGGCGGCCTCCTCGCGGAGACGGCCGGGCAAGCCGCGCTGGCGGGGGGCGCAGTCCCCCGCTGGCACTCGACAGGCCTGCCGGCAATCGCCGCAGGCCGTTTACGGGTCGCCGATCAGAAGGCGGTACGCACCCCCACGATGAAGTTGCGGCCACCCAGCGGTACCGATTCGCGCAGCACCGAGGTGGACAGGCGGATGTCCTGGTTCAGCAGATTGCGCGCCAGCGCGAACCAGGTCAGCTTCACGCCGTTGAGGCGCTGGGTATAGGACAGGTTGGCGTCCAGCTGGGTATAGGACGGGGTCTCGTAGGTCTCGAAGGAGGCCAGTCGATCCTGCTTCTGGGCACGCAACACCTTCACGCCGCTGGCCCAGGGGCCGGTCTTGTAGGCCAGCTCGACGCCATAGCGGGTGGCCGGCTGCAGGGGCAGGTTGCCCAGGCTGTCGAGGGTGCCACGCGAAGTGTCGGCAAAGACCCGGCTGGAGAGACCTTCGCCGTTCCAGTTGTAGCTGACTTCGGCTTCCACGCCGCGGATGGTGGCGTCGGCCTGCGACCAGAAGCGCTGGGTGAATTCGCCGGTGGGATCTGCAGCACCGCTGTCATCGACCTGGCCGTTGGTACGGCCGTAGATGTAGTTGTTGACCTTGTTGCGGAAGACGTTGCCCTTCCAGCGCACCAGGCCCTCGGTCTTCTGCAGGCTCAGTTCGATGTTGTGTGAAGTTTCCTTCTTCAGCTGGTTGTCGCCGATGTCGAAGGTGGCGGTCGATTCGTGCGGGCCGTTGGAGTACAGCTCTTCCACCGTCGGTGCGCGTTGGGCGAACGAATAGGTCAGGCCTAGGCCATAGCCCGGCTGGAAGCTCCACAGGGCACCGGTGGACCAGGACAGCAGGCTGAAGTCCCGTCCGGGCAGGCCGCTGCCGCTGTCGGGACTGCGCTTGACGCTCTCGCCGCGCAGGCCGCCGCTGACCAGCACCTGGCCGAACTGGCGTTCTTCGACCAGGAAGCCGGCAAACGAGGTGGAACGGGTCGGCGGGGTCAGTTCGGCCGCGCCGGTGTCGGCCGCCAAGGCCGAATAATTGCTCTGCTCGGTCTGTACGCCGAAGGTACCGTGCCAGCCGGCCAGCGGCGCATGGGTCAGTTCCCAGCGGGTCTGCAGGGCGCGGTTGGCGAACACCGTGGCGGGGGTGCCATCCTGCTCCTTTTCGATATGGGTGTAATCGGTGTAACCCATGCGGAAGCGGAACTTCTCGATGCCGGCAAACGGGTTGTTGACGACGGTGTCGAGGTCGTAGCGGTTCTGATGCAGGTCGATGAAGGACATTTCATCGGTGGGGATGCCGTAGTGATCATCCAGGGTCGCCGCCGACAGGCCGATATAGCCCCAGTTGGCGACGTAGGAAATGCCGGCGCCCAGGCTGGTCTCGTGGGTGAAGGAATTGGGCAGGCGACCGGAGGCGCTGGCGGGATCGCCCTGGCGCGCATTACCGGGGATCTTGTAGTTGTCGGTGTCGCGATAGTTGCCGTCCAGGTGCAGGCCGATCTGGCCGGCCGAGGTGTCCAGCGAGAAGGAACTGTTCTTCTCGCCGTCGACGCTGCCGTAGCGGGCTTCGGCAGTCCCGGTGGGCTTGCCCACCAGTTCGGTCGGGATGCGGTCGTTGACCACGTTGACCAGGCCGCCGATGGCGCCCGAGCCATACAGCAGCGCGGCCGGACCACGCAGGATTTCGATCTGGCGCGCAGTGGCGGCCTCGGTGGCGACGGCGTGGTCGTTGGAAACGGTGGAGACATCGGAGACGCCCATGCCGTTCTGCAGGATCATCACGCGCGGGCCTTCCATGCCGCGGATGATGGGACGCGATGCACCGGCGCCGAAGGCCGAGGCCGACACACCGAGTTCGCCGGAAAGGGTGTCGCCCAGGGAGTTACCGAGCTTGTTGCGCAGTTCATCGCCGGCGAGGACCTTGGCGGGCGCCAGCACCTGCACGTCTTCCTGTGCGGCGAACGGGGTGGCGGTGACGACGATGGCTTGCAAAGGGGCTTGTGCAGGCGCAGCCGGTGAGGCGGCGGCCGGTGCGGCAGGGTCAGGGGTGCCGGCAGAGGTGGTCTGGGCCGTAGCGGACATGGACCAGGCAGCCAGGGCGGTGAGGACGGCCGAAGCAATGAGTTGGCGTTGGAAAGCCATTGTGAATTCCTTGTTTTACGCGAGGCGACGCCTGCCATGTTCTGGTGAGGACAGGACGGCGCGGATACACCGGCCGTCAGCACGCGCCCGTACGCAGGCGCCTCGCGAGGGACGAAGGCACGCTGCATGCGGATGCGCGAGGGACAACCGGCAACCAGTCAGAAAGAGGGTCTTGCGAGGGGAAGGAATTCAGCGCGGCGGAGCGCGGGAGGAGAAATGGCAGTTGAGGGGAGCATCCCACGAGGAGAACGCCAGCCACAGGGCCAGCAAGCGCACCGGCGGCAACAGCGGCAGCGGCGGGAAATCAAAATGAACGCCGGCCGACAGGGCCGCCGCATCATAGGCGACGCAGGAGTGATGCAGGTCGTGGGCATGGGGACCGTGCGCATGCGCATCCTGACCGGTGCTGACCGAGGTCGGCTCGGCTTCGTCGAAGAGGGCGTCGCTGATCAGTGAGTGCACCGTGCCCGGTGCCCAGCCCGCGTGCGCGATGCCGTGCACGAACCCCAGCATCTGCGCGAACAGCAACGACATCGCCAGCATGGCAATGACGGTGAAGCTACGCAGGGAACGCAGTCGGTTCATGGAACGGATCGGCAAATGGACGACGGAGCTGCAGGCACCTGCAACACGAAACAGCGCAGAGCCGAACAGACCGCCGCAATATGGATGAGGCGACAGACTTGGCCGCTTCCGCCGCTTTTGCAGCTTTTTTTGGGGCTACTGACGATGAACTGAAGGTACTGACATCGAGCACCCTGCAATCCCGCACAACATCCGGTACTACGGGTGGTCTTGAAAATTCGGATATGAAGGATTCTACCCCGTGGCCAATAGACGGCCAGTCCGAAAAACCGGGGTCAACGATCCTGCACCGGCAACACGCGCTGCCGGCGCTGAGCCTGGCCGCCGCGCGGCGCAGGCTTCATCCTGCCTGGCGGGGATCAGTCGCCGTAGAGCTTCTGCTTCAGTTCGCGGCGTTGCTGCGCTTCCAGCGACAGGGTCGCGGTCGGGCGCGCCAGCAGACGCGGGATGCCGATCGGTTCGCCGGTCTCTTCGCACCAGCCGTACTCGCCGTTGTCGATGGACACGATGGACTGCTGCACCTTCTTGAGCAGCTTGCGCTCACGGTCGCGGGTACGCAGTTCGAGGGCGTGTTCTTCCTCGATGGTGGCGCGGTCGGCCGGGTCCGGCACCAGCACGGTTTCGCGCAGGTGTTCGGTGGTTTCATCCGCGTTCTTGAGCAGATCCTTTTCCAGCTGCTGGAGACGGGCCTTGAAGAAAGCAAGCTGCGCTTCGTTCATGTAGTCCTTCTCGTCCATCTTGAGGATTTCTTCCTCGGTCAGCAACTGCGCTGCAGGGGTAGTTTTGGGAGTCTTGGTTGCCACTTCGCTTACTTTCAATACTACGGGTTTTTCAACTATATCCATTATCCCGGCTGATACTTGGCTGCCGGAACAGGTCGCTTTTGAATCCACTTCCCTAGCCGCGTTGGCACCTCTTCGATTGACGTTGACGCGCTCGGGGGGCCGTTGCGGGATTTCCGGGCCGGCCTGCAGTGCCGATGGCGTACGCTTTTTCGCGGTCAAGGATTGTACACCAACGATTCCGGATGCCAAGCCTTGGGCGCATCAGGTTCCTGACCTCGGGCAGCGACGCGCCGGCGGCGCGGTGGTTCATGGAGCGTTTCATGACTCCCCCTGTGACGGGCAAGACGGGGCGGGCTGATCGCGCTTATGAATTATCGTCGTTCCGAACATCAGCCTGGCGTGATGCCGCGCAGCAAGTGCATTGCAACATCCAACCGAGTTTATACCAGAAGACCCGGTCCGGATGGAAGCGGCAAGCAGGGTTCAGGCATGCCGGCGGGCGCAGACCGGGCACTGGTGGTCGCGGCCGACGTTGATCGAGGTCCATTCCATCTCACGGGCGTCCAGCAGCAGCAGGCGTCCGGCCAGGGAGCGACCGATGCCGGCCAGCAGCTTGATGGCCTCGGCCGCCTGCATGGTGCCGATGATGCCCACCAGCGGCGAGAACACGCCCATGGTGGAACATTGCACTTCCTCGAACTCGCGCTCGGGCGGGAACAGGCAGGCGTAGCAGGGGGCCTTTTCCTGGCGGCTGTCGAAGACGCTGACCTGGCCGTCGAAGCGGATCGCCGCACCCGACACCAGCGGCACCCCGGCCGCCACGCAGGCGCGGTTGACGGCGTGGCGGGTGGCGAAGTTGTCGCTGCAGTCCAGCACCACGTCGGCATCGGCTACCAGCGCCTGCAGGCCTTCGCCCTCGACCCGCTCGGCCAGTGCGGTGACCTGCACGCCGGGATTGATCTGGCGCAGCGCCTCGCGCCCGGAGTCCACCTTGGGCTGGCCCACGCGCGCGGTGGTGTGCATGATCTGGCGCTGCAGGTTGGTCAGGTCCACCGTGTCATGGTCCACCAGGGTGATATGGCCCACGCCGGCCGAGGCCAGGTACATGGCCGCCGGCGAGCCCAGCCCGCCGGCGCCGATCACCAGGGCATGCCCCTGCAGCAGCCGGGTCTGGCCCTCGATGTCGATCTCGTCGAGCAGGATGTGGCGCGAATAGCGCAGCAGCTGTTGGTCATCCATGGTGAGGTCCTGTCTCGTTCCAGTAATGAAAAAGGGCCGCTAGCTAGCGGCCCGGTATGCCAGCCCGAGGGCGGCGGATTACTTGGTGGTGTCGATCTTCTCGGCCGGCGCCTTGTTGTCCTTGCGCTCGTCCTTGACCGGGGTGGCGTTCTTGCCTTCCTCGTTGCGCACTTCCGGCTTGGCGTTGGAGACCTTCACCGGCAGCCCCTTGAGATGATTCAGGGCCTGCGCCAGCTGGAAGTCGTCCTTGCTGCCGAATTCCAGCGGCTTGCGCTTCTTCTCGGCGGCGATCAGGCGTTCTTCCGACTGTTCGTCCATGGCCTGGGCCTTGACCTCGGCGGACTTGTCGGTGTCGTTGGAGAGGTGCTTGGACAGATCGGCTTCACGCAGGCGCAGGCCGTTCAGGCCATCGCCATCGGGGAATTCGTCGACCATGATGTCCGGTACGATGCCACGGGCCTGGATGGAGCGACCCTTGGGCGTGTAGTAGCGGGCGGTGGTCAGCTTGACGGCGGTGTTCTTCTCCGGCGGCAGGGCGATCACCGACTGCACCGAGCCCTTGCCGAAGGACTGGGTACCCATGATGGTGGCGCGCTTGTAATCCTGCAGGGCACCGGCCACGATTTCGGAAGCCGAGGCCGAGCCGCTGTTGATCAGGACCACCATCGGCACCTTCTTGATGGCATCGGGCAGGCGCGACAGCGGGTCCGACAGCGGGTTGGCGGCGTAGTATTCGCGCTTGGCGTAGAACGTCTGCTTGGAGCTGGGGAGCTGGCCGTTGGTGGACACCACCACCGAATCCTTGGGCAGGAAGGCGGCAGCCACGCCGATGGCGCCCGGCAGCACGCCGCCCGGATCGTTGCGCAGGTCCAGCACGATGCCCTTCAGGTTGGGTTCCTGGGCGTAGATGGCGGCCAGCTTCTTGGACATGTCGTCCACCGTCGGTTCCTGGAACTGGGTCACGCGCAGCCAGGCGTAGCCGGGTTCGATGACCTTGGACTTAACGCTCTGCACGCGGATCTCCTGACGGGTGATGGTCAGGATGATGGGCTTGTCTTCTTCCTTGCGGGCGATGGTCAGGGTGATCTTGGTGTTGGGTTCGCCGCGCATCTTCTTGACGGCTTCGTCCAGGGTCAGGCCCTTGACCGGGGTGCTGTCCAGACGGGTGATCAGGTCACCGGCCTTGATCCCGGCGCGGAAGGCCGGCGAATCCTCGATCGGGGAGATGACCTTGACGTAGCCGTCTTCCATGCCGACTTCGATACCCAGGCCCACGAACTTGCCCATGGTGCCTTCGCGCAGTTCCTTGTAGGCCTTCTTGTCCAGATAGGCGGAGTGCGGATCGAGCGAGGCGACCATGCCGGAAATGGCTTCGGTCAGCAGCTTCTTGTCGTCGACCTGTTCGACGTAATCCGACTTGATGAGACCGAACACGTCGGCCATCTGGCGCAGCTCCTCCAGGGGCAGCGACGCCGTTGCATTCTTTTGCGCGATGGCGTCGAACTGAATCATCGCAGTGGCGCCTGCCACCATGCCCAACCCGATCAAACCGATATTCTTGAGTTTGCTGCCCATGTGTCACCTAGTAGTTACCCACCCCAGTGGGTCGAATGCGCGGCCTTGATACCGCATTTCAAAGTATAAACCCGATTGCTCGTTACCGCCGCTGTTGCCTGCAGTGGCGATGGTGTCGCCCGCCTTTACCACATCGCCGGCGCGCTTGAGCACCGACTGGTTGTTGCCATAAATCGTCATGTACTGGTTGCCGTGATCCACGATGATCAGGTTGCCGAAGCCGCGCAACCAGTCGGCGAAGACCACCCGTCCTCCGGCCACGGCGCGCACTTCCGCGCCTTCGTGGGCGCGGATGAACAGGCCGCGGCTGGCCGGCCCGTCGCCCCGGCGGCTGCCGAATTTCGAGACCAGGTCTCCCTTGACCGGCAGGTGCAGCTGCCCGCGCAGGCTGGCGAAGGGCTTGCCGAAATTGTCCGACTGCGGCTCGGGCAGGGTGTCGTTGCGCCCCAGGGAGGCACTTTGCGGCGGTTCGTCGTCGTCGATGGCGTCGGCCGGATCGGGCTGCTTCGGTACCGGCTTGCCTTCCTTGGCAGCCCGTGCCGCTTCGGCGGCGCGCTCGGCGGCCCGGGCACGTTGCTCGGCCAGACGCTTCTCGCGTTCGGCCCTGGCTTTGGCCAATTGTTCCTGGCGCCGCTTCTCGCGGGCTTCGGCTTCGGCCTTTTTCTGCTGCTCGATGATCTGCGCCAGCTTGTCCACCAGGCTGGAGAGGCGCTGCTGGTCCTGCTCGATGCGACCGACCTCCTGGCGCTGGGCATTGAGCTTGGTGGAGAGCTGTGACAGCAGGGTCTGGCGACGGCCCTTTTCGCGCTCCAGGACCTTCTTCTGTTCCAGTTCTTCCTGGGCGATTTCTTCCAGTTCGTACTTGGCGTTCTGGGTGTCGGCCTTGTTGGCGCGGATGGCCTGCTGGTTGGCGCGCAGGGTTTCGATCAGCCTGGCCTGGGCCTGGGAGACATAGCCCATGTACTGCAATTCGCGGTTGATGCGATTGGGATTGTCGCCGGAGAGCAGCAGCTTGATGCGGTCTTCGTTGCCGGCCACGTATTGCTCGCGCAGCAGCCTGGAAAGCTGGGCCTGCTGGGCATTGACCAGGGCGGTGAGCTCATTGAGCTGCTTGACCAGTTGTGCCAGGCGGGACTCGGTTTCCTGCTGTTCCTGGGCCAGGTCGCGCAGGGAACGATTGGCCTTGGAGATGGCCTGTTCGGAGACGGCGAGCGCGTCGGCGGCGTTGTCCTTGGCGGTTTCGGTCTGGTCGATGTCGCGCTTCAGATTGGCCAGGCGCTGCTGCAGGTCGGCCCGTTCCTTCTCGGCGGCCTGCTTCTGGCGGGTCCGCTCGGTGATCGGCTGGGCCTGCACCACCATGGCCAGCAGCAGGCAGGCCATGCCGCCCAGCAGGGCGCGCGCAGGCAGCCGCAGCGCACCGGCCAACAGGCCGGGACGCGCTGGTGCTGTGCACTTGCCGGGAACGGACGCGGCCTGTGCGGCCGGCGTCCTGCTGGAGAAACGCAGTTTTATTTCGACTTCCCTTGGTTGGCCACGGCCTTGAGTGCAGCCTCGATGGCGGACTGGTCGCCCAGGTAGTAGCTCTTGATGGGCTTCAGATCGGCGTCCAGTTCATAGACCAGCGGCTGGCCGTTGGGGATGTTCAGGCCGACGATGTCGTTGTCGCTGATGCCGTCGAGGTACTTGATCAGGGCGCGCAGGCTGTTGCCGTGGGCGGAGATGATGATCTGCTTGCCGGCGCGGATGGCCGGGGCGATGGAGTCGTTCCAGGCCGGCAGCACGCGGGCCACGGTGTCCTTGAGGCATTCGGTCAGCGGCACCTGTTCGCGTGAGAGGCCGGCGTAGCGGGCGTCGCCGAAGGCATCGCGCTCTTCACCCGGGGTCAGCGGATTGGGCGGGGTATCGTAGCTGCGACGCCAGACCAGCACCTGCTCGTCGCCGTACTGGGCGGCGGTCTCGGCCTTGTTCAGGCCTTGCAGGGCACCGTAGTGGCGTTCGTTGAGGCGCCAGTCGTTCTTGATGGGGATGTACATCTGGTCCATTTCATCCAGCGTGGTCCAGAGGGTGCGGATGGCGCGCTTCAACACCGAGGTATAGGCCAGGTCGAAGGAGAAACCGGCTTCCTTGAGCAGCTTGCCGGCCTGGCGGGCTTCGGCCACGCCTTTTTCGGTGAGGTCGACGTCGACCCAGCCGGTGAAGCGGTTGGCCAGGTTCCAGGTCGATTCGCCGTGGCGCATGAATACGATTTTGTACATAGCGGGACTAGTTTCTGATGATGGAGAAAGCGATGCGGTTGCCCCAAGGTCGACTACGCCGGATCGGGTGCAGATCTTAGACTGTTCGGTCCGGATGCAAACCGCCAATGCTTCTATTTTATAATGCCGGGATTCAGTAAACTCATTGGACTGCCGTGAAATTCATCATCGACAATATTTTCCTGATCGCCCTGGCCTTGGTCTCGGGCGGTGCCCTGCTGGTTCCCTACCTGCAACAGCGCGGCAACAAGCTCAGCCTGCTGCAGGCCACGCAGATGCTCAACCAGGGCAAGGTGCTGGTGCTGGACGTGCGTGACCCCGAGCAATTCGGCGCCGGCCACCTGCGCGATGCCCGCAATATCCCGCTCAAGGAGTTGCCGCAGCGCATCGGCGAACTGGACAAGATGAAGGGCCGTCCGGTGATCGTGGTCTGCCAGAACGGCACCCAGGCCAATCGCGCCGAGGCATCGCTGAAGAAGGCCGGCTTCACCGAAGTCTACGGACTCAACGGCGGTATCGCCGCCTGGCAGGGACAGGGCCTGCCACTGACCACCAAGGAGGCCAAATGAGCGCCGCAGTGACGATGTATTGCACCGCCGTGTGCCCGTATTGCATGATGGCCGAGCGCCTGCTCGCCAGCAAGGGGATCACGCAGATCGACAAGATCCGCGTCGACCTCGAACCTCAGCAGCGTGAGCTGATGATGCAAAAGACCGGCCGCCGCACCGTGCCGCAGATCTATATCGGCGACACCCATGTCGGCGGTTTCGACGATCTGAACGCACTGGATCGCGCCGGCAAGCTGGACCCGCTGCTGCAAGCCTGACGCCAGGGCAGCAAACCTCCCTCTTATCGTTTCATCGAACCTGAAAGAAATCCATGTCGGAACAGAACCAAGAAGCCCAACAGCAAGCCGTTTTCCAGATCCAGCGCGTCTACCTGAAGGACCTGTCGCTGGAACAACCGAATTCCCCGGCCATCTTCCTGGAGCAGGAAGCCCCCTCGATCGAAGTGTCGGTGGACGTCGGTGCCGAGGCGCTGGCTGAAGGCGTCTTCGAATCGACCGTGACCATCACCGTGACCGCCAAGGTCAAGGACAAGGTCGCCTTCCTGGTCGAGGGCAAGCAAGCCGGCATCTTCGAGATCCGCAACGTGCCCGCCGAACAGCTGGACCCGCTGCTGGGCATCGGCTGCCCCAACATCATCTACCCGTACCTGCGCGCCAACATCGCCGACGCCATCACCCGCGCCGGTTTCCCGCCGGTGCACCTGGCCGAGATCAACTTCGAGGTGTTCTACCAGCAGCGCCTGCAGGCGCTGGCCGAGCAGCAAGGCGCCACCCTGGTCAACAACGGTTCCACCGCCGTCAACTGATCCTGCTTCAAGTATCTGTCCGCCTGCCTGACGGTCGCACCCTCTGCGGCCGTCCGGCACGACATCAAGCCGCCGCAGCCCGCGCTGCGGCGCTTTCCCTTCCGCGGAGACTTTCCCGATGAAACGCCTGTCCCTGATTCTTTGCGCCACCCTGTTCGGCGCCTTCATGGCCAAGGATGCCCTGGCCCTGGACTTCAAGTCGGTCGGTGCGGCCCCCGCCATCATGTACGACGCCCCTTCCGAGAAAGGTCGTCGCGTCTACGTCGCACCGCGCGGCATGCCGGTGGAGGTGGTCCTGACCTATGGCGAATGGAGCAAGGTCAGGGATGCTGCCGGCACCCTTTCCTGGGTGCAGTCCAAGACGCTGACCCCCAAACGCATGCTGGTGGTGTCGGTGGCCAACGCGCGCGTCTTCAGCGCCGCCGATGAAGCCAGCCCAGTGGTCTTCAGCGCCGACAAGTCGGTCCTGCTGGAGATGGTCGAGAGCCCCAACAACGGCTGGGTCAAGGTACGCCATCGCGACGGCCAGAGCGGCTTCGTGAAAGCCGGCGATGTCTGGGGCGACTGAACGGACCGACGATGAAGATCACCATTCTGGGCGCCGGCGCATGGGGTACGGCACTGGCCATCCCGCTGGCACGCAAGCATCAGGTCGTGCTGTGGGGCCGCAATGCCCAGGCCATGCAGGAAGCCGACCAGCAGCGCGAAAACCGCCTCTACCTGCCCGGATTTGCACTGCCGCCGGAACTGCAGGTCGGTGCCGATTTCGACGCCGCAGTACAGCACGTCTGCGCCGACCCGGCCGGATCGCTGCTGATTGCGGCATCGTCGGTATCGGGCCTGCGCGAACTGGCCGGCCAGCTGCGCAGTTATCCGATTCCCAACCTGGTCTGGCTGTGCAAGGGGCTGGAAGAAGGCACGCGCCTGTTGCCGCATCAGGTCGTGCAGGAGGTCCTGGGCAGCGACCTGCCGGCCGGCGTGCTGTCGGGGCCGTCCTTTGCGCAGGAAGTGGCGCGCGGCCTGCCTTGCGCGCTGACCATCGCCGGTGCCGACGCGGCCCTATGCGAGCGCGTGGTCAAGGCCGTGCATGGCAACAATATCCGCATTTATTCCAGCGATGACCTGGTGGGGGTGGAGATTGGCGGCGCGGTCAAGAACATCCTGGCCATCGCCACTGGCGTGGCCGATGGCCTGCAGCTGGGATTGAATGCCCGTGCTGCGCTGATCACCCGCGGTCTGGCAGAAATCACGAGGCTGGGGGTGGCACTGGGCGGGCGTCCCGAAACCTTCATGGGACTGTCGGGCGTGGGAGACCTGATCCTGACCTGCACCGGCGACCTTTCACGCAACCGGCGCGTGGGGCTGGGGCTGGCGCAGAACAAGAAGCTGGAAGATATCGTGACCGAGCTGGGTCACGTTGCCGAAGGCGTGCGCTGTGCGCAGGCGGTACGCGAACTAGCGCGGGAAAAGGGTGTGGAGATGCCGATCACCAATGCGGTAGCGGCGGCCCTGTTCGATGGCGTCTCGGTGCAGGAAATGGTTGCCCGGCTGCTGGCACGGGACCCGCGCGAGGAAAATCTCTAGGCCTGGACCTCCAGGCTTGGCCCCCGGGGCTGCGTGGCGAAAATTCAGAAAACCTCACGCCAGCGGCCCATGCTGGAGAAAATGACAGCCGGAGCAGACCTGCCTCCGGCTGTTTTTCATTCTGCAGGCATCAACGCGCGATGATGTCGCTTTCCATCTTGGGACGTTTGAAGCGCTGGGGCGAACCGCCCTCCAGCGCGTCATCCATCTGCTTGGAGATCTTGTCGTAACGCGCGTTGCAATCATCGTCCTGATGTACCGCCTCGGCACCCTTGAGGCGCTTGGCCAGGCGGGAAGTACGCGCTTCCCCGCCCATGACGTATTGTTGGGCGGCGCGGCCGGCGTGATTATTGTTCGTGGTCTTGTTGCGTTGTATGGCTTGCATCGTATTTCCTCTTACGTCGCTGACGCTCAACGTTCTCCCGTCCTGAGTTTTTTTCGGGAGAACACGCAGCGCCCCGGAAGATGTTGCTTGCTGCCTGATTCCGGGAAACTGCTCCAGATACATAAAGCGCTACGTTTCTTGACAGCGCTTTAGCTATGTAACGCCCGAGCAGCGATTTGGAATACGTGAAAAGTCAGTATTTTGTCAGCCAAATCGAAATTACTTCACGACAATCTTTTCATGCGGCCCCGCAAAAACGGCGCAAACCCGCAACCATCAAGGCTGACAGCGCTGTCAGAATGGACTGGATTGTGCAGGTTTTCAGAGCAAGGACTGACCAAAAATTTTGTTGCGAAACGTATCTTTATTTCAGTTCAGGCGACGAAAAAGCGACAGAAAATTACCTGCCGGCATTTTTATCGGGGGATGCGACAGCGTTCAGGTATGGACCGGTACCGGCCGTCCCAGGTCGCTTGGGACCAGAGAAAAGACGGTGGCATCGCGTGGCTCGCCATGAAATACCAGGCGATTGCGGGCCAGGCATTCCAGCGTCGCCCCGGTTTTCTCCGCGACCCGCTGGCTGCGCAGATTGCCGGCCTGGGCCACGATCTCCAGGCGGGTGAGACCGGTCTTGGCAAAGGCGAAAGCGGCCGCGGCCCGGGCCGCCACGGCGGCGATGCCGCGGCCGGTATAACCTTCACGGATCCAATAGCCCAGGTTGGCCATCTGGTTCAGCTGGCTGACCTGATTGACGGCAACCGACCCGATCACCAGGCCATTGGTGCGATCGATGATGTTGAAGTCATAGGCAGCATGGACCTGCCATTGCTCGATGGCGCGCTGCAGGAACAGCTTGGCGTCGACCAGGCTGTAGTCCGGGGTGCACCAGGCCTCCCACTGGCTGATCGCCTGCATCGATTGGCGCACGGCGTCGAACAAGGCCGGCGCTTCGCGCAAACCCAGGGGGCGCACTTCGATGGCCCGGTCGCAATAGATGATCTGCCGTTCGCGGTCGATGGGGTGGAGCATGCTTTCCAAGGTTAGCCAGGGTGAAAAGTGTGAATGATCTTACCGAAGCCGGCCATTGCTTGGAAAGCCTGCGCGCTCAGGCAAGCTGCGCATGCAGTTGTCCGAGGTGGGTGATGACGGCCACGCCGGTGGGAAGCTCCGGGTGCGGCGCATGCTCCTGCAGGGCGATCACCTTCATGCCAGCCGCCAGACCCGCCTGCACGCCCGGCAAGCTGTCCTCCACCACCGCGCAGCGCTGCGGCGGTACGCCCAGCCGTTCGGCGGCAAACAGGAAGAGCGCGGGATCGGGTTTCCAGCGCTGCACATCGTAGGCGCTGAAGATACGCCCGGCGAAATGCGGCAGCAGGCCGGTCACGCGCAGGCACAGCTCGATCTTGTGATGCGGCGCGTTGGAGGCCAGGGCGAAGGGCAGGTGCAGCTTTTCCAGCATCTCCACGGCACCGCTGATCGGCTGCAGGTGCTGCTCCAGCAGGCTACCCATCAGCGCGCGCAATTCTTCTTCGAAATGGGCGGGCAGCGCCTGGCCGTGCAATTGTTCGATGTGCGAAATGCACCACTTCATGCTCACGCCCCGAAAGCGCGCCAGCGCTTCCTCCGCGCTCAGGCTCACGCCATAGCTGGCCACGTACTCGGACCAGGCCCGCGCCGCCACCACTTCGCTGTCGACCAGGGTGCCGTCGCAATCGAAGATGACCAGTTCCGGCGTCAGGGTGCTGTCGTTCATGCTTGCTCCTTATGGTTCAGGGGGGCGAGGCCGCCCTGATCAAGGAGCCGCCGACGCCATCAAAGTTCGCCGTAGGAATGCAGGCCCGAGAGGAACATGTTGACTCCCAGGAAAGCGAAGGTCGTCACCAGCAGGCCGACCAGCGCCCACCAGGCGGCAGCACGGCCGCGCAGGCCCTTCATGAGGCGCATGTGCAGCCAGGCCGCGTAGTTGAGCCAGACGATGAGCGCCCAGGTTTCCTTCGGGTCCCACGACCAGTAGCCGCCCCAGGCTTCGGCCGCCCACAGCGCACCCAGGATGGTGGCGATGGTGAAGAAGGCGAAACCGACGGCGATGGCCTTGTACATCACATCATCCAGCACCTCCAGCGGGGGCAGGCGATCGGCCAGGTAGCCACGCTCGCGCAGCAGATAGGCCACGGCCACCATGGCGGCCAGGGCGAAGGTGCCATAACCGATGAAATTGGCCGGAACGTGGATCTTCATCCACCAGCTTTGCAGCGCCGGTACCAGAGGCTGGATCTCGGCCGCATCCCGCGAGACGGTATACCACATCAGGAAGCCCACCGCCGCCGTGATGACAGTCAGCACGAAGGCGCCCAGTTGGCGGGTGGCGTAACGTTCTTCGTAATACAGGTAGAACAGCGCCGTGATCAGGCAGAACAGGATGAAGACTTCATACAGGTTGGAAATGGGGATGTGGCCCACGTCCGGCCCGATCAGGTAGGACTCGTACCAGCGCACCATCAGCCCGGTAAAACCCAGCACCACGGCCGCCCAGCACAGGCGCGAGCCGATGGCGTTGCCGGTGCCGGCGGTGGTGGCCAGGCCGCCCCAGTAGAACAGGGTGGACAGGCAGAACAGCGCACTCATCCAGAGAATGGCTGACTGGCTGGAGAGCATGTATTTCAGGAAGAACTTCTTGTCGGCCAGCTCCAGTGCGCCGCCGTACATGGCGATGGCACCCAGCGAGAGCACCGCGATCACCACCATCAGCAGGCGTACCGGTTTCCAGTGCCAGCCCAGCCAGGCGAAGGTGGGCGCGGCCAACAGCAGCACCGCCTTCTCGTAGTAATCCATGTAGGCGCCGAAGCGCCCGAAGGCGTACAGCGAACCGGCCACCAGCAGGGCGGCGTAGAGCCAGTCCACGATGCTGAGGCGGCGGAAGAAGCCCTGTTCTTCAGAATAGGCCTGGTTTGCTTGGGTCAGTTCCATTGTGTTCTCCACTGCTGCTGTCCCGGGCGGTGCCAGCCAAAGCGGCTGGCGCGCTGATCTGCCCCGGATGATAACCGCCATACGTCGGCGGCATGTTCAATCGCATGTTCAATCTTTACCGGTCCCGGTTGCGGCCGGCGATGCCGCCCCCGAGAGGCGGCCCTTCATCTGCTCGAATTCCTTGTCGAAGTCCAGCGTACGGCGCTGGGTGCTCATGGCCATCAGCGCCTGGCTGCCCTGGCCATCGGCGGCCGGCTTGATCCAGATCCACAGACGGCGCTCGCGGATGTACAGCATCGCGAACACCCCCAGCACCAGGAACAGACAGCCCAGGTAGACCACCTTCTTGCCCGGCGAACGCGTCACCTGCAGCACAGATGCCTTGATCTCCTGGAAGCCCGATAGTTGCAGGAACACCGGGGCCGGATAGAAGGCGGCATCAGCCAGCGCATTGATGGAAAGCTGCAGGAAGCGACCATGCTTCTCGTCGCTGCTCACCGCCGCCAGGCCATCCTTGGCGCGGGCCGCCTGCCACAGCTCCCACATGCTGCCGTTGAGGATCTTCATGAAGATATCGGCGGCCTTTTCCTGTTCGGCCGACGGCAGTTGCTCCAGGAAGCGGGTCACGGCGATATAGCCGGACACCTTGCCATCACCGGCGAAGATGGACAGCCCGCGCAGCGCCGACTGCTGCAGCTGCTCGCGCAGCACCGGCGAGGCGTCGCGCCCGCTGCTGATGGCCTGCTGGGCATAGCGGCGAGCCGCTTCCTCGCGCAGCGCCGGGTTGGCCAGGGCGGCGCGCAGGCGCATCCACTCGGCCACGCTGTCATTGTCGTCAGCCGGGATGCGCAGGTAGCGGAAAGGCTGGTCGGGCTGCTCGCGCATGCCGGCCAGGAAGACATCGGCGCCGTCGATGGGCAGCGACTGCATGTAGTTGAAATACTCGCGGGCCTGGCCGGTCTTGTCGCGCAACTTGTATTGCACACTCGGACCGACGTTCTTGAAGTCCTTGCTGTTGGCATTCTTGGCACTGGAGCCCAGGTGCTTGTCCAGGCCTTCGATGAAGCCGCGATTGACGTTCTTGCCGACGTTGACCGCGCGCGCATCACCCGAGGTGGAGCCCGCAGTGGAACCCGAGGCCGCAGCCTGCATGTTCTCTACGTTGAAGGGGCGGAAGCCGCTCCATTCGATCGTGTAATCCCCCAGACCGGCTGGCAGCGGAGTGCTGCCATTGACTTCGCCGGCCAGCTCGAAATGGCTGTTGGTGCCGCCCCGCATCGGATAGCCGACCAGCTTGAGCTTGCTGCCGCCATCCTCGAAACTGGACTGGTAGATCGCCACGCCCTTGTAGATCAGCGGCTCGTTGACCTTGATGGTGGCGGCGGTCTCGCGGCCGGTCTCATGGTCGCGCACCACCACTTCGCTGGCGAACAGCTTGGGCATGCCGGTGGAGTAGAAATCGATGATGAAGCGCTTGAGCGTGATGGTGAAGGGCAGGTCCTGGATCATCACGCCATCCTTTTGCGGAATGATGGCCGTGCTGCTGCTGGAGCCTTCCGGAATCAGCGTATTGCCACGGAAGGTCGGGTTGTTCAGGCCCAGGCGATAGCGTTCAGGAATCTCGGAAATGATGCCGTTGCCGGCGAAGGCTTGCTTGCCATAGAACCACTGCTGGAAGCGGATCGGCAGATCGGAGTCGAGCAAGCCCCCCAGGCAGATGATGACGATGGCCGCGTGCGCGAAGATGTAGCCCCACTTGTTGGCCGCGCCCTGCTTGGCCGCCAGCAGCATTGCGCCATCCCGGTCGGCCAGCCTGGTCTTGTAGCCCTTGGACCCCACCTGCCGCACCAGTCGGGCCGCAGCCTCGGCCGGCGACTCGCCGCTCTGCCACTCGTGCTTGTGATGGAAATTGCGCAGCGACTGCTCGCGCACGTTGTCGCGCCAGCTCTTGGCGTCGCGCAGCATCTTGGGACCGTTGCGGGCGATGCACAGCGAGGTCGACAGCACCAGGAAACCCATGATCAGCAGGAACCACCAGGCCGAATAGACCGTGTACAGACCCACCTTGGCGAAGATCTCGAACCAGAACGGGCCGAACTGGTTGACGTAGTTGGGCATCGGCTCGTTCTGCTTCATCACCGTGCCGATCACCGAGGCGATGGCGATCAGCGTCAACAGGCTGATGGCAAAGCGCATCGATGAGATCAGTTCGACCGCCTCGCCCAACCAGCGCTGGCGGGTCCTGATCTGGATTCCTTGGGTACTGCTGCCCGTCGTCATATTCCTGCCTTACCGGACCGGGCCTGCCGGTTCCGCTTACCTGGGGGGGCGCCTTGCCGGTCGGCAAAGCGATGCGAACCCGGATTTTACCGCTCCGGACGAAAGTCCGTGATACGCCGTGGGTGATAGGCCCCCACACCATCCGGGTATGGCGCTGCGCAAACCCGGAAGAGCCGGGCGCAGCGGGCTCCATCTTGAGCCCCGCCGGCCTGGCGTGCCACGACCTGCGTCAATGCGGATGAAAAAAGGCGGCCCCGGGGCCGCCTTCGCTGTTGCCGTCCTCGCGCCGCCTGCTGCGGGACTTACTTCAGGCCGGCGATGTAATCCGCCACGGCCTTGATTTCCTTGTCCGACAGGCGTTCGGCGATGCTGGTCATCTGCACGCTGTTGGTACGCGCGCCACCGCGGAAGTTGGTCAGCTGGGCCACCGTGTAATCCTGGTGCTGGCCGGCCAGGCGCGGATACTGGGCCGGGATGCCGGCACCATTGGGGCTGTGGCAGCCTGCGCAGGCCGGCACGTTCTTGGCGGCGATGCCACCGCGCCAGATGTGCTTGCCCAGGTCGATGGTGTCCTTGTTCTTGGCGGCGCCCGGCTTGGGCGCCTGGGCGGCCAGGTAGGCCGCGACGTTATGGATGTCCTCGTCCGACAAGGCCTTGGCCATCGGCGACATCACCGGATTGTTGCGCTCCGGGGTGCGGAAATTGAGCAATTGCTTGGCGATGTAGGCCTCGTGCTGGCCTGCCAGTTTCGGGTTCTGGGTGATGGTCGAATTGCCGGCTGCGCCGTGGCAGGATACGCAGGCCACGATGTTGCGCGCATTGTCGCCATTGGTGTAGAGCGCTTCGCCCTTGGCCGGATCGGCCTTGATCGGGGACTTCTTCTCGTCAGCCGCGTGGGCTGCGCTGGCCACTGCCAGGATGGCAGCAAAAACGGAGTACAACAGTGGGGAAAAGGCACGGTTCATTCGTCACCCTAATACTTATTGTGGAATTGAGAGATTTTGCCCGTTCGGCGGCTAGCTGCCCCTAAACCAAATGCCCGTCGTTTGACCTGTCTCCAATGGCCGCCATATTTTTTACTTGCCCGGCGTCAACGAGGCGTTGGGTTTCGGGCCATTGTACAATAGCTTCTCCGCGTTTTTCCCTCCTCTTTCGGATTTCCCCCCACCATGTCGCAACTTTGGCAAGCCCGCTTCTTCACCACCGTCAATCATCTGCGGGACCTGCCCAAGACCAGTGTGCCCGAGATCGCCTTCGCCGGCCGCTCCAATGCCGGCAAATCCAGTGCCATCAACGTGCTGTGCAACCAGAAGCGCCTGGCCTTCGCCTCCAAGACGCCGGGCCGTACCCAGCACATCAACTATTTCTCCATCGGCGGCGCCCATGTGGGGCAGCACCGCAACGACGAGGCGCGCCCCGACCAGATCCGCGCCATGCTGGTGGACTTGCCCGGTTACGGCTATGCCGAGGTCTCCGGTTCGGCCAAGCACCACTGGCAAGCCCTGCTGGGCGACTATGTGCGCCAGCGCGAACAACTGGCGGCGCTGGTGATGATCGTCGATTCACGTCGCCCCTTCACCGACCTGGATATCCAGATGATCGAGTGGTTCGCGCCCACCGGCAAACCCATCCATTGCATCCTCAGCAAGGCCGACAAGCTCAACCGCAGTGAATCCACCAATGCCCTGCGTCAGGCCCAGACCTACCTGCAAAGCTATGTGGATGAAAAAGGCCAGCCCTTCCCGTTCACGGTGCAGCTGTTTTCCGCCCTCAAGCGGACCGGACTGCAGGAAGCCAATGACAAGATTCTCGAACTGGCCGGTCTGAACGAAGACATCGACCCGGCCGGCGATCCCGACGAAGGCACCGTCCAGGCCGATACCGACATCGATCCCCATACGCAGCAGGCCTGATTGCCGACAAGGCGCGATCCTGCGAACCGGAGTACAAAGCCATGGATAAAAAAAACCCCGGAGAACAGGGATATTCTCCGGGCCAGAACGCCTTTCGCTTGCACGATCGGCCCCGCTCAGGGAGGGAAGGGGAAGCGGGGGGCAAATGAATTACCCGCAGCCAAGATACGGCATATCGCTCGCAAGTTGGCCACATTGCAGATCAAAGCTGCCAATTATCGGAAGTTAGCGATATTTACCTAGAAAATATTTCAAGATAGCCTCAAGTCACCTCAATTTTTGAAAGCCTACTCATGTCTTTGACCGACTTCAGCTCCAACTCCGCCTACCCTGCCCTGCGCATGCGCCGCATGCGCCGCGATGCCTTCTCGCGCGCGCTGATGGCCGAAAACGTCATCACCAGCGCCGACCTGATCTATCCGGTATTCGTGCAGGAAGGTCAGAACCTGCGCACCCCCGTGGCCTCGCTGCCGGGCGTGGAACGGCTGTCGCTGGATGCGCTGCTGCCGGTGGCCGAAGAATGCGTGAAGCTGGGCGTGCCGGTGCTGGCGCTGTTCCCGGTGATCGATCCGGCCCTGAAAACGCCCGATGGCATCGAAGCCACCAACCCGGATGGCCTGGTGCCGCGTGTGGTGCGGGCGCTGAAGGAGCGCTTCCCCGAACTGGGCGTGCTGTGTGACGTGGCGCTGGACCCCTACACCAGCCACGGCCAGGACGGCGTACTGGACGAGACCGGCTACATCCTCAACGATGAAACCATCGCGCTGCTGGTCAGGCAGGCGCAAACCCAGGCCGATGCCGGCGTGGACGTGGTCGCCCCCTCGGACATGATGGACGGCCGCATCGCCGCCATCCGCGCCATGCTGGAAGCCAAGGGCCACATCTACACCCGCATCATGGCCTACTCGGCCAAGTACGCCTCGGCCTTCTACGGCCCCTTCCGCGATGCGGTCGGCTCGGCCGCCAACCTGGGCAAGGGCAGCAAGGCGACCTATCAGATGGACCCGGCCAACAGCGACGAGGCCCTGCGCGAAGTGGCACTGGACCTCAAGGAAGGCGCCGACATGGTGATGGTCAAGCCGGGCATGCCTTACCTGGACATCGTGCGCCGCGTGAAGGACGAATTCCGCGTGCCCACCTTCGCCTACCAGGTCAGCGGCGAATACGCGATGATCAAGGCCGCCGCCCAGAACGGCTGGCTGGATCACGACAAGACCATGATGGAAGCCATGATGGCCTTCAAGCGCGCCGGCGCCGATGGCGTGCTGACCTACTTCGCGCTGGACATCGCGCGCAAGCTCAAGCAGGGCTGACCCTCGGCACCCGCTGGCTGCGCTGATGGCAGACGATCTCGACCTCTTCACCCGCTACCGGCCGCGCCTGTTCGGCGTGGCCTACCGCATGCTGGCCTCGCGCAGCGATGCCGAAGACGTGCTGCAGGACGCCTGGCTGCGCTGGCATGCCCAGGACCGGCAGCAACTGGAATCGACCGAGGCCTGGCTGGTGACGGTGGTGACGCGGCTGTGCATCGATCGCCTGCGCCAGCTGCAGCAGGAGCGCCAGCACTACGTCGGCCACTGGCTACCGGAACCCCTGGTGGACCTGGCCGAACCGGCCGCCGAGATCGACCTGTACGGCCAGGCCAGCCTGGCGCCTTCGCCGGAGGCGCTGCTGGAGCAGCATAGCGATGTGTCCTTTGCCTACCTGTTGCTGCTGGAACGCCTCAAACCCGAGGAGCGCGCCGCCTTCCTGCTGCGCGAAGTATTCGACAACGACTACCCCGACATCGCCGCCATCCTGCAGAAATCCGAGGCCAGCTGTCGCCAGCTGGTGCACCGCGCCCGCGAACGCCTGTCGCGCCATGATGCCAAATCGGCCGGCGCGCCCGGCAGCGTGTCCCCGCGCACCACCCTGCGCGCGGCTTCCAGTCCGGTCACCCGCGAAACCCACGCCCTGCTGCTGGAAAAGTTCATGCAAGCGGTCCAGAGTGGCCGGCGCGACGCCATGCTGGGCCTGCTGGCGGAGGATGCCCGCCTGATCGGCGACGGCGGCGGCAAGGTCGCTTCCTTCCCCCATCCGCTGGCCGGCGCCGAGCGCATCTCCTGGCTGTACTACGCCAACCTGCGCCGCTTCGGCGAGCGCATCGCCTACCGCGCAGCCTCGGTCAACGGCACGCCGGGCCTGCTGCGCTACGTCGATGGCACACTGGAATCGGCCCAGGTGCTGGAAACCGAGGACGGGCGCATTCGCGAGATCTACGTGGTCCGCAATCCGGACAAGCTGGCGGCCATTGCCCGTCAGCAGCTGGACCAGGCCTGAAAATTCTTTCGCTTCTTTTTTGCGAAAACTGTCACAACACGACACTCCGCTCCGTCTAGTGGAGGAACACCGGCGATTCGCGCCGCTGTCACCTCACCCACTGATGGAGAATTGTCATGTCCGACTTCAAGCAACGTCTGCCCCACGCCAAGCTCGCCGCTCCCGCCTTCAATGCCCTGCTCAAGGCGAGCGAAGCGGTGCACCAGAGCGGGGTCGATCCCAAGCTGCTGGAACTGGTATTCCTGCGCGTCTCCCAACTCAACGGTTGCGCCTTCTGCGCCGACATGCACTCGCATGACCTGCTCAAGAATGGCGAAGACCAGCAGCGCCTCAACACCCTGGCCGCCTGGCGCGAAATCCCCTTCTTCACCGAACAGGAGCGCGCCGCGCTGAACTGGGCCGAACGCTTCACCTATCTGCACCAGCAGGATGGCGAGAAGGACGATGCCGCCTTCGCCCTGCTGCAACAGCACTTCAGCGAGGCCGAGATCGCCAACCTGACCTTCGCAGTGGCCATCATCAACGCCTGGAACCGCCTGGGCGTGGCCATGCGTCCGCAGGTACCGCGCCGCGCCTGAGAGCGCAGCGTCCGGGCGAAAAAAAACGCACCCCGGTCACCCGGGATGCGTAGAACATGGTCCGATCCACATCAGACTTTCTGCTCAAAAAGGGGCGGGCGGCGCACTCACGGGCGGCGCCCTGCTGGTCGTTTCAATAACGGCGCTGGCTTACTTCCAGAGCGCGCACTTGGATTCGGCCTTGGTCATGTAGGCCTGCTCGCCGGGAATGGTCTGCACCAGCTTGTAATAATCCCAGGGGCGCTTGGATTCTGAAGGTTTCTTCACCTCCATCAGATACATGTCATGCACCATGCGGCCGTCCGGACGCACCACGCCATTGCTGGTGAAGAAATCGTTGATGCGGTTCTTGCGCAGGTAATCCATGACCTGGTCCGGATCGGTGCTGCCCACCGCCTTCACCGCCTTCAGATACTGGCCCACGGCCGAGGCATCGCCGGCCTGGAACATGGACGGCATCTTCTTCATCTTCATGAAGTAGCGATTGGCCCAGGCGCGACTCTGGTCGTTGAGGTCCCAGTACCAGCCATCGGTGAGGTACATCCCTTGCGTGAGCTGCAGGCCCAGCGAGTGGGTATCGTTGATGAAGATCAGGAGGCCCGCCAGCTTCATGGTCTTGTTCACGCCGAATTCATTGGCCGCCTTGATGGCATTGATGACGTCGCCACCGGCCACCGCCAGCCCGAGGATCTGGGCCTTGGAGGATTGCGCCTGCAGCAGGAAGGACGAGAAATCCGAGGTCGCCAGCGGGACCCGGGTGGCACCCACGACATTGCCGCCATTGCTCTTGACGACCTCGCTGGTGTCCTTTTCCAGCGAGGTGCCGAAGGCATAGTCGGCCGTCAGGAAGTACCAGGACTTGCCGCCCTGGCGGGTGATGGCCGCCCCTGTGCCGCGCGCCAGCGCCGTGGTGTCGTAGGCGTACTGGATGGTGTAGGCGTTGCATTCCTCGTTGGTCTGGCGGGTGGTACCGGCGCCGACCGAGATGAAGACCTTCTTCTTTTCGCCCGCCACCTTGCCCATGGCCAGGCTGGCCGCCGAGTTCACGCCACCGACCAGCATGTCCACGCCGTCGCGGTCGAACCACTCACGCGCCTTGTTGGCGGCGATGTCGGCCTTGTTCTGGTGGTCGGCAAAGACCAGTTCCACCTTCTTGCCGTTGATGGTGCCGCCGGCATCGGCGATGGCCATGCGGATCGCCTCGACGCCGCCCTGGCCGTCGAAGTCGGCATAGGTGCCGGACATGTCGGTGATGAAGCCGATCTTGATGGTGTCGCCCGCCGCCTGGGCGGAAGGGATGGTGGCTGCGCCGAACAGCGCGCAGACAGTAGCAGACAGCGCAGCGCGCCGGATGGATCTAATCATGGGTCTCCTCCTCTTGGGGTCTTGGGATATTGTTGTTGCGACCCCGCAATCGAGTGCGGGGAAGGTGGAACAGGACCGACGCGAAGGCGTCGGTCCGGGTGCTGCAACGTGCTGGATCAGGCGACGGTGGCGCGGGTCTGCTCACCATCGACCAGGCGCATCAGGCCCAGCGGGTTGGCGTTCTGCAGCGGTGCCGGCAGCATCGCGTCGGGGTAGTTCTGGTAGCACACCGGACGCAGGAAGCGCTCGATGGCCAGCGTACCGACCGAGGTGCCACGGGCGTCGGAGGTGGCCGGATAGGGGCCACCGTGAACCATCGCATCACACACCTCGACACCGGTCGGGAAGCCGTTCAGCAGCAGGCGGCCGGCCTTCTGTTCCAGGATCGCGATCAGGTCCTGGTTGCCTTGCAGATCACCGATCTCGGCTTGCAGGGTGGCGGTCAGCTGGCCGTTCATCTTGGCAGCGAAGTCCAGCAGCTGCTCGCGGCTTTCCAGTTCGACGATGACGGTGGAGGGGCCGAAGACTTCCTCTTCCAGCGGCGCTTCCTTGGAGAACAGCAGTGCGGCGTCGGCCTTGAACAGGTGCGGCACGGCCTGGGTGTAGCTGGTGCCGCCGGTGGCGATCACCTTCACGCCCGGCAACTGGGTCAGGCGTGCGACACCACCGTTGTAGTGGGTCAGGCCGCCGCTGTTGAGCATGGTGGCCGGATTGCTGCCGCCGAAGGCCGCCGACAGCTTTTCGATGAAGGCGGTCAGCTCAGGCGAACGTACGCCCAGCAGCAGGCCCGGGCTGGTGCACAGCTGGCCCACGCCCACCGTGACCGAACCGGCCAGGTCCTTGGCAATGGCGTCACCGCGTACCTTCAGCGCTTCCGACATCAGGATGATGGGGTTGATGCTGGACATCTCGGCAAACACCGGAATCGGTTGCGGGCGGGCAGCCGCCATGTCGCACAGGGCACGGCCGCCACGCAGCGAACCGGTGAAGCCGACTGCCTGGATGCCGGCGCTCTTGACCAACTGGGCACCCACACGGTCGCCATAGATCATGTTGAAGGTACCGGCCGGCATGCCGGTCTTCTTGACGGCGCGCTCGATGGCATCGGCTACCAGTTCGGAGGTCACCAGGTGGCCGGTGTGGGCCTTGAAGACCACCGGGCAGCCGGCGGCCAGGGCGGCGGCGGTATCACCACCGGCCACCGAGAAGGCCAGCGGGAAGTTGCTGGCGCCGAACACGGCCACCGGACCCACGCCGATCTTGTATTGGCGGATGTCCGGACGCGGCAGCGGCTGGCGCTGCGGCAGGGCGGTATCGATGCGCGCGCCGTAGAAGTCGCCACGGCGCAGGACCTTGGCGAACAGGCGCATCTGGCCGCTGGTGCGGGCGCGTTCGCCGGCCAGGCGCGGCGTGGCCGGCAGGGCGGTTTCGCGGGCCACGGCGGCGAGGAAATCGTCACCCAGGGCGTCGATCTCGTCGGCGATGGCTTCCAGGAACTGGGCGCGCTGTTGCGAGGTGGTGGCGCGGTACAGCGGATAGGCCTTCTCCGCCGCATCCACGGCGGCGGCCACTTCGTTTTCGGTGGCGGTCAGGAAGGGGGTCTCGAAGAGCGCGCCGGTGGTCGCGTCCACGCTATGCAGGGCGACGTCGCCCTGACCGCTGCGCTGGCCGCCGATGTAGTTGTGTCCAAGGATCTTGTAGCTCACGATGTGCTCCTGCTGGTTTCGTTGATGCCGCCCTGGTTCGGGTCAGGCATGAGAGCCGCGCCCGCACAATGCGGGAGCAGCTGAGGGGGACTTGCGGGACAGGCCGGCCGTGGCCGCTGCCCTGCGCCGGTCATTGTCGGCCATCACATGGATTGCTGCAGCATCTGCAGGTAATCCTGTTCCGAAGCCTCGCGCGGATTGGTCTTGTGGCTGTGATCGGCCAGCGCGCCCTTGATGATCTGCGGGAACATGGACTCGCTCACGCCCAGTTCACCCAGGCCGGCCGGCAAGCCCAGGCGACGGCTCATGTCGCGGATCGCCGGGCCGATCTCGGCACCGCTGGCCAGGCCCATGGCATGGGCCATGCGCGCCATCTTGTTGTCCTTGACCATGGTCGGCGCGCTTTCGTTGAAGGCGATGATGGCCGGCAGGAAGATGGCATTGAGGGTGCCGTGGTGCAGCTTGGGATTGATGCCGCCCAGCGAGTGCGACAGGCTGTGTACGCAACCCAGGCCCTTCTGGAAGGCCATGGCGCCCTGCATCGAGGCACTCATCATGTTGAGTCGCGCTTCGCGGTCGCCCGGCTCGCGGGTGGCGCGTTCGATATGCGCCCAGGCGCGCCACAGGCCGTCCAGCGCGATACCATCGGCAGGCGGGTTGAAGGACGGTGCCATGAAGGTTTCCAGGCAGTGGGCGATGGCGTCCATGCCGGTGGCGGCGGTCATCAGCGGCGGCAGGCCCAGCGTCAGTTCGGGGTCGCAGATGGCCAGCCGGGGCACCAGGTAGGGCGAGATGATGCCGACCTTGCGGCCGTCGTCCAGGATCAGGATGGCGCCACGGCCGACCTCGCTGCCGGTACCGGCGGTGGTGGGGATGGCGATCACCGGTGCGGTCCTGGCGGTGATGTTGGACAGGCCGCCCTCGATCAGGGCGAACGACTTCAGCGGTCCCTCATGGGTGCCGCAGACCGCCACGCCCTTGGCCAGGTCGATGGAAGAGCCGCCACCCACGGCCACGATACCGTCGCAGCCCTGCTCGCGGAACAGCGCCACGGCCGCACGCACGGCACCTTCGTTGGGGTTGGGCGGGGTCTGGTCGTAGACCACGGCCGCACTGCCCTCCTTGAGCTGCGCCAGGACCTTGTCCAGCAGACCGGCATTGCGGATGCCCATGTCGGTGACCACCAGCGGCTTCTTGATGCCGATGCGATCGCATTCCTGTTGCAGCAGCGCCAGTGCGCCGTAGTCGAACTGGACCTGGGTGATGTAGTTGATGAGTGCCATTAGGGTACCGTTAGATGCAATTAAGCTGCGAATCAAGCTTCGAACCACGCTTCGAACCATGCTGCGATTACATAGCCATGATTCATAGATGTCGCCAGCCAGGCGTGGTCTGGAAGGTGTCGACGCCGTCCTGCGAGCCCGACCTTTTCCCTCTGCGACCTGCTTTTGAAAGCGAGACTCTAAGCCATCGTCCGGCCCTTGGCTAATGAGAGCTGTTGATATGGGTATAACCAAAGCTCATACTGGAGGCCTATTCGAGGATCAACGCCATGCACAATACCCTGCCCTCCCTGGCCTCCATCACCTCCCGCCTGCACCTGCGCCAGTTACGGCTTCTGATTGCCCTGTCCGACCACGGCTCGCTGCTCAAGGCGGCCGAGCAGGTGGCCCTGACCCAACCGGGCGCCAGCAAGGCGCTGCAGGAGATCGAAAGTACCCTGGGGGTGCAACTGTTCACCCGCACCAACCGCGGGCTGGAGCCCACCGAGCTGGGCCATTGCGTGATCCGCTATGCAAGGCTGATCCAGACCGACCTGACCCACCTGCGGGAAGAGATGCTGTCGATCATGCAAGGGCATGGCGGCCGGCTGGCAGTGGGGACCATCATGGGAGCGGTGCCGCTGCTGACCGATGCGCTTACCCGCCTGCTGGAGAGCCATCCCTCGCTGTCGGTGGAGATCGTGGAAGACACCAGTGCCCGATTGCTGCGCCTGCTCGACCAGGGCCGGCTGGATCTGGCGATCTGCCGCACCAGCATCAGCCAACGCCCGGACCTGTATGACGCCTTCAACATCCATGACGAACAACTGGCGGTAGTGGCCAGTGTGCAGCATCCCCTGGCCGGAGCATCCAGTCTGCAACTGGCGGACCTGGTCGATTCGCGATGGGTGGTGTATTCGGCCAACATGCCGATGCGGCTGACGCTGGAGCGGGAATTCCACGACGCCGACCTGCGCTTCCCGCTGCACCTGATGGAGACCACCTCGGCCTTCACCACGCTGTCGCTGCTGCAGAAGAATCCGCACTTCGTGGCCCTGCTGTCGGTGGACGTGGCGCAGTTCTGCACGCGTTTCGGCATGACGCGCATCCTGCCGCTGCAATTGCATACCCGCAGCGAACCCTACCAGCTCGTGACACGGCACGGCACCATGCTCTCGCCGGTGGCACGGCTGTTTATCGACGACTTTGCGCGCACGGTGGCGCCGCAAGAGTGAGCCGGGCCCGGCCTGGTACGCGCCAAACAAAAAGCGCTCCCGCAGGAGCGCTTTTCTCTGGTCCGGCTGACCGCTTGCCGGATTACTTGTTCGGTTGCGGGGTAATGCGCAGGTAAGGGCGCGGCGACTTGTAGCCCTTGGGATATTTCTGCTTGATGACTTCCTCATCCTTGATCGACAGCGGGATGATGACGTCATCGCCGTCCTTCCAGTTACCCGGGGTGGCCACCGTGTAGCCATCGGTCAGTTGCAGGGCATCGATGACGCGCAGCACTTCGTCGAAGTTGCGGCCGGTGCTCATCGGGTAGGTGATGATGAGGCGCACTTTCTTCTTGGGATCGATGACGAACAGCGAACGCACCGTGGCCGTCTCGGACTGGTTGGGGTGGATCATGTCGTAGAGACCGGCGACCTTCTTGTCGACGTCGGCCACGATGGGGAAACCGACCACGGTCTGCTGGGTTTCCTCGATGTCCTTGATCCACTGGTTGTGGGCTTCGGCACCGTCGACCGACAGGGCGATGGCCTTGACGTTGCGCTTGTCGAATTCGGGCTTCAACTTGGCGGTCAGGCCCAGCTCGGTGGTGCAGACCGGCGTGAAGTCGGCCGGGTGGGAGAACAGCACGACCCAGGAATCACCCGCCCAGTCGTGGAATTTGATCTTGCCGATCGAGGATTCTTGCTCGAAATCCGGTGCAGTATCGCCCAGGCGCAGCGTCATGGTGGTCTCCTTGGTTGAACGAGTGAAAAGGGAAAGGGTAGAGGCCGACTATAACCCCTGGCCGGCCCCGGGCCAACGACTATAAAGTGGTATCCAAATAACGCTGCGCAATGTGGAGCTACAGATGTTGCAGCGTTGAGATGAACTTGTCGGCATCCTGATAACCGATCACGCGGCGCGCCGCCAGTTCCCGGCCATCGGCATCGAAGAACATGATGCCCGGCGGACCGAAGAGATTGAAGCGCTTGAGCATGGCGCGGTCATCGGCATTGTTGGCGGTCACATCGATCTGCAGCAGCAGCATCTGGCCGAAGCGTTCCTTCACGCGCTGGTCACTGAAGGTGAAGCGTTCCATTTCCTTGCAGGAAACGCACCAGTCGGCGTAGAAGTCCAACATCACCGGACGGCGCTCGCCGGCGGCATTCTGCTGCAGGGCCGCGTCCAGCTCGGCGCTGGAACGGATACGCACGAAGTCCGTGCCGGCCACCGCGGTACCCTGCGCACGCAGATGCGACAGCGGCGCCAATGGGTCGCGACCACCGGTCACCACGCTGACCAGTTGCAGCAGACCCAATGTGACCACCGCCAGGCCGAGTCCGCGTGCGATCCAGCCTGCCGGGCGGGACCACAGCAGGAAGGCGCCATAGCCGATGCCCAGCATCGCCCAGCCCGCCATCTGCAGCCAGGACGGGATCACCGGCGAGACCATCCACAGCGCCGTACCCAGCATGAGCACGCCAAAGAAGCGCTTGACCGCATCCATCCAGGCGCCTGCGCGCGGGAGCAGTGCGCCGGCAGACGCACCGATGAGCAGCAGCGGTACGCTCATGCCGGCGGCCATCGCAAACAGGGCGCTACCGCCCAGCACCACGTTGCCGCTCTGGCTGATGTAGAGAAGTGCCCCGGCCAGCGGCGCGGCCACGCAGGGGCCGACGATCAGCGCCGAGATCGCGCCCATCAGGAACACCCCCAGCCATTTGCCGCTGCCATTGCCCGAGGCCGAGGACAGGCGTGATTGCACAGAGGCCGGCACCTGCAGCGTGTAGACGTCGAACATCGACAGGGCCAGTACCGCCATCAGCAGCGCAAAGCCGGCCAGCATCCACGGGTTTTGCAGATAGGCCGACAAGCCCTCGCCCAACATCCCGGCCGCCACGCCCAGGGCGGTATAGACCAAGGCCATACCAAGCGAGTAGGCGACCGACATCAGGAAGCTGCGAGCGCGGCCACCGCCGGCGGCAGTCTGCTGGCCGACGATGATCGAGGACAGGATGGGCAGCATCGGCAGCACACAAGGCGTGAAGGAGAGCCCGATACCCAGCACGAAGAACAGCGACAGGATGCTCCACAGCTTGCCGCTCTTCAGTACGGCGGCAATTCCGTCGATATCGCTGGCGCCGGTGGCCTGCATCGCATCACCGCCGCCCGCGCTCACGCTCTGGCCAGTCGCCTGGGGCGACATGGTCAGCTTGAGCGTCATCGGTGGATAACATAGCCCCTTGTCGGCGCAACCTTGCGACACCGCCACCACGGTAAATCGGTCCACAGCGCCGCTGACCGGTATGCGGGCCGTCACCGATTGGTGATAGGTCTCCACTTCCTTCTGGAAGTTGTCGTCATATTTGCGCTTGCCTGGAGGGAATTGCGGCTCGCCCAGGGTTGCGCCCTCGGCGCTGAAGTGGAAGCGGTCGCGGTACATGTAGTAGCCATCGGCGATGCGATAGCTCAGCTCCAGCGTTTGCCCGTCGACCATGCGGCCGCTGAGCTGGAAGGCCTGCTCCGGGGGAAGATAATCTTCGGCGGCATGCGCCACGGTCGTGGACAGTGTGGCCACCAGCATCAGCAGACACTGCAGGGAGAGCAGCCACAAGCGCTGCAGGCGCCGGCCAATCCGGCGGCGCGTCATCATGAGATTCAACGGAGTTCCTTGTGTGCTTTACAGGCGTAATGGCCGGGCGGTTTCATCCTGCATCCAGGCGAGGTAAGCCGGAAGGCCTGCCGTGACCGGCAAGGCGATGATCTCCGGCACATCATAGGGATGCAACTGCAGGATGGTCCGCTCCAGCTCCTGGTAGCGCGCCTGCGTGGTCTTGATCAGCAAGGGGATTTCGCTCTCACGCTGCATCTTGCCTTGCCAGCGATAGACCGAGCTCACCGGCGCCAGGATATTGACGCAGGCTGCCAGCCCTTGTTCCACCAGGGCTGTGGCGATCTTTTCGGCCAGCTCCTGATCCGGCACATTGGCCACGACCAGCAGCGGCTGGTTCAACAGGGACGAGGTCATGTCAGCATCTCCTTGCGCATGCCGTATTCAACCACAGACTGTGCCGGCGCGCCGCCATGCAAGATCAGGACATGCCACGAAAAATGGCCACTGAAAACAAAAAAGCCAGGCTGAGCCTGGCTTTTCTGCAGAGACGGACAAGCGAGTGAATTACTCAGCGGTCGGGGCATCAGCGGCGTCGCTGACTTCCGGACGGTCCACCAGCTCGACGAAGGCCATCGGTGCGTTGTCGCCTTGACGGAAGCCCATCTTCAGGATGCGCAGGTAGCCGCCGTTACGGGCAGCGTAGCGCGGGCCCAGTTCGGAGAACAGCTTGCCGACGATTTCGCGATCGCGCAGGCGGTTGAAGGCCAGACGCTTGTTGGCCAGGGTGTCGGTCTTGCCCAGGGTCAGGATCGGCTCGACGACGCGGCGCAGTTCCTTGGCCTTCGGCAGGGTGGTCTTGATGGCTTCATGACGCAGCAGGGAGACAGTCATGTTGCGCAGCATGGCCAGACGGTGGGACGAAGTACGATTCAGTTTGCGGAGACCGTGACGGTGACGCATGGTAATTTCCTTTCAGGTTACAGTTTTGATCCAGTTCTTCTATCGGCAGGCCAGCTTCGCTGTCCGGACCGCGGACCGGTAAATGACGGATAAAAGTGTTGCTACGGATACGACGGGTGCGACAGATACAGCGTCTTGCCAGCCCGGCCGGCGGGATGATGGTCCACGCCAGCCAGGCAGCAGGAATTACTTCTCCAGACCGGCCGGCGGCCAGTTTTCCAGCTTCATGCCCAGGGTCAGGCCACGCGAAGCCAGGACTTCCTTGATTTCGTTCAACGACTTGCGACCCAGGTTCGGGGTCTTCAGCAGTTCGTTCTCGCTGCGCTGGATCAGATCGCCGATGTAGTAGATGTTCTCGGCCTTCAGGCAGTTTGCGGAACGCACGGTCAGCTCCAGGTCGTCGACCGGACGCAGCAGGATAGGATCGACCTGCGGTGCGCGCGACGGTGCTTCTGCAGTCGCTTCGGTGCCTTCCAGGGCAGCGAACACGTTCAGTTGATCAACCAGCACGCGAGCCGATTGGCGGATCGCTTCTTCCGGAGTGATGACGCCGTTGGTCTCGATGTTCATGACCAGCTTGTCCAGGTCGGTACGCTGTTCCACACGTGCGGATTCCACAGCGTAGGACACGCGACGCACCGGCGAGAAGGAAGCGTCCAGGATGATGCGACCGATGGTCTTGTTGGTGTCTTCGGACAGGCGACGCACGTTGCCCGGCACGTAGCCACGGCCCTTTTCGACCTTGATCTGCATGTCCAGCTTGCCGCCACCGGTCAGGTTGGCGATGACGTGATCCGGGTTGATCAGTTCGACGTCGTGCGGCAGATCGATATCGGAAGCCAGGACGGCGCCTTCGCCTTCCTTCTTCAGGGTCAGGGTGACTTCGTCACGGTTGTGCAGCTTGAAGACCACACCCTTCAGGTTCAGCAGGATGTCCACGACGTCTTCCTGCACGCCGTCCAGCGAGGAGTACTCGTGCACGACACCGGCGATGGTGACTTCGGTGGGAGCGTAACCGCTCATGGTCGACAGCAGCACGCGACGCAGCGCGTTACCCAGGGTGTGACCATAACCGCGCTCGAACGGCTCCATCACGACCTTGGCGTGACCGGGAGCCAGTGTTTCCACTTCGATGATGCGGGGCTTCAACAAACTGTTTTGCATGAATTGTCCTTTTCAATACCCTCGGCTCGTTACACCGATAAGGCTGATGGCAGTTCGGAAAAATGCCCACCATGAGGTGGGCACAGAGGTACAGCGGTACGGCGGATTAACGCGAGTACAGTTCGACGATCAGCGATTCGTTGACGTCGGCAGCGATTTCGCTACGGTCCGGAGCGGACTTGAAGGTGCCTTCCAGCTTCTTCGAATCCACGGAAACCCACTGCGGGAAACCGTTCGATTCGGCCAGCGACAGGGCTTCGGCGATACGCACTTGCTTCTTGGCCTTTTCGCGGATGGCGACGACGTCACCAGCCTTGACGGAGTAGGAAGCGATGTTCACGACTTGACCGTTCACGGTCAGGGCCTTGTGGGACACCAGCTGACGCGCTTCAGCGCGGGTCGAGCCGAAGCCCATGCGGTAGACGACGTTGTCCAGACGCGACTCCAGCAGCTTGAGCAGGGTTTCGCCGGTGTTGCCCTTACGGCGGTCGGCTTCAGCGAAGTAGCGGCGGAACTGACGCTCGAGGACGCCGTACATGCGCTTGACCTTCTGCTTTTCACGCAGCTGGTTGCCGTAGTCGGAAGTGCGGGCGCCGGAGGTGCGGCCGTGTTGGCCTGGCTTGGAATCCAGCTTGCACTTGGAATCCAGCGAGCGGCGGGCGCTCTTCAGGAACAGGTCGGTGCCTTCGCGGCGGGAAAGTTTTGCTTTGGGTCCGATATAACGTGCCACGGTATTTCCTTTATCAATGACGTCCCATGTTGCCGGACGCTAGTCTGACCTGCATGCGGCCAAACAGTGGTCTTAAGAACAAAACCCGCCAAGGCGAATGGCGGGTGATTTCCAGCGCTTTCCCCTGAAGCCAGGCGAAAGCGCAAGATTATACTACAACTTAGATGCGACGGCGCTTCGGCGGACGGCAGCCGTTGTGCGGGACCGGGGTCACGTCCTGGATCTGGGTGATCTTGATGCCCAGATTGTTCAGAGCGCGCACTGCGGATTCACGGCCCGGGCCGGGGCCCTTGATACGCACTTCCAGGTTCTTGATGCCGCATTCGATCGCGACCTTGCCGGCGCTTTCAGCGGCGACCTGGGCGGCGAACGGAGTCGACTTGCGCGAACCCTTGAAGCCAGCACCACCCGAGGTCGCCCACGACAGAGCATTGCCCTGACGGTCGGTGATCGTGATGATGGTGTTGTTGAACGAAGCGTGAACGTGCGCGATGCCTTCAGCAACGTTCTTCTTAACTTTCTTACGAACACGCGATGCTGCTGCGTTGTTGGGGGACTTTGCCATAATTTCTTCCTTGAATCCGACCAGTGCTTGCGCCTGCCGGGATTATTTCTTCAGCGATTGAGCGGCCTTGCGCGGACCCTTGCGAGTACGGGCGTTGGTGCGGGTGCGTTGACCACGAACCGGCAGACCACGACGGTGACGCAGACCGCGGTAGCAACCCAGGTCCATCAAACGCTTGATGTTCATGGACAACTCACGGCGCAGATCGCCTTCCACGACGAACTTGGCGATTTCGTCACGCAGCTTTTCCAGCTCGTTATCGTCCAGGTCCTTGACCTTCTTGTTGGTCGGAACGCCGGTAGCAGCGCAAATGTCTTGTGCGCGCGGACGGCCAATACCATAGATGGCGGTCAGGCCGATTACGGTGTGCTGATGGTTGGGGATGTTGACCCCTGCAATACGTGCCATTCGTTATTCCTCGATCAATAACGTTAAGTTAACCCTGGCGCTGCTTGTGACGGGGTTCGGTGCAGATCACACGAACGACGCCATTGCGCTTGATGATTTTGCAGTTGCGGCAGATCCGCTTGACTGATGCGAGCACTTTCATTGTGGCCCTCTTTCTTTCAATGTTTCACTGTTACTTGGTTCGGAACACGATACGTGCCCGGCTCAAATCGTAAGGCGTCAGTTCCACCGTTACCTTATCGCCAGGCAGGATACGGATGTAATTCATGCGCATCTTGCCGGAAATATGGCCGAGTACAACGTGACCGTTTTCCAACTTAACCCTGAATGTCGCGTTGGGCAGATTTTCAAGAATCTCGCCCTGCATCTGAATAACGTCGTCTTTTGCCATTCCGTGTCTTCTTCCTTGGAGCATGAGCCCGCTTATCGCGGTGTCATGCCACCCTTGAAATTAGCTTTGCGGAGCAACGATTCATACTGCTGAGACATCACATAGTTCTGCACTTGGGCCATGAAATCCATCGTCACGACCACAATGATCAGCAGCGATGTGCCACCGAAGTAGAACGGCACCTTCCAGCGTGCGATCAGGAACTCTGGCAGCAGGCACACCAAGGTGATGTACACGGCGCCGGCCAGGGTCAGGCGCATCAGGATCTTGTCGATATAACGCGCCGTCTGGTCACCCGGACGGATACCCGGAACAAAAGCACCACTCTTCTTCAGGTTGTCTGCCGTTTCCTTGCTGTTGAACACCAATGCGGTGTAGAAGAAGCAGAAGAAGACGATAGCCACCGCATACAGCAAGGCATGGATCGGTTCGCCTGGTGCCATCGATGCCGCCAGATCCTTCAGGAAACGAATGAAGGGATTCGACGTATCACCCGATGTGAACCAGCTGGTGATCGTAGCCGGGAACAGGATGATCGACGATGCAAAGATCGGCGGGATCACGCCAGCCATGTTCAGCTTCAGCGGCAGGTGGCTGCTTTGGCCACCGTAGATCTTGTTGCCGACCTGACGCTTCGCATAGTTCACCAGGATCTTGCGCTGCCCACGTTCGATGAAGACCACCAGGAACGTCACCAGAGCCACGATCACGCAGATCAGGATCGCCGACAGGGCATTCATCGAGCCGGTACGAACCAGCTCGAACAAGCCACCCAGAGCATTCGGCAGACCTGCTGCAATACCGGCGAAGATGATGATCGAGATGCCATTGCCCAGACCCCGTTCGGTAATCTGTTCACCCAGCCACATCAGGAACATCGTGCCGGTGATCAGCGTCACCACCGTGGTCATGCGGAAGGCCAGACCCGGATCCAGCACCAGGCCGGCTTGCGATTCCAGCGCCACCGCAATGCCCAGCGCCTGGAAGGTCGCCAGCACCAGGGTGCCGTAACGGGTGTACTGCGTGATCTTGCGACGACCGGCTTCACCCTCTTTCTTCAATGCTTCCAGCTGCGGCGAAACCACCGACAGCAGCTGCATGATGATCGATGCCGAGATATACGGCATGATCCCCAGTGCGAAGATCGTAAAGCGCGACAGGGCACCACCGGAGAACATGTTGAACATGCCCAGAATGCCGCCCTGATTCTGCTTGAACAGCTGCGCCAACTGCGTCGGATCAATACCCGGAACCGGGATATGTGCACCGATGCGATAAACGATCAACGCTCCCAGCAGGAACCACAAACGCCCCCAGGGGAAGCCTTTTGCGGCACCTTTCGCTAATTGAGGAGTAGTTGCCAATTAATGCTCCGGGACCGGATCACTCAGCGATGGAACCACCGGCTGCTTCGATAGCGGCCTTGGCACCAGCGGTTGCGATCAGACCCTTGACGGTTACCTTCTTGGTCAGTTCGCCAGCCTTGATGATACGCACGACACGAGCCAGTTCCGACACGAGGCCGGCTTGCTTCAGTGCCAGCACGTCGATCTCGGCGACGGGCAGCTTTTCCAGGTCGGACAGGCGGACTTCAGCCTTGTAGGGCGTAGCCAGCGACTTGAAACCGCGCTTGGGCAGACGACGTTGCAGTGGCATCTGGCCGCCTTCGAAGCCGACCTTGTGGAAACCGCCCGAACGCGACTTCTGACCCTTGTGGCCACGACCGGCGGTCTTGCCCAGGCCAGAGCCGATACCACGACCGACGCGACGCTTAGCGTGCTTCGCGCCTTCTGCGGGTTGGATAGTGTTTAATTGCATGATTCGCTCCGTTCGCAAGCCGAGGCTTACGACACCACTTTCACAAGATAGGACACTTTGTTGATCATGCCGCGCACCGACGGGGTGTCTTCCAGTTCGGACACCGAGTTGACGCGACGCAGACCCAGACCGCGCACGGTTGCGCGGTGGTCCTGACGAGTACCGATCAGACCCTTGACCAGCTTGACTTTGATTGTGTTAGCCATCTCGATCACCTTAGCCCAGGATTTCTTCGACCGACTTGCCGCGCTTGGCAGCAATTTCAGCCGGAGTGTTCATCTTCGACAGACCGTCCAGGGTGGCACGGACCATGTTGTAGGGGTTGGTCGAACCGGTCGACTTGGCCACCACGTTGGTCACGCCCATCACCTCGAAGATCGCGCGCATCGGACCACCGGCGATGACGCCAGTACCGTCCTTGGCCGGCGAGATCATCACCGACGAAGCGCCGTGCTTGCCGATGACGGTGTGCTGCACGGTACCGTTCTTCAGGGTGACCTTGATCAGCTTGCGACGTGCTTCTTCCATTGCCTTCTGCACGGCGACGGGCACTTCCTTGGACTTGCCCTTGCCCATGCCGATGCGGCCATCGCCGTCACCAACCACTGCCAGCGCTGCGAAACCCATGATGCGGCCACCCTTCACCACCTTGGTGACGCGGTTGACAGCGATCATCTTTTCGCGCATGCCGTCATCAGGCTTGTCGCTTTGCGTTTTCGATTGCATTTTTGCCATGATCGATAATCCTTAGAACTTCAGGCCGGCTTCACGCGCAGCCTCAGCCAGCGCCTTGACGCGACCGTGATAACGGAAACCGGAGCGGTCGAATGCGACTTCAGTCACACCGGCCTTCAGAGCCTTCTCTGCAACGCGCTTGCCGATCAGGGCGGCAGCGGCGGCATTGCCACCCTTGCCGGATTGACCAGCCAGCTCGGCGCGGACTTCTGCTTCCAGGGTGGAAGCGGAGGCCAGCACGTTGGCGTCGGGGCCGATGACGCTGGCGTAGATGTGCGTGTTGGTACGGTGCACAGCCAGACGATTCACCTTCAGTTCTGCGATCTTGGCGCGAGTCTGAGTCGCACGGCGCAGGCGAGATTGTTTCTTGTCCATCGTCAACCCCTATTACTTCTTCTTGGTTTCTTTGAGCGTCACCACTTCGTCAGCGTAGCGCACACCCTTGCCCTTATAGGGTTCGGGTTCGCGGTACGCGCGAATTTCAGCGGCGACCTGGCCAACCACCTGGCGATCGATACCCTTGATCAGGATTTCGGTCTGGGTCGGGGTCTCAACCTTGATACCGGCAGGCATCTGGTGAACGATGGGGTGCGAGAAGCCCAGCGACAGGTTCAGCTTGTCGCCTTGTGCTTGTGCACGGAAACCCACGCCGACCAGGTTCAGCTTCTTTTCGAAGCCCTTGGTGACGCCGTTGACCATGTTGTTGACCAGAGCACGCAGGGTGCCCGACATCGCGTTGGCTTCGCGGCTGTCGTCAGCCACTTCGAAGCTCAGCGAGCCATTGTTGTTGACCACCTTGACCTTCTTGGTCAGCGGTTGGGTCAAGGAGCCCAGCGGGCCCTTGACGGTGATTTGCTCTGCAGTGATGGTCGCTTCCGCGCCACTCGGCAGTGCAACAGGCATTTTACCTACACGAGACATCTTGCACTCCTTAGGCCACGTAGCAAATCACTTCGCCACCGACACCGGTTGCGCGTGCTTTGCGGTCAGTCATCACGCCGCGCGGGGTGGACACAATCGCCACACCCAGGCCATTCATGACGTTCGGGATATCATCCTTGCCCTTGTAGATGCGCAGACCCGGACGGGACACGCGCTCCAGGCGCTCGATGACCGGACGGCCAGCGTAATACTTCAAACCGATTTTCAATTCAGCCTTGCCATCTGCGGCAACCACGGCGAAATCTTCGATATAACCCTCGTCCTTGAGGACGTTGGCAATGGCAACCTTCACCTTGGAAGACGGCATGACGACGGTGGTCTTGTTCACGCCTTGTGCATTGCGGATACGGGTCAGCATATCGGCGATAGGATCGCTCATACTCATTGCTTCTTCTCCTATTACCAGCTAGCTTTGGTCAAACCCGGGATTTCGCCGCGCATGGCGATTTCACGGACCTTGATACGGCCCAATCCGAACTTGCGGAAAGTACCACGGGGACGGCCAGTCAGCGCGCAACGGTTACGTTGGCGGGTCGGAGCCGAGTTACGGGGCAGCGCCTGCAGCTTCAGACGTGCTTCGTAACGCTCTTCATCCGACTTCGATTGGTCGTCGATAATAGCCTTCAACTCGGCGCGCTTGGCAGCATACTTCTTCACCATTTCTGCGCGCTTCTGTTCACGGTTAATCAGTGCCAGTTTTGCCATGGCATCCTCAGTTTCTGAACGGGAATTTAAATGCGGCGAGAAGCGCCTTCGCTTCGTCGTCGGTCTTTGCAGTCGTGGTGATGCTGATGTTCATGCCACGCAGTGCATCGATCTTGTCGTACTCGATTTCGGGGAAGATGATCTGCTCTTTCACACCGATGTTGTAGTTGCCACGACCGTCGAACGCACGACCCGACACACCACGGAAGTCACGCACGCGGGGCAGGGCCACGGTGATCAGACGATCCAGGAATTCGTACATGCGGGCGCCACGCAGGGTCACCATGCAACCGATCGGGTAGCCTTCGCGGATCTTGAAACCTGCGATAGCCTTGCGAGCCTTGGTCACCACCGGCTTCTGGCCAGCGATCTTGGTCAGATCGCCAACGGCGTGCTCAATGATCTTCTTGTCCGCAACTGCTTCCGACAGACCCATGTTCAGGGTGATCTTCAGGATGCGCGGAACTTCCATCACCGACTTGTACGAATACTTCGTAGTCAGATCGGCGACGACCTTATCTTTATAAAACTGTTGAAGACGTGCCATGATGTTTAAACCTTAACGACTTCGCCGTTGGACTTGTAAGCGCGGACCTTCTTGCCGTCCACTTCCTTGTAAGCCACACGATCTGCCTTGCCGGTCGCAGCGTTGAACAACGCGACGTTCGACACATGAATTGGCATCAGCTTATCGACGATGCCGCCAGTTGCACCAGTCATCGGATTGGGACGGGTCGCCTTCTTTGCGACATTCACGCCTTCCACGAGGACATAATCGGCGTCCACACGAGCAGTCACGACACCGCGCTTGCCCTTGTCTTTGCCGGTCAACACGATGACTTCATCGTTTTTACGAATCTTTGCCATGACCACTCCTTACAGAACTTCAGGTGCCAGGGAGACGATCTTCATGAAGCGCTCTGTACGCAGCTCACGAGTCACCGGCCCAAAGATACGGGTGCCGATGGGCTCCAGCTTGGCGTTCAGCAGGACGGCAGCATTACCATCGAACTTGACCAGCGAACCATCCTGACGACGCACGCCCTTGGCGGTGCGAACGACGACAGCGTTATAAATTTCACCCTTCTTGACGCGACCACGCGGTGCTGCGCTCTTGACAGTAACCTTGATCACATCGCCAATGCCCGCATAGCGGCGCTTGGAACCACCCAAGACCTTGATGCACAGAACTTCGCGCGCACCAGTGTTGTCGGCCACTTCGAGCCGGCTTTCAGTTTGAATCATGATATTTTCTTTCCCAACTTAATCCGCTTCGCACGATGCGCTGGCGGTCAGTCTTGGTCCTGTTAGCAAGCGAACTCGCTAGTTAGGGGACGAATAGAGCTACTCTTGAGCCTTTCTTTGCAGGCTTATGCTTACAAAGAAAGAGCTCGATATTATGGCAGCATAATATCGAGCACGCAAGTACTACATTTACTACTTAGACGATTTGTGCTTCCTGCACCACACGGGTCACAGTCCACGACTTCGTCTTGGAGATCGGACGGCTTTCGGTGATTTCCACCACATCGCCGGCCTTCGCCGAGTTTTGCTCATCATGCGCATGGTACTTCTTGGTGCGCTTGATGATCTTGCCGTACAGCGGGTGCTTCATTTGACGCTCGATTTCGACAGTGACGGTCTTGTCCATCTTGTCCGACACAACTTTGCCAATCAGCGTGCGCTTGAGCGCTTGTTTCACTTGATCGTTCATTGTTGGCCATCCTTCGAGTTGATCACAGTTTTCACACGTGCGATGTCGCGACGTACCTTCTTCAGCTGTGCGGTATTGTTCAGTTGCTGGGTCGCAATTTGCATGCGCAGGCTGAACTGAGCTTTCAACAGCTCGCTCAGTTCCTTTTCCAGTCCTGCCTTGTCCTTACCGCGGAGTTCAGATGCTTTCATGTTCCGCTCCTAATTATTGACCGACTTGGCGAACAACGAAAGTCGTCGACAGCGGCAATTTGGCAGCAGCCAAACGGAACGCCTCGCGCGCCAGGGCTTCGTCCACACCGTCCATCTCGTACAGTACCTTGCCCGGCTGGATTTCAGCCACGTAGTACTCCGGATTACCCTTACCGTTACCCATACGCACTTCTGCAGGCTTCTGGGAGATCGGCTTGTCCGGGAAGACGCGGATCCAGATACGGCCACCGCGCTTGATATGACGGGTCATCGCACGACGAGCTGCTTCGATCTGACGGGCAGTGATACGGCCACGGCCGGTTGCCTTCAGACCAAAATCGCCGAACGAGACGGCGGTTCCGCGGGTGTGCGAAATGCCGGTGTTACGACCTTTTTGTTCTTTACGATATTTTCTACGTGCTGGTTGCAGCATGATTATTCTCCTGCTTTCTCAGCCGATACACCGGCATCGGCAGCTTGAGGACGACCACCGCCACGCTTTGCACCGGCGCCAGGAGCACCAGTCTTGGAGCGGGGACGTGCACCCGGCTTGCCGTCGTCACGACGGGGACCACGACGCTTCTTGTCGTCTTCCGGTTCACCGACCAGCACCGGCGCTTCGCCGTTTGCCAGGCGATCGCCCTTGTAGACCCACACCTTCACACCGATGATGCCGTAGGTGGTTTCAGCTTCGCCGAAGCCATAGTCGATATCGGCGCGCAGGGTGTGCAGGGGCACACGGCCTTCACGGTACCATTCGGTACGTGCGATTTCGATGCCGTTCAGACGACCCGACGACATGATCTTGATGCCTTGGGCGCCCAGACGCATGGCGTTCTGCATCGCACGCTTCATGGCGCGACGGAACATGATGCGCTTTTCCAGCTGCTGGCAGATCGAGTCAGCGATCAGCTGAGCATCGGCTTCCGGCTTGCGGATTTCTTCGATGTTGACGTGCACGGGCACGCCCATCAGCTTGGCCAGTGCCGACTTCAGCACTTCGATGTCTTCACCCTTCTTGCCAATCACAACGCCCGGACGGGAGCTGTAAATGGTGATGCGGGCATTCTTGGCCGGACGCTCGATGACCACGCGGCCGACCGAGGCGTTCTTCAGCTTCTTCTTCAGGTAAGCACGGACCTTCAGGTCCTCGTTGAGCATGTCGGCAAAGTTGTTATTGCCTGCATACCAACGCGAGCCCCAGTTACGTGTAACCGCCAGACGGAAACCGGTTGGATGAATCTTCTGTCCCATCGTGACTCCTTAGTTTCCGACGGTCACGTAGATGTGACACGACTGCTTGGAAATACGATCACCACGGCCCTTTGCACGCGCTGTGAAGCGCTTGAGGACCGCACCCTTTTCCACATAAATGGTCTTGACTTTCAGCTCGTCAATGTCGGCACCATCGTTGTGCTCGGCGTTCGCAATGGCGGACTCCAGAACCTTCTTGATGATGACCGCGCCCTTCTTGGGGCTGAAGGCCAAGATATTCAGTGCCTGATCAACTTTTTTACCGCGGATCAGGTCTGCAACCAGGCGGCCTTTCTGGGCCGACAGGTGCACACCGCGCAGAGTAGCTTTAGTTTCCATCATAGGACCTTATTTCTTAGCCTTCTTATCGGCAGCGTGACCCTTGAACGTACGGGTCAGCGCGAATTCGCCGAGCTTGTGACCAACCATGTTTTCCGAGACATAGACCGGCACGTGTGCCTTGCCGTTGTGCACGGCAATGGTCAGACCGATGAAGTCCGGCATGATGGTCGAACGACGCGACCAGGTCTTGATCGGCTTCTTGTCCTTGGTAGCCTGGGCAGCCTCAACCTTTTTCACCAGGTGGGCGTCGCAGAAAGGACCTTTTTTCAATGAACGTGTCATGTTTTATCCCTTATTTCTTGCCGCGACGCGAGACAATCATCGAAGTCGTACGCTTGTTGCTACGAGTCTTCTTGCCCTTGGTCTGCTGGCCCCACGGCGAAACCGGGTGACGGCCAGCGGCGGTCTTGCCTTCACCACCACCGTGCGGGTGGTCCACCGGGTTCATGACAACGCCACGAACGGTCGGACGCACACCGCGCCAACGGGTTGCACCAGCCTTACCGATCTTGCGCAGGTTGTGCTCGCCGTTACCGACTTCACCGATGGTGGCGCGGCATTCGATGTGGACGCGACGCACTTCACCGGAGCGCAGGCGAACCTGAGCGTAGGTGCCTTCGCGTGCCATCAGCACGACAGCGGCACCGGCGGTACGGGCGATTTGCGCGCCCTTGCCCGGCAGCATTTCCACGCAGTGGATGGTGGTACCGACGGGGATGTTGCGGATCGGCAGGGTGTTGCCCGACTTGATCGGAGCTTCAGAACCGCTGATCAGCTGATCGCCAACCGACACGCCCTTGGGAGCGATGATGTACTTGCGCTCGCCGTCCGCGTAGCACAGCAGTGCGATGTGCGCGGTACGGTTCGGGTCGTATTCGATACGCTCGACCTTGGCAGGGATGCCATCCTTGTTGCGACGGAAGTCGACAACACGGTAGTGCTGCTTGTGACCACCGCCGATGTGGCGGGTGGTGATGTGACCGTTGTTGTTACGGCCGGCGGTCTTGGACTTCTTTTCGACCAGCGATGCCAGCGGACGGCCCTTGTACAGGTCGGGATTGACGACCTTGACCATGCCGCGCCGACCGGGCGAGGTCGGCTTCACTTTTACGAGTGCCATTATTTAGCCTCCTCGGTGAAGTTGATTTCTTGACCCGGCTTCAGGCTGACGAAAGCACGGCGGGTGTGGTTGCGGCGACCCATACCGTTGCGCGAGCGCTTCTGCTTGCCCTGACGGTTGGCGACTTGCACCGATTCCACTTCCACCTTGAACAGCAGTTCGACGGCGGCCTTGACTTCCAGCTTGGTAGCATCCTTGGCGACCAGGAAGACGACTTGCTCATTCTTCTCGGCGACGAAAGTTGCCTTTTCGGAGATCACCGGTGCCAGCAGCACCTTCATCAGGCGCTCTTCGCTATGTTTCACGATTGCGTTCATGCCAGCAACTCCTCAATCTTTGCCAGAGCCGGCTTGGTAATCAAGACGTTCTTGAAGTACACCAGCGACACGGGATCAGCTTGACGCGGCTCGACCACCAGCACGCCCGGCAGATTGCGCGAGGCCAGCAGCAGCTTTTCGTCCAGGCTGTCGGTAATAACCAGCACCGATTCCATGCCCATGCCCTTCAGCTTTTGGGCCAGCAGCTTGGTCTTCGGGGCTTCGACGGCGAATTCTTCCACGACCGACAGGCGGCCTTCACGTGCCAACTGGGACAGGATCGAGCAGACACCTGCGCGATACATCTTCTTGTTGACCTTGTGGGTGAAGTTTTCGTCAGGCGAGTTCGGGAAGATACGGCCACCACCGCGCCACAGAGGCGACGAGGACATACCGGCACGTGCACGGCCAGTACCCTTTTGACGCCAGGGCTTCTTGGTGGTGTGGCTGACTTCTTCACGATCCTTTTGCTTGCGGTTGCCGCTACGAGCGTTGGCTTGGTAGGCAACCACGACCTGGTGGATCAGGGCTTCGTTGTAGTCACGACCGAAAATGGTATCCGGTGCGGCGACGTTCGAAGCAGCTTGACCTTGGTCATTCAGGAGCTTCAGTTCCATTGATTAAGCCCCCTTCTTCGCTTTGACTTTGACTGCCGGCGAAACGATCACTTGACCGTTCTTGGCGCCGGGAACGGCACCCTTCACCAACAGCAATTGACGCTCTGCGTCCACACGGGCGATTTCCAGGTTCTGGACGGTGGTCTTGACATCACCCAGATGACCGGTCATGCGCTTGCCGGGGAACACGCGGCCCGGATCCTGCGCCATACCGATGGAGCCAGGAACATTGTGCGAGCGGGAGTTACCGTGGGTCGCGCGACCCGATGCGAAGTTGTAACGCTTGATGGTACCGGCGTAGCCCTTACCGATCGACACGCCTTGCACGTCGACTTTCTGGCCAGCTTCAAACATGCCGATGCCAACGACGTCGCCTGCCTTCAGTTCGGCAGCCTTGGAAGCGTCAACACGGAATTCTTTGAGGACAGTACCTGCCTCGACGCCAGCTTTGGCGAAGTGGCCGGCGGCGGCTTTGACCACGCGCGAAGCGCGGCGTTGACCGAAGGTCACCTGAACAGCGGAATAACCATCCACTTCAGGCGTTTTGATTTGAGTCACGCGGTTGTTGGACACGTCCAGCACGGTCACAGGGATCGAATCCCCATCTTCCGTGAAGATGCGCATCATACCAACCTTGCGACCAACAAGGCCCAGGCTCATTGTTTTCTCCATTCCCGCCTGCGATTGGGCGGGGCTGATGTTCGTACTACCATAAATTATGGGCCTTGCAGACGCAAAACCCACATCGAAGCCGAGCATTATAGCCCGTAAAACAAAAGCGCACAACCGAGGTTGTGCGCTTTTCCAACACTATGCCAGCTGATTACTGCAGCTTGATTTCAACATCAACGCCAGCGGGCAGGTCCAGCTTCATCAATGCGTCAACCGTCTTGTCGGTCGGATCGACGATATCCATCAGGCGCTGATGGGTACGGATTTCGAACTGATCGCGGGAAGTCTTGTTGACGTGCGGCGAACGCAGGACGTCGAAGCGCTGGATGCGGGTCGGCAGGGGAACCGGGCCCTTGACGACAGCGCCGGTACGCTTGGCGGTGTCAACGATTTCCAGGGCGGACTGGTCGATCAGACGATAGTCGAAAGCTTTCAGACGGATACGGATTTTTTGGCTAGGAACCGACATGATTTTCCTTTAAAGAACGAACCGGGGATGGGGATCATCCCCGGCGATGTTAAAAATGCGACTGGTGTTGCTTGTTGCTATTCGACAATTAGTCGAAGATCTTGGCGACCACGCCGGCGCCGACGGTACGACCGCCTTCACGGATAGCGAAACGCAGACCTTCTTCCATGGCGATCGGGTTGATCAGTTGCACGGTGATCGACACGTTGTCGCCCGGCATGACCATTTC
>NZ_DASQOH010000010.1:0-6031 GCF_035644555.1 Herbaspirillum sp.
GGCCTTCTCGGCCTTGGACCAGGAAGCGCCGCCCTTGCGCAGGCCAACGGTGACCTTCACGCCCGAATCCTTCAGGTTCAGCGCGTGGGCGTGACCTTGCGAACCGTAACCGATGATGGTCACGTTCTTGTTCTTGATCAGGGACAGGTCTGCGTCTTTGTCGTAGAAAACTTTCATGATTTTTCCTATATTCCGAATAGCTCGAATTGAATGTATGTATGTGTGATGGGTACTGCCTGGCGCGGTCGATCAGATCTTCAGGATCCGTTCGCCGCGACCGATGCCGGAGCCGCCGGTACGGACCGTTTCCAGGATCGCAGTGCGGTCCAGGGCGTCGATGAAGGCGTCCAGCTTGCTCTTGGCGCCGGTCAGCTCGATCGTGTAGGTCTTCTCGGTGACATCGATGATGCGGCCACGGAAGATATCCGCAGTACGCTTCATCTCTTCCCGTTCCTTGCCCACTGCGCGCACCTTGATCAGCATCAGTTCGCGCTCGATGTGCGCGCCTTCCGTCAGATCGACGACCTTCACCACCTCGATCAGGCGGTTCAGGTGTTTGGTGATCTGTTCGATCACATCGTCCGAACCGGAGGTCACGATGGTCATGCGTGACAGGGTCGGGTCTTCGGTGGGTGCAACGGTGAGCGTTTCGATGTTGTAGCCGCGTGCGGAGAACAGGCCCACGACACGGGACAATGCGCCGGCTTCGTTTTCCAGCAGCACAGAAATGATATGGCGCATGATTAGAGATCCTCCGAACCCAGCAACATTTCAGTCAAACCCTTGCCCGCCTTGACCATGGGCCAGACGTTCTCGGTTTGATCCGTGATGAAGTTCATGAAGACCAGCCTGTCTTTCATGGCGAAGGCTTCGCGCAGCGCGCCGTCGACATCGCCCGGTTTCTCGATTTTCATGCCGACGTGGCCGTAGGACTCCGCCAGCTTGTTGAAGTCCGGCAGCGAATCCATGTAGGACTCGGAATAGCGCGAACCGTAGTCGATCTGCTGCCACTGGCGCACCATGCCCAGGAAGCGGTTGTTCAACAGGATGATCTTGGGGGTCAGGTGATACTGCTTGCAGGTCGCCAGCTCCTGGATGCACATCTGGATCGAGGCTTCGCCGGTGATGCAGGCCACGGTCGCATCGGGGTTGGCCATCTGCACGCCCATGGCGTAGGGCAGGCCCACGCCCATGGTGCCCAGGCCGCCGGAGTTGATCCAGCGACGCGGCTTGTCGAAGCCGTAGTATTGCGCGGCCCACATCTGGTGCTGGCCGACGTCGGAGGTGATGAAGGCATCGCCCTTGGTCACTTCCCACACCTTCTGCACCACGGATTGCGGCTTGATGAATTCGTCCGAGGTGGCGAACTTGAGGCAATCACGCTTGCGCCACTCGGTGATCTGCTTCCACCAGTTGTCCAGCGCCGCGCCGTTCTGGCGGGTCTCGGCGGCATCCAGCTGGGCCAGCATTTCCTGCAGCACGTCCTTGACGTTGCCCACGATGGGGATGTCGACCTTGACGCGCTTGGAAATCGACGACGGGTCGATATCGATATGAATGATCTTGCGGGCGTTCGAGGCGAAGTGCTTCGGATTGCCGATCACGCGGTCGTCGAAACGGGCACCGATGGCGATGAGCACGTCGCAGTGCTGCATGGCCATGTTGGCTTCATAGGTGCCGTGCATGCCGGGCATGCCCACGAACTTGTCGCTGGACGAACGATAGGCGCCCAGGCCCATCAGGGTGTTGGTACAGGGATAGCCCAGGCGATCGACCAGCTTGTTCAACTCGGGCGAGGCATTGGCCAGGATGATGCCGCCACCGGTATAGATCATCGGACGCTCGGCCGACAGCAGCAGCTGCAGTGCCTTGCGGATCTGGCCCGAGTGACCCTTGTCGACCGGCTTGTAGGAACGCATTTCCACCGCCTTCGGATACTCGTAGGCGCAGGTATGCATGGTGATGTCCTTCGGGATATCGACCAGCACGGGGCCGGGACGGCCGGTGGTGGCGATATAGAAGGCCTTCTTGACGGTTTCCGCCAGGTCCTTCACATCCTTCACGAGGAAGTTGTGCTTCACGCAGGGGCGGGTGATACCGACAGTGTCGCACTCCTGGAACGCGTCCTGACCGATGGCAGTCGACGGCACCTGGCCGGAGATCACCACCATGGGGATGGAGTCCATGTAGGCCGTGGCCAGGCCGGTGACGGCATTGGTCACACCGGGGCCGGAGGTGACGATGGCCACGCCGACCCGTTGCGAGCTGCGCGAGTACGCGTCCGCAGCGTGCACGGCAGCCTGTTCGTGACGAACCAGGATGTGCTGGAATTTGTCTTGCTTGAAGATTGCGTCGTAGATATAGAGGACGGCGCCACCAGGATAGCCGAAGACGTGTTCAACACCCTCTTCAGCCAGGCAACGGACGAGTATGTCCGCGCCGGTGAGTTGCTCAGCACTCATGCTGCTTCCTTTCAAGGTCCATTGGAAATTGATCGGATGTTCTCTCCTGACGGAATCGCATTCGTCGTCTTGCCGGCAGCATCCCTTTATTGTGCGGTCACGCCGTTTCTGCGCTCCAACCGTAGTGGAGTTTGAAACGCCGCTCAACGCGACTCGTTCAGCCTTGGTACAAGTTCGACTCTTACTGATTCCTCGCGCTTGTGGCACGGGTTAGAACAAACAAGCTTTAAACCTATAAAGCGTTTCCTCGAACCGGCACGACCTTATGTGAAGCACCGGCAAGGAACAAAAACGCCCCAGATGTGGGAGGCGGGAAACAGGACAGTAATGCGTTGCATCATTTTGGTCAAGTGAATTCCGGTGAAATCGTTGCCAGCACTCGCGTTTATGCCGCCGCGCGGGGATAAACTTCAGGACAAAGAGGACCAACTTTGCTAGGATTCGGTCTGCTTTTTGACGATTTCTTGCATTTTTCGCATTTAGGCTGGCCAAACATGAACATTCTTGCCTGGTTTGGCCGGCGACCCATCCGGCACACCGTATTGCATGGCAACTGACAAAGAACTCTCCGATTTTCTTGAAAGTGTCGAACGCCGCGCCTTCAAACAGGCGGTGTATGCGGTGCGCAAGGACGAAGCCGCGCTGGACATCGTTCAGGATGCGATGATCAAGCTGGCCGAGAAATACGGCGACAAACCGGTCGGCGAATTGCCGATGCTGTTCCAGCGCATCCTGCAAAACACCATCCATGACTTCTTCCGCCGCGAAAAGGTGCGCAACACCTGGGTGAGCCTGTTCTCCAGCTTCGGCGGCAACCACAGTGATGGCGACGGCCCGGACGACTTCGATGTCCTGGAAAGCCTGGAATCGGAAGACGGCTCCGAAGCCGCCGAATCCAGCGCCGACAAGGTCGAGCGCGAGCAGACCCTGAACCTGATCGACGCCGAAATACAAAAGCTGCCCACACGTCAACGGGAAGCATTCCTGATGCGTTATTGGCAGGACATGGACGTGGCGGAAACGGCCGCCGCCATGGGTTGCTCCGAAGGTAGCGTAAAAACCCATTGCTCCCGCGCAACGCACGCGCTGGCTCAAGCTCTAAGAGCCAAAGGAATCTCATTATGAACAACAAGGAAATGCAATTCGCCTACAAGGTGAAGCTGGCGCTTGACGCCAATCTGGACAACCTGTCCGACGATACCCTGCAAAGCCTGGCCGCTGCCCGCCGGGTCGCGCTGGCGCGCAAGAAACACACGCCCATGACCGTGCGCGTGGAACAGCCCGTGCTGGCCGGCGCCTTCGCTGGCGGCATGCTCTCGTCGGAAAAACCCTCGTGGTGGAACCGCCTGGGCGTGGCCGCTCCGCTGCTGGCCGGCATCATCCTCTTTGCCGGCATCTACCAGCACGAAAACGCCAAGCGGGTGTCCTACCTGGCCGACATCGACGCCGCCGTGCTGTCCGACGAGCTTCCGCTGTCGGCCTACCTTGATCATGGTTTCAATGCCTTCCTGGCAGAAAAGGGACAATAAGACGATGCGCAAGACCACCGGTACTCCCGTCAAGGCTCACGCCCGCCTCTCGCGCATCGCGCTGGCGCTGGCCGTGCTGGCCGGTGGATTGAGCTGCGCCTGGACCGTGGCGCAGAATACCCAGGCCGTCGCACCGGCCGCCGCCCCTGCCCCGGCAACCGGCAGTGCGCCCGTCCCTGGCGCGGCTGCGCCGGTCGCACCTGCTGCCGTGGCCGCCCCGCATGCCAACAAATCCGCCACCAAATCCGCTGCCCGCAAGCCGGAGAGCAAGCTGGCCTGGGCCAACCTGTCGGCGGCCCAGCACCAGGCACTGGAACCGCTGACCGGAGAATGGCCGCGCATGAGCGAGCTGCAGAAGGAAAAGTGGCTGGAAATCGGCAAGCGCTATACCCGGATGAAGCCGGAAGAACAGCAGCGCCTGCACGAGCGCATGCGCGAGTGGGTCAAGCTGACCCCGGCCCAGCGCAGCGCCGCCCGCACCAACTACGCCCGTGCCAAAAAGCTCGACGCGGAAGAAAAGCACGAACAGTGGGCCAAGTACCAGCAATTGTCCGAAGAGCAGAAAAAGAAGCTGGCCGAAGCCAAGCTCCCGCGCCGCGTCGCCAAGCTGCCGACCACACCCGCCGCGGCCGCGCCCAGCATCCAGCTGCCCGCTGAAGCGCTCGATCGTCCGCTGCCGGTAGTCCCGGCGCCGACCCCGGCAGCCGCGCCGGCGCCCGCCCTGGTGCCAGGCTCGCAAGCGGTGCCGGTGCCGGCCCTGACCCCGACCGCCGCCGCCCCAACCACGATTGCTGTCAGCGCCGCCAATACCGCCGCGCTGCCCGCCAGCACAACGGCTGTCGCGCCTCCAACCAACGACGGCAAGTAAGCCCGGCGTCCGCAGCGGCGCCCCTGTCCACCACTTCCCTCCCCTGGCTGCTGCCGGATCACATCCGCGCCCTGACTTGCTCTGGCTCAAGTTACCGCATAGGCAAGCCACGCCGATTGCTTTACCATCTGCGGGCCGCGCCGGCGGCACCTCCACTACACCAGCCACGCGGCCCGGCAGTCTGCGCGCCCTCCAGAGAAGGACCGAACCAGGATCATGACGGATTTCACCACGCCCTCGCTGCGCCGCCGCCTGAGCAGCATGCTGTACGAATCGATGCTGCTGTTCGGCGTGCTGTTCATGTCCGGCTGGCTGTTCTCCACCCTGCTGCAACAGCGTCACGCCCTGTACCTGCGCCATGCGCTGGAAGCCTGGTTATTCCTGGTATTGGCGGCCTATTTCATCTGGTTCTGGACCCATGGCGGGCAGACGCTGGCCATGAAGACCTGGCGTTTCCGCCTGACGGATCGCGAGGGGCGGCCGGTGGGCCTGTGGCGCGCTGCCTTGCGCTTCCTGCTGGCCTGGCTGTGGGTGCTGCCGGGGCTGGCACTGGCCTCGGCCGTGCGTGGCCAGCACTGGATGCTGATCCTGATCCCGGCTGCCAACATCTTTTTCTGGGCGCTCACCTGCCGTCTCGATCCACAGGGCCAGTTCCTGCATGACCGCCTGGCCGGTACCCGCCTGGTGGATGTCAGCGCGGTACGCACGCCAGCGTTGCCGGAGGCAGGCGACAAGTCATGAAGCGGACATGAGCGCGACACGGCGCTCTGTTATGCTCTCGGGCGACCGCATGCGCCTGCATGCCCGCCCACCCGATCGCCCCGGACGCCAGCCCGCATGATTTCACGCATCTCCAGAACCCTGCTCCTCATCCAGTTCGGCATTGCGATCCTGTTCTACCTCCTGCTGCGGCATTTCGAGTGGCCTATCGTGGCAGCCGCCCTGGGCGGACTCCTCATCGTCCTGCTGCTGCGCGCGCAGATCACCGCCAACAGCTTCTTCCTGACCTGGCCGTATCGCGGCCGCACCTCCAACCCGGTTGAAATCAGCTGGCTGCAGATCGGCACCCTGTTCCTGCGTGAATTCCGGGCGACCATGCTGTGCTCCTCCTGGGCCATGCCCTTCCTGCGCTTCGACCAGTTCAGCTATCCCGATACGACCTCGCTGCCGGT
>NZ_DASQOH010000011.1:0-1916 GCF_035644555.1 Herbaspirillum sp.
CATCGCCTTCCATCAAGAAATCTGACCCACAGAACAGAGCACGAGGAACCATGAGCCAGCCCAGCCCCGACCCGCAACAGGAAGCGCAGCCGCAACCCCACTCGCAGACCCAGCATTCCGAACAGCCACACCTGGCCGCCGAGGCGCACGACATGCCGTCCACTTCCTCGCTGGACCTGGGCGTGATCGGCAATTGCGCCTTCTCCGCGCTGGTGGACAAGATGGGCCGCATCGTCTGGTGCTGCCTGCCGCGCTTCGACGGCGACCCGGTCTTCAATGCCCTGCTGGACCCCACCGACAATGGCGCGCTGTGGGCTTTCCAGCTGGAGAACTTCTCCCACAGCGAGCAGTGGTACGAACCCAATACCGCCGTGCTGCGCACCCGCCTCTACGACACCCTGGGCCAGGGCATCGAGATCACCGACCTGGCGCCGCGCTTCCAGAGCCGTGGCCGCTTCTTCCGCCCGCTGCAACTGGTGCGTCGCATCCATCCGCTCTTGGGCGCGCCGCGCATGCGCGTGGTGCTGCGTCCGCGCTTCGACTGGGGCCGTGATATCCCGGCGCAGACCCGCGGCAGCAACCACATCCGCTATGTCGGTCCCGAGCAGACCCTGCGCCTGAACACCGATGCGCCGATCAGCTACATCGTCGACGAGACCGCCTTCGTGGTCAGCCGTCCCTACAACTTCATCCTTGGCCCCGACGAAACCCTGCACGGCGGCATCAACGACACCGCCCGTGATTTTGAGCAGGAGACCACCGCCTACTGGCGCAACTGGAGCCGCGCCCTGGCCACCCCGCTGGAGTGGCAGGATGCGGTGATTCGCGCGGCCATCACGCTCAAGCTCTCGGTCTTCGAAGATACCGGCGCCATCATCGCCGCCATGACCACCAGCGTGCCCGAGGCGCCCGGCAGCCAGCGCAACTGGGACTATCGCTACTGCTGGCTGCGCGACGCCTTCTTCGTGGTGCGCGCCCTGAACAGCCTGTCCGAACTGGGCACCATGGAAGACTACCTGCGCTGGCTGACCAACGTGGTGGTGCGCTCCGGCGGCGGCCATGTGCAGCCGCTGTATGGCATCGGCCTGGAAGAAGCGCTACCCGAGCAGATCTTGGACCACCTGCCCGGCTACCAGCACCACCAGCCGGTCCGCGTGGGCAACCAGGCCTACGAACACTTCCAGCACGACGTCTACGGCAATATCGTGCTGGGCGCGGCCCAGGCCTTCCACGACATGCGCCTGCATCATCGCGCCGGCGCCGAGCATTTCCAGCATCTGGAAGCAGTCGGCGAGCGCGCCTATGAGGTCTACAGCCAGCCCGACGCCGGCATGTGGGAGCTGCGCACCCGTTCGCGCATCCATACCTCGTCGGCATTGATGAGCTGGGCCGCGTGTGATCGGCTGGCCAAGATCGCCGCGCGGGTCGACCTGCCCGAGCGCGCCCGCTACTGGGGCGACCGCGCCAAGGAAATCGGTGACCGCATCCTCACCGAAGCCTGGAACGAGCAGCGCCAGGCCTACGCCGAAAGTTTCGGCGGGCGCGATCTCGACGCCAGCGTGCTGCTGATGGTGGAAGTGGGTCTGATCGCACCGACCGACAAGCGCTTCATCTCCACCGTCGAAGCCCTGGAAAAGTCGCTCTGCGATGGCCCCTACATGCGCCGCTACGAAGCGCCGGACGATTTCGGCCGCCCCGAGACCGCCTTCAATATCTGCACCTTCTGGCGTATTGATGCGCTGGCCCGCATCGGCCGCAAGGAGCAGGCCCGGGAAATCTTCCAGGCCATGCTGGATGCCCGCAACCACCTGGGCCTGCTGTCCGAAGACACCCATCCGGTCACGCGCCAGATGTGGGGCAATTTCCCGCAGACCTATTCGATGGTGGGCATCATCAACTGTGCAATGCGCCTGTCG
>NZ_DASQOH010000012.1:0-293079 GCF_035644555.1 Herbaspirillum sp.
ACACAAATCTTATGGACCCCAGCTCACTCCACCGTCACCGACTTAGCCAGATTACGCGGCTTGTCCACATCGGTCCCACGCGCCAGGGCGGTGTGATATGACAGGAGCTGCAAGGGCACCACGTGCAGGATGGGTGAGAGCACACCATAGTGCTCCGGCATGCGGATCACGTGCACGCCTTCGGCCGAGGTGATGCGTGAATCGCCATCGGCAAACACATACAGCTGGCCACCGCGTGCGCGCACTTCCTGCATGTTGGACTTGAGCTTTTCCACCAGCGCATCGTTGGGCGCGATCGTGACCACCGGCATCTGGTCGGTGACCAGGGCCAGCGGTCCATGCTTGAGTTCGCCGGCCGCGTAGGCTTCGGCGTGGATGTAAGTGATTTCCTTGAGCTTGAGCGCACCTTCCAGCGCAATCGGATAGTGCAGGCCGCGCCCCAGGAACAGCGCGTTCTCGCGTCGGGCAAATGCTTCGGACCAGGCCACGATGCTGGGCTCCAGCGCCAGCACACTTTGCAGCGCGGCAGGCAGGTGTCGCATGGCCTTGAGATGGGCTTCCTCCTGCGCGTCACTCAGCAGACCACGGGTCTGCGCCAGGGCCAGCGTGAGGAGGAACAACGCGGCCAACTGCGTGGTGAAGGCCTTGGTCGAGGCTACGCCGACTTCCACGCCGGCACGCGTGATATAGGCCAGTTCGCATTCGCGCACCATGGCGCTGGTGGCGACATTACAGATGGTCAGCGTGTGCGGCATGCCCAGGCTGCGCGCATGCTTCAATGCCGCCAGCGTGTCGGCGGTCTCACCGCTCTGCGAGATGGTGACCACCAGCGATTTGGGATTGGGTACGCTGTCGCGATAACGGTATTCGCTGGCGATCTCGACGTTGACCGGGATGCGCGCGATCGACTCCAGCCAGTACTTGGCGGTCAGGCCAGCATAGTAGCTAGTACCGCAGGCCAGGATCAGGATCGAGTCGATTTCCTTGAAGATCCGGTAGGCCTTGTCGCCAAACAACTCGGGCATGATGCGCACCACGCCTTCCAGGGTGTCGGCGATGGCGCGTGGCTGCTCGAAGATTTCCTTCTGCATGTAGTGCTGGTAGGGGCCCAGTTCCACCGCGCTGGTGTAAGCCTGGACGGTACGCACTTCGCGCTCCACCGGCCTGCCGCTGCCGTCGACGATCCACACCTTCTGCAATTGCAGGTCGACGACGTCGCCTTCTTCCAGGTAGATGATCTGGTCGGTGGTGCCGGCCAGGGCCATGGCGTCCGAAGCAACGAAGTTCTGCCCCTCGCCCACGCCGACGATCAGCGGCGAGCCCTGGCGCGCGGCGACCACGCGGTGCGGTTCGTCGGCGCAGAAGACGGCGATCGCATAGGCACCGCTGAGCCGGCGCACGGCCTGCTGCACGGTATGAAAGAGATCGCCGTCATACATGTGGTCGATCAGGTGGGCGATCACTTCGGTGTCGGTCTGGCTTTCGAAGGTATAGCCGGCCGCTTGCAGTTCGGCACGCAGTTCGTCGTGGTTTTCGATGATGCCGTTGTGGACCAGTGCGATGCGCTCGCGCGAGAAGTGCGGGTGGGCATTGTGCGTAGCGGGGGCGCCGTGGGTGGCCCAGCGCGTGTGGGCAATGCCGGTGAAGCCGGCCAGGCCGGTCTGGGCGATTTGCTGTTGCAGGTCGGCTACGCGCGAGGTGCTGCGTGAACGCTGCAGCTTGCCATCCACATGCAACGCCACCCCGCAGGAGTCGTAGCCGCGATATTCGAGGCGCTTCAGGCCTTCAAGCAGGATGGGAGTGACGTTTTGTTGCGCTACTGCGCCGACGATGCCGCACATGGAATGCCTCTTGGGAAAAGATGTGCATGCATGGTAGGGCAGGCAATTTGAAATATGATTTCTAAAATTAGCACTAAATGAATTAATATTGCCTGATTACGGCATGTAGAAATATTTGGAAATTAAATTCAAATTAATGAAATTAAATTCCAATATGCGCGTTTCCAATCTTTTCCGATCCACGACTGGCCCATGATTCAACGCTGATGAAACTCGACCTGGACGACCTTGACCGCCGGATTCTGCAGGCTTTGCAGACCGATGCCAGCCAGACCAACCAGGAGCTGGCTGCCCAGGTGCATGCCTCTCCGCCCACCTGTCTGCGGCGGGTCAAGCGCCTGGTCGAGGCTGGGGTGATTGCGCGTCAGGTGGCCTTGCTGGATCCGGTGCGCCTGTCGTCGACGCTGACTGCGGTGGTCGAGATCACGCTGGACCGGCAGGGCGAGGAAGAGCAGCAGGCCTTCGAGGCGCTGGTGGCGACCGAGCCGGCAGTGCAGCAGTGCTATCGCGTTTCGCCGGGGCCGGATTTCGTGATGGTGGTGCTGGTGCGGGACATGCCGGCCTATCACGCGCTGGCGCATCGCCTGTTCGCTTCGCAGCGCAATGTGCGTAATGTGCGCAGCTATTTCTCCATCCATCGCAGCAAGTTCGAAACGGCAGTGCCTATCGAGACTTGATGCCGTGTGAGCGGTGCTGAAAAGTAATTGGCCGGCGCACAAAGTGGCCGGCCGCTTTTTTTGCTGTGGATAAGTCAGGTTCGCGCCTGGGCACTCACTTCTTTAACTTTACCGGTCGCTGCCATCCCGCCAGCGACAGCTGCTTGGTGCGCGAGAGGGTCAGCTGGCTGGCCGGTGCATCCTTGGTCAGCGTGGTGCCGGCGCCGATGGTGGCGCCCTTGCCGACCCGCACCGGCGCGACCAGCTGGGTATCGCTGCCAATGAAGGCGTCGTCCTCGATGATGGTACGGAATTTGTTGGCACCGTCGTAATTGCAGGTGATGACACCGGCGCCGACGTTGACTCCGCTGCCGATGTCGGCGTCACCCACGTAGGCCAGGTGATTGGCCTTGCTGCCGAGGCCGACGATGCTGTTCTTGACTTCGACGAAGTTGCCGATATGTACGTCGGCCGCCAGTTCGGTACCGGGGCGCAGGCGGGCATAGGGGCCGATCTGGGCCTTGGCGCCGACCACCGCGTCTTCGATGTGGGTGAAGGGCTTGATGTTCGCACCGGCAGCGATACGGGCGTTGCGGATGACGCAGTGGGCGCCGATGGTGGCGCCTTCGCCGATGCTGACCTCGCCTTCGAAGACGCAGTTGACGTCGATGCTGACGTCGCGCGCGCAGTTGAGCACACCGCGTACGTCGATGCGCGCCGGGTCGGCCAGTGTCACGCCGGACTCCAGCAGGGCACGGGCGATGCGCAGTTGGTGTACCCGTTCCAGTTCCGCCAGTTGCACCTTGCTGTTCACCCCCAGGGTTTCGGCCACATCGTCGGGCTGGGCCGAGACCACCTCGACGCCATCGGCTACGGCTGCGGCGATCACGTCGGTGAGGTAGTACTCGCCCTGTGCGTTCTTGTTGGACAGCCTGGACAGCCAGTCACGCAGACGCGCGGTGGGCGCGACGATGATGCCGGTATTGACTTCCTTGATGGCGAGTTCGGCCGCGCTGGCATCCTTCTGTTCGACGATGCGGGTGATCTTGCCGCCTTCGCGCACGATGCGCCCGTAACCGGTGGGGTTGTCCAGCTCCACGGTCAGCACCCCCAGCTTGTCCTGGCCGGCAGCTTGCAGCAGGCGCTGCAGCGTCGCGGTGCTGGTCAGGGGGACGTCGCCGTACAGCACCAGGGTGGGGGCGTTGTCGTCCAGATGGGGCAAGGCCTGCATGACGGCGTGGCCGGTGCCGAGCTGGGGTTCCTGCAGGGCGAACGACAGGCCCTGGTCGGCAAATGCCTTGGGTACGGCGTCGCCGCCGTGGCCGTAGATGACACACAGTTGTGAGGAGGCCAGCGAGCGGCCCAGGTCGACCACATGGCCTAGCAGGGGTTTGCCGGCCAGGGGATGCAAGACCTTGGGCAGGGCGGATTGCATGCGTTTGCCCATGCCGGCGGCGAGGATGACGATGTTCATGGAAGCTTTAAAGCCGATTGCGGAAGCAAGGCCAGGATAGAAACGAGCAGGGAGTCTACCATGTGCCGATCGTCTCAGAACTGATCGGGACAGTGGCTCAGTCTCCGCGCAATATTTCTTTATGGAAACTTTCTAAATCAGGAATAAACGTTAAAAGGCACATTAATCTCCTGATGTAGTTGCAGCCGCGCATGATTAAATTAGTGAGTATCTAGTCGGTGCGCTCACGCTGTCATGGCAGACGCACTCATCGCCACTTTCGTCCGATCACGTCTGACCGTGGCGCAGATGGGCGGTATATGCCCACTCGCGCACATAAGGCGCCACCATACATGGCAACTGAAAAACTTTTTGACCTGCTCTACATGCATAGCCCGATTACCTATTCGATCGGACGGCATCTTGTCGAAAACGGCTACCTGAGCAATGAGTTGCTCGTCGTTTGCGGACGCAACACCCAGTGGAACGGTCCCCACCTGAGCGTGGAAAACGATGGCGTGTGGTCGATTGCGCGCACCTGCGATTACCTGGAGAAGGTGTGTGGCGTTCTGAGGGCGCATCCCGAGGTAGGCCTGAATCTGTACGTGCCGCATAGCGGCTTCCTGGTGGGCAAGCTCTTCAGTATTTCCGGCGTGGTGCGCAAGGTGTACTACATCGAGGAAGGCTCTGCGGCTTATGATTTGAACAATGCTCTGCAGCCCTGGGCCAGCCGGCAGGTCGATATCGGTCTGCTGACCCGTGAACTCGAGCGACGCGGCGTGCTGGATGTGCTCAAGATCGACCGCGAGCGACTGGCGCAACTCAACAGTATCGAGTCCTGGTTCTTCAATGCGCGCCAGCCTGGTTTCTCGGGGGCCTTCTGCGTGTCGGAACGCGCCTTCCCCACGCTGAGCAATGTCACCATATTGCCGATGTCGACCATGGAAATCATCCCGGCGACCGAGACCATCTGGCTCTGCATGCTGCCTTGTCTGATCAACTTCGTGGCAGAGCACGAAAACGACAAGCCGTTGTTGGACAAATTCCTTTACGGCCTGCTGATGATGGTTCGCATGCAGGCTGCGATGGTGCGCAATCTCGGCGGCGCGTTGGTCATCAAGTTCCACCCGGCCGATGACGCGTATTTCGAGGCCGATTTCAAGGACCACTTCTATGCACTGGGTACGGGCTATCGGGATTTCTTCGAAATGAACGATTTCCCTTTGGGCTATGAGCCGGCGCTGTACAACTTTACCAAGTTCATTGTCGTCAACGATTCATCGGCCCTGCTTTACATCCGCCAGTTCCGTGGGCAGGAAAGCGTTGTTCCGGTCAAGCTGGACTGAATTTCGGGCGGCGGACAATCTGCCGGCACCATAGCAATTTCACCTATCGCGACAGCACATCATGTTTACCAACCAGTCCATTCTCGTCACCGGCGGCACCGGATCGTTTGGCCATACCTTCGTTCCGATGACCTTGGCCAAATATAATCCGCGCCGGTTGGTGATTTTCTCCAGGGACGAAATGAAGCAGTGGGAGATGGCAAAGCTGTACGCGGACGATAGCCGTGTACGGTTTTTCATCGGTGACGTGCGAGACAAGGATCGCCTGGGCCGCGCGCTGTCGGGGATCGACTATGTGGTGCATGCGGCAGCGACCAAGATCGTTCCAACGGCGGAATACAACCCCTTCGAGTGCGTCAAGACCAACGTGATGGGGGCGATGAACCTGATCGATGCCTGCATCGATCATGGGGTCAAGCGCGTGGTGGCCCTGTCCACCGACAAGGCCAGCAGTCCTGCCAATCTTTACGGCGCTACCAAGCTGGCGTCGGACAAGTTGTTTGTGGCCGGCAATTCCTATTCGGGCGGTAACGAAACGCGCTTCTCGGTAGTGCGCTACGGGAATGTGATGGGCTCACGCGGGTCTGTGATTCCCTTTTTCCTGTCCCTGCTGGAGAAGGGGGGGAAGCTCCCCATCACCGACGAACGCATGACACGCTTCATGATTACCCTGGAGCAGGGGGTGGAGCTGGTCTGGCATGCGTTTGAGGATATGGTCGGAGGAGAAATCTATGTCAAGAAGATTCCCTCCATGCACCTTCCGGATATCGCCCGCGCCGTCAAGCAGGATGCCGAGTTCGACATCGTCGGAGTGCGACCGGGCGAGAAACTGCACGAGCAGATGATCGGTATTGAAGATGCGCCCTACACCTACGAATATCCGGAGCACTTCAAGATCCTGCCGGCCATTCACAAGTGGAGCGAAGATCCGGCCCGCATTCGCGATGGTCGCAAGGTTGCGCCTGATTTCGTCTATTCCTCCGACAACAACAAGGAATGGATGACTTCGCAAGAGCTGGCTGCCTGGATCCAGGACAACCGCAGCGTCGTCGGGAAGCTTTGATGTCCACCATCCCCTACGGCCGTCAGCACATTACCCAGGACGATATCGACGCCGTTTCCGCGGTATTGCGCTCCGATTTCCTCACTCAGGGACCGGTGGTTCCAGCGTTCGAGCAGGCCTTGGCCGAGCATTGCCAGGCCAAGCATGCAGTAGCGGTCTCCAATGCCACCGCTGCACTGCATCTCGCATGTCGTGCCCTGCAAGTGGGGGCTGGGGATCTGGTCTGGACGTCGCCGATTACCTTCGTGGCCAGCGCCAATTGTGCGCTGTATTGCGGTGCCGACGTGGATTTCGTCGATATCGACCCGCGCACCTGGAACATGGATCCCCTGGCATTGGCCAGCAAGCTGGAGCAGGCACGCGACATCGGGCGCCTGCCCAAGGTGGTCGTTGTGGTGCATCTATGCGGCCAGCCCTGTGACATGCGTGCCATCGGCGCGTTATCCCGGGAATATGGTTTCAAGGTGATCGAAGACGCTTCCCATGCCATCGGTGGCCGCTATCTGGGTGAGCCGATCGGGAATTGCCGCTATAGCGATATCACCGTCTTCAGTTTCCATCCGGTGAAGATCATCACCACCGGCGAAGGAGGTGCGGCGCTCACGCAGGACGACGTCCTGGCGGACAGGTTGCGCTTGCTGCGCAGCCACGGCATCACGCGTGAGGCCAGCCAGATGGACAACCCGCCCGATGGCGCCTGGTACTACGAACAGATCGATCTCGGCTTCAATTACCGTATGACCGATATCCAGGCAGCCCTTGGACTGAGTCAGGCGCAGCATCTGGAACAGGTGGTCGCCCGGCGGCACCAGTTGGCCCAGCGCTACGACAGTTTGCTGGCTGACCTCCCCTTGCAGCTTTCCTGGCAATTACCGGACACCTATTCGGGCTTGCATCTCTATGTCGTACTGGTGGATGAAAAAGCGGCGAGGGGGCGCAAGGAGGTCTTCGATGGCTTGCGCAGCGATGGCATCCTGGTCAACGTGCACTACATCCCGGTCTATCGCCATCCTTATTATCGGCAGCGCTTTACTTTCCGGCCAGCCGACTTTCCGCACGCGGAAAATTACTATGCGCGCGCGATCTCATTGCCGATGTATCCGCAATTGACGCATGAGCAGCAGGATTTCATCTGCGAAAGATTAAGGTCCTACCTGACCTAGACTGCTGCTGGAACCTGCCTATTTTCACGTCACTTGAGATACTGCAAACCAGTGCGACATGATGGATGGCGACCAGGCGGCAGCGGCAGCGACAATGCCTGCCAGTTGCGCCCAATCCAGCATGACGGGCGTGCAGATGCCGGCGCCGGCGATGGTTGCGCCGGGTTCAACTAGTCAACTTGATTTGCTCATGGAAACTTCAAAGACTTCTTCGCCGCCATCTTCGTCCCCTTCTTCGTCCCCTTCTTCGTCTGCACCGGAGCAATCATTGTCGATGCGGCCCGGCTATTATTTTGAAGACGACGTCCAGGCTCGGGAGCGCGAGCTCATTTTTTCGCGCTGCTGGAATTTCGTCGGTTTTGCCGAGCAAGTCGCCGAGCACGGTCAGTTCCTCACGGTGGAAATCGGCGGGACTTCGGTGGTGGTCCAGAATTTCCAGGGGGAATTGCGCGCCCTGCATAACGTGTGCACGCACCGCTTCGCCAAGATCCAGGAAGAAAAATGTGGCAAGCGTTCCCTGACCTGCCCCTATCACGGCTGGACCTACGACAAGGAAGGAACGCCGTTCATCCCCGGCAATGGCAAGTATTTCCAGCTCGACGATGAGGGGCGCAAGGCGCGCGCGCTACGTCGATTTTCAATCGACCAATGCGGACGTTTCCTGTTTGTACGACTGGCCGATCAGGGCCCGAGCCTGGCCCAGTATCTGGGCGCTTATGCCGACGTTCTGCAGCACCTGTCGGACACCTTTACCGACCAGGTCGATGATCAGCGCAAGCTGTGGCAAGCCAACTGGAAGCTGGGCGTGGAAAGTGTGCTGGAGGTCTATCACGTCGGCATGGTCCATCCGGAAAGCTTCAAGAATTTTGTGCAGGCCCGATGGGAGATCGAGGTTGCCGATGTGTTCAACAATGGTATCGCCTATCTCTCCGAAAACAGCGCCAAGTGGTGGGAGGGTGTTCGCAAACGACTCAAGCTGCATCAGAGCCAGCGCTTCCCCAACTACGATCACTTTTTCATCTTTCCCAATCTGGCCATCGGTCTTTCCCACGGCTGTCTCATGAGTGTGCAGACCTACACCCCGCTCACGCCGCAGACCAATGAGCTGCACTACCGTATTTTCATGGCCGGCAGCGGACTGGGGCCGGACCAGCAGACGGCCGTGCGCAAGGCTGTGGTGGACAACGTGACCAGTTTCAATCGTGTCATCCTGGGCGAAGATCAACACATCATGGAGCAGGTGCAGAAGGGCAACAGTCAGATGCAGATGTCCCCCATACACGGCTCCAACGAGGCACGTATCCGCAAGTTTCACCAGGACTGGCATCGCTGGATGGACGTTGGAGCCGGCGCGCCCGGGTCATCCGACTGAAGGGAGAGAGCGTGTCCGGTTCCACCGTACTGTTTCGCGTAGACGCCACGGCAGCGATGGGGATGGGGCACCTCATGCGTTGCCGCGCCATTGCCGAGGCGGTGGCCGAGCAGGGCGGCACGGTGGTGTTTGCGATGGTGGATCCATTGCCGGCGGCGCAGGCGATGATGGACGGCGTCCCGGCCCGATTGTTGTCGTTGCCCGGGCCGGCAGGCAGTCAGCCCGATCTGCAGGAGCTGCTGGGATTGATGCGTAGCCTGCACCCCTGCATCACGGTGGTCGATGGCTATCATCTGGATGATGCGTATTGGCGACGCGTGGCCGAGGAGGGGCCGCTGGCTGCACTGTGGGATGCCGCCGATCGCCAGGATGTATGCGCCGACGTGATCATCGATGCCTCGCCCAATGCCAGCGCCACCGCCTATGCAGAGATCTCGGCACAGGCCTTGATGCTGTTGGGCCCGCGTTACGCCCTGATCCGCCGCGATATACGGGAGGCCGCCCGTCAGGTGCAGTTGCCGTTGTCGCAGCGGCAACAGGTGTTGGTCAGTTTTGGAGGGTCGGATCCGCTCAATCTCTCGATGGCGCTGCTCCCGGTATTGCGCCAGCGCCTCCCGGCCAGCGTAGACATCACGGTATTGGCGGGCGCCGCCTATCCTCATCATCAAGATCTGCGAGAATTGGCCGATAAAGTAGTTCCACCTGTGCAGGTTGTCGTCAATCCCCCGTCCGTGGCCCCGTTGTTCTGCCGTGCCGGCCTGGTGATCTCGGCCGCAGGCGGTACCATTGGCGAACTGGTGGCATTGGGTTTGCCGGCACTCTCTGTCGTGGTGGCACAGAACCAGGCTGCCGCCAGTGTGGACGGGCCATATCCGTGTATCGACGGTCGCGTGCCCGGAGCTGAGCAGCGTATTGCCGCCCAGGCGGCAGCGATGTGGCAAGATCTGCCCGGGCGCGAGCGCATGGTGCAGACCCTGCGCGGAGTAGTAGATGGGGAAGGGGCGGTACGGGTTGCCAGCGCCCTTCTTACAACACATTTTAGGGAAAGACTTCCGTCATGATGAATGTCAAGATCGCCGATCGTGTGATCGGACCGGGTAATCCTCCATATATCATCGCGGAGATGTCGGGCAACCATAATGGCGAGATCGCCCGTGCGATTGCCCTGATCGATGCTGCCGCCGACGCCGGGGCCGACGCTGTCAAGATGCAGACCTATACGGCTGACAGCATGACCATCGATTCGACGGCACCGGGTTTCGTCATCGAGGGGGGATTATGGGCGGGACGTAGCCTGTATGACCTCTACCAGGAGGCCGCGACCCCCTACGAATGGCATCCGGCATTGTTCGAGCATGCCCGCAAGCGCGGCATTGCGCTCTTCAGTAGTCCATTCGATCGCTTTGCGGTGAAGATGCTGGATGAGCTGGGTGCCCCGGCTTTCAAGATCGCCTCGTTCGAACTTAATGACCTGCCCCTGATCCGTTACGCTGCCAGCTTCGGCAAGCCGCTGATCATGTCGACCGGTCTGGCCAATCTGGCCGAAATCGAGGAAGCGGTCGAGACCGCGCGCCAGGCGGGTGCCGCCGGCATCATCCTCCTGCATTGCGTGAGCGCCTATCCCAGTGATCCGCGCGAAAGCAACCTGCGTACCATTCCGCATCTGTCGCAAGCCTTTGGTACCCCGGCTGGCCTGTCGGATCATACGCACGGCACAGCCGTACCAACGGCGGCCGTGGCGCTGGGCGCGAGCGTGATCGAGAAGCATCTTTGCCTGGCGCGTGCCGATGGCGGTGTCGATTCGGCCTTCTCGCTGGAACCGCATGAATTGCGGGAGCTGGTGGTGGCCGCACGTACTGCCTTCGATTGCCTGGGTCAGGTCACCTACGGCCCCACTCCTGGCGAAGGCAAGGGGCGCGACTATCGGCGCTCGCTGTATGCGGTGCAGGACATCCCCGCCGGTGGCGTCTTCACTGCCGACAATGTCCGTTCGATTCGCCCAGGCCTGGGATTGCCGCCCAAGCATCTGGATACCGTCCTGGGTGCCGTCGCCAGCCGTGCCATCAAGCGTGGCGAGCCACTGGCCTGGCCGCTGGTGAGGCTGCCAGAGCAGCGCTGATGAACGCCCGGCCCAAAGTCGTCTGTATCACGCAGGCCCGCACCACATCGACACGGCTGCCGCGCAAGGTCTTGCTGGAAGTGGCGGGCAAGTCCTTGCTTGCTCATCATCTGGAGCGCTTGCGCCGCAGTGCCAAGGTTGACGAGGTGGTGCTGGCCACCACCATCAATGCCAGCGACGATGAGGTCGCAGCCCTCGGCCAGGCCCTTGGGGTGCGGGTGGCGCGCGGGTCGGAAGACGATGTGTTGAGCCGTTTCGTGCTTGCGGCCCGTCTCAGTGAGGCGGATGTGATCGTGCGTGTGACCTCCGATTGCCCGCTCATCGACCCCGAGCTCATCGATCAGGTCGTCACTGCCCTGCTTGACGATGAACAGGTGGACTACGCGCATCTGGACATGAATCTGTTCCCGCGGGGACTGGACGTGGAAGTCTTTCGCCGGCCGTTGCTGGATCAGGCCGATCAGGACCCGGCAACCACGGCCTTCGAGCGGGAGCATGTTACGCCCTACATTTATCGTCGTCCTGAGCGTTACCGGTTACGGGCCATCGCCGCCGGCATGGATGCCACCTCTGAGGCATCGACGCCCCCGCCCTGGCGCTGGTGCGTGGACGAGCCTGCCGATTTTGCGCTGGTGAGCCGGCTCCTGGAAGCCTTGCTGCCAGAATGCCCGACCTTTACCTGGCGCGACTGTGATGCGCTCATGCGGCAGCATCCGCAATGGGCGCAATTGAATCAGCATGTTCGGCAAAAGGGAGTTCAAGCATGAGTCGCATTGGCCGTGTCATCTGCGACGGTGACGAGTGGGACCGGATCGGTGCCGTCTACGCCGGTCAGACCCGCCTCGAAGGACAGGTTTTGCAGCGTGTCGAGCGCGAGTTTCCGTTAGGGTCCTGTCGCAATTGCGGGCATGTCCGCACGCTGGTGGATTATGACGTTTCCGTCTTTTCCATGTTGTATGCCCAGGACAGCCAGCAACCCGTCTCCTGGGGCGAAACAGGCAGTGCCGATGTATTGCTGCCTTACGTGGAAATGATCGAGATCGTCGGTGGGGCGGGATTGAAGCATTCGGCCGGACGCATCGTTGACGTCGGTTGTGGCAACGGCCCTTTGCTGGCGGCATTGGCGGAGCGCTTTGATATTCCGGTGCAGCGCCTGCTGGGGATCGATTTCAATCGGATGCTGCCGGATCGGTTCAGCTTCGTGCAAGCCGACCTCAATAGTTCCGATCTGATGGAGCTGGTGGGCGATGAGATGCGCATCGATGCAGTGATGTCATCGCACGTCATCGAACATGTGCTTGATCCGCGCCGCTTCCTGCGGCAACTGAAAAAGCTGGTGCAACGTTCGGGTGGCGTGATCTACATCGAGACCCCCGATTTCTCTGCCATCGATGTGAGCCGGCCGGATGTCTGCAATCTTCTTCATCCACAGCACATCAACTATTTCACGGCAGATTCACTGGGCAACCTGATGCGTTCGGTCGGTCTGGTCGTCGATCATGTCGATACGCATGTCACCGGGGGTATTCCACGTCTGCGGATGTGTGCTCATCCTGCGGGTGTCAGTGCGCCAGCCGCGCAGTTGCAAGCCAGTCTTGACGCAGGTTTCGACACCAGGAGCCGGATTGCCAGGGCCTTGCTGTCCGGTGGACCTGGCCTGCTATGGGGCGCGGGCGGAGATCTGTGGCGACTCCTGCAGGAGCACCCTGAACTTGAGCCGCTGCTTGCCGCTGGCACAGTACGCATCGCCGATCGCGCCCTGGCGGGGGCCGTCATGTACGGTCAGTCGATACAGTCCTCATCCGATATCCGCCACTGGGCGGGACCGGTATGGGTGATGCCGGCTTATTCGGGTACACGCCGCAGCATGATCAATTTTGCCCTGGCCGAAGGATTCGACGCTAGACTGGTCGATCTCTACGCTCAGTAACGCCCTCAGACACCATCAGGATAGCCCATGCAAGCCACCGTCCAAGATATCGCCTTCGCCGGCTTCCGTGCCGCCGTCCCCGTGCATCGTCATTCCTATGTGCGCGAGCCTGGCATCTTCACCGCCGCTGAAGCGGAGAAGCTTGAGCAGAGCACCGGGATCTACGAGCGCCGGGTCTTGCCTCCCCATCTGTGCGCATCCGACATGTGCGTGGCTGCCGCCACTGACCTGCTCAAGTCGCTGGAATGGGACCCCTCCACGGTCGAGGTCCTGATCTTCGTGTCCCAGGACAGCGACTACAACCTGCCGGCCACGGCCTGCCTGATTCAGAATCGACTGGGGCTGCCCACCAGTTGTGCCGCGCTTGACATCAATCTGGGATGTTCGGGCTTCATCTACGCAACCTGGATCGCCTCGACCATGCTGGCTGGCGCCAGCGGCAAGCGCGCGCTGGTGCTTTGTGGCGATACCAGCACCAGGCACCTGATGCCCGAGGACCGCTCGACACGTCCGCTGTTCGGTGATGCCGGTGCCGCCGTTGCGCTCGAGAAGCGTCCCGGTAGCGGGCCCATGCATGTCGTCATGGGTACCGATGGCCGGGGTGCTCCGCATATCGTGGTGCGCGCCGGTGGCCGCCGCAATCCGCTGATTCCCGGCGAGCAGCCGATGACGGCCGAGCAGCACGAGACCGCCTATCGGGATGCACGACTGAGCCTGAACGGGCCTGAAGTGTTTTCCTTCTCGCTGCGTGCAGTCCCACCTCTGGTCAAGGCCAATCTTGAACTGGCTGGCCTGAGCAGCGAGCAGATCGATTACTTTGTGCTGCATCAGGCCAACAAGCTGATGCTGGACCAGATCCGCCGCAAGATCGCCGTGGATGCCGAGCGCTTCATCGTCGATCTGCACGACTACGGCAATACCAGTTCGGCATCGATCCCGCTGGCCATCTGCAGCAGTCTCTCCGACAAGCTCACCTCCGGTCGCCACAAGCTCATGCTGGCGGGATTTGGCGTGGGCTGGTCCTGGGCGTCCCTGATCGCTGAAGTCGGACCGATTCCGGCTCCGGCCGTCATCGAGGTTCCCGACGACTTTCCCCCCTTGCAGCTTGGTGGGCGATGAGCGTGGCAGGTCGTTTGCAGGGGCGGCGTATCCTGGTGACAGGCGCTTCGGCTGATTCGGCGATCGGTCTGGGGATTTGCCGGGAATTGGCGCAGGAGGGGGCGTCCCTGGTACTGATGGGGCGCCGGCAGGAGCCACTGGAGCAGACGCGCGCCGATATTGCAGGCCCCGAGCGTCACACCGTGGAGGTGATGGACCTGGCCGATCTGGATGCCATTGCGACACGGATGAAAGCCATTGCCGCCGCGGGCGTCTTGCATGGGATGGTCCATTCGGCCTCGTTCCAGGGCTATTCGCCGTTGAGTCGCATCAATGCCGAACAGTTTGATCGCTATTTCCACGTCAATGTGGCCGCGCCATTGATGCTGGCCAAGGGTTTGCGCCAGAAGGGCGTCTGCGAAGAGGGGGGCAGCATCGTGCTGATCGGCTCGGTGGCAGGCTTGCGAGGGCAAAAGGCACGCAGTCTCTATGCCGCCTCCAAGGCCGCGCTGGTTTCGCTGACCCAGTCGCTGGCCCTGGAGCTGGCCGACAAGTCGATCCGGGTCAACTGCCTGGCCCCGGCAGTGGTGCAAGGCCCCAAGGCCGACGAACAATTCCAGCTGCTGGCCGAGGCCCAGCGTCAGGCCTTGCTCCAGGCGCATCCTCTGGGGCTGGTGCGCCCCGTCGATATCGCCAAGGCGGCGACCTTTCTGCTCGGCTCCGACAGTGCCTGGATCACCGGCGCCACGCTGCCGGTGGACGGTGGATATCTGGCTGGCTGAGCTTTTCCTGGTCGCCTGGACCCCGCAGAATTGGCCCGGAAAAGTTGCGTTTCTCATTTGTATGAAATCGGCACCGGCTGCTACCATGCAAACTGACTAAATTGCGCACAGAGGCCCATCGTGAACGACCAAGACATCATCAACGCACTGGCAGAAATCCTGGAAGTGGACGCGAGCGAAATCTCGTCTTCGACCGCGCTCGATACCCTTGATACCTGGGATTCCCTGGCCACCATCAGCTTCATCGCCCTGGTCGACGAGAAGACCGGGCACGTCCTGGCAGGTGACGATCTGCAAAAGGCCAAGACCATTGGCGATCTGGTTGCACTGGTCAAGGCTGGTGCCTGAGTTCGCTGTTTTCCCGGGTGGATCATGACGTCTCCCTTTGATCTCTCGGGTCGTCGCATTCTGGTGGCCGGCGCTTCCGCCGGTATCGGTCTGGCGACCGCCAAACTGGTTGCAAGTCTGGGCGCCAGCGTCGTTCTCAACGGTCGCGATTCGGCCCGTCTCGAAGCGTTGCTGCCGCAACTTCCAGGGCAAGGACATCAGGTCGCTGCCTTCGATGTCAGCCAGCTGGATGCGCTGCCTGCCTGGCTCAAGAATGAAGTCTGCGTGCATGGGCCGCTGGATGGCTTGGCCTATTGCGTAGGCATGCAGCAGACGCTGCCGGTGCGCAGCTTCAGTGCTGCGCATTTCGACAGGATCATGCATACCAACCTCGGTTCTGCCTTGGCGCTCGCTCGCGGCTTGCGCCAGCGCGGCTGCAGCCGGCCGGGTACTTCCATGGTTCTGGTGTCCTCCATCGGCGGCTTTCTCGGGCAGCCCGGCAATGTGGTGTATGGCGCCAGCAAGGCCGGTCTGATGTCGGCTGCGCGAGGGCTCTCCATGGAGCTTCTACGTGATGGCATCCGGGTCAATTCGGTGGCTCCGGCCATGATCGATACCGCGATGTCGCGCAAGGCATTCGCGGAAATGAACGAGGGGCAGGTTGATGCGATCCTCAAGCGCCATCCCATGGGGATGGGGCAACCCGATGATGTCGCCGCACCCATCGCCTTCCTGCTCTCCGATGCCAGCAAATGGATCACCGGCACCAATCTGACCGTCGATGGCGGTCATATGGTCGGCTAGCCCTCCATGCAGGTCTCGACCATCTCCGGCCGGCGCTTCCAGCATCGCGTCATGACGCACGGGCGAGGCGAGTCGCCGCCGGTGTTGATGCTGCATGGTTTTCTGGGCGACATGTTTTCCTGGCAGTATTGCGTCGTTCCGCTGTCACGTCAGGGACGTGTCGTGGCGCTGGATCTGCCAGCACATGGACAGTGCGCACAAGCCTGGTCCGGTGGCCTGGATGGCCTGACAGACTGGCTGGAGGACGCGTTGGACGCGCTGCAATTGTCGCGGTGCCATATCCTTGCCCATTCCTTTGGTGCATGGATCGCACTGCAAGCGGCATTGCGCTTTTCCGACCGGATTGCCTCGCTGTCCCTGGTGGCGTGCGCCGGGCTTGATCGGCATTTCAATTTTCCCCTGCTGCGCGACGCCCTGCAGGTCGATGAGCCTGCGGCAGCGCTGCGCTATGCCCAGATGCTGGCGGGCCGCTCCTGTGATAGCGTGCCGCGCCTGGCGCGTCATCATCTCGAACAGCTGGCCGATGCGCCTCGCAGAAGCATGTTGTTGTCGATGCTGGAGGACATGATTGCGGCCGTGGCCTCCCAGGCGCCGTCACGATTGGACTGGGACCGGCTGACGGTGCCGGTCCGATTCTTCTGGAGCCGCAACGACAGGATCGTACCCATGCCGGATAGGCTGGCATTGCCCGCTCAGCCGGACCTGATGCTCAACGATGAAGGCGGACATGTTCCGCACATTCTGGTGCCGACCTGGCTGACGGCGGGCGTGTCGGACTTTCTCGATTCCTTGCAAAGGCAGACCGCATGACCATTACCTTCCGCCGACCAACGCTGGAGGATGCTGAACTCATACTGGGCTGGCGTTCCCAGCCACGCATCAATGACATGATGTTCTCGGACGTGCTGCCGCACCAGATCGAGCAGCAGCGCGCCTGGCTGCAACGCTGCGAGGGACGGACCGATTACGAGCACTTCATCATTCTCGGTGATGGTGAACCGGTCGGTTTCCTTTCCTATGCGGACATCGATCGCATCAACGGCTGCTGCAGTTGCGGTTCCTATTTCGGAACCGTGGAAGGGGCCCGCAAGTTCGGTGGCCATGTACATGCCTATTTCATGGACTATCTGTTCTATGTGCTCGGCATGCGCAAGAACGTGATCCAGATCATCGACGCCAACCAACGGGTGCTCAAGCTGCAGCGCTTGCTTGGCATGCGGGAAGTCGGCGTACTCAAAGAACATGTCATCAAGCACGGCGTACCACGGGACGTTTACGTCTTCGAATTGCTTCGTCAGGAGTGGGAGGGACGCCGTTGGAATACTCAAAGTATCGCTGATAGCCTCAGAGCATTCGGCATGGAGGAGAAGAAGTGTCAGCCGTAAATCCCGATATCCTGAACGTCATTCTTGAGAGCCTGCGTGAATTGCTGGCCCAGAAGAATTTTCCGGTGCCTGCCTCACTGGGGCCTGATACCGTCTTCTTGCACGGCGAACTACCGATCGATTCACTCGACCTGGCGGTGTTCCTACTGGTGCTGGAAGAGAAGATCGGACACGATCCGTTCCGCGACGGATTCCGCGCATTCGTCACGGTGGCAGATCTCGCCGCCATCTATTCGGCGTAGTGAGGCCCACGGTGGAGCCGACCGGACTGGCCCTGTCGCCCGGATTCGTCCTTCAGGATGCTGCCGGATCGCGCCTTCCTGCCCAACAGATATCCGATCTGGCGCAGCAGGCGGTGCAAGCCTTGGGACGTGTCTCGCGCCTGACGCTGGATGCACGCGACGCGCGTACGGTGCTGATCGGTCTGGTGATGGCGCAACTGGCACCGCTCGATATCGCGCTGGCGCGCGAGGGCGCGACCGACGAACTGGCGGTATCGCCCAGCATCGAACTGGCCCCGGGCGTGAGGGCCTGGCCGGATACCGATTCGATGGCCGAGCAGGCCGGGTTGCGTCTGTTTACTTCCGGCACGACCGGACGCGCCAAGTCGGCGCTCTATTCGCTACAGCGTCTGCTCTCAGGAGTGCGGCAGCATCCTCGCGGTGAGGATGCGGTCTGGCTGTTGACCTATGAGCCTGCGTCCTTTGCCGGTATCCAGGTCTTGTTGACCGCCGCCATCAATGGTGCCCGTCTGCTTGCGCCGGAACGCAGCATCCATGCCCTGGCCGACGCCTTGCGCGGCGGCACCACGCACGTCAGTGCCACGCCGTCGTTCTGGCGTGCCTTGCTGGCCGCAGTGCCGGCCGATCTGAATCTCCCGCTCAAGGTCATCACGCTGGGAGGGGAAGCCTCGTCCCAGGCACTGCTCGATATTCTGGCACAGCGTTTTCCGCTTGCCCTGATCCGTCATATCTACGCCTCGACCGAAGCCGGCGTCGGCTTCACGGTAGCTGATGGCAAGGCCGGATTCCCGGCACAATGGCTGGATCATCCGGTAGAGGGCGTGCAATTGCGCATGCGTGAAGATGAACTTGAGATCCGTAGTGCGCGTGGCATGCTGGGTTATGCGCAGGCAGATGCTCCGGTCGCCTCCGGATGGTTGCGTACCGGGGACTTGGTCGAGTTGCGCAATGATCGGGTCCTGTTCCTGGGGCGACGCGATTCGGTGGTCAACATCGGTGGTACCAAGGTCGTGCCGGAAAAGATAGAAGCCCTGCTGGAGGGGGTGGAGGGGGTTGCCGATATCTCGGTTCAAGCGCATCCCAACCCTATCCTGGGGCATATCCTCATTGCTCAGGTATGCTGCCGTAGCGGTGCAGATCCGGTCGCCGTCGAAGCTGCGCTCAAGGCGCGCGCGATAGATCTCTTGCCACCGGTGGCAAGGCCGGCGCGCTATCGATTTGTGGACAGTGTGGTATTGGAGTCGGGAAAGAAAGGTAGAAAACATGTCTCCCAATGAGCATCCGAGCGGCCTCCCGCTGGTACTGGTCACGGGCGCCAGCAAAGGCCTCGGCCTGGCGTTTGCCGAGGCACTCCTGCAGGCCGGTTACGCGGTGGCGACCTGTGCCCGCAGTGAGGAACGCGGACCGGGCCTTGATGCCCTGGCATTGCGCTACGGCGAACGCCTGAGCTATAGCCGTCTGGACGTCGCCGATGCCGACGCCGTGCCGGTCTTCGTCCGTCAGGCCTGCGCCACGCATGGAGTCAAGAGCCCATACGCGCTGATCAACAACGCTGGCGTGGCGCGTGACGGTGTGCTGGCCACGCTGCCCAGCGTCGAGATCCGCAAGATGATCGACATCAACCTGGTAGGTGCCATCGAGATGACGCGCGCCACGGTACAGCTGATGCTGCGTCACGGTGGTGCCGGACGCATCATCAATATCAGTTCCATCATCGGTAGCCATGGCTACAACGGTCTCGGTCCCTATTCGGCCACCAAGGCCGGTCTGGATGGATTTACCCGTTCGCTGGCCAGGGAAGTCGGCCGTCGCGGTATCACGGTCAATTCTGTCGCGCCTGGCTATATGGAAACGGAGATGTCTTCTTCGCTGCAGCCGGAGCGGCGCGAGCAGATCGTGCGTAGAACTCCACTGGGGCGCCTGGGCCGTGTCGACGACGTGGTGCCGATGGTGCGCTTCCTGCTGTCGCCGGAGGCGGCGTTCATCACGGGGCAGGTCATCACCATTGATGGTGGCATCAATGCCTGACATCGCGCCCGCACTGCACAGCCGCCTCACCGGCATCAATCTCCGGGGGCTGGTAGCGGCCGTACCGGCGCAGACGGAAGATGCCGATGTACTGACCGAGAAGTGGGGCTATGACAATGCTCACAAGGTTGCGGCAGCCACCGGTATCCAGACACGCCATTTGGCTCCTGCGGGTATGACCGCCTGTGATCTTGGTCAAGCTGCGGCCGCCAAGTTGCTGGAGGGCCTGCAATGGACGGCCGACAGTGTCGATTTGTTGGTGGTCGTGACCCAGACGCCCGATTATCCCTTGCCCGGCAACGCGCCACTGCTGCAGCACCGCCTGGGCCTGCGCCATGGTTGCGGCACACTGGATGTCACCAGCGGCTGTTCGGGATTTGTCGATGGCCTGTGGGTGACCGCCAGTCTTCTTGCCAGCAGCAACGGCCGCCGCGCATTGCTGGTAGTTGGCGATACCACGTCGCAATTCGTCCCGCCGCAGGATCACAATACCCGTCCTTTGTTTGGCGATGCGGTGTGCGCCATCGCCTTGGAACGCGGCAGCGAAGATGAGACTTTCCTGGGGGTTGTGCCGGGCGTGGACGGTAGTGGCGCGCCTTACCTCACGGTGCGTGACGGCGCGGCGCGTCACCCTGTGGCAGACGCATGTTTTGGTCACCTGTTCATGGACGGCCCGCAGGTATTTGCCTTCACACTGCGCCAGGTGCCGAAAAACATTGCTGCTGCCATGCAACTGGCCGGCTGGAAGAACGAGGATGTGGACTATCTGCTGCTGCACCAGGCCAATGAGACCATGATGCGGCATCTTGCCACCAAGTCCGGCTTCAGCGACCAGCAGATGGTGCTGGCGCTGGGAGACTTCGGCAATACAAGTTCAGCCTCGATTCCGCTGGCCATCGCTTCTGCCCTGGCCGGCCCGGCCGTCGAGGCAAGGGCGCCGCTGAACCTGCTCATGAGCGGATTCGGCGTGGGCTGGCGATGGGCTTCGGCCGTCTGGCGAACTGAGCCTTTGCAGTATTGCCAAGTCTTGCTTGTCGATCCGGTAGCCGCCCAACCCTAATCATTCGGAGCAACTATGCCACTGCAATGCCCGATTTGCGTCGGTAACGCCTTTCATTCCATCGGCCGTATTCCTTTCATGTTGTCAGGCCGCATGTGTGAACACGAGCTCATGGGCTGTCAGACCTGTGGTCATGTGATGGTCGATCTCCAGCGTATCGACGAAGCCATGATTGCCGAACTGTACGCCCAGCCCCTGGATGAGCAGGTATGGTCCGAGGATGGCAGCTCTCCCTACGAAGAGATGGTGACTTTCGCAGGTGTTGCGCTGGATCAGGCGCGTTCAGCACAGGCCTTGCCTCGCATCGCCGACTTTGGCTACGGCGGCGGCGAGGTCTTGAGAGCCTTGCGCAACCGTTTCAAGGTTCCGGCCGAACAACTGGTCGGATATGATTTTGTGCCGGCACCCCTTGATGGCATTTCTACTCAGGTATTGCGGCTGGATACGCTGGATGAAAATACGGAGCTTGATGCGCGATTCGACCTGGCCTTCTGCAGCCATGTGCTGGAACACATCGTGGATCCACGTCGTTTGCTCAGAGGCTTGCACAAGCTCGCACGCCCCGGCGCCTATCTTTATGTCGAGACGCCCGATCATGGTCTGCTCACGGACGAAGTGCTGAATATGAGCAATCAGATATGTCCGCAGCATCTGCATTACTTCACGGTGGAGCGTATGGGGGCACTGGCACGTTCCTGCGGCTGGTCGGTGATTCGCGAGGAGGTATCGTTGTTCGGATTCGTGCCCAGGGCCCGCCTGCTACTGCAGCGCGATGGCGGCAGGGATGCCATTGGCCCAACCCGGCGCTTTCTGGAATTCAAGGAAAACCTCAATGTCAGGCTTGTCCAGGCGCTATTGCGGTCCAGTGAACGTGAGGTCGTGGCTGCGTGGGGAGCAGGCACGGATCTGATTCTTGCCGTCGAGCGGGATCCGGAGCTAGCCTCACGCGTGCAAGAGGGGCGCATCGTTGCATATGACCGCGAACGTGCCGGACAACGGCTGGCGGGCGCATTGATTCTGGGTTCCGAATTTCTCAGGTCCACTTCAGGGCCCGTCATCGTGACTCCCAGGCCTGCCATCAGTCGTCTCAATATGATGAAGCTGGCGGAGAAATGGGGATTTGCCGAGCGGGTCATTGATCCATATCGTGCCAACGACCTTGGCTAGCTGACGGACGAAGAGGGCGGACGTTCTCGGCTATCCCGTTTGTTCACTGCGTGTCTGCGGAGCAATTCTCCTGTCAGGGATTTCCCTCGACTTGGCTACGGTCGCAGGCGTACAGATGGACCTTGACCATTGTCTCGCCGCGCCCGCAACCGTTGTCAGGTCCTACCCCTGAAACCCATTCGGATTCATCTGCTGCCAGCGCCACGAATCCGCACACATGGCATCCAGTCCACGCTTGGCTTCCCAGCCGAGCTTTTCCCGCGCTTGCGCCGGATCGGCATAGCAGGAGGCGATATCGCCAGGGCGGCGATCAGCGATGGTATAAGGCAAGGTCTTTCCGCAGGCCTTTTCATAGGCCTTGACCACGTCCAGCACGCTATAGCCGATGCCGGTACCGAGATTGACCGCGAAGCACTGCGGTGTCGTCAATGTCTGCAGCGCTGCGACGTGGCCGTGGGCCAGGTCCACGACATGGATGAAGTCGCGTACGCCCGTGCCATCGGGCGTGGAATAGTCCCCACCCCAGATGTTGAGCTTATCGCGGCGGCCGATGGCCACCTGCGCCACGAAGGGCATCAGGTTGTTGGGAATTCCGTTGGGGTCTTCACCGATCAGGCCGCTCTCATGCGCGCCGACCGGGTTGAAGTAACGCAACAGAGCGATCTTCCAGTCGGGATGGGCGCGATGATAGTCGCGCAGCATGTCTTCGATGACGATCTTGCTACGGCCGTAGGGGTTGCTGGCCGATAGCGCATGGGCTTCATCCAGCGGCAGGTATTGCGGGTCACCGTACACCGTGGCCGAAGAGGAAAACACGATCGTCTTCACGCCGGTCGCTTCCATCGCTTCCAGCAGGCGCACTGTGCCGACCACGTTGTTGTCGTAGTACATCAGCGGCTTTTCCACCGATTCGCCGACGGCTTTCAGGCCAGCGAAGTGGATGACCGCGTCGCACTTGAATTCGCGCAGCACGCTCTCGAGCTGGTCGCGGTTGCGGATGTCGCCCTTGACCAGCGATAGCTGCCTGCCGCTGATCTGCTGTACCCGCCTGACCGATTCGGGGCTGCTATTGCAGAAGTTGTCGAAGACGATGACTTCGTGGCCTGCCTTGAGCAGTTCCACACAGGTGTGCGAGCCGATATAACCGGCGCCGCCGGTGACGAGGATGTTCATGAGCTGACAGTTCTCCGGGTGCGTAACCTGGAGATTATGTCAGACTCTGGTAGAAGGCGATCTGATTCTCGCTCAGGGCGCGCAAGTCTTCATTGTTCAGGTAGCCTGCGTACCACTGCGCGGTCAGCTCCAGGGCGGTATAGAGTTCCATGCGTGGAATCCAGTCCAGGCGTTGGCGCGCCTTGGAAATATCCAGTCGCAGCACGGCGTGATGCTGGTTCTCAGGTTCCGGCTCCAGGTGTACCTCGATTGGTTCGACGTCGTTTTTCTGGAGGGAGTGGTTGAAGGTGGCACACAACTGGGCGACGGTTTGAAGGTCGGTATCGGCCGGGCCGAAATTCCAGGCTTCGGCAAAGGCGCTGCCCTGCTCGTAGAGCGACTGGGCGATCTGCAGATAGCCGGAGAGCGGCTCCAGCACATATTGCCAAGGGCGGACCGCCGCCGGCTGGCGGATGATGACTGGCTCTTCCTTTTCCAGCGCACGGATGAAATCGGGCAGGAGACGCTCCGGCGAAAAATCGCCGCCGCCGATCACGTTGCCGGTACGGGCCGAGGCCACGCCGACCTGACTGCCTTTTTCTGGCGAAAAATAGGAGCGCCGATAGGCCGCCGTTACCAGCTCTGCCGCGCCCTTGCTGCTGCTGAACGGATCGTGGCCACCCATGGGATCGTCTTCGCGGTAGCCCCACAGCCATTCGCGGTTCTCGTAACACTTGTTGCTGGTCGCCACGACAACAGCGCGCACGCTGGGTGTATGGCGCACAGCTTCCAGCAGGTGCGCCGTGCCCATCATGTTGGTGGCAAAGGTATCCAGCGGATTGACCAATGCCTGGCTGATCTGAGGTTGGCCGGCGAGGTGAAATACGATGTCTGGTTGCACTGCGGCCAATGTATCGGCCAGGTGGCGTGGATCGCGCACATCGCCGATGGTGGTCTGCACGCAATTGTGCAGGCGCGCCAGGTGGAACAGGCTGGGATTGGTCGGTGCCGGCAGCGAATAACCGCTCACCCTGGCGCCCATCAGGTGCAGCCAAAGAGTCAGCCAGCTTCCCTTGAAGCCGGTGTGACCGGTGATGAAAACGCGCTTGTCGCGCCAAAAATGAGCCATCAGGCAGCCTCTTACACGTAGGGCGGAGAGTCGTTCGGGTGCAGAGGCGTGGATGCGATGTTCACGCGGATGGCCGGCATGTCAGTGCCGCGTCAGCCTCCCAGTATTTTCCGTGTCGGGATCACGTTTCCCTGCGAAACCACGACTGCATGGTTATGTTCTTCTTCCCTTGCAGCGAGCCCTCGCGGCAGCTCACTACGATGGGTCAGATTAGAACATGCGGTTTTTTGCCTTCAAGCGTGGAAGAGGAGGGTATTTGTCGTCCAATCCCCGACTATAGCCGGATGACAACAAAAATTTACTTTTTTGCGCCGGGCTGGCCCCCGGACTGGCCGCGGAAGCCGCTTTGCAGGCGGGCTTCCGGGCAATGAGGTGATACGCGGTGTCTCGTCATCCTAAGTCTTGCAGCGGGTGTGACAAGCGTGAGAACGACGCCGGTCGGGCCGGGAATCAGAGCAGGCTGACCACCGATTGCCCCTGGTCGAGCTGGTCGTCGCGATCGAACAGGGTATCGCCTGCGGCCTGCTTGCCGGTCCCAGGCTGGAAGCTGCCGAAGTCGAACAGGCTACGGTCCAGCATATGCGATGGCGTGATGTTGGCCATGGCGGTGAACATGCTCTTGATCCACAAGGGATTGGTCTTTTCCCAATCATTGAGCATTTCGCGCATGGCCTGGCGTTGCAGGTTGGGCTGCGATCCGCACAGGTTGCAGGGGATGATGGGGAATCCCATGGCGGCGGCATATTTCTTGATATCCGGCTCGCGCACATAGGCCAGCGGACGGATCACCACGTTCTCGCCATCGTCGGCGATCAGCTTGGGCGGCATGGTCTTGATCTTGCCACCGTAGAACATGTTGAGCATGAAGGTATGCAGGATATCGTCGCGGTGATGGCCCAGCGCGATCTTGGTGGCGCCCAGTTCCTTGGCCACCCGGTACAGGATGCCGCGGCGCAGGCGAGAACACAGGGAGCAGGTGGTCTTGCCGGGGGCGATCTTGTCCTTGACGATGCTGTAGGTGTCTTCTTCGACGATGCGGTAGCGCACGCCGATGCGCTCGAAGTATTCCGGCAGGATGTGTTCGGGAAAGCCCGGCTGCTTCTGGTCCAGGTTGACCGCGATGATCTCGAACTTCACCGGCGCCACCGTCTGCAGGTAACGCAGGGTCTCCAGCATGGTGTAGCTGTCGGCGCCGCCGGACATGCAGGCCATGATGACGTCGCCGTCGCGGATCATGTCGAAGTCGGCGATGGCGCGACCGGTCATACGGCGGATGCCCTTTTCCAGGATCTCGAAGCGGCGCGAGCCGCGCGCGGTCACTTCCGCTTGCGCGCCGGCGGCTGGCGCGGCCGTGTCTTCCAGTCCCGGAAGCTGGGTCAGGTCGGACAGTTGCACTGCGGCGGCAATGTCGTTCATGGGGGAATTTCCTTCAATCGGTAGGCTGTTGCTGCCGCGCCAACGACAAGCCTGCCGATTGACAAAAAGGCAAGATGGCTGGGCACGGGCGGAGGACCGGCATTTTCTCATGCAGCGCCGGTTCGTGCCATGGGCGGGGCGCGTTCGGGCAGTGCGCCTTGCGCAAAACGTGGCATTCAGGCCGCATCTTCTGCTCCCCGTGCCTGAAGAAAGTCCTGTGAACCGGCGATCACGCCAACGCAAAGCGGGAAATTTTCCCCGCGCCGCGCTACCATGGCGGTTTTGCCGGTGAAGCTCGGCTGCACCGGCATCGGCGTTTCTCAATCTGACGAGGTCCTCATGTTTTCGCATCTCCCGCCGTATGCCGGCGATCCCATCCTGAGCCTGATGGAACAGTTCCAGCGCGACGAGCGCAGCAACAAGGTCAACCTTTCCATCGGCATCTATACCGATGGCCGTGGCGTGGTGCCGGTGCTGCCCTCGGTGCGCACCGCCGCCGCGGCTGTGGCCGAAGCCGGCGCGCCCTATGTCTATCTGCCCATGGAAGGCCATGCCGCCTATCGCCAGGCGGTGGCCAAGCTGCTCTTCGGTGCGGATCTGCCCTCGGCGGAACATCTGGCCATCGTGCAGACCCTGGGCGGCTCGGGCGCGCTCAAGGTGGGTGCCGACCTGATCGCGCGTTTCTTCCCGCAGCCCACCATCTGGCTGCCGGACCCGACCTGGGACAACCACGTCGGCATCTTCGAAGGCGCCGGCTTCAAGACCGAGCGTTACCCCTACTACGATGCGCAGACCAAGGGCCTGAACTTCGAGGGCATGCTGGCCAAGCTGGATTCCCTGCCCAAGGGCGCGGTGGTGCTGCTGCACCCCTGCTGCCACAATCCTACCGGCGTCGATCCGACCCGCGCGCAGTGGGAACAGATCGTCGATGTGCTCGAAAAGCGCGGTCTGCTGCCCTTCTTCGACCTGGCCTACCAAGGCTTTGCCGAGAGCCTGGACGAAGACATCTGGCCGGTGCGCGAGGCGGTGCGTCGCCAGATTCCGTTCTTCCTCTCCAATTCCTTCTCCAAGATCTTCTCGCTCTACAGCGAGCGCATCGGTGCGTTGTCGGTGTTCTGCCCGCAGGCAGGGCAGGCCGCCAATGTGCTGGGCCAACTGAAGCTGACCGTGCGTCGCAACTATTCCAGCCCGGCGCGCAATGGTGCGCTGCTGGTGGCGCATGTGCTGGGCGACGACAAGCTGGCCACGCAATGGCGCGCCGAAGTCGAGGAGATGCGGGTACGGGTGCGTGACATGCGCGTCAAGCTGGCATCGCAACTCAAGAGCGCGGTCCCGGACCAGGACTTTTCCTTCCTGCTGCGCCAGAACGGCATGTTCGGTTACACCGGCCTGACGTCCGCCCAGGTGGACCGTCTGCGCGAAGAGTTCGGTGTCTACGCTGTCGGCACGGGCCGCATCTGCGTGGCCGGCCTCAACGACAGCAACGTTGCACGCGTGGCCGAGACCATGGCCGAGGTGCTGCGTGGCTGAAGTGACAGGCAAGGCCGCATTGGTTGCGGCCGACATCCGTCACAAGAGCTATGAAGACGTGCTGGCGCTGGTGGCCGGCACACTCTTCGTCTCGCTGGCGGTAAACATGTACAGCCAGGTGGGCCTGTTGACCGGCAGCACCGCCGGCCTGGCCTTCCTGACGCATTACCTGACGGGCCTGCCGTTTGGCGTGGTGTTCTTCGTCATCAACATCCCGTTCTACTACTTCGCGTTTCGTCGGATGGGCCGGCGCTTCACCGGCAAGACCTTCTGTGCGGTGGCGCTGGTCTCCGGTTTTTCGTTGATGCATCCGCACTTCATCAGCTACGGCAAGCTGGACCTGTTCTACAGCGCGGTGCTGGGTGGCCTGTTGATGGGGGTGGGATTCGTGATGCTGTTCCGCCATGGCGCCAGCCTTGGCGGAATCAACGTGGTTACGCTGTTCCTGCAGGACCGTTACGGCCTGCGTGCCGGCAAGCTGCAGATGGGCGTGGACGTGGTGATCGTGCTGTGTTCGCTGTTGGTGGTGACGCCGCAGGTCTTGCTGGCGTCCATCCTGGGTGCGGTCACTGCCAATCTGGTGATTGCCTTGAATCACCGGGCGGGCAGGTATATGGGGATGTAGTGTTGCGCCGCATGAAACAGACAGGCGTCCCTTGGCGGGGACGCCTGTTTTTGTTTCTGAAAGCCAGAATCAGCTCGGGGTCTTGATGCGGAATGTCTCCACGCCCACCGAATCGCAATCCGGATAGACGTCAGGCTTTTCGGTGGAGACGCGGACCGCACGCACCTTGGGATGGGCCAGCATGGCCGTCATCACGTCGTCGCACAGGGTTTCCTGCAGGTGGATGTGGCCGCGTGCCATGCGCTGGGCGATGGTGGAGCGGATGAAGTCATAGTCGACCACTTCGTCGAGATGGTCGGCGGTGGGGGTGGTATCGGCCAGCGGTACGTAGAGATCGACGTTGATCAGGATGCGCTGCTCACCCTTCTTTTCGAACTCGTGCACGCCGATGTTGATGAACACCTCGTAGTTGCGCAGGAACACGCGGCGGCAATCTTGCAGGGAAGGATGGGACAGGAAGAGCATGATCAGAAATGTAAAGGTTATTTCGCCACGAACATGACGTCGCGCGAAAGGGGAAGCAAATGCTGGCCGCCATCGACCAGCAGGGTGGTACCCGTCACGGCCCGCGCCGAGGCCACGTAGCAGACGGCAGCGGCGATGTCCTCGGGGGTGCTGCCACGGCCAAGGGGCGTGACGGTGTGCGCCCGGTCGAACTGTTGCTCGGTCTGGTCGCCCGAGACCATGGTCAGGCCGGGCGCCACGCCCACCACCCGGACCTTGGGCGCCAGTGCCTGCGCCAGCAGGGTGGTGGCGCTGTGCAGGGCAGCCTTGGACAAGGTGTAGGACAGGAAGTCGGGATTGGGATTGTACAGTTTCTGGTCCAGCAGGTTGACCACGACGGCTTGTTCGCCCTCCGGCGTGGCCGCGTACAAGGCCTGCGCCAGCAACACCGGGGCGCCGACATTGGCACTCATGTGGCGCAGCAGGCGTTCGTTGCCGAAGCTGGCGGCGTCATCGAAATCGAACAGCGAGGCGTTGTTGACCACACAGCGCACACGTCCCAGCGGTGCGGCCTGGGCCAGCAGGCTGCTCACCTGGGCCTGGTCGCCCAGCTCGGCATGCACGGCCAGCGCCCGGCGCCCGAGGGCTTCGATCTCGCGCACCAGGGTGTCGGCCTCTTCGCGCGAACGGTTGTAGTGGACGGCCACGTCCCAGCCGGCCCGCGCCAGTGCCAGGGCGATATGCCTGCCGATGCGCCGCGCCGCGCCAGTGACCAGCGCGACGCCGGCCGAAGTGGATGAGCTCATGCTCCAGGTCTCCAATAGTCCGATACTCCAATACAATACGGCCCATGCAAGCGCAACTACCCGAACCAGACGCCGACGCACAGTTGGCATCGCACACCCTCCAGCAACTGATCGCCGGCGAGATCGCCGCCGCCGGTGGCTGGATTTCCTTCGAACGTTACATGGATCTGGCCCTGTATGCGCCGCAGGTGGGCTACTACAGCGGTGGTTCGTCCAAGCTGGGCAAAGAAGGCGATTTTACAACCGCGCCGGAAATCTCGCCCCTGTATGGCGCGACCCTGGCCCACCTGGCCGCCGAGGTGATCGCCGCCAGTCCGGCCGTGGACAATGTGTTGCTGGAGTTCGGCGCCGGCACCGGCAAGCTGGCGCGCGATATCCTCACCGAACTGCAGTCGCGCCAGGCCTTGCCGCAGAAATATTTCATCGTGGAAATTTCCGCCCAGTTGCGGGCACGCCAGCAGGAGGCGCTGGCCGCCTTCGCCCCTCGGGTGGAGTGGCTCGATGCCCTGCCGGAAACCTTTTCCGGCGTGGTGGTCGGTAACGAAGTGCTGGATGCCATGCCGGTGCGGCTGGCCGTGAAGGCCGACGATGGCTGGCTGGAGCGCGGCGTGGCACTGGACGCGGCCGGGCGTCTGCAGTTCGAAGACCGGGCGGTATCGGGGCTGCCGGTGGCGCAGATCCCCGATGCGGAACAATTGCCGCCAGGTTACCTGACCGAGCTGGCGCCGGTGGCCATCGGCTTCATGCATACCTTGGGCCGCATGCTGGCCAGCGGGCCGGGCGCCCTGGCGATCCTCCCCGACTACGGTTTTCCCGCCGCCGAATATTATCTGCACGACCGTGACCAGGGCACGCTGATGTGCCACTACCGCCATCATGCCCACCCTGATCCGTTCTACTGGCCAGGCCTGCAGGACATCACGGCCCACGTCGATTTCACCGCGATGGCGGTGGCCGCGGTGGAAGAGGGCGCCGAAGTGCTGGCCTATACCAGCCAGGGCGCCTTCCTGCTCAATGCCGGCATCGGCGAACTGCTGTTGCGCACCTCGCCGGAGGACAGCCTGCGCTACCTGCCGCTGGCCAATGGCATGCAGAAGCTGATTTCCCCGGCCGAGATGGGCGAGCTGTTCAAGGTACTGGCCATCGGCAAGAATGTCGAATGGCCGGCCCGCATGCTGCGTCACGACCGCACCCACCGACTTTGAGGAGAACCGCTTGATACGCTGGATCGTCGTCATCTTCCTCTCGGTCATCGTGTTCTCGACCCTGTTGCCCTGGCTGGAAAAGCTGGGTATCGGCCGCCTGCCGGGGGACTTGCGTTTCCGCCTGTTCGGCCGCATCTTTTCGCTACCCTTCGCCTCGACCATCCTGATCTCGGTGGTGGTTTTCCTGCTGGCGAAGATACTCTGACGAGGAGTCACCTTTATGCGCGTATTGCTGGTGGAAGACGATCCCATGGTGGGCGAAGCGGTGCGCAAGGGTTTGCGCCAGGATGGCTTCACCATCGACTGGGTACAGGACGGCAAGTCTGCCGACGTGGCCCTGCGGGCCGAGGATTACGCCATGCTGCTGCTGGACCTGGGCCTGCCGCAAAAGGACGGGCTGGCGGTGTTGCGCACCCTGCGCGAGCGCGGCAGCGCCATTCCGGTATTGATCACGACAGCCCGCGATGCAGTGGCCGACCGCGTAGCCGGCCTGGATGCCGGTGCCGATGATTACCTGATCAAGCCCTTCGATCTGGAAGAACTGTCGGCGCGTATGCGGGCGCTGTCGCGGCGCCAGGCCGGGCGCGCCGAGAGCCTGGTGCAGGTGCGCGAGGTGGTGTTGAATCCGGCCACCCACGAGGTCACGGTGGGGGGCAAGCCGGTCAACCTGTCGGCGCGTGAGTTCGCGCTCCTGCAGGCCTTCATGGACCGCCCCGGCGTGGTGCTCTCACGCGCCCAGCTGGAAGAAAAACTCTATGGCTGGGACGACAGCATCGAGAGCAATGCCGTCGAGGTCCACATTCATGCGCTGCGCAAGAAGGTCGGCAGCGATTTCATCAAGAACGTGCGCGGCGTGGGTTACCTGGTGCCGGCATGAAATCGATCCGCAACAAGCTGCTGCTGTGGCTGGGTCTGGGGCTGTTCTCCATCATCGTGCTGGCCGGGGTGGCGCTGTACTTCCAGGCGCGCGGGGAGGCCAACCAGATCTTCGATTACCAGATGCGCCAGATCGCGGCCTCGCTGCCGCGTCAGGCATTCTCGCCGATCTCGCCGGGCCAGCAGTTCCCCGAGCTGGAAGACGAGATCATGATGCAGATCTGGGACAGCCGCGGCGCGGTCATCTATCACTCGCACGCACGCGGCGCCATGCCGCGCCAGGCCGAACTGGGCTTTGCCAATGTGCGCGGGCCCAATGGCATGTGGCGGGTCTACAGCGCCCAGATCGGCAGTACCGTGGTGCAGGTGGCACAGCCGCAGAGTGCGCGCGACGAGATCGCCGCGCAGATGGCGGTCAAGACGGTGGTGCCGCTGCTGCTGCTGTTCCCGCTGATCGGGGTACTGTCGTGGGTGGCGGTCAGCCGTGGGCTGGCGCCGGTACGCAAGGCGGCCGCCGAAGTGGCGGCACGCGACATGAATTCGCTGCAGCCGCTGTCGGACGTGGGCATGCCGCAGGAGATCCAGCCGCTTACGCATGCCTTGAATGACCTGCTGGCGCGTCTGAAGCATTCCACCGAAACCCAGCGCGCCTTCGTCGCCGATGCCGCGCATGAATTGCGCACGCCGCTGACGGCCTTGCGCCTGCAGGCACAACTGGCCGAGCGCGCCGGCGACGAGGAAGATCGGCGCGCCGCTTTCACCGACCTCAAGAGCGGGCTGGAGCGCACCACTCACCTGGTCCACCAGTTGCTCACGCTGGCGCGGCAGGAACCCGATGCCATGAGCTTCACGCCGGTGGATCTGCGCGCGCTGCTGGGCAGCGTGGTGGGTGACCTGTCCTCGGTGGCCGAGCATGGCGGCATCGACCTGGGTCTTTCCGAGACCGGTGACGATGGCCGGCCGCTGCGGGTACAGGGCAATGCCGATGCCTTGCGCATTCTCTTCAACAACCTGGTCGACAATGCGCTGCGCTATACGCCGGCGGGCGGGGTGGTGGATGTCGGATTCGATCTGGCCGCTGCCGGTCGTTGCACGGTGGTGATCCAGGACAGCGGGCCGGGGATCGCCGAGAGCGAGTTGCCGCGCGTGTTCGATCGCTTCTATCGCGCCCAGCGCGCGCAGGAGGGCGGCGGCGCGCGCGCCGCCTTCGGTAGCGGTCTTGGGCTGGCCATCGTGCGCCAGATCGCCGACCTGCACCGGGTGCCGGTGAGCCTGCACAATACCGGCAAGGGTTTGCAGGCGCGTGTCGAGTTCGTGCTGCTGCCGGCCTAGTCCGCGCGCGCCGGTCGGGATTAAACGCCCTGCAATGCTTCTTTTTTCTGCCTTAAGTTTGTCTTAATTTTCACTGCTTAATCTTCACTCCAACGGTTGAGGCCAGCAAGCCGCGCAAGTGCGGCAGGGCGGCCCCGACCACCGATATCCCGTTCGATCAAGGAGAAGAAGATGAGCCGTCGCATCGTTTTTGTTCGTAACACTTTGGCCGTCATGATTGCCGCAGTGGTCGGCGGCAGCTACGTCTATTTTCGGGGTGCCGACCTGCCGTCGGCGCACGCGGCCGCGCTCAGCGCCCCGCTGGTGGCTTCCAATACCGCGCCCACGGCACCGGCCGGACCGGTGGTGGCGGCGGCAACCGATTTCTCGGGCATCGTGCAGCGCTACGGTCCGGCGGTGGTCAACATCAGCGTCACCGGCAAGGCGCGCAAGGTGGCCGATGACGACGACAACGGCGTGGACCCCAACGATCCCTTCTCCGAATTCTTCAAGCGTTTCGGCCCGCAACTGCAGATGCCCCAGCAGCCGCGCATCATGCATGGCCTGGGCTCCGGTTTCATCATCTCGCCGGATGGTCTGATCCTCACCAACGCCCACGTGGTCGACGGTGCCCAGGAAGTGGTGGTGAAGCTGACCGACCGTCGCGAATTCAAGGCCAAGGTGCTGGGCATCGACAAGCAGAGCGACATCGCCGTCATCCGTATCGATGCCAAGAATCTCCCCACGGTCCAGATCGGCGACCCCTCACGGGTCAAGGTCGGCCAGCCGGTACTGGCCATTGGTTCTCCCTACGGCTTCGACAATACGGCGACGGCAGGCATCGTCAGCGCCAAGTCGCGTAGCCTGCCGGACGACAATTACGTGCCCTTCATCCAGACCGACGTGGCCGTCAATCCGGGTAACTCGGGTGGTCCGCTGTTCGATCTGAACGGCCAGGTGATCGGCATCAATTCGCAGATCTACAGCCAGACCGGCGGCTTCCAGGGATTGTCGTTCTCCATTCCGATCGACGTGGCCATGAAGGTGGAGCAGCAGCTGGTCACGCACGGCAAGGTGACGCGTGGTCGTCTCGGCGTGTCGGTACAGGATCTGAACCAGGCGCTGTCCGATTCCTTCGGACTGAAGAAGGCCGAGGGCGCGCTGATCAGTTCGGTGGAAAAGGGTAGTCCGGCCGACAAGGCGGGACTGCAGCCGGGCGACGTGATCCTGAGCTTCGATGGTCACGCCATCGATCATTCGGTAGACCTGCCGACCCTGGTGGCCGATACCGCGCCGGGCAGCAGCAAGCCGATGGAAGTGATGCGGGCCGGCAAGGTGCGCACCGTCAACGTGACGGTGGGCGAGGTGAAGCAGGCCAAGAGCGATGCCAAGCCCGGCAAGTCCGACGACCAGGGCCGGCTGGGACTGGCGGTGCGTCCGCTGGACAAGGATGAGCAGGCCCAGTTGGGCGGGCAGAAGGGCTTGCTGGTGGAAGATGCCAGCGGCCCGGCGGCCGTGGCCGGCATCCAGAGCGGTGACGTGATCCTGGCACTCAACGGCACCCCGGTGTCGAGCGTGGCCCAGCTGCGCAAGCTGGCCACCGAGGCCGGCAAGAATGTGGCACTGCTGGTGGAGCGCGGTGACGAAAAGATCTTCGTGCCGCTGGCGCTGAACTGATCTGAACGATTGACGTTTTTGCAGTGGGTAGTACCGGTGAGCAGTAAGCAGTGAGTAGTAGGTAGTCTTGTAGTAAGTGGTAAGCAGTAAGCAGTGAGGGATTTGGCCGGATGTGCGCAAGCGTGTCCGGCCTTTTTTTTATGAGGCCGGCGGCGCTGGCGGTTCCTGGCGCCACTGGTCGTGGGAGTGGTCGCGCTCCAGGGCCTCGCGGTCGCCGGCAAACATGGCCTGCAGCTCTTCGCGGGCCTGCACGGCCATCGAGACCATCTGCGCCTGGTTCTTGTAGTGCGGATAGAGCGCTTCCAGCGTCTTGAGATTGTGGGCGCGGAATTTCATGGCTGCCTCGCGCGCGCGGTAGGCGCCGAAGTCCAGTTGCTGCAGGACCTGCCGGCCCATGTGCAGGGCGCTTTCGAAGGTCTCGCGTTCCAGGACGGTGACGCCGCGGTCCATCAGGTCGTACAGGTGCGTGACGTTGCGCGCGCGGGCCGCGATCTGCAGGTGCGGGAATTCCTCGCGCACCTTGTCCACCATCTCCAGCGCGGCTTGTGCATCGTCGATGGCGATCACCAGCACCCGCGCCTTGTCGGCGCCGGCGGTGCGCAACAGGTCGATGCGGGTGGCGTCGCCATAGAACACCTTGAAGCCGAACTTGCGCAGGAAGTCGATCTGATCGGGGTCGTGGTCCAGCACCGTGGCACCGATGCCATTGGCCGCCAGCAGGCGGCCGACGATCTGGCCGAAGCGGCCGAAGCCGGCGATGATGACCTGATGGTCCTGCGGATCGATCTTGTCTTCCGGTCGGCGCTTGCCGCCTTCCAGCCAGCGCACCAACAGGCGGTCATGCACCAGCAACAGCAGCGGCGTGACCAGCATCGACAAGGCCACTACCACCACCAGCATGGAAGAGATCTCGGGGGTGAGTACCTTGGCGGTGACGGCCGCGCCAAAGACGATGAAGGCAAATTCCCCGCCCTGTGAGAGCAGGAAGGCAAAGAACAATTGCTGGCCACGCGGGATCCCGAAGCAGCGTCCGAGGATCCACATCACGCCGGTCTTGATGGTCAGGAAGCCCAGCACCAGACCGATGATGCGCCACGGCTGCGCCAGGAACACGCCGAAGTCCACCGACATGCCCACAGCGATGAAGAACAGGCCCAGCAACAGGCCCTTGAAGGGCTCCAGGTCGCTTTCCAGGGCGTGGCGATATTCGGAGTCGGCCAGCAGCACACCGGCCAGGAAGGTCCCGAGGGCCATCGACATGCCTACCGACTGCATCAGCAGACAGGTGGCGATCACCAGCAACAGGGCGAAGGCGGTGAAGATCTCGCGCATGTCGGTCTTGGCGATGATGCGCAGGATGGGACGGATCAGTACCCGCCCGCCGAAGATCAGCAGGGCGATCACCAGAGCCACCTGACCTGCGTGCAACCAGCCCTGGCCGCTGCCCTGGCTGGCGGCCACGCCCAGTAGCGGAACTGCGGCCATCATCGGGATGGCGGCGATATCCTGGAACAGCAGAATGGAAAAGCCCGCCGCGCCGGCAGGGGTGGCGGTGAGCTTGCGTTCGCCCAGCGTGGCCAGGGCGATGGCGGTGGAAGAGAGCGACATCCCCAGCGCGGCGATCAGGCCGATGCGCCAGGGTACGCCGGCGGCCAGGGCTGCGGCGAACAGCGCCAGCGAGACACTGGCGACCTGCACACTGCCCCAGCCGAAGATGGAGCGGCGCAGCGCCCACAGGCGTTTGGGATCGAGTTCCAGTCCGATCAGGAACAGTAGCAGGACCACCCCGAACTCCGAGAATTCGAGGATGTGCTTGACCTCGGTGATCAGTCCCAGCCCCCACGGACCGATGACAATGCCGGCCAGCAGGTAGCCCAGCACGGCGCCCAGGCCCAGGCGCTTGGCGATGGGGACGGCGGCCACCGCAGCGAGCAGGTAAACCAGGGCGATGAGCAGTTGTTCATCCATGGGGGCGTCCAGTCTTGAAGAATAGGGTCGGGAGGGGCCAGCGGCCGGCGCGCATCATGCCTGCAGGCCTTGCAGGTAGCGTTCCACATGATGCTGGAATTCCAGCGGAGGGATATGGTGGGCGCCGTGCAGGATCAGGGGCTCCATCCATTGCATGCCGCACAGGCGGGCGGTCTGCTGATAGGGCGGCAGGAAGTCCGCGAAGCGGTGACCGTGACGGCCGCCGCTGCTGTAGGAGGCGGCCTCGCCACCGGTGGTGGCGACCAGCCAGAAACGCTTGCCCTGCAGGGCAAGCCCGTCGTGACCGAAGGCCCAGCCGCGCGCCAGCACGCGATCCAGCCATTCCTTCTGCAGCGCCGGCATGCTGTACCAATGGATGGGATGCTGCATCACGATCAGCTCGGCGCTGCTCAGCAGTTGCTGTTCGCGGTCGACGTCAATGTGGAAATCCGGATACTGCTCGTAGAGATCGTGCACCTGTACCTCGGGCAGCCGGGCGGCGGCTTCCAGCATGAGGCGGTTGGTGCGCGAGAGCTCGGCGGCGGGATGGGCGTAGAGGATCAGGACCTTGGGCATGATGGCACGAGGGGAGGGTTGGTCTGGCGGATCGGGCCGTTCCGGCGAAATTGATCGGAACATGCACGGCGTTTGCGTTGTCTGCCAGTACGAGGGGAAGGAGTGTGCCACGAAAGCAGGGCGGGCGGCTTGTACGAAACTGCTTGCCGCCAGCGCGGCCACCCGGCCGGCACACCGGGCAGCGGGTGTCCAAAGGCAGGCAATGCGCTTATACTCAGCCACTCCCCGGGTCCTCTGCAGCATCATCGCCGTCAGGTGCAGCCCGCGACGCCTGCCGCAGTTCATTCATCCTGATCATTTATTGCAGCCATGTCCGACATCCAAGATTCCGAAGCCAACCTGCCTCCCGACCGCACTCCGGGTGCGGTCCCGGCCAAGCCCGTGTCTGCCGACGCTTCCGGCGCGGCGGCCGCCTCCCAGCATCCTGCGGCGGCACAGCCGGTGCCGGTAGTGACGACCAGCGCGACTAGCGCCCCGGTGCAGCCCGGCCCCGGGGCCCAGCCCGCCGCCGAGGCGACGCAGGCCCAGGCACAGCAGAACCCGCAGCAAAGCCCGTATTCCTCGCTGCCCCCGCCGCCGCATCATGCCGGCGATGCGCCGTGGGCGCAGACCTGGCGCTTCCTCACCGCGCGCCTGCGCCAGCTGTCGGACAAGGCCGGTCGCCGCGTCATGCAGCGCACCCTGAAGATCGGCGTGTCGGCCCGCATCTTCCACCCCGAGAGCGGGGCCAAGGGGCTGCGCAGCAAGACCTTGCAGTATCTGGAGGAATCGATTGCGCAATGGGTGATGTCGCGCGATGTGCTGGTGTTCATGATCCCCACCGTCAATACCAATGGCCTGGTCCACCCCAGCAATATCCGCTTGCGCGACTATGCCAAGCATCTCGACGGCCTGGTACTGCAGGGCGGTGCCGACGTCTCGCCGCAGAGCTATGCCCAGGCCGCTACCCGCCCGGAGTGGAGCGGTGACCGCGTGCGCGACATGTACGAGCTGGAACTGCTGCACGAATTCATCGAGGCCGGCAAGCCGGTGCTGGGGATCTGCCGCGGCTGCCAGCTGATCAACGTGGCCTTCGGTGGCACGCTGTATCAGGACATCGCCACCGATGTGCCCACCGCCATTCCGCACGTCAACGACCAGTACGACAGCAACTACCACGCGCTGCATTTCCCGCAGGGCTCCTCGCTGGCCGGCATGGTCAAGACCGAGAACGCCGTGGTCAACTCCATCCACCATCAGGCAGTGCGCGATCTGGGCCGAGACCTGTCGGTGGAAGCGGTGTCGGGGCCGGACCAGATCGTGGAGGCCATCCGCTATCGCAAGGCACCATTCGTGATGGGTCTGCAATGGCATCCGGAATTCCACCGCGCGGGCGGGGCCGAGCTGCTCGACTGCACCCCCATCCTCGACAGTTTCCTGAGAGCGGCGCGCGAAACCCGCTTCTGAGGCGGGTCGATGCGCGTCGCTGCGGATCGCGCTCCCGGCCTGCCTGCAGCCGGGATAATCCGTCGGAACCTAACGGCGGCAGCGTCATCGAACCGTTTTTGCGCTGGCGCAAGCCGGCTGCGGAGCATGTGCAGCAGGGCCGCAATACGCTACCCGTCGGGAAGCGGACTCTGTAGAATCAAAGTGTCGTCGCAATGCAGCAAGCCGGCCCGGCCCAGGGCGTACAGGGAGCGACGACCTGTTTGTCTTTTCCATAACCGGCAAAAAAGGAGAATTTAAATGCCTCAATCCCCCGCACTGAAGACCGTCCGCAATGACATGAAGACCCTGGTCAAGGACGCCCAGGCATTGTTCGCCGAAGCCGCTGCCGCCACCGGTGAAAAGGCCGACGAACTGCGCGCCAAGGGCCTGACCCTGCTGGAAGCCGCTGCCGAGGCGGCCCAGGGTGCGCAAGCCGCTGCCATCGAGAAGGGCAAGGAAGTGGCCGCCAAGACCGACGACTACGTCCACGAGAATCCGTGGCGTGCCGTGGCCATCTCGGCCGGCCTGGGCCTGCTGGTCGGTCTGGTCATCGGTCGCAGCAAGTAAGCGCCGCGTCCATGGCGAAGTCCCCCAAGGAAAGCCCGGCCGCCCCCGCGGCGCAGGCGGCCCACCCGGGTCTGACGGCCGGCCTGTTGGGCCTGGCCAAGAACTTGCTCGGGCTGATCATCAGCCGCATCGAACTGGCCTCGCTGGAAATGTCCGAGATCGGGGCCAACCTGTTACGCTTTGCCGTGATCTTCGTGCTGGCGGCCGTGGGCTTGTGGTTTGCCATCGCCTTCTGGTCGGTGCTGATCGTGATGTTGGCCTGGGACGCCTGGGGTTGGAAGATCCTGGCCTTGCTGGGTTTCTTCTTCACCGCGCTGACCGTGGGACTGGTGTGGTATGCCCGCTCGGTGCTGCTGCAAGGCAAGCTATCCCTGCCGCAGACCATGGCCGAGTTGCGCAAGGACCGCGATGCGCTGTTGTGAATGCGCTTTTTCCACCGAGTGATGAGTGAGGACAGCATGACGGACCAGGATCACGGCATGACCCATGAAGAGCGCAAGCGCAAGGTATTGGCGCAGGGTGCGCTGTACCGGCTGGGCGTGATGGAAGCGCGCGAGGTGGTGCGCGAAAACCTCAGTGCTGAATCCCTGGCCAAGGGCGCGTTGAGCCGGGTGGGCCATTTTGCCGCGTCGTTGTTCGGTGGCGGCAAGGCGGTGCAATCGATCAAGTCGCTCAGCAGCGGCGGCCTGGGCAATCTGAATTTGCAGACGGTGACGCCGCTGCTGATGACGGGCGCTTCGCTGCTCTCGCGCCGATGGCTGCGCAAGCCGTTGCTGATGGGAGGCGTGATCGCCGCGGTCGGCGGGCTGGCCTATTATTTCAGCCAGCGTGCTGCACCGGCGGACGCGCAGGCCGAACAGATGGTGGAGCTGGAGGGACCGTCACGGCCGGACTGAGCATGCATGCAGCATCGCCCAGACAAAGGCATCCGATCTTCCGGATGCCTTTCTCATTTGGCGCTCCGGTCGTCGCGCCAGGAACATATCGGTCGCCCGAGGCTCTGAAGAACACCGGCCGCGAGCCCGGAAAACAAGACCAAAAGACAAGAAAGGACATGACATGAAGAAACTCTCGATTGCGGCGTTCGCCGGTGTGCTGGCGCTCTCCGGTTGTGCCGACATGAGCCCGACGCAACGCGGTACGGCAACCGGTGCCGGCATCGGCGCCGGTCTGGGCGGTATCATCGGCGCGGCCACCGGTGGTGGCGGTGGCGGACGCGCCCTGGGTGGTGCAGCCATTGGTGGCGCCATCGGCGCGGTGGCCGGCAACATCTGGTCCAACCGCATGGAAAACCAGAAACGCGCCATGGAACAGGCGACCCAGGGTACCGGCGTGCAGGTCACACAGACGGCCGATAATCGCCTGAAGCTGGAAATCCCCAGCGATATCTCCTTCGACACCGGTCGTGCCGACATCAAGCCGGAAATGCGTCCGGTGCTGGATCGTTTCGCGGCCACCTTGGTTGAGAATCCGGCCACCACGGTCACCATCGTCGGCCATACCGACAATACCGGTAGCGATGCGATCAACGACCCCCTGTCGCAACAGCGCGCAGCCCGTACCCGCGACTATCTCAGCTCGCGCGGCGTGGCGGCCAATCGTTTCGTGATCATGGGACGCGGTTCGCATGAACCGCTGGTACCCAACAACTCCGACGCCAACCGCGCCAAGAACCGCCGGGTGGAAATCTTCGTGGCCGAGCAGCAGGCTGCGGCCCCGGTGCAGCAAGCCCCGGCGGGTTACGCTCCGGGTGGCTATCCGCCGCCTCCGCCACCGCGTTATTGAGCATCATCGGGTGAGTCGCGGCTGAGCGGTGTCGTGTGCACTGTCGGCCAGCCCGTACGGGGCGAGAAGAGTCGAAGCGCCCCGCAAAAAAAATCCCCGAAGCCGATTCGGGGATTTTTTTTCGCCGCCACGCCGTTTCCGGCAGGAGGATGTCCTTACTTGGTCGCTGTTTCAGCCGCCGGGGCCGCAGCGTCCGCGGCAGCCGGTGCCTTCGCTTCAGGTTCCTTGAACTTGGCGCCGGACTGATTGGCCATGTAGGCCACGGTGCGCTGGATCTCCACATCGTCCAGATCGGGATTGCCGCCCTTGGCGGGCATGGCGCGCAGGCCGTTGATCGCATGCGTGACCAGGGTGTCATAGCCTTGAGCGATGCGGGCCTGCCAGGAGGCGGCATCGCCTACCTTGGGCGCGCCGGCCACACCGGCAGCGTGACAGGCGGCGCAGGTGGTCTTGTAGACCTCTTCACCGGAAAGCAGTTGCTTGGGGCCGTTGGCATCGCGGAAGGTGAAGCCATCGTCGGAGACCGGCTTGATGCGCGCGGCGATCATCTCGGGCGTCTGACCGTCGGAGCCGGCACCGGTCTTCTGGCCATTGGTGACGTACTGCACCAGCAGCACGATGCACACGATGGGAACCATAAAACCTGCGACTACCGCTGCGATCAATTGCTTGGGAGTCTTGATTGCCGACTCGTGTTCATGCTGAGCTGAGCTCATTGGCGTCCCTCCGTAATGTTTCCTCGAAATTGGGGCGGAAAACGTCGGTTCCCTTTGTATCGCCTGGCTTTGCGTGGAACTAGGATCAGGCAGGGCTTTCATTGCGCTCTCTCGCCGAACTCTTGATTATAGTCACAATGCTTTCCGTTTGACACGGAAAAACCGCCGGTGCCATGGACGTCCTGCTGGAAAGGCGGTATCCTTCAGGCCTTTCCGGGGTTCGCCCCGTCAGCGCGGCTGTAGCTCAGTGGATAGAGTATTGGCCTCCGAAGCCAAGGGTCGTGGGTTCGATCCCCGCCAGCCGCGCCACTTCCCCCTCTCGCCGACAGAATTTCTTTCACCGAAGTGAGCAGATTTCATTCTGCCGCCCGGTGAGATCCGGCAGCCTAGTTTCCCCCGGCTGCGCCGTGGAAAAACGCCTTCGACTCTTCCAGCAAGACAAGCCGGTCCGATACAAATTATCAAAACAGCAACGTATTCTGCTGGGAAAGATTATCCTTTGCTTACGGGATAAATACTTTGCGCGATATCAATACCTTCCCGGCCTGGTTGTTAAGCTTGGTCGAAATCCCCGAGGCATTCCTGCAAGGCTTGCTCCCATGTGGGCAAGCTGATGCCGAAGGTGCGCGTGAGCTTGTCCGTGCACAGACGCGAATTGCGTGGTCGGGCTGCCGCCGTCGGATAGGCCGCAGCCGGGATGGGCAGGACATCGGCCGCAGTCAGCGGTGTCTGCAGACCCATTGCAGGCATGGCCCGGACGATGTGGCAGGCATAGTCATGCCAGTTGGTGGCGCCGCCGGCAGTGAGATGATAGAGCCCGCGGGTTTGCCGGATGCGGGAGGTCAATGCAGTGCGCTCGTGGGCATGCCCCAGCATGTGCGCGACCGCGTCGGCGATCGTTCGCGCCCAGGTCGGCGCTCCCCATTGATCGGCGACGATGTTCAGTTGCTTGCGCTGCTGGGCCAGCCGCAGCACCGTCTTCAGGAAATTGCTGCCATGCGCGGAATAGATCCAGCTGGTCCGCAATATCCACGCAGCCTCGCACTCTTCCAGCACGGCGACCTCGCCGTCCCGCTTGCTGCGCCCGTAGACGTTGAGCGGCGCCGTGGCATCGGTCTCCACATAGGGCTCGGGCCGGGCGCCATCGAAGACATAGTCGGTCGAGAAATGGATCAGCCCGATGCCGTGGTCCTGCGCGAGACGCGCTAATACCCGCGGCGCGAGGGCATTGATCGCCATGGCCGCCTCGGAATGGCTCTCGGCCTTGTCAACGTCGGTATAAGCGGCCGGATTGATGATCAGGTCCGGCCTGGTCTGGTGCAGGTAGCGGACGATAGCCGCAGGGTCGCCGAGATCCAGTTCGGTGCGCGCGGGTGTGATCAGGTCGACGCCATCCAGGCGTCGCGCCAAAGCCTGTCCTACCTGTCCCGCTGCACCGGTGAGGAGGACGCGCGGTCGGCTCATCCGAACACCTCGGCCTGCGCCAGCGGGATGCCACACCGGTCCTTGTCGGAGAGGATGGGTTCCCCCGGCAGTTGCCAGTCAATGCCCAGAGCCGGGTCGTTCCAGAGGATGGTGCGTTCGTGTTCCGGCATCCAGTAATCGGTGGTCTTGTAAAGAACTTCGGTCGCGTCTTCCAGCACCGAAATGCCATGCGCGAATCCCGGCGGAAGCCACAGCTGCAGCCTGTTGTCGGCACTCAGTACCTGGCTGAACCACTGACCGAAGGTAGGCGAGCTGCGGCGGATGTCGAGGATCACATCCAGCACCGCACCCCGGATCACGCGTACCAGCTTGCCCTGTGCGCGGGGAAGCTGGTAATGCAGGCCGCGCAAGACGCCTCGCGCCGAGAGAGAGTGGTTATCCTGCACGAAACGGACATCGATCCCGGTCTGGGCCTCGAAGTCGCGCGCATTGAAGCTTTCGTAGAAAAAGCCGCGATGGTCGCTGAAGAGGCGTGGTTCGATCAGCATCGCGCCAGGAAGGGGTGTCGGGATGACCAGCATGGGGTGCAGGAATTTCTGTCAATAACTCATTTCGGTCAACAGCTGCAGCAGGTATCGACCATAGGCGTTGTTCTGCAACGGCGCGGCCAGTCTTTCCAGCTGCAGGGCGTCGATATAGCCGCGGCGATAAGCGATCTCTTCCGGGCAGGCAATCTTCAGGCCCTGGCGTTTCTCGATGGTGGCAATGAACTGCCCCGCATCCAACAGCGACTCATGGGTACCGGTATCGAGCCACGCAATGCCGCGCCCCATCACTTCGACATGCAGTTGTCCCGACTCTAGGTAGCTGCGATTGATATCGGTGATTTCCAGTTCGCCGCGCGCCGAGGGCCGGATGCTGCGCGCAATGTCGATCACCCGGTTATCGTAGAAATACAGTCCGGTCACGGCGAAATTTGACCTGGGTTGCGCCGGTTTCTCTTCGATTCCAATGGCACGCCTTTCCCGGTCGAACTCGATGACGCCATAGCGTTCGGGATCCTGCACATGGTAGGCGAAGACTGTGGCGCCATCGTGCCGGGCATTGGCCTGACGCATCGGCGGTTCGAGGTCGCGTCCGTAGAATATGTTGTCCCCAAGGATGAGCGCGCAGGGATCCTTGCCGATGAAATCCCGGCCGATCAGGAAAGCCTGTGCCAGTCCGTCCGGAGACGGCTGCACGGCGTAGCTGATGTGCAAGCCCCATTGCTGACCGTCGCCCAACAGTTCGACAAAGCGCGGCGTGTCCCTCGGTGTGGAAATCACCAGAATATCGCGGATCCCCGCCAGCATCAGGCTCGACAAAGGGTAGTACACCATCGGCTTGTCATAGATCGGCATGAGCTGCTTGGAGGCGACCTGCGTGGCCGGATACAGCCGCGTGCCGGAGCCGCCGGCGAGGATGATGCCTTTGCGGCGCAGTAGGGGAGTCGCGTCGCTCATATCAATGCTCCTGGGGGATGATCACCGTATTGCTGGCGCAACCAGTTAAGATAGGCGCCCGAACGCACCTGGCGCACCCATTCTCCATTGGCCAGATACCACTGCACCGTCTTGCGGATGCCACTCTGGAAGGATTCCGCAGGCTGCCATCCCAGAGTGCGTTCAAGCTTGCCGGAATCGATGGCATAGCGGCGGTCATGCCCAGGCCGGTCCTTCACGAAGGTGATCAGGTCGCGATAGCTGCCCTGGGCGCGCGCGGCCAGTTCGTCGAGGATGTCGCAGAGTGTATGCACCACGTGCAGGTTGGTCTGCTCGTTTCCGCCACCGATATTGTAGGTCTCTCCGGTCGCACCGTGTGCGAGGATGGTGCGCAGGGCCGTGCAGTGATCTGTGACGTATAACCAGTCCCTGATCTGCATCCCGTCGCCATAGATGGGCAGCGGATTGCCGGCCAAGGCGTTGGCGATGACCAGCGGAATGAGCTTTTCCGGGAAATGATAGGGACCGTAGTTGTTGGAGCAGTTGGTGGTCAGTGTGGGCAGCCCATAGGTTTGGTGATAGGCGCGCACCAGATGGTCCGACGCTGCCTTGGAGGCTGAATATAGACTGTTGGGCGTGTAGGGCGCGTCTTCGGAAAACGGGGGGCTTTGCGGCTCCAGACTGCCATAGACCTCGTCCGTGGAAACGTGGAGGAAACGAAAGTCTGCCTGTTCCGGTCCGGGTAGGGTCGACCAGTAGTGCAACGCCCGGTTGAGCAGGTTGAATGTACCGTTGACGTTGGTGCGGATGAATTCGTCCGGGCTATGGATGGAGCGGTCGACATGGCTTTCCGCCGCGAGATGCACGATCGCGCGCGGCCGGTAGCGTGACAGCAAGGTGGCTATCGCAGTTTCATCGCAGATATCGGCCTGCACGAATGCATAGCGCGCGTCGCCCGCGACGGCCTCCAGGTTGTAGGGATTGCCGGCGTAGGTCAGCTTATCGATGTTGAGCACGGGTTCGGCAGCTGCTTGCGCCAACCAGTCGAGGATGAAGTTGCTGCCGATGAAACCGGCGCCGCCGGTGACGAAAATCATGGCGAGGTCCGAGGCAGCAGGATTGACGACCATTGCGGCTCATCAAGCTGCCGGCTGACGAGGGTATTCATGCTGTTCCTGTTTGTTGATACGGGATAGCACGATTATGTCAGAGTCACCGCCGGCACCGCAGTATTTGCACGCATCATCCCTGCCACGGCGCCGTCTGGAAACATCGCTCCGGCCTGGAGTGGCCGGAGCTGAGGGGCTTACTTGGTCGCAGCCACCGCCTTCAGGATCACCTTGGCCACATCGGCCGGGCGCGATTGCTGCGGTACGTGGCTGGTCGGCAGTTCGATGGTCTTGGCGTTGATCTGCTTGGCGAAGCTGCGTTCCAGCGCCGGCTGGATCATGTGGTCGTTCTTGCTGACGATGTACCAGCTCGGACGGGTCTTCCAGGCGGCCGTCTCGACCTTGTCACCGAAGGCCTTCATGGCGATCGCGCCCTGGGTGGCGGCCATCACGGCGGCCTGTTTGGCCGGTACGTCCTGGGCGAAGTCGGCGGCCAGGGCGGCCGGCGGCAGGCTGGCGAAGCCGGCCTTGTCCACCGACAGCTTGGCAATGCCCGGCGGCACCGGCAGGTCCTTGCCCAGGTCACCAGTGGCCTGGCCGGCGTCCGGGGCGAAGGCCGCCACATAGACCAGGCTGGCGACCTTGTCATGGTTGCCCGCTTCGGTGATCACGGTGCCACCCCAGGAATGGCCGACCAGCACCACCTTGCCCGGCTGGTTGTCGATGGCGCGCTTGGCTGCCGCCACGTCGTCGGCCAGCGAGGTCAGGGGGTTTTGGACGGCGGTGACCTTGATACCCTTGGCCTGCAGCAGCGGAATCACCTTGGCCCAGTCGGAACCGTCGGCAAATGCGCCGTGGACGATCACCACCGATGGTTTTTCGGCGGGTTCGGCAGCCATGGCGCTGCTGCCGGTGAAGGCGGCAGCGACGGCAAGTATGCCGAGGCCGGTCTTGAGGCTGAAGAGGGGGGATGCTTTCATGATGTTCTCCTTGGGAAGGTGGGGGTGTGTAATGCAGTGAGGCCAGTATAGGAATGCACCCCCGGCGCCGGTATCGGTCAATTGACCGACCCCCGTCGGCGCCGACGATGGACCGCGAAGGGGGCTGCCTCTGCCTTGCTCCCATTAACCGAAGAGCTGATTGCCTCGGCCCGGACCTTGCCGCTACAGTGTCGGGATGCTTCCCGACACCCTTTCCTCCGGCGGCGCCGCACCTGCGACCGCCGCCAGCGATTCACTGCCTTCCACCGTTCCCATGGTTTCGGCCGCCGTGGCGGTCCACGTGCTGGCCCTCGTGGGTGACCTCAGTATGGGCCAGCCGCCCGCCCAGTCGCAACGGGCCGCCTGTCTCGCTGCCCAGGTGGCCCGGCTGGACGGGGCCGGGCCCCAGGGTATCCTGCATGCCCGGCTGGTGGCCTTGCTGCGCTGGTCCGGCTGCACCGCCAACGCCGCCGGTTTCGCCCATCTGTTGGGCGACGACGTCGGCGGGCGCGAAGCCATGTTGCGTCAGGCCTTGCCGCCTGATCATCCGCTCACCTTCTCCAATATCGAGCCGCTGGCGCGCATCCACTGCGAAGTGGCCGGCGATGTGGCGGGTATGCTCGGCCTGCCGGCGGAGGTGGAGGCCGGCTTGCGGCATGTCTGGGAGCACTACGACGGTGGCGGCGCGCCGCAGCAGTTGCGTGGCGAGCAGGTCCCGGCGGTGGTGTATTACACCACTCTGGCGGGTGACCTGGACATCCTGTCCCGCACGCACGATGTCCCTGGCGCCCTGCGCATGGTACGCGGCTTCGGTGGCAGCAAGTATCCGGCACCGCTGGCCGAGCGGGTGGTCGGGCAAGCCGGCGCATGGCTGGCCGAGCTGGAGCGGCAGGAGGAGTGGCCAGACCTGTCCGGCTCCGCCTTGGCCTTGCCGGCCCATGAGGTGCCCTTGAGCATCGTGGCCGACCTGATCGAACTGAAACTACCCTGGCTGACCGGTTATTCGCGTCGCGTCAGCGAACTGGCAGCACGCGCCGCAGCCCTCGCTGGGCTGCCCGCCGCACAACGGGACCAGTTGGTGCGCGCTGCCCTGATCCATGGCATCGGCCGGGTCTCGGTCTCCAACTCCGTCTGGGAGCGCGCCACCCGACCCGATGCCGCCGATTGGGAGCGTATCCGTCTGGCGCCGTACTGGACGGCCCGCGCCGGCGCCCTGATTCCCGCCCTGCGCGCAGAGGCGGGATTGGCCTCGCAACTATATGAACGTCTGGACGGTAGCGGCTATTTTCGCGGCCTGGACCGGGAAACCCTGGGCCATCCGGCGCGCTTGCTGGCAGCGGCGGCCGCCTATGCCGCCTTGTGCGCCAGGCGGCCCTGGCGCGAGGCCCTGACGGCCGCCGAAGCCACCGCACTGCTCGCACAGCAGGCCGCGGCCGGGCTGTTCGATGGCGACGCCGTGCGCTGGGTGGTCGCCGCAGCGGCCGGCGAGGGGGCGCCATTGCCGGTGCGCAAGGGCCTGCTTTCCGAGCGCGAAGTCGAGGTGTTGCGGCGCATCAGCCTGGGCGAAAGCAACAAGGAGGCGGCGCGGGTCATGCAGATCAGTCCCTCCACCGTACGTACCCATGTGGAGAGCATCTTCCGCAAACTGCAGTGTTCCACGCGGGCTGCCGCCACACTCAAGGGCCTCAATCTGGGACTGATCTGAAGACCGTATTTCTACTGCATGAGCGGCGGTAGCTCCTCGCGGCCGGCTTTTGCGACTCACTTTTGCCTGGCTTTCGCTGTGCTGCAGCATGGGGGCCTGAAAGCGAGCTTGGTCGTCTGACAACTTCCCCCTTCCTGACAAAATGTCAGTGATATCCCCCGTGGATTGCGAGCGTCTGCCTGATTTCCGTAAATCATTGAATTTGTGGGAGATTTTCCTGGCGTCCGGCGTAGATTTTGATTAAATTGAGCGCTGTTTGCAAAACCGGCGTCATTTTCGGGCTTTTGTGCACGCTTGCCTGCATTTTCAGTGCGGCTTGTGCAAACCTGAACAAAGGGACAGTAAGGGAAATCCCGGGCCGGTGAAAAAGCGGGCAGCCTGCGACCATTCTCCCGGAATGGTTTTTGTTGCGCTGCAAAAAATCGAAGTGGCTGCCTATTTGCCACAACTCGCCGCGAAGTGCCCCAGATAAGCCCCCGATCTGGCCGCAAAAGGTTTGACTTACCGGAAAACGAACCTTTATAATCGCCGGGCTTTTAAGCTGCCGTCTGCTCGTAAAGAGTGCGGCGCATGCACGATATTGAATAGATATGCTGCGCATCATTCTCTTGCAGCTCGTAACCACGGTCGTCGCTGCTCTGGTGGCAGGCATGCTGGGCGGACTTTCGGCGCTTTGGTCCGCATTGCTGGGCGGGGTGTGCTGTGTCGTCCCCAACGCCCTGTTTGCCCTGCGACTCTATGTCAGTGCACAGAAACCCGGTGGTACCAACCCGATGGCCTTTTTCTTCGGGGAATTTATCAAGATTGCTACGACGTTTGCGCTCATGGGCGCGACCGTTTGGTTGTACCACGGTGTCAATTGGCTCGCATTTTTGCTGAGCTTCATCGTGGTGCTTAAGAGTTATTTCATTTTACTGTTTAGACACCGACCATGACCGTAGAAGCCGCTGAGCACGCGCCGACAGCCTCTGAATATATTGTCCACCACCTCGGACATCTCTCCACCCACCACCAGACCAAGATCGTCGATTTCTCGATCCTGAACGTGGATACCATCTTCTGGTCCGTGTTCTGCGGCGTGGTGGCCTGCTTCTTCATGTTCCTGGCCGCCCGCAAGGCGACCTCGGGCGTGCCGGGTCGTTTCCAGGCCTTCGTCGAAATGGTGGTGGAAATGGTCGAAGACCAGTCCAAGGCCATCGTCCACGGCGATCGTACCTTCATCGCTCCGGTGGCACTGACCGTGTTCGTCTGGGTCGCCCTGATGAACTCGCTGGACTTCCTGCCGGTGGATCTGGCTTCCAGCATCCTGGGCCTGTTCGGCCTGGGTGAAATGCATCACCGCATCGTTCCGACCGCCGACCTCAACGGCACCCTGGGCATCGCTCTGGGCGTGCTGGCCCTGATGCTGTATTACAGCGTCAAGATCAAGGGCGCCGGTGGCTTCATCCACGAACTGTTCGCAGCACCCTTCGGCATCTGGCTGGCGCCGTTCAACCTGCTGCTGAACATCATCGAATTCGCCGCCAAGACCGTGTCCCTGGGCATGCGACTGTTCGGCAACATGTATGCAGGCGAACTGTTGTTCCTGCTGATCGCATTGCTGGGATCGACCGCGACCGCATTCGGCTTCATCGGCCATGTGATCGCCGGTTCTATCTGGGCAATTTTCCACATCCTGATCGTGTTGCTCCAAGCATTCATCTTCATGATGTTGACACTGGTTTACCTGGGCCAGGCGCACGAAGCGCACTAACACAAGGCTTGCAGTACCTGTTTTTCAGTTTGTTTTTTGGTTTTGTATTTAATTAACTTTTCTTAAGGAATTGTCATGACTGATGTCTCTTTCGTTGCTCTGGCTTGCGGTTTGATCATTGGCCTGGGTGCTATCGGCGCTTGTATCGGTATCGCGATCATGGGCGGTAAGTACCTCGAAGCATCCGCACGTCAGCCTGAACTGATGAACACCCTGCAAACCAAGATGTTCCTGCTGGCCGGCCTGATCGACGCCGCCTTCCTGATCGGCGTTGGTATCGCCATGCTGTTCGCATTCGCAAATCCGTTCATCGCCAAGTAATTCGCGCTTCATAGCCGATTCTCATCTGCCGGACGATTGGTTCCGGCACTCGTTATTCTGAGAAGGAAATTACCGTGAACTTAAATGCAACATTGATTGCACAGTTCGTGGTCTTCTTCATCCTCGCCGGCTTCACGATGAAATTCGTGTGGCCGCCGTTGATCAAGGCGCTCGACGAACGCGCCAAGAAGATTGCGGACGGGCTGGCAGCCGCCGACCGTGGCAAGGCCGATCTGGCCGCCGCCGAAAAGCGCATCCAGGGCGAACTGGCATCGGCGCGTGATGAAGGCCAGAAGCGTATCGGCGAAGCCGAAAAGCGTGCTCAGCTGATCATCGAAGAAGCGAAGAAGACGGCTGCTGAAGAAGCTGCCCGCATCGTCGCCGCTGCCCGTGCCGACGCCCAGCAGCAAGTGAACCAGGCGCGTGAAGAACTGCGCGGCCAGGTCGCAACGCTCGCCGTCAAGGGCGCGGAACACATCCTCAAGCGCGAAGTGAATGCGGCGGCCCACGCCGACTTGCTGAATCAACTGAAGACAGAGCTGTAATATGGCCGAACTCGCAACGATCGCTCGTCCTTACGCTGAAGCCTTGTTCCGTGTGGCCAAGGCAGGCAGCCTGGCAGCCTGGTCCGATCTCGTCGATGAGATGGCCCAGGTGGCAGCGCATCCTGAGGTGCAGGCCCTGGCGCAGAACCCTTCCGTATCGCATGACAAGCTGGCAGAAGTGTTTGCCGCCGCCGTGAAGACCCCGCTGTCCATCGAGGCGCAGAACTTCGTGAAGACGTTGGTCGAGAACGGCCGTCTGGTGCTGCTGCCGGAAATCGCCCAACAATTCCATGCGCTCAAGAACGCATCGGAAGGTTCGGCCGATGCCAACATCGTCAGCGCCTTCGAGCTCAGCGACGCCCAGGTCAAGGATGTGGTCTCGGCACTGGAGAAGAAGTTCGGCCGCAAGCTGAACCCTTCGGTGACGGTCGACAGCAGCCTCATCGGCGGTGTGCGCGTCGTGGTCGGCGACCAAGTGTTCGATACCTCCGTGCGCGCGAAGCTGCAGCAGCTGCAAGCTGCTCTGGCCGCGTAAGTGCCTCTGGCTGGCTAAGCGAAAGAACAATTTTTAGGAGTTAGTATGCAACTCAACGCATCTGAAATCAGCGAGCTGATCAAGAGCCGGATCCAAGGCCTTGGCGATACCGCTGAGATTCGCAATCAGGGCACGGTCATTTCCGTGTCCGACGGTATCTGCCGTATCCATGGTCTGTCCGACGTGATGCAAGGTGAGATGCTGGAATTCCCGGGCAACACCTTCGGCCTGGCGCTGAACCTGGAGCGTGACTCGGTGGGCGCCGTTATCCTGGGCGAATACGAACACATTTCCGAAGGCGACGTTGTCAAGTGCACCGGCCGCATCCTGGAAGTGCCTATCGGTCCTGAACTGAAGGGCCGCGTGGTCAACGCACTGGGCCAGCCGATCGACGGCAAGGGTCCGATCAACGCCAAGCTGACCGCCCCGATCGAAAAGATCGCTCCGGGCGTGATCGCGCGTCAGTCCGTGTCGCAACCGATGCAGACCGGCCTGAAGTCGATCGACTCCATGGTGCCCGTCGGCCGTGGCCAGCGCGAGCTGATCATTGGCGACCGCCAGACCGGCAAGACCGCTGTCGCGATCGACGCCATCATCAATCAAAAGGGTCAGAACATGACCTGCATCTACGTCGCGATCGGCCAGAAGGCTTCGTCGGTCAAGAACGTGGTGCGCGCACTGGAAGCACACGGCGCGATGGAATACACCATCGTCGTGGCCGCTACCGCCTCCGAATCGGCTGCGATGCAATACGTGTCGGCCTACTCGGGTTGCGCCATGGGCGAATACTTCCGCGACCGCGGTCAAGATGCCCTGATCGTCTATGACGACCTGTCCAAGCAAGCCGTGGCCTACCGTCAGGTGTCGCTGCTGCTGCGCCGTCCGCCGGGCCGTGAAGCCTATCCTGGCGACGTGTTCTACCTGCACAGCCGCCTGCTGGAACGTGCTGCCCGCGTGAACGCCGACTACGTCGAGAAGTTCACCAACGGTGAAGTCAAGGGCCAGACCGGTTCCCTGACCGCACTGCCGATCATCGAAACCCAGGCGGGTGACGTGTCGGCCTTCGTTCCGACCAACGTGATCTCGATCACCGACGGCCAGATCTTCCTGGAAACCTCGCTGTTCAACGCCGGTATCCGTCCTGCGATCAACGCCGGTATCTCGGTGTCGCGCGTCGGTGGTGCTGCCCAGACCAAGGTCATCAAGAATCTGTCCGGCGGTATCCGTACCGACCTGGCACAGTACCGTGAACTGGCTGCCTTCGCGCAGTTCGCTTCCGACCTGGACGAAGCCACCCGCAAGCAGCTGGACCGCGGTGCACGCGTGACCGAACTGCTGAAGCAGGCTCAGTACACCCCGCAGTCGATCTCGATCATGGCCGTGACCCTGTTCGCCGTCAACAAGGGCTACATGGACGACGTCGAAGTGAAGAAGATCCTGGCCTTCGAAGCCGGTCTGCACAACTTCATGAAGACCAGCCACGCTGACCTGCTCAAGAAGATCGAAGACACCAAGCAACTGGATAAGGATGCTGAAGCAGCCCTGGCGGCCGCCATCGCTGACTTCAAGAAATCCGGCGCGTACTAATTTTTACTGAAGCTATAAGGAGTCTTACTCATGGCTACAGGTAAAGAGATACGTGGCAAGATCAAGAGCGTAGAAAATACGAAGAAGATCACCAAGGCGATGGAAATGGTCGCGGCATCCAAAATGCGCAAGGCGCAGGATCGGATGCACGCAGCCCGCCCGTACAGCGACAAGATCCGCAACATTGCGGCCAACCTGTCGCAGGCCAATCCGGAGTACGTGCACCCGTTCATGGTTCAGCAGGAGTCGGCCAAGCGCGTTGGTTTCATCGTCGTCACGACCGACAAGGGTCTGTGCGGCGGCATGAACACCAACTCGCTGCGTCTTTTGACCACCAAGTTCCGTGAACTGGAAGGCCAAGGCAAGTCCATCGAGACCGTCGCCATTGGCAACAAGGGTCTGGGTTTTCTGAATCGTATCGGCGCCCGCGTGGCCGCCAACGTGACGCAACTGGGCGATACGCCTCACCTGGAAAAGCTGATCGGCCCCGTCAAGGTGCTGCTCGACGCCTACCAGGAAGGCAAGCTGGACGCGGTGTACCTGGTGTACACCAAGTTCATCAACACGATGAAGCAGGAAGCCACCCTGCAGCAGCTGCTGCCGCTGACCAGCGACAAGCTCAAGGCTGACGAGGGTGCGCACTCCTGGGACTACATCTATGAGCCCGATGTGCAGTCCGTGGTGGACGAGCTGCTGGTGCGTTACGTCGAAGCACTGATCTATCAGGCCGTCGCCGAGAACATGGCGTCCGAGCAATCGGCGCGCATGGTGGCGATGAAGGCAGCGAGCGACAACGCCGGTAGCGTGATCGGCGAGTTGAAGTTGGTCTACAACAAGACTCGTCAGGCCGCGATTACCAAGGAACTGTCGGAAATCGTCGCCGGTGCGGCCGCAGTTGGCTGATCAGCTAACGTAGCGCAGCGAAACAGAATTTAAATTTTATCTATTGAAGGAACGAAAATGGCTGATGGCAAAATCGTTCAGTGTATCGGCGCTGTGGTGGACGTGGAGTTTCCCCGCGATGCGATGCCCAAGGTTTACGATGCCTTGAAATTGGAAGGTTCGGATCTGACCCTGGAAGTCCAGCAGCAGCTGGGTGACGGCGTGGTTCGTACCATTGCGCTCGGTTCGTCGGACGGTCTGCGCCGCGGCCTGACCATCTCGAACACCGGCAAGGCAATCACGGTGCCGGTCGGCACTGCGACCCTGGGCCGCATCATGGACGTGCTGGGCAATCCGATCGATGAATGCGGTCCTGTCTCGCACGAGCAAACCGCTTCGATCCACCGCAAGGCTCCTGCATACGACGAACTGTCGCCCTCGCAAGAGCTGCTGGAAACCGGCATCAAGGTCATTGACCTGGTCTGCCCGTTCGCCAAGGGTGGTAAGGTCGGTCTGTTCGGTGGCGCCGGTGTGGGCAAGACCGTGAACATGATGGAACTGATCAACAACATCGCCAAGGCGCACAGCGGTCTGTCCGTGTTCGCCGGTGTTGGTGAGCGTACCCGTGAAGGTAACGACTTCTATCACGAAATGGCAGAAGCCAAGGTGGTGGACCTGGAAAACCCGGCCAACTCCAAGGTGGCCATGGTCTACGGTCAGATGAACGAACCGCCGGGCAACCGTCTGCGCGTGGCGCTGACCGGCCTGACCATCGCCGAAGGCTTCCGCGATGAAGGCAAGGACGTTCTGTTCTTCGTCGACAACATCTACCGTTACACCCTGGCCGGTACCGAAGTGTCCGCGCTGCTGGGTCGTATGCCGTCCGCCGTGGGCTACCAGCCGACGCTGGCCGAAGAAATGGGCCGTCTGCAAGAGCGCATCACCTCGACCAAGACCGGTTCGATCACCTCGATCCAGGCCGTCTACGTCCCTGCGGATGACTTGACCGACCCGTCGCCGGCAACCACCTTCGCCCACTTGGACTCGACCGTCGTTCTGTCCCGTGACATCGCCTCGCTGGGTATCTACCCCGCCGTCGATCCGCTGGATTCGACCTCGCGCCAGCTGGATCCGCAAGTGGTCGGCCAGGAACACTACGAGACCGCCCGCGCGGTCCAGGGTACCCTGCAGCGCTACAAGGAACTGCGTGACATCATCGCGATTCTGGGCATGGACGAACTGGCTCCGGAAGACAAGCTGCTGGTGGCACGTGCACGTAAGATGCAACGTTTCCTGTCGCAACCCTTCCACGTCGCCGAAGTGTTCACCGGTTCCCCGGGCAAGTACGTTTCGCTGAAGGACACGATCAAGGGCTTCAAGATGATCGCCAGCGGTGAACTGGACCACCTGCCGGAACAAGCGTTCTACATGGTCGGTACCATCGAAGAAGCAATCGAAAAAGCCAAGAAGATCAACTAAGACTGACCGGCTCCGGCTGGTTCCGCTGTTTGGCGGGGCAGGCAGGACAGGGAAGCATTTTTTGATTTTCGGCGCCGCCATCCTTCAGGGTGGCGGTCCATCGACTAGGAAACGACATGGCACATACTATTCACGTGGACGTGGTCTCGGCGGAAGAGGAAATCTTCTCCGGCGAGGCGGAATTCGTCGCGTTGCCGGGCGAAGCGGGTGAGCTGGGTATCTACCCACGTCACACCCCGCTGATCACGCGCATCAAGCCAGGTGCTGTCCGTATCAAGGTGTCGGGTCAGGCGCACGAGGAATTCGTGTTCGTGGCCGGCGGCCTGCTGGAAGTGCAGCCGGACGCCGTGACCGTGCTGGCCGACACCGCGATCCGTGGTGCCGACCTGGACGAAGCCAAGGCCGCCGAAGCCAAGCGTCTGGCCGAGGAAGCGCTGGTCAACCGTGACTCCAAGATCGACCACGCCGCAGCCCAGGCCGAACTGGCCGCCGCCGTGGCACAGTTGGCTGCGATCCAGAAGTTGCGTCAGAAGCGCTGATCGTTCGGCGTGTCCTCGCACAGCGGGGACGAATGCAGTAAATCGAAAGGCAGCCTCGGCTGCCTTTTTTTCATGGTCGTCCTGAGGCCTTCGCGGCCATTCTTAGCCATCTTCGGCTATTCAAGCGCTGAGTCGCTTGCCGGTTTAATCTGCATCAAGCCTGCCCTCGGCGTGCCAGCCACCGTTTCCGTCATCAGGTAAAGTGTGCCCTTCGGTGCGTCGTGGCGAACCAATCGCGTCGGCGTAAATCATTTAGATGAATTGCCTTCTTGAGCCTTGGCTCATCACCAGCAGGAGCAGACATGTCTTCAGTCGTTTCCCCCTCCGCCGCCGCGACCTTGTCGTCCCGGGTCGACGGCAAGCCCATCATCGCCGTGGTCGGCCTGTCCAACCGTCCCGAGCGGGCCAGTTTCGATGTGGCCGCTTACATGCAGTCAGCGGGATACCGTATCGTCGCCGTCAATCCCATGTACAGCGGGCAGACCATCCTCAGCGAGCACTGCCACCCCACTCTTCAGGACGCCAGCGCGGCACTGGCGAAGGAAGGTTTGCGGATCTCGATTGTTGACTGCTTCCGCAAGTCGGCCGATATCCCGCCGGTAGTGGAAGATGCCATCGCCATTGGCGCAGAATGCGTCTGGATGCAGCTCGACATCGTCCATGAAGAGGCCGCAACCCGGGCGCGCGCCGCCGGTCTCAAGGTTGTCATGGACAAGTGCATCAAGATCGAGCACGCCATGGGCCAGTCGCACGGCGTGCTGTAGAGGTCGCACCGGATCATTCCGGAAATCATTTAGATCAATAACGACATAGCGAGACAGCATGGCAAAGAAGATCGGCCCGCAATTCATCGTCCATCCCAAGTTCGTCCTCAAGGAGAGTGAAGCCTCCACCAAGCCGCTTTCCAGCGGCAACAAGGAAAAGGATCGTGCCGCGATCCAGGCGCTGGCGGCGCAGATCGGGCTGCAGCAGCAGATGCTCTATGCCGGGCACAAGCACAAGGTGCTGGTGATCCTGCAAGGCATGGATACCAGCGGCAAGGATGGCACCGTCAATGATGTGTTCGCGGCGGTCAATCCGCAGGGGATACGCATCGCCAATTTCAAGGGGCCGACCGCCATCGAGCTGGCGCACGACTACCTGTGGCGGGTCCATGCCCAGGTACCGGTGGCGGGGGAGATTGCGGTGTTCAATCGCAGCCATTACGAGGATGTGCTGATCACCCGCGTCCATGACTGGATCGATGACAAGGAATGCCAGCGCCGTTACCGCCAGATCAACGACTTCGAGCGCATGCTGTGGGAAACCGGAACGGTGGTGTTGAAGTTCTTCCTGCACATTTCGAAGGCCGAGCAGAAATCACGGCTGCAGTCGCGGCTCGACGATCCCAACAAACACTGGAAATTCGATCCCCAGGACCTGGCCGAGCGCAAGTTCTGGGATGCCTACCAGGCGCGCTACCAGGAAGTGCTGCGCGCCACCAGCACGCTGCACGCGCCATGGTATGTGGTGCCGGCGGACTCCAAGACCCATCGCAACCTGCTGGTGGCCAACCTGGTCCTGGAGGCGCTGCAGAAGCTCAAGCTGAAATTCCCCGATGCCAAGCCCGAACTGAAGAACCTCAAGTTCGACTGAGCGGGCCGGTCTCGGGTTGGCGTTTTACTTCAGCCACTTGTCAAAGATCTGCTGGTATTCGCCGGTGGCCTTGGCCAGGTGCAGCCAGGTATCGACGTAGGCCTTGAAGGCAACATCCCCGCGCGGCAGCAGATAGGCCTTCTCGGCGAACTGCAGTGGCTGGTCGGGCGTCACCGGGCACAGTTCCGGATGCAGCTTGGACTGCCACATCGTCTCGCTGGCGTCCGTCACCATGACGTCGGCCTTGCCATCGACGATCTGCTGGAAGATGGTCACGTTGTCCGGATGCAGCAGCAGCGTGGCGCGCTTGTAGCGGGCACGGGCGAAGCGCTCGTTGGTGCCGCCCGGATTGACGATGGCGCGGGTGCCGGGCTGGTCGATCATATCGAAGTTGCGGAACTTCTCCTTGTCGGCACATCGGATGATGGGCGCCTTGCCGTCCACCATGGTCGGCTCCGAGAAGGACGCCTTGCGGGCGCGGTCCAGCGTGATCGAGACCCCGCCCATGGCGATGTCGCACTGGGCGATGAAGTCGTTCATCAGCGTGCTCCAGGTGGTCTTGATGAACTGTGCTTCCACGCCCAGGGACTTGGCCAGCGACTGGCCCAGTTCCACGTCCATGCCCTCGAAGGTCTGGTCGGGGCGATAGTAGGTGAAGGGCTTGTAGTCACCGGTCATGCAGATGCGCAGCTTGCCGGCCTTGAGCACCTGGTCCAGGCGCGAGGCCGGGACGTTGTCCTCGGCACGGGCCGATGACAAGGTCAGTGACAGCACCGCCAGACCTGCCAGCAGGACGGCGCGGATAGTGTTCTTCATGGATTCTCCTTGTGGATGATAGCGCGGGATCGGCCCGATCTCAGTTCGGTTCTTGTTGATTTGATAGGCCGGCTGGGCGAGCACTTCGCCAGCCGGGCCATCATAGCAAAACCCGCTGCCACGACCTGCATCAATATCAGCGTACGCTGATAGCGACAATTAGGCCGGAAGCCCCGCTCGTAGGATGCGATAATGCCGGATTGTCCTCAGAGCGCATTGCAGGCCGACCATGTCTTCTTCCACGTCTCCGTCCACCTCTCAGTCCACCTTCGCTCCGCTGAAGAACGATACTTTCCTGCGAGCCTTGTTGCGCCAGCCCACCGACTACACGCCGCTGTGGCTGATGCGTCAGGCTGGCCGCTATCTGCCCGAATACCGCGCCACCCGCAGTCGCGCCGGTTCCTTCATGGGCCTGGCGACCAACCCGGACTATGCGACCGAAGTCACGCTGCAGCCGCTGGAGCGCTATCCCCTCGATGCCGCCATCCTGTTCTCGGACATCCTCACCGTTCCCGACGCCATGGGTCTGGGCCTTTATTTCGCCGAGGGCGAGGGCCCCAAGTTCGAGCGTCCCCTGCGTGATGAAGCCGCGATCCGTGCGCTGCAGGCCCCGGACCTGGAGCGCCTGGATTACGTCTTCAAGGCTGTCACCCAGATCCGGCGCGAGCTCGATGGCCGGGTTCCGCTGATCGGCTTCTCCGGCAGCCCCTGGACGCTGGCCTGCTACATGGTCGAAGGCGGTGGCTCGGACGATTTCCGCCTGGTCAAGAGCATGCTCTACAGCCGCCCTGACCTGATGCATCACATCCTCAGCACCAACGCCGCTGCCGTGGCCGCCTACCTGAACGCGCAGATCGCCGCCGGTGCGCAGGCCGTGATGATCTTTGATACCTGGGGTGGTGCGCTGGCCGACGGCATCTACCAGCAATACTCCCTGGCCTATATGCAGCAGGTGGTCAGCCAGCTCCAGCGCAAGCAGGATGGCCAGCAGATTCCGGTGATTGTCTTCACCAAGGGCGGTGGCCTGTGGCTGGAGCAGATCGCCGCCATCGGCGCCGACGCCGTAGGCCTGGACTGGACCGTCAACCTGGGTGACGCAAGGCGCCGTGTGGGCGACAAGGTCGCCCTGCAAGGCAACCTGGACCCCAACGTCCTCTTCGCCGGCGACGACGCCATCCGCGCTGAAGTCCGCAAGCTGCTGGAGTCATTCGGACGTCCTGGCCCCGGCAGTGGCCACGTCTTCAATCTGGGCCATGGCATCTCCCAGCACACCCCGCCGCAAGCCGTGGCGACCCTGGCGCAGGCGGTGCACGAGATGAGTCGTGCCATGCGCGGTTGATCGTGCGCGTATCTGTCGTTATCTGTTCATATCTGTGCAGCGGGATAAGTTAATATGCACATCCTTGCCGGTCGGACTTGACTTATGCACATTCGCCGGTGTTTTCTGATTGAGAATCAAACTTATTGGAATATGAACGACAAGTGTAAGACGGTGTTTGTAAGTCCTTGATTTTCATGGATTTATTTTTGTCGAATAAATGCCTGGTCTGTCCGTAAGCCGCTGTGGTCGTAGCTCTCGGAATTGTCAAGAGGCACTTGTCAACAAAGTTATCCACAGGCGCTGTGCATAATGCGCAAAAGCGTTTACAAAACCGCCGCTTATCGAAGTATTTGAAGAATTACTTTAAGTTTGTAGGACAGTACGCGCAGCTCGGTGCAGGAAAAAGCCAGGGTTTTTTTGTCAGTCAGGACTTGACAAATGCCTTCCGCCTGATCCGCAAACGGGGACTTATGCACATAAAAGGCATGCCGCATCTGCACAAACCGTCTAAGCAAATTTTTTTCCCATGCTAAGACGGACAATTTTAAGTCATTGATTTTATTGGACTAATTTATTGCCCTGCATTTGGGCAGCGCGCCGTAAGCCTCGCCCAGTCTACTCGTGGCGATGTCAAGAGCCATTTGTCCCCAAAGTTATCCACAGGGTTTGTGGATAGGTTGAAAAATGACGATTAAACCGGGGCTTAGGCCGGTTTTTCAGGATTTACATTAAGTTCGTGGAACAACGTCTGCTTCAGGTCGCGCTCGATACGCCCCTGCATACCGTCTTTGATTACCGCTGGAAGGCCAGTTCGCCGGATGAGCCGTTGCCGGCGATCGGCCAGCTGGTGGTGGTCCCCTTCGGCCGCCGCGAAGCCGTCGGCGTGGTCGTCGGCCAGGATGCGCAGACCGACCTGCAGGCCGACAAGATCAAGGATGTCATCGCCGTGCGCCGCCAGCTGCCGCCGATGTCAGCGCATTGGCTGGCACTGTGCGGCTTCGCCGCCGATTACTACCAGCGTCCGCTGGGCGAGGTGATGCTGCCAGGCTTGCCCAAGAATCTGCGCGCCCTGAGCACGGTGGCACTGGACAAGGCGCTCAAGGCGCTGGGCCGCTTCGCCCCGGAGGCCAAGGCCAAGCCGAAGTCGAAGAAAAAGCCTGCTCCCGCAGCCATACCTGATGCCGACTCCACCGTCGCCAGTCCTGCGGCCACGCCCGATCCCCTGCAACTGGGGGCCGCCCCGGCGCTGAATCCGTCCCAGCAGGAAGCGGTGGAGGCCATCGCCGGTGCTGAAGGCTTTGCGCCGCTACTGCTATATGGCGTCACCGGCAGCGGCAAGACCGAGGTCTACCTGCAGGCCGCCGCCGCCATCCTGCGTCGCGCCGCCGACCAGGCCGGGCCGCCGCACGCTGGGCAGCCCGCGCCCGCCCAGATCCTGGTGTTGGTGCCGGAAATCAACCTGACCCCGCAACTGGAAGGCAATATCCGGGCGCGCTTCCCGCACCTGAACGTGGTAGCGCTGCACAGCGGCCTGGCCGAGGGCGAGCGCGCCCGCAACTGGCTGGCCGCCCATCTCGGGCAGGCGCACATCGTGCTGGGGACGCGGCTGGCGATCCTGTCGTCGCTGCCGTCACTGAAGCTCATCGTCATCGACGAGGAACACGACCCGTCCTACAAGCAGCAGGAGGGCTTGCGCTACTCCGCACGTGACCTGGCCGTCTGGCGCGCGCACCAGCTGGGCATCCCGGTGGTGCTGGGTTCGGCCACGCCCTCGCTGGAAACCTGGCAGCACGCCCAGGCCGGCCGCTACCGCCGCCTGGAACTGCGCCAGCGCGCTGCGCTGCAGGCCGTGCTGCCCAGCGTCAAGGTGATCGACATGGAGCGCGACAAGCCCGTCGACGGCCTCACATCAACCCTGATCGCGGCCGTGCGCAAGCGCCTGGAGCAGGGCGAGCAGTCGCTGCTGTTCCTCAACCGGCGTGGCTATGCGCCGGTGCTGGCCTGCGATGCCTGCGGCTGGATCAGCAACTGCATGCGCTGCGATGCCTTCATGGTGGTGCATCGCCCCGAGCGCCGCCTGCGCTGCCACCATTGCAGCCTGGAACTGCACATTCCACGCGCCTGCCCGACCTGCGGCAATGTCGACCTGCAACCGTTGGGACGCGGCACCCAGCGGGTCGAAGAGGGCCTGCATGGCATCTTCCCCGAGGCCCGCATCCTGCGTATCGATGCCGATTCCACTCGTCTCAAGGGCTCGGCCCAGAGCGCCTTCGACAGTGTGCACCGGGGCGAGGTCGATATCCTGATCGGCACCCAGATGGTGGCCAAGGGGCATGACTTCAAAAAGCTCACCCTGGTGGGCGTGCTCAATCCCGACACCGCCCTGTTCTCGCACGACTACCGCGCCAGCGAGCGCCTGTTCGCGCAACTGATGCAGGTGGCCGGCCGCGCCGGCCGTGCCGGGCTGTCGGCCGATGGCAGTTCGGGCGAAGTGCTGATCCAGACCCGCTATCCGCATCACCCGCTGTACCAGGCCGTGATCCGCCACGACTACGATGGCTTTGCCGGTGAATTGCTGGACGAGCGGCGCCAGGCGCATTTCCCGCCCTTCATGTATCAGGCACTGTTGCGCGCCGAAGGTCGCGAACTGGAGATCGCCATGGGCTTCCTGAAGGAAGCGGCCACCTTGCTGGACGCCCCGGCCATCACCATCAACGAACCGATCCCGATGACCATGATGCGGGTGGCCAATGTCGAGCGTGCCCAATTGCTGATCGAATGTCCCTCGCGCCCGACCCTGCAGGCTTTCCTCAAGGAATGGCTAGCCTTGTTGCGGCAGATGAAGACCCGCGCGCGCTGGTCGCTGGAAGTCGATCCGGTCGATATCTGAGACGGCCCGGGCCGGTTTTTGTTGTGATTACGGCATCTTTGCCTCGGCAGGGCGCCGGACTGCGCGCAAGCCGCTTGTTCATGCAGCCAACACGGTACGCCTAGCCGGTATAATCTCGGCTGCTCAACCAATTGCAAGCGATCCCTCCGCGCGGCGCCTCACAGCCGGTCCAGCGCCACGGCCGCTTCCGCTTTACCCCTCATTCCCATGCTCGCACAACAGAAACAACGCATCTCTGACCTGTTCTCGTCCGCCCTGCAGCCGCTGCTGGCCGACAGCGGCCTGACGCCGACCATCACCCTGGAGCGCCCGCGTGACGCCTCGCACGGCGACATCGCCTGCAACATCGCCATGCAGCTGGCCAAGCCGCTCAAGAAGAATCCGCGTGAACTGGCGCAAGCCATCGTGGCCGCCGTGATGGCCGACCCGGCCCGCGAAGGCCTGGTGGAGTCGGTCGAGATCGCCGGTCCGGGCTTCATCAACCTGCGCGTGGCTGCCGCCGCCAAGCAGGCCGTGGTCAAGGCGATCCACGAACAGGGTGAGACGTTCGGCCGTGGCACTGCAGGCGCCGGCAAGAAGGTGCTGGTCGAGTTCGTCTCCGCCAACCCCACCGGCCCGCTGCACGTGGGCCACGGTCGCCAGGGTGCGCTGGGCGATGCGTTGTCTTCGCTGCTGGAAGTGCAGGGCTACGATGTCCTGCGCGAGTTCTACTACAACGACGCCGGTGTCCAGATCGCTACGCTGGCAAGCTCGGTGCAAGCGCGTGCCCGCGGCTTCAAGCCGGGCGATGCGCAATGGCCGGAATCGGCCTACAACGGTGATTACATCGCCGACATCGCCCGCGACTTCCTGGACAAGAAGACGGTCGCCGCCAGCGATGGCGAACCCGTCACCGGCAGCGGTGATGTCGAAGACATCGAGTCGATCCGTCGCTTCGCCGTCGCCTACCTGCGTCATGAGCAGGACCTGGACCTGCAGGCCTTCGGCGTGAAGTTCGACAACTACTACCTGGAGTCCTCGCTCTACGCCGACGGCAAGGTGGCCGCCGCCGTGGACGCGCTGGTCAAGGCCGGCAAGACCTACGAGCAGGATGGCGCGCTGTGGCTGCGCACCACCGACTATGGCGACGACAAGGATCGCGTCATGAAGAAGACCGACGGCACCTATACCTACTTTGTGCCCGATGTCGCCTACCACATCAACAAGTGGCAACGTGGCTACGGCAAGGTCATCAATATCCAGGGCAGCGACCACCACGGTACCATCGCCCGCGTACGCGCCGGCCTGCAGGCCGCCGGCGTGGGCATCCCGCAGGGCTATCCCGACTACGTGCTGCACAAGATGGTCACCGTCATGCGCAATGGCGAAGAGGTCAAGATCTCCAAGCGCGCCGGTTCCTACGTCACTCTGCGTGACCTGATCGAATGGTCGGCCGGCGAGGCCGTCGAAGGCCAGGAACGCGACCTCACCCGCGGCCGCGATGCGGTGCGCTTCTTCCTCATCTCGCGCAAGGCCGATACCGAGTTCGTCTTCGACGTCGACCTGGCCCTGGCCCAGTCCGACGAAAACCCGGTCTACTACGTGCAATACGCCCATGCCCGCATCTGCACCGTGCTGGCCAAGTGGGGCGGCAACGAGGATGAGCTCAAGGACGTGAGCGACCTGTCGCCGCTGACCGCTCCGCGCGAAGCGACCCTGCTGGCCAAGCTGGCCGAGTATCCGGACATGCTGGCGCATGCCCTGCAGGAGCTGGGACCGCACCAGGTCGCCTTCTACCTGCGCGATCTGGCAGGCGAACTGCATAGCTACTACAATGCGGAACGCGTACTGGTCGACGATGTCCCAACCAGGTCCGCACGTCTGGCGCTGTTGTCCGCCACCCGTCAGGTACTGCGCAACGGCCTGGCCCTGCTGGGCGTATCGGCTCCGGCCAGAATGTAAACAAGCAGCTAAAGAGAAACGTGAAACCGTTGAACGCGAAATATCACAAGCAGGCCGGCGGTACGCTGCTCGGCCTGATCCTGGGTTTGATCGTCGGCCTGGGCATCGCCGTGGGTGTGGCGCTGATGATCACCAAGTCGCCCATCCCCTTCGTCAATAAGGTCGCCCGTCCTGAACGGGCCGATCCCACCCCGGCGCAGGCCGCCGACCCCAACCGTCCGCTCTACGGCAACCGCGATATCGCCCGCGAGGCCGCGCGCGACCAGCAGCAATCGCAGACGCCGGTGCCGCCCAATACCGCCGCCGCCCAGCCGGTGCCGCCAGTGGCGCCGGCACCGCAGCCCACGACTGCGCCGGCCAAGCAGCCTGACACCAAGACGGCGGACGCCAAGCCCTCTGCCGCTGCGCCGTCGGCCTCCAAGAACGACAGCAACGACGACAAGTGGACCTACTTCCTGCAGACCGGCGCCTTCCGTGACCAGGCCGATGCCGAGAGCGCCCGCGCCAAGCTGGCCCTGCTCGGGTTCGAAGCCCGCGTCACCGAACGCACTGCTGACAGCGGCGTGCTCTATCGCGTACGCATCGGTCCCTTCGACCATGCCGAAGCGATGAACCGCACGCGCAGCAAGCTGTCCGATAACGGGGTCGATGCCGCCATCGTGCGCATTCCCAAGTAATCCAAGGCGCACCGACGCTGCCGGCGGCAAGGGATGGCCGTTCGGCACAGCGGGGCGCAGACCGGCGCACTGGCCGGTTCACATGACTATCCATCAGAGAGGGTAATACCATGCGTTTCCATCAAAAGCTGCTGGCAGCCGTCAGCTTTGGCGTACTGGCCTTCACCGCCAGCGTCGGCGCCTCGGCCTCGCCTGCCAATCCGCAAGTGGGCAGCGACTACCGCGTGCTGGAACAGGCCCAGCCGACTGATTCCGGCAACAAGGTCGAAGTCACCGAATTCTTCTGGTTCGACTGCCCGCACTGCGCCGCATGGGATCCTTCGCTGACCGCCTGGGTCAAGAAGCAAGGCGACAAGATCAACTTCAAGAAGGTGCCGGTGGCCTTCCGCGACAGCTTCGTGCCGCAGCAGAAGCTGTACTACACGCTGGAAGCCATGGGCAAGGCGGATGAGCTGACCCCCAAGATCTTCCACGCCATCCACGTCGAGAACCAGCGCATCAACACCGACAAGACCATCCTGGCCTACATCGAGAAGATCGGCCTGGACAAGCAGAAATTCCTCGACCTGTACAACTCCTTCGGCATCCAGACCAAGGCCCGGCGCGCCGCCCAGCTGCAGGAAGCCTACAAGGTCGACGGCGTACCCATGATCGCCATCGATGGCCGCTACGTGACTTCGCCGGCCGTGGTCGGCGTGGCCCTGGCCAACCAGCCCGAGTCGATGCAGCAGGCTGCTGCCCTGCAGGTGATGGATCATCTGGTGGCCAAGGTCGCCGCCGAGAAGGCCGCTGGCGGCGCTGCAGCCAAAAAGAAGTAAGCTTCACCTGTCCTGCACGGTCCGCGTCCGCAAGGCCGCGGACCGTTGTCATTTGAGCCCGGGCATGTTCGACCGGTCGCAACCCTTCATATACCCTCAGGAGCCGGCATGGCCACCCTTCCCGTCGTCGCAGCCCAGGAACGCGTCTTCCTGACCGGAGCTTCCAGCGGCATCGGCATGGCCCTGGCGCGCGCCTATGCACAGCGTGGCGCGGTCCTGGGTCTGGTGGCCCGGCGTGGCGCCGAGCTCGACGCCTTGCGCGCCAGCCTGCCGCATCCTGAACGGCATCGCGTGTATGCGCTCGATGTCACTGATCACGCCGCCCTGGCCACTGCCGCAGAGTCTTTCATGACCGAGTTCGGTGGCGCCGACGTGGTCATCGCCAACGCCGGCATCTCCCAAGGCACGCTCACCGAATACCAGGAAGACCTGCGCGCCTTCGAGCGCATCCTGGCCGTCAATGTCACCGCCACCTTCGCCACCTTCACGCCCTTCGTGGCGCGCATGAAGGCACAACCCGAGGCACAGCGTCGCCGCTGCCGCCTGGTCGGCATCGGCAGCGTGGCCGGCATCCGTGGTCTGCCCGGTGCCGAGGCCTATAGCGCCTCCAAGGCTGCCGTGATCAACTACTGCGAATCGCTGCGGGTGGAATTGCGCACCTCCGGCATCAAGGTCGTGACCATCGCACCCGGCTACATCGACACCCCCATGACCCGCGTGAACACCTACCGCATGCCCTTCCTGATGCCGGTGGAACGCTTCGCCGAACGCGCCCTGCAGAGCATCGCCGACGGCGTCAGCTACCGTGTCATTCCCTGGCAGATGGGGGTGGTGGCCAAGCTGCTCAGGCTGCTGCCGAACTGGCTGTACGATATGGCCTTCGCCCGCGCCCCGCACAAGCCTCGTAATCTCTAGCCACCCGACATCGCGGCGCCCGGCGCCGCCTCTGGAGTTTTTCATGAAGATCATTTTCGCCGGCACGCCGGAATTTGCCGCCGTTGCCCTCGAAGCCCTGTACGCCGCCGGTCACGAGATCACCCTGGTCCTGACCCAGCCTGACCGTCCGGCCGGACGCGGCATGCAGCTGCAGGCCTCGCCGGTCAAGCAATGCGCGTTGAAGCACGGCACGCCGGTGGCGCAGCCGGTCTCGCTGCGCCTGAACGGCAAGTACCCCGAGGTCGCGCAAGAAGCGCATGCGCTGCTGCAATCGACCCCGCATGACGTGATGGTGGTGGCCGCCTATGGCCTGATCCTGCCGCGCAGCGTGCTCGACATCCCGCGTTACGGCTGCATCAACATCCACGGCTCGCTCCTGCCGCGCTGGCGCGGCGCCGCCCCCATCCACCGCGCCATCGAGGCCGGCGACACCGAGACCGGTATCACCATCATGCAGATGGAAGAAGGACTGGATACCGGCCCGATGATGTTGATCGAAAGCCTGCCCATCACTGACGAGGACACCACCGGCAGCCTGCATGACAAGCTCGCCGCGCTGGGCGGCCGGATGATCGTGGAAGCGATGGAAAAGCTGGCGCAGGGCGCATTGTCGGCCACGCCGCAACCGGACGAGGGCGCCAACTACGCCGCCAAGATCGCCAAGGAAGAGGCTGCGCTGGACTTCAGCCAGAGCGCGCAACAACTGGCGCGCCGCATCCGCGCCTTCAATCCCTTCCCCGGCGCCACTGGCCGCTTCGGCGACACCGTGGTCAAGCTGTGGCAGGCGCGTCCGGTGACCGTGGCGCAGCAGGGCGAACCCGGCCAGGTATTGTCGGCTGATGCCCAGGGCGGAATCGTGGTGGCCTGCGGCGAAGGCGCACTGCTGCTGACCGAATTGCAGAAGCCCGGCGGCAAGCGCCTGCCGGCGGCGGAATTCCTGAAGGGTTTCCCGCTGGAAGGCGGCCGCTTCGCCTGAGCGGGTGGGCTCAGGCGTATTGCTTGAGCACGTGCGGCAGATGCCGCCAGAACAGCTCTGCGCCCAGGTGGACGCGGGCCTGCCAGTCATCGGCGGCATCGTCGTCGGCACCGTCGGTGACGAACTTGAAGGCCCGCCAGGGCAGCCCGAAATGGTGGCAGACACGGGCGATGGCAAACAACTCCATGTCCACCAGGTCGACCCCCTGCGCCACCAGCCAGTCGTCGGCTGCGGTGACGAAGCTGTCGCCGGTGCCGCACAGCACGCCGGGATGGCCGGATTCCAGGCGCGGCGGTTGCTGCTCCAGGTTCATCAGCGGCGTCACGCCGCGCGGCGCCAGCGGCATGGCCGCCATGTCGCGCTGGATCACCGCCGCCACTTCCAGCAGGCCGTCGTGTAGCGGATCGATCTTGCCAGCGGTACCGAAGTTGATCACCAGGCGCGGCTGCCGCTCCAGGATGGCCCGGGTGGCATGCAGCGCGGCATTGATCTTGCCGACACCGCAATAGAGCAGCTCTACGCCATCAGGCGCGTCAGTGGCCTGGAGTTCGCTTTCCAGGGCGGTCAGGATGAGGATGGGGCGAGGCGCTGTCATCTTTGTCAACAGTTAATGGATTGCAAGCAAACCCAGCCGCAAAGGCCGGCTGGCGCGGGGGGGTAGGGCGCTTTCGCGTATAATCTGGCTCTCATTTTTGCCTGTAAAACCGGTCGGTCCACGGTGGGTCCAGACCGGTTTTTTTGTCCCGCCAAAGCGTGGACAGTCCCGCAGACAGGCCCGCATTGTTGCCGCAACCAGAGAAAAACGCCAGATGAAGCCGAACGAACTGTGCCAGACCGAATTGCTGCTGCGCGACCTGATGTCGCAGCGCATCCTCATCCTCGATGGTGCCATGGGCACCATGATCCAGCGCTACAAGCTGAGCGAAGAGGATTATCGTGGCCAGCGTTTTGCCGACTTCAGCGTTCCCGGCAAGGAGATGTTCGTCAAGGGCAACAACGAGTTGCTCTCGCTGACCCAGCCGCACATCATCCAGGAAATCCACGAGCAATACCTGGCCGCCGGTGCCGACCTGATCGAGACCAATACCTTCGGCGCCACCAGCGTGGCCCAGGACGATTACCACATGGCGCATCTGGTCTACGAGATGAACCTGGAATCGGCCCGCCTGGCCCGCGCCGCCTGCGACAAGTATTCGACCCCGGACAAGCCGCGCTTCGTGGCCGGCGCCCTTGGCCCCACGCCCAAGACTGCATCGATTTCTCCTGACGTCAACGATCCGGCAGCGCGCAACGTAACTTTCGATCAACTGGTGACTGCGTACCTGGAACAGACGCGCGCGCTGGTCGAAGGTGGCGCCGACGTGCTGCTGGTCGAGACCATCTTCGATACCCTGAACTGCAAGGCTGCGCTGTTCGCCATCGATACCTTCTTCGAGGAAAGCGGCAAGCGCCTGCCCATCATGATTTCCGGTACCGTCACCGACGCCTCCGGCCGCATCCTGTCGGGCCAGACCGTGACCGCCTTCTGGAATTCCATCCGTCACGCTCGCCCGCTGACGGTGGGCCTGAATTGCGCGCTGGGTGCAGCCCTCATGCGCCCCTATGCGGAAGAACTGTCGCGCATCGCCGATACCTACGTCTGCATCTACCCCAACGCCGGCCTGCCCAATCCGATGAGCGACACCGGCTTCGATGAAACCCCTGACGTCACCTCGGCCCTGCTGAAGGAATTCGCCGAGAGCGGCTTCGTCAACGTCGCCGGTGGCTGCTGCGGCACCACGCCGCCGCACATCAAGGCCATTGCCGAGACGGTGGCCACCATCGCTCCGCGCAAGGTCCCGGAAACCACTCATGAGATGCGCCTGTCGGGCCTGGAGCCCTTCACCATCAATGATGAATCGCTGTACGTCAATGTCGGCGAGCGCACCAACGTCACCGGTTCCAAGGCCTTTGCCCGCCTGATCTTGAACGAGCAGTACGACGAAGCCCTGGCCGTGGCCCGCCAGCAGGTCGAGAACGGCGCGCAGATCATCGACATCAACATGGACGAGGCGATGCTCGATTCGGTCGCCGCCATGACGCGCTTCCTGAACCTGATCGCCTCCGAGCCGGACATCGCCCGCGTGCCCATCATGATCGACTCCTCCAAGTGGGAAGTCATCGAAGCCGGTCTCAAGTGCGTGCAGGGCAAGTCCATCGTCAATTCCATCTCGATGAAGGAAGGCGAAGAGAAATTCCTGCGCGAAGCCAAGCTGTGCCGTCGCTACGGCGCTGCCGTAATCGTCATGGCCTTCGACGAAGTGGGCCAGGCCGATACCTTCGCGCGCAAGATCGAAATCTGCGAGCGCGCCTATCGCCTGCTGGTGGACAAGCTGGACTTCCCGCCGGAAGACATCATCTTCGACCCCAACATCTTCGCGGTGGCAACGGGTATTGAGGAACACAACAACTACGCGGTCGACTTCATCGAAGCCACGCGCTGGATCCACGAGAACCTGCCCTACGCCAAGATCAGCGGCGGTGTCTCCAACGTGTCCTTCAGCTTCCGCGGCAACGACCCGGCGCGCGAGGCCATCCACACGGTCTTCCTGTACCACGCCATCAAGGCCGGCATGACCATGGGCATCGTCAATGCCGGCATGATCGGCGTCTATGACGACCTGCCGGCCGAACTGCGCGAGCGCGTGGAAGACGTGGTGCTGAACCGCCGCGACGACGCCACCGAGCGCATGATCGAATACGCCGCCACCCTGAAGGCCGGCGACAAGAAGGAAGAAGCCACCCTGGAATGGCGCAGCGAACCGGTCGCCAAGCGCCTCTCGCATGCGCTGGTGCACGGCATCACGCAATGGATCGTGGAAGACACCGAAGAGGCGCGCCAGCAGATCGCCGCCGATGGTGGCCGTCCCATCCATGTCATCGAAGGCCCGCTGATGGACGGCATGAACGTGGTCGGCGACCTGTTCGGCCAGGGCAAGATGTTCCTGCCGCAGGTGGTCAAGTCGGCCCGCGTGATGAAGCAGGCCGTGGCCCACCTGATCCCCTTCATCGAGGAAGAAAAGCGCCAGCTGGAAATCACCACCGGCGAGGTCGCCAAGCCCAAGGGCAAGATCGTGATCGCCACCGTCAAGGGCGACGTCCACGACATCGGCAAGAACATCGTCACCGTGGTCCTCCAGTGCAACAACTTCGAAGTGGTCAACATGGGCGTGATGGTGCCCTGCGCCGAGATCCTGGCCAAGGCCAAGGAAGAGAAGGCCGACATCATCGGCCTGTCCGGCCTGATCACGCCCTCGCTGGAAGAGATGGCCTACGTGGCCAAGGAAATGCAGCGCGACCCGTATTTCGCCGGCATCAAGATGCCGCTCATGATCGGTGGCGCCACCACCTCGCGCGCGCACACGGCGGTCAAGATCGCGCCCAACTACGAAGGCCCGGTGGTCTACGTGCCGGACGCCTCGCGTGCCGTGTCGGTGGCGCAATCGCTGCTGGCCGACGAGCAGAAGACACAGTACGTCAGCGAACTCAACGCCGACTACGAACGCATCCGCGAGCAGCACGCAAGCAAGAAGGCCGCACCCATGCTGTCGCTGGCAGCCGCCCGCGCCAACAAGACCCGGCTCGACTTCGCACCGGTCAAGCCCAAGTTCATCGGCCGTCGTCTGTTCAAGAATGTCGACCTGGGCCTGCTGGCCAACTATATCGACTGGGGCCCGTTCTTCCAGACCTGGGACCTGGCCGGACCTTATCCCGCCATCCTGAGCGATGAGGTCGTGGGGGAAGCCGCTACCAAGGTCTTCGAAGAAGCCCAGGCCATGCTCAAGAAGATCATCGATGGCCGCTGGCTCACCGCCAATGGTGTCATCTCGCTGCTGCCGGCCAATACCGTCAATGACGACGACATCGAGATCTATACCGACGACAGCCGCAGCCAGGTCGCCTTCACCTACTACGGCCTGCGCCAGCAGACCGAGAAGCCGGTGGTCGATGGCGTGGCGCGTCCCAACCAGTGCCTGTCGGACTTCATCGCGCCCAAGGACTCGGGCGTGCAGGACTACATCGGCATGTTCGCTGTCACCGCCGGCTTGGGTATCGAGAAGTACGAAAAGCGCTTCGAGGATGCGCATGACGATTACTCCTCCATCATGCTCAAGGCCCTGGCCGACCGCCTGGCCGAAGCCTTCGCCGAATACCTGCACGAGCGCGTGCGCAAGGACCTGTGGGGCTATGCCGCCGACGAGCAGTTGAGCAGCACCGACCTGATCAAGGAAAAATACCTCGGCATCCGCCCCGCACCCGGCTATCCGGCCTGCCCGGAGCACACCGTCAAGGCTGACGCTTTCCGCACCATGCAGTGCGACGAGATCGGCATGCAGCTGACCGAGTCCTATGCCATGTTCCCGGGGGCGTCGGTGTCGGGCTTCTACTTTGCCCATCCGCAGTCGAAGTACTTCGTGGTCGGCAAGATCGGCGCCGACCAGGTCGAGGACATGGCCCGCCGTCGCCAGGTGTCCAGGGACGAGCTGGAACGCTGGCTCGCGCCCAACCTGTAAGTCCTCCCATGCCCGGCCTGCGCGCCGGGCAGTTTTTCCTGTGGCTTGTATTCGGCAGCCGTCCTGCTATCATCCACGCCCGCCGTTCCGTAGCCCTTGCTTTAGCCATGATCGATTCCGCTGACCACGTCACCCATGCACTGCCCGTGACCGTGGCCACGCGCCTGCACTTCACGGACGGCAAGTCGCGCGCCATCTTCACCGTGGACCTGGTCCAGGACCTGCTGGGCGACTGGGTGCTCACTCAGGCCTGGGATGGCGCCGAAGGCCGCAGCGCGGTGCGCCGCGTGGTGGTCGAGGGCCACGAACGGGGCCTGCAGATGCTGCAGAAGATCGCCCGCCACAAGGAGCGCCTGGGCTTTCGCCAGGTCCACCTGTACCACGTGGGCTGAGCCCGCTGCAGCGCCGCCGCCATTGGCTCATCTGCAAGGCGGCGCGACCCATGTTAGGCTAGTCGGCCCGCACCAGTCGGGTGCAATTCTTGCGCGGCAGATAAAAACCAGAAACGCCGCTGCAAACGACAAGAACACAAGACCCGCTTGAGATAAAGATATAAATAATTACTCCGGAGACCGACCGTGCCACCCTCATTGCCCCCAGAGCCTGCTGCCGTTGACCGTCATCAGGTCGATTCCTCCTATGCCGTGCTGCGCCTGTGTATCACCATGGTCTTGATGGTCGTCGGGGCCAGCGGCATGTACGTGATGGCGGTGGTGCTGCCGGCGGTGCAGGCGCATTTCCAGGTGGATCGTGGCCTGGCGTCCATGCCCTACACGCTGACCATGCTCGGCGTGGGCGTGGGTGGCCTGCTGATGGGTCGCATGGCCGACCGCTCCGGCATCATGCGCCCCCTGCTGCTGGGCGGCGTCTGCCTGGGCGGAGGATTTATCGCTGCAGCGCTGGCGCCCAATATCTGGTTCTTCATGGCGGCGCACTGTGTGCTGATCGGCCTGCTGGGGACGGCCTGTACCTTTTCCCCGCTGGTAGCCGACACCTCGCTGTGGTTCCGCAAGCGACGCGGTATCGCCGTGGCGGTATGCGCCAGCGGCAACTACCTGGGTGGCGCGATCTGGCCACCCATCGTCCAGCATTTCGTCGACAGTGTCGGCTGGCAGCAGACCTATATCGGCCTGGGCATCACCTGTACGCTGATCATGTGCTCATTGGCCCTGCTGATGCGCGCCCGTCCTCCGGTGCAGGAAAGTGGCACGACCGGCGCCCGCATCGGCGGCGGACCGCGTCCCTTCGGCCTCTCGCCCGGTGCGGCGCAGTTGCTGCTATGCGTGGCCGGTGTGGCCTGTTGCGTGGCCATGGCCATGCCCCAGGTACACATCGTGGCCTACTGCGGCGATCTCGGTTACGGTCCGGCGCGGGGTGCCCAGATGCTGTCACTGATGCTGGCCTGCGGCGTGGTCAGCCGCCTGGTCTCGGGCGCCATCTGCGACCGCATCGGCGGCCTGCGCACGCTGTTGCTGGGTTCCATGCTGCAGGGCCTGTCGCTGCTGCTGTTCATCCCCTTCGACAGCCTGGCTTCGCTGTACATCATCTCGGCACTGTTCGGCCTGTTCCAGGGTGGCATCGTGCCGTCCTACGCCATCATCGTGCGCGAATACTTCCCGGCCGCCGAAGCCGGCCAGCGGGTGGGGGCGGTCATCATGGCGACCATGTTCGGCATGGCCCTGGGCGGCTGGATGTCGGGCAAGATCTTCGACCTGACCGGCTCCTATCACGCCGCCTTCGCCAACGGCATCGCCTGGAACCTACTCAACCTCGGAATCGCGGTCCTGCTGCTGACCCGTGTGCGCGGCATGCGGTTGCGGGCGGCCTGATCGGGCCAGCAGCGCGGCGAACATCGGGCGCGCAGCACGGTCGTAGTTGGCAGCGTAGCGGCTTTCAGCTACGCTGCCGGGTCAACCGATCAATGCATTTCCGAGCGCCCATTCCGCCATGTTCATCCTCTTCCTCAAGGCTGTGGTCCTGATCCCGATCACGCTGTTGCCCATCCTCAATCCGCTGGGTATCGCGCCGGTATTCGCCAACCTGCTGGGCAACGTCAGCCGCAGCACCGAAAAGCGCATCGCGCGCCAGGTAGCCATCAATTGCTGGTTCATGCTGGTGGCGGCGATCTTCATCGGTTCGCACGTGCTGACCTTCTTCGGTATCTCGCTGCCCATCGTGCGCGTGGGCGGTGGCCTGCTGGTGGCGGTGTCGGGCTGGAAGCTGCTCAACGACAACAGCCAGGACAGTTCCATCCCCACCCAGGTCGCCAAGACCTATGACGAAGACCTGCCCGACGAAGAGATCAAGGCGCGCAGCTTCTATCCCATGAGCTTTCCCCTCACCGTGGGACCAGGCACGATTGCCGCCTCCATTACGCTGGGTGCCAATACGCCCACGCGCCTGCTGGACTGGGTGATTTCGGTGGGCAGCGCGGCGCTGGGTGCGGCCCTGACGGCGCTGGTGATCTTCCTCTGCTACAACTACGCCCACAAGCTGGTCAACCTGATGGGGCGCCTGGGCACCATGGTGGTGCTGCGCCTGTCGGCCTTCATCCTGCTGTGCATCGGGATCCAGATCTTCTGGTCGGGCATGGCGGCCCTGCTGGCCGAGGCAGGGATCAGCGGGGTCGCGCCATAAGGCAAGGGATAAGGGGTAAGGCGGCTACTTCAGCCAGCCCAGTTCATCCAGCGCGTCCTGTACCAGCTCCAGGCGCAGCACGGGGTTGTCCAGCGCCAGCAGGCTCTGCTTGAGTTCGACGGTGATGGGCATCATCTCGGCCCAGCGGTTGGCGACCCAGCCGCAGTCGTCCAGCCGGTAGGGCGCGGCAATCGGCACTTCGCTTTCGGGCAGGCCCTGGCGCAGCACCGATTGCAGCAGATTGTCCAGCGCCTGCGCGGTATTGCCCAGTTCCTCGGGAATCGTCACCGCGCGATCGGCTTCCATCATTTCCACCTGGGCCGTCCACAGACCGTGTTTCTGCTGCTCGGCCTGCAGGATGCGGAAACGCTCGCCGCCCAGGCAGGCCACGCGCATCAGGCCGGGCGAGGGCGTGCTCCATTCCTTGATGCGCGCCATGGTGCCGACGCCGACGAAGCGCTCGCTTTGCCCCGGCCGGCGCACTTCAGAGCCTTCGGTCAGCGCCACCACGCCGAAGCCGCTGCCCTCGGCGATACACTTGCCTATCATGTCCAGATAGCGCACCTCGAAGATCTGCAACGGTAGCCGCCCTTCGGGAAAGAGCGTGCTGGCCAGCGGAAACAGCGGGATGGTCTGCGCCGAGATCGGCGGGCGCGGGGTAGCGGGGGCAGCGGGCATCATCACTCCTGATGGCGATCAGTCATGAGCGCAGAGCATACCTGTTCTCGGCCACGCATTCATAGCGTTGCACGATGTAGCCGTTGTCATCCACGCTCTCCAGATAGACGTCGAACTGCCACAGCCGCGCCATGTGCCGCAGCACCTCGTTGGTGCTGTCACCCAGCGAGCGGCCATCACTGCGGAAGTGGCGCAGTGTCAGGCTGCGGTTGCCGCGCGTGTTGACCGACCAGACCTGGATGTTGGGCTCGCGATGGTTGATGTCGTACTGCCGCGAGAGGGCCTGGCGCACATACTGGAAACCCCGCTCGTTGTGGATGGCCGAGACCTCGATCTCGCTGCGCGCCTCATCGTCCAGCACGGCGAACATGCGCATGTCGCGCATGAGCTTGGGCGAGAGATACTGGGCGATGAAGCTCTCGTCCTTGTAGTTGCGCATCACGTATTGCAGGGTGTCGAGCCAGTTGCTGCCGGCGATCTCGGGAAACCATTCGCGGTCTTCATCGCTGGGCTGTTCGCAGATGCGGCGGATGTCGCTCATCATCGAGAAGCCCAGGGCGTAGGGGTTGATGCCGTTGTAATAGGGCTTGGTGATGGGCGGCTGGAACACCACATTGCTGTGCGAATGCAGGAATTCCATCATGAAGCCATCGGTCAGGCGGCCCTGGTCGTAGAGCGTATTCAACAGCGTGTAATGCCAGAAGGTGGCCCAACCCTCGTTCATCACCTGGGTCTGGCGCTGCGGATAGAAATACTGGCCGACCTTGCGCACGATGCGGATCACTTCACGTTCCCAGGGCTCCAGCAAGGGCGCGTTCTTCTCGGCGAAGTAGAGCAGGTTTTCCTGCGGCTCGGAGGGGAAGCGGCCTTCGACGGTGGCGGCGGCCGTTTCCTTCTTTGCCGGCAGGGTGCGCCAGAGTTCATTGACCTGCGACTGCATATAGGCTTCGCGCTCGCGCTGGCGCGCCTTTTCCTGCGCCAGCGACAGCCGTTGCGGGCGCTTGTAGCGATCCACGCCGTAATTCATCAGCGCATGGCAGGAGTCCAGCAGTTCCTCGACCCGCTCGAAGCCATGACGCTCTTCGCACTCGGCAATGTAATTGCGTGCATACACCAGATAATCGATGATGGCACTGGCATCGGTCCACAACTGGAACAGGTAGTTGCCCTTGAAGAAGGAGTTGTGTCCGTAGGCCGCGTGGGCGATGACCAGGGCCTGCATGGTCATCGTGTTCTCTTCCATCAGGTAGGCGATGCAAGGGTCGGAGTTGATCACGATCTCATAGGCCAGGCCCATCTGGCCGCGCTTGTAGTCGCGTTCGGTCAGCATGAAGTGCTTGCCGTAGGACCAGTGTCGATAGTTGACCGGCATGCCGTGCGAGGCATAGGCATCCATCATCTGTTCGGCCGAGATGATTTCCAGCTGGATGGGATAGATGTCCAGCTCGTAACCCTTGGCCACCCGGGCGATTTCATCGTTGTAGCGTTCGATCAGATCGAAGCTCCAGTCCGAGGGGCAGGGCAGGGGGTCATGCTTGAAGCGGCTGTTCATGCGTGCACCTGCTTTTCAAAGAGTTCGCGGAAGACCGGGTAGATCTCGGCGGCCGACTGCACCTTCTTCATGGCGAAGTGCGGGTGCGACTCGATCAGTTGCATGTACTCGGTCCACAGGTTCTGTTCCGGATCGGCCACCTGGATGTAGGCGAAGTAGCGCGTCAGCGGCAGGATGGCCGACTCCAGCAGCTCGCGGCATTTCGGGGAATCGTCGTTCCAGTTGTCGCCGTCGGAGGCCTGCGCACCGTAGATGTTCCATTCGCTGGGAGAGTAGCGCTTGGTGATGATGTCGTGCATCAGTTCCAGGGCGCTGGAGACCACGGTGCCGCCACTTTCCTGCGAGTGGAAGAAAGTGTTTTCATCGACCTCGTCAGCCCGCGTGTGGTGGCGGATGAAGACCACTTCGATGTGTTCGTAGTTACGTGTCAGGAACAGGTAGAGCAGGATGAAGAAACGCTTGGACAGGTCCTTGCGCTGCTCATCCATCGAACCCGATACATCCATCACGCAGAACATCACGGCGCGGCTGGAGGGTTGCGGTTGACGCACCCGGTTCACATAGCGCAGGTCGAAGGGGTCGATGAAGGGGATGCGCAGGATGCGGGCGCGCAAATGCTTCACTTCCTCTTCCAGCAACTGGATGTCGGCGCTGTGCTCCTCGGGTTTGCGCTTCATCTCGGCCAGCGTTTCCTCGGCCACGTCGAGCTGGCGCTGCAAGGGACCACCCAGGGCGATGCGGCGGCCCAGCGAGGAGCGCAGCGAGCGCACCACGTCGATGTTGTTGGGCGAGCCATCCACCGAATAGCCGGCGCGCTGGTTCTTCCAGCTTGGTACCTGCAGCAGGTTGGTTTCCACCAGGCGCGGCAGTTCGAGGTCCTCGAAGAAGTAATGCATGAATTCTTCGCGGGTCAGTTCGAAGGTGAAATCGTCCTGTCCTTCGCCGTCGTTACTGGCACTGCTGCCGCCTCCGCCGCCGCTGCCACCGTTCTGGCGCGGGATGCGGTCACCCTGCAGGTAATCCTGGTTGCCCGGATGCACGGCTTCGCGCTTGCCGCCCTTGCCGTGATGGAAGAAGGGCTCCGAGACGTCCTTGCGGGGGATGCTGATGCTCTTGGATTTTTCGAGATCGGTGATGCTGCGGTCGCGCACTGCGTCCGCCACCGAACGTTGGATATGCCCCTTGAAGCGCCGCAGGAAGCGCTCCCGGTTGGCGATGCTCTTGTTCTTGCCAGCCAGCCTGCGGTCGATGATCTGATGCAGCACTCGGTTCTCCTGCTAGTGGTCGGCGGTGCGCCAGGCGCACGGCGCCGAAGGGTCGCCACGAGCATCGCCACGCATGCCGCGGACGATGCGCAACAGCGGCGCTTACGAGGACTTGCGCACGCGCAGGTACCATTCGCACAGCAGGCGCACCTGCTTGGGCGTGTATCCCTTGCTGACCATGCGATTGACGAAGTCTTCGTGTTTCTGCATTTCCTCGGTGGAACCCTTGGCATTGAAGGAGATCACCGGCAGCAGGTCCTCGGTGTTGGAGAACATCTTCTTCTCGATCACCACACGCAGTTTTTCGTAGCTGGTCCACAGCGGGTTCTTGCCACCGTTGTTGACCCGGGCGCGTAGTACGAAGTTGACTATCTCGTTGCGGAAGTCCTTGGGATTGCTGATGCCGGCCGGCTTCTCGATCTTTTCCAGTTCCGCGTTCAGGGCCGCACGGTCGAAGCTCTCGCCGGTGTCGTGATCGCGGTATTCCTGGTCCTGGATCCAGAAGTCGGCATAGGTCACGTAACGATCGAAGACGTTCTGGCCATATTCCGAGTACGACTCCAGGTAGGCGGTCTGGATTTCCTTGCCGATGAATTCGGCATAGCGCGAGGCCAGCGTGTCCTTCACGAAGGAGAGATATTTCTGCTCGGCTTCCTGCGGGAACTGTTCACGCTCGATCTGCTGTTCCAGCACATACATCAGGTGCACCGGATTGGCCGCGACCTCGGTGGTATCGAAGTTGAACACACGCGAGAGGATCTTGAAAGCGAAGCGCGTGGAGATACCGTTCATGCCCTCATCGACGCCGGCATAGTCGCGATACTCCTGATAGGACTTGGCCTTGGGGTCGGTGTCTTTCAGGTTCTCGCCGTCATAGACCTGCATCTTGGAGAAGAGGCTGGAGTTTTCCGGCTCCTTCAGGCGGGTGAGCACCGAGAACTGCGCCATCATCTTCAGCGTGCCCGGCGCGCAAGTGGCCTTGGCCAACGAAGAGCTGCGGATCAGTTTTTCGTAGATCTTGATTTCTTCGGACACGCGCAGGCAATACGGCACCTTGACGATGAAGATACGGTCCAGCAGCGCTTCGTTGTTCTTGTTGTTGCGGAAGGCCTTCCACTCCGATTCGTTGGAGTGGGCCAGGATGACGCCATCGAAGGGTATCGCACCAAAGCCTTCGGTGCCCTTGAAGTTGCCTTCCTGCGTGGCCGTCAGCAGCGGGTGCAGCACCTTGATGGGCGCCTTGAACATTTCCACGAATTCCAACAGACCCTGGTTGGACAGGCACAGCCCGCCCGAATAGCTGTAGGCGTCGGCGTCGTCCTGCGAATACTGTTCCAGCTTGCGGATATCGACCTTGCCCACCAGGGTCGAGATGTCCTGGTTGTTCTCGTCGCCCGGCTCGGTCTTGGAAATACCGATCTGGCGCAGGATCGACGGGTAGCGCTTGACCACGCGGAATTGGCGGATGTCGCCGTTGTACTCGTGCAGGCGCTTGACGGCCCAGGGGCTCAGGATGGGTTTGAGGTAGCGACGCGGGATGCCGTACTGTTCTTCGAGGATGGGGCCGTCTTCGTCGTAGTCGAACAGGCCCAGCGGCGATTCATTGACCGGCGAACCCTTGATGGAATAGAAGGGCACCTGCTCCATGAGCTGCTTCAGGCGCTCGGCGATGGAGGACTTGCCGCCACCGACCGGACCCAGCAGGTAGAGAATCTGCTTCTTCTCTTCCAGACCCTGGGCGGCATGGCGGAAATAGGAAACCACTTGCTCGATCACTTCTTCCGCGCCGTAGAACTCCTTGAAGGCGGGATAGACCTTGATGACCTTGTTGGCGAAGATGCGCGAGAGGCGCGGATCTTCCCGGGTGTCGACCTTCTCCGGCTCGCCGATGGCCATCAGCATCCGTTCGGCAGCCGATGCATAGACTGCCGGGTCGTTCTTGCAAAGATTCAGATACTCTTCAAGCGATAATTCTTCTTCTCTGGTCTTGTCGAACCGGCTTGCAAAGCTGCTGTAGATATCCATACCACCTCCGTCGCTCTCAAAAAAGTACGAAACAGATTCATATGTCTGGACTTGCCATCTGCGGTTATCGAAGAACGCGTCGGTGACTCTGGAAAGCGTCATTGCCGGTGTGTTCTTTGAAAGCCGTAGCGTCTACAGCGTGATGCGAAGAACTTTTCACTTCTGGTTTTTATTCTAGTCCTTTTTTGACTAGCACTTGCTTCCCCTAGTGATCCATCGCTACTGGCATGGTTCATTGGATGCTCGAATTTTTTCGATGTCCGGACCTGCGTTCAAGCCGTCCCATTCCTTCATGGGTGAAGGGATTTTCCCCTCATGCTCTTTCAATGTGCGGATTGCTGCAGCGGTTGACCTCACGGTGCGCTATTTTCGCGCAGCGCGCCATCGTAAAAAACCTGATGGCCGGCGGGAGAAAACCGGCGGACAATCTCCGCCTGGTCGGTTTGGCAGGCGATGCGCCTGTGTTTGTCGTCTCCTCGTTACGGTGCGGTTCGCACACTGCTGACTACCCCAAGTCCCTTATAGCTGGAATCGTGCCAGCCCGGTATGACTTATTCCCTGCTGGCGCGCAGATGCCCCATCTTTTTTGTAACGGTGCGGATCGCCGCGCCCCGGTGTTGCTGATCTGCCTCATCCCGAGACGCATCGCAGGATGACCGGAAAACCCTTTAGATGATTTCTTCCCGCCGCATGAGCAGGACGCATGGCCTGGATGCGCCGCCGGCATCGTGATGGGTCAACGAGCGTGAGGAAGGTCAAAGCATGTCGATCAGGCAATTTTCCGTCCGCGCGCGGGGGCGGCGCGGCAAATCCGCCACGCTCTGGCGGCAAACTCGGCCATTGGCCGCCGGCAAGGGGCTGGAAAGCGCATAAGTCATTGACAGCTAAGTAGAAAATGCAGTCTAATTCAGGGTTCACCATCTGAAGAATTGCGCGCGGTGCCGTCGCAGTGCTGTTTCAGTTGCAGGTCGCCCGATTACCCAGGTAAGCCAGGCCGCCAGCGACAGAGGCCAACAAATGGTGTCAGCGATGCAGGGGCTGCCGGCTTATATGGCGGCAGGGCATCGGTGATGCGGAACAGGCACACCGAAAGCGGTTCCAGAATTCCGATTTATTTTTGCTGTTTGCTCCAAGGCAGCCCAACTTAGCGAGTCCAACATGAAACGTACTTACCAACCTTCCGTCGTGCGTCGCAAGCGTACCCATGGTTTCCGTGCCCGTATGGCAACCCGTGGCGGCCGTGCCGTGATCAACGCCCGTCGCGCCAAGGGCCGCAAGCGTCTGGCTGCTGTTTAAGCCAGGGCATTGCGCTGCCGTTTCGTGTGACGGACGTCCGCTCACCGCTTCCAGCACGTCAAGCAGGCGACTTCCCACGCGATCGGCGAATCGTTAAAACGGATGAGTTTTCATCCGTTTTTCGTTTGCGCCCCGTGTATCGTACCGAGCACTTCGTGTTGTATGCGCGCCGTAACAGCCTGATGCAAGCCCGCCTGGGCGTGGTCGCGGCCAAGCGGCTCGCACCGCGCGCGGTGACCCGCAATACGATCAAGCGGGCCACGCGCGAACTGTTCCGCCAGGCCGAACTGCCCGCCGTGGATTGCATCGTGCGCCTGTCGCGCCCGGTCAATGCGCGCAAGGACCCGGCCCGCAGTGCCGGCGTCAAGGCCATGTTGCGGACCGAGCTGATGCAGTTGTTCGCCTTCTTGCCGAACGCGCCGGCATTTGCCAGGAAATAGGAAGTGATGAAAACGCCTTTGCTCCTGCTGTTACGTGCCTACAAGCTGGGAGTAAGCCCGTTCCTGGGGCAGAATTGCCGTTTCTATCCCAGCTGTTCCGACTATGCCGCCGAGGCGGTGCGCCTGCATGGCGCGCTCAAGGGCAGCCTGCTGGCCGGCAAGCGCGTGTGCAAGTGTCATCCCTGGCATCCCGGCGGACTGGATTTCGTCCCCGGTTCGGCCGAGGCGCGGGCGCATGCGATGAGCCAGTCTTCCGCGCCGTCTCCCGATTTTCCGAATACTTCGTCGCAGCCCCCGGCTGCCCGGGTTTCTCCCCCTGTGGCCGCTGACGGTTGCAGCCACTCCTGAACTCATCAATACGCATATGGATATCAAACGTACCGTCCTGTGGGTTGTATTCTCCTTCTCCCTGCTGCTGCTCTGGGATGGCTGGATGCGCCATAACGGGCATCAGTCGATGTTCTTCCCGTCGGCCAACCCGACTCAGGAGCAAGCCGCCGCCAATCCGGCCGCACCCACCGCCAGCCCGACCGGTTCGCCTGTCCCGCAGGCCGGTACGCCGGCTCCGGCCGCTGCCGGTACTCCAGGCGCCGTGCCGGGCGCTGACGGCAATGCCGTTGCCGCCAAGGGCGAAACCATCACCATCACCACCGACCTGGTCAAGGCCAGCATCGACACCGTCGGCGGCGAACTGAAGCGCCTGGAGCTGCTCAAGCAGCCGGACGTGGTCGATCCGACCAAGAACGTGGTGCTGTTCGACTCCGAACCGGGCCATATGTACCTGGCCGAATCGGGCCTGATCGGCGGCCCGTTCCCCAACCATAAGACCATCTTCACCGCCCAGCCGGGTCCGCGTACGCTGGACAACGGCAACGAGGTGCAACTGGTGCTGGTGGCCGACCAGGGTGGTGTGAAGCTGACCAAGACCTATACCTTCAAGCGCGACAGCTACCTGATCGACGTCAAGCACACCGTGACCAACGACACTGGTGCGGCGATCAATCCCTCGCTGTACCTGCAGCTGGTGCGCGACGGCAACAAGCCGGGTGGCGAATCGCACTTCTACAGCACCTTCACCGGTCCGGCCGTCTACAGCGACAGCGAGCACTTCGAAAAGCTGGACTTCGAGAAGATCGCCAACGGCAAGCAGCAGCATGTGAACAAGGCCGACAACGGCTGGATCGCCATGGTGCAGCACTACTTCGTGTCGGCCTTCATCCCGCCGCAGAAGGCGCAGCGCGACATCTTCAGCAAGAAGGTGGGCGACAACCTGTACGCGGTCGGCTCCATCCTGCCGCTGGGCACCGTGGCACCCAACGCCAGCGTGACCATGGACAGCCAGCTGTATTCCGGCCCCACCATCTCCAAGACCCTGCAGGCGATTGCCCCCGGCCTGGACCTGGTGCGCGACTACGGCCACCTGACCGTGATTGCCGAGCCCATCTTCTGGCTCATGACCCACATCCACAACCTGGTGGGCAACTGGGGCTGGACCATCATCCTGCTGACCGTGCTGATCAAGCTGGTGTTCTTCCCGCTGTCGGCCGCCAGCTACCGCAGCATGGCCAAGATGAAGGCGGTCTCGCCGAAGATGCAGGCCATCCGCGAACGCCACAAGGGTGATCCGCAGGCCATGAACCGCGAGATGATGGCGCTCTACAAGACCGAAAAGATCAATCCGCTGGGCGGCTGCCTGCCCATCGTGATCCAGATCCCGGTGTTCATCTCGCTGTACTCGGTGCTGCTGGCGTCGGTGGAAATGCGCGGCGCGCCGTGGCTGGGCTGGGTGCATGACCTGACCGCGCCGGACCGCCTGTTTGGCACCATCCCCTACTTCAACATGCCCATCGGCCTGCTGCCCATCATCATGGCTGCCTCGATGTTCCTGCAGACCAAGCTGAACCCGACGCCGCCGGACCCGGTCCAGGCCAAGGTGATGATGTTCATGCCGCTGGTGTTCTCGTTCATGTTCTTCTTCTTCCCGTCCGGCCTGGTGCTGTACTGGGTGACCAACAACATCCTGTCGATCGCGCAGCAATGGGTGATCACCCGCAATATCGAGAGCGGCAAGACCAAGTAAGCTGGTTCCTGCAGCCCATCAAAGGAAAAACCCGTGGAATCCACGGGTTTTTTTTCGGTCCTACGCTTCCGTCGGGTTTAACATTGTCTTTACCGCTGCCCCAAAGGGGGGATCGCAGCGTGTTTTGATCACACAACAACAAGTAGACGCAGATGACTTTCGATTCTTCTCCCATCGCCGCCATCGCCACCGCACCCGGACGCGGCGGCATCGGCGTGGTCCGCATTTCCGGCAAGAACCTGGCACCGGTGATCCGCGCGGTATGCGGGCGCGACAGCCTGGCGCCGCGCCACGCCACCTACCTGCCTTTCCTCAACGAGGACGGCAGCGCCATCGACCAGGGTCTGGCGATCCATTTCCCCGGCCCGCATTCCTACACCGGGGAAGACGTGCTCGAACTGCAGGGCCATGGCGGCCCGGTGGTGATGCAGATGTTGCTGGCACGCTGTGTCCAGGCCGGTGCCGAGATCGGCCTGCGCCTGGCCGAGCCGGGTGAATTCACCCAGCGCGCCTTCCTCAACGACAAGATCGACCTGGCCCAGGCCGAGGCCGTGGCCGACCTGATCGAAGCCACCACCGAGGCAGCCGCCAAATCGGCCTCGGAGTCGCTCTCCGGCGCTTTTTCCAAGGTGATCCACGAGTTGGTCGATCAGGTCACCCGACTGCGCATGCTGGTGGAGGCCACGCTGGACTTCCCCGAGGAAGAGATCGACTTCCTCAAGCAGAGTGATGCGCGTGGTCAGCTGGCCACCATCCGCAGCACCCTGGAAGAGGTCTTCCGCCATGCCGCCCAGGGCGCCCTGCTGCGCGACGGTCTGAACGCCGTGCTGGCGGGCAAGCCGAATGTAGGCAAATCCTCGCTGCTCAATGTCCTGGCCGGTTCGGACGTGGCCATCGTCACCCCCATCGCCGGTACCACCCGCGACAAGGTCACCCAGACCATCCAGATCGAAGGCATGCCGCTGAACATCATCGACACCGCCGGCATCCGCGAAGCCGGCGACGACGGCAGCGGCCCCGACGAGGTCGAGCGCATCGGCATCGAGCGCACCTGGGCCGAGGTGGCCAAGGCCGACGTCATCCTGCATATGCTGGACGCCGACCGTGGTCCGACGCTGGAAGACGAAAAGATCACCGCCCGTTTCCCCGATGGCGTGCCGATCATCCGCATCTGGAACAAGATCGACCGCTCCGGCCACAAGCCCGCGGTGGACCAGATGCCTGACGCCACCCATGTCTACCTGTCGGCGGCCGAAGGGCAGGGCGTGGAGCTGCTGCGCGGCGAACTGCTGCGCATCGCCGGCTGGCAGCAGACGGTGGAATCGCGCTACCTGGCACGTGAGCGTCACCTGCTGGCCTTGAAGGCGGCCGATGAACATCTGGCCCACGCCGCCGCCCACGCCGATCTGGACAACGAAGCTGGCGAACACGCCCTGGATCTGTTCGCCGAAGAGTTGCGGCTGGCGCAGGAGCGCCTGTCCAGCATCACCGGCAAGTTCACACCGGATGATCTGTTGGGGGTAATCTTCTCGCGCTTTTGCATCGGCAAGTAGTGAGGGAAGAGGAATCGGACAGCAGCGCCATTCCTGACAGTTTCCCCACAGTCCACTGCAGAATTGCAACGAATGTTACAGCGTGTAAAAAGCTTGGAGGCGGAAAGAGAGCATCGTTATTCTGAAGTTCCTCCCCCTCCAATTCATCACCCCTGAGAATTGGATTTAACCCGCCGCCGCAAGGTGCGCGGGTTTTTTTATGGCCGCGCCAGGCTGGCGCCGGCTCTGCAGGAAAGGGGCAGCGCTGCTAATATGCCTGCTGTCCGAATTTACCCCTCTCACATCATCACAGGAAAAAGAACATGTCCGCCAATCCGCGCAACGCCGACTATCCCATCGATCCGCAATTCCTGAACCGCTGGTCGCCCCGCGCCTACAACGGTGCCGAGATTTCCGAAGAGACCGTACTGACCTTTCTGGAAGCCGCCCGCTGGGCACCTTCGGCCTACAATGCCCAGCCCTGGCGCTTCGTCTACGCCCGTCGCGGCACACCTGCATGGGACAGCCTGCTGGGCCTGCTCAACGATTTCAACCGCGCCTGGTGCGCCAACGCTTCGGTGCTGATCGTGGTGCTTTCGCGTACCGTCATGCTGCCCCCGGGCGCGACCGAAGTCGTCCCGGCCCCGACCCACTCCTTCGATACCGGCTCGGCGTGGGGCTATCTGGCCCTGCAAGCCTCGCTGTCCGGCTGGCACGCCCACGGCATGGCCGGTTTCGACAAGGACAAGGCCCGTACCGAACTGAACGTACCGGCCGAATTCTCGGTGGAAGCCATGGTCGTCATCGGCAAGCTGGGCGACAAGTCCGTCCTGCCGGAAGGCCTGCAGGCCCGCGAAGTCCCCAGCCCGCGTGAGCCGCTTTCCAAGCTGGCATTCGAAGGCAAATTCAAGGCTTGAGCCGGCCCGTAAAATATTTCGCAATTTTCTGAAGAAGGCCTAGCTTTTTGAAAAAAGCTCTCCTATAATATCGTTCTTTCAGCAAGCAACGACAGCTGAAGCGGTTTTAGGAGTGGTAGTTCAGTTGGTTAGAATACCGGCCTGTCACGCCGGGGGTCGCGGGTTCGAGCCCCGTCCGCTCCGCCAAATAAAACGCCTCGTTCGCAAGAACGGGGCGTTTTTGTTTTTGCGCAGAAAAAACTGCAGCCTGGATGAAGCTGTCTGCGCGGCTCTATGCTTAGCACGTTCACGCGCCTTAGAAAAGACACAATCGCCGGCTGGGACGATTACGCGACAGGATCAAAAAAATTTGAGTTCCACGTACTATTTCCACTTGGAAATGCTTACACTAACCCGGAATTTGCAGTTTCTCAAAACAGGAGACCGGCGTATGCCGGGGCGCAGTGATGTTTTTGAGGGAACCCGGCCTGTCGCGCAGGTCGAGGAAGAGGGCTCGAACCGCTCCCCAAAGATGTACCAAGAACCCACCGAGATGCAGTAGCGGATTCGCAAGAAGTGCAGGGATGGCATGAGCAGGGCGGCGCGCGCCGCATCCTGTGGCCTGCACGTTTGGCATCTAATGGGATAAATAGGGGGAAGCGATGAAGCTCGCCAATTTCAATATTGGCGTCCGCTTGGGCGCCGCATTCGCAGTGGTCTTGTTGCTGATCGTGGTGACTGCCATGGTCGGGATCAGGAACCAGTCGTCCAACAATGCTGAAATCAACAGCATCGTCAACGAGAAGTACCAGCTCATCGCCTTGAGCAACCAGATCAAGAACAACGGCTACAAGGCCAACGCGGTGCTGAGCAACATCCTGTTGGCCGCCACGCCGGAAGCGTCGGCCAAGTACATGGACGAATACGCAGGCCTGCGCAAGGCCAATACCGAGGCCTACAAGCAGCTCGAAGGCATGCTCGATTCCGACAAGACCAAGGCTCTCTACGCCGAACAGACCACGGCCCGTTCGGCCTACGGCGTGGCAGTACGCAAGTTCTTCGAACTGATGAAGAACGGCGACCGTGCCGAGGCCACCACGCTGTACCAGGGCGACATGTCCAGGCTGCAGCTGGACTATTTCGTCATGGTCGACAAGATGGTCAATTCCTTGGCCAAGGAAATGGTGGTCGACGCCGGTCAGGCCGCCGAAGATGGTCAGATGGCCGTGATTCAGATGCTGGTGCTGTCGGCCGTGGCCGTGCTGCTGGCCTCGGTAGTGGGTGTGCTCATCACGCGCTCCATCACCGCCCCGGTGCGTCACGCGGTCATGCTGGCCGAGACCGTGGCACAGGGAGACCTGTCCTATCGCCTGCAGGCCAAGGGCAAGGACGAGATCAGCCGCCTGCTGCAAGCGCTGCAGCACATGAGCGATAACCTGCATGACACAGTCTCCAATGTGCGCAACGGCACCTCGGCCATCGACATGGCCGCACGTGAACTGGCGCAGGGCAACCTGAGCCTGTCGGATCGTACCGAACAGCAGGCCAGCTCCCTGGAGGAAACCGCCTCGGCCATGGAGCAGCTGACCTCGGCAGTGCGCCAGAATGCCGACAATGCCTTGCAAGCCAGCCAGCTCGCGGTCTCGGCCTCGGACGTGGCCGTGCGCGGCGGCGCTTCGGTGGAGCAGGTGGTCAACATCATGAGTGCCATCAGCACTTCTTCCGGCAAGATCGCCGACATCATCGCGGTGATCGATGGCATCGCCTTCCAGACCAACCTGCTGGCCCTGAACGCGGCAGTCGAAGCAGCCCGCGCCGGCGAACACGGTCGCGGTTTTGCCGTGGTGGCCAGCGAAGTGCGCGGCCTGGCCCAACGCAGCGCCGTGGCCGCCAAGGAAATCAAGTCCCTGATCGAAGGTTCGGTCAGTCACGTCAAGGCCGGCAGCACCATCGTCGAACAGACGGTAGCCACCATCGATGAAGTCATCGCCAGCATCAAGCATGCGACCGATCTGATCACCGATATCAGCGCTTCCAGCAAGGAACAGAGCGAGGGCATCGAGCAGATCAACCAGGCCATCAGCCAGATGGACCAGATGACCCAGGAAAACTCCGCCCTGGTGGAGCAGAATGCCGCCGCCTCCAAGGCCTTGCAGGCGCAGGCGGAGCAACTGTCGGCCCTGATGGGGCGGTTCCGTCTGAGCGAGCTGATCGCCCAGACCGGCTATGCCGGCAGGGGCCATGGCAGCGTGCGTGAAAAGATCATCCAGCCCGAGTTGTCGCTGATCCAGGGCTAGTCATTGTTGTGAACGCAGTGTGGTAAGAGGGGCCGCGAGGAGACCGCGGCCGGCCTCCACGGCCGGTCGTGACAAGAACAAGGCGTCCCGCCCGGGACGATCACCGTGCCAGTGATGGCCGGACGATACCGTCCCGGGTGCGCTCGCCGCCATCGTCTTTTTCGTAGAAGGCATGTCCGCCAGCCCGATGCGGCATGCCTGCACACTTGCCCAGAAAGGTTCGCCATGACGCTCCACCGTTCGAGCCCGCTCGACCAGTCTTCCCTTTCCGCCCGCCAGGCCCTGGCGCATGCCCGCATCCAGTCCTTCATCGAGGCCTACCGCAATGAGGGTTATCGCATCGCCGATATCGATCCGCTGGGTACCATCTCGGTGCCGGACATCCCGGCCCTGCTGTCGCAGACGCACGCGCTGGAGGACGAGGATATCGGCCTGGCCCAGCATCGCCTGCTCGACGGCCTGGGTCTGCGCACCGTCAAGGAGCTGACCCACCATCTGAGCCGCCTGTTCTGCGGTCCGCTGGCGCTGGATGGCAGCGGCGTGCGCGACGAGGCGCGGCGCCAGTGGCTGCTGGCCCGCATGAGTGCGCCCGACCCGGGCGCCGAGTCCGGTATGCCCGAACGCGCCGCCATCCTGGCCCGGCTGGCGGCAGCCGAGCAGTGGGAGCACTACCTGCAGCAGGACTATCCGCAGGCCAAGCGGTTTTCGCTGGAAGGCTGCGAAAGCCTGCTGCTGATGATGGATGCCCTGGTGGAGCGCTGCAGCTTCTACCAGCTGGATCGCCTGTTCTTCGCCATGCCGCATCGCGGCCGCCTGAACCTGCTGGTGAACCTGCTGCAGATGCCGGCCGCCGAAATCGTGGCCTATTTCGACGCCAGCCGCACTACCGTGGCCGCCGCCGGCGCGGTGGACCTGCCTTACCACCTGGGCGCCGAAACCGTGCGCCGCACAGCGCAGGGCGAGGTTGCTCTGTTCCTGGCGCACAATCCCTCCCACCTGGAAAGCGCCTACCCGGTGTTGCTGGGCATGGCACGCGGCTACCGCGCCAGTCATCCGCTGGCCGCGCCGCCGGCGTCGGTGGTGATCCATGGCGACGCCGCTTTCTGCGGGCAGGGCGTGGTGATGGAGTCCCTCAAGCTGGTCCGGCAGCCCGGCTATGAAGTGGGTGGCACCATCCACATCATCGTCAACAATCAGATCGGTTTCACCACCCCCAATCCACTGGACCCGGAGAACCACGGCTATTGCACCGACATCGCCCGCATCGTCGGCGCGCCGGTGCTGCACGTCAATGCCGACCAGCCCGAGGCGGTCTTGCGCGCAGCCCGCATCGCCTTCGACTATCGTATGCAGTTCCACTCCGATGTGGTGATCGACCTGGTTGGCTACCGCCGCTGGGGCCATGCCGAACAGGATACGGCGACCGTGACGCAGCCACTGCTGCACGGCTTCATCGACAAGCATCCTTCAGTGACGCGGCTCTACGCCCAGGCCGGCTGGCCCGGTTCGGACGAGGGCGCAGCGCTGCTGACGGCCAGCCGCCAGCAGGCCTTGGCAGCCTTCCGTGCCAGCCGCGTTGGCGACAGTCGGGAGCCGGCGTCTTCGCGGCCGGCATCGGAGGTGGGCGCGCGAGATACCAGCTTGCCGACCCTGAACCGGTTGCGGCAGTGGGTGGAGCGGATGACGCGCCTGCCGGTCGGATTCGACGCCCATCCGGTCATCGACAGGTTGGTCGCCCAATGGCAGCACAGCGTGGCTGCGCCCGAGCACGCCTGCAGCTGGAACTTCGCCGAGAACATGGCCTATGCCTCCCTGCTGGCGGCAGGCCACAGTGTGCGCATTTCCGGCATGGACGTACAGCGCGGCACCTTCATGCAACGCCAGGCGGTCTGGCATGCGGTGGACCAGGCTCAGGCGCGCCAGCATTCTTTCTGGCCGCTGCGCGAAGTGGCCGCGCCGGGGGCCGCCCTGGAGGTGATCAATTCCCCGCTGAGCGAAGAGGCGGTGGTCGGTTTCGAATATGGGGTGAGCGTACAGGCCCGTCCCGATGCGCTGGTGATCTGGGAGGCCCAGTTCGGCGATTTCGTTAACGGCGCCCAGATCATGATCGACCAGTACATCACCTCCGGACGTGGCAAGTGGGGCTATGGCTCGGCCTTGACCCTGCTGCTGCCGCATGGCTACGAGGGCGTGGGGCCGGAGCATTCCACCGGTTACCTCAGTCGCATGCTGCTGCTATGCGCGGATCACAACATCCGTGTGGCCTATCCCTCCAGTTCGGCGCAGTGGTTCCATCTGCTGCGCGATCAGGCGCTGCAGGCCGATTGCCCGCTGGTCGTGTTTACGCCCAAGACCGTGCTGCACACCGAGCCGCGTGCCAGTTCGCCGCTGTCAGCCTTGCTGGAAGGCGCATTCCAGCCGCTGCTGGAGGATCCGGAGGGGCCGCCGCAGGATCAGGTGCGGCGGGTGGTGCTGTGCAGTGGCAAGGTGCGCCATGACCTGGCCGCTGCGCGTGACAAGGTGCAGGATGCGCGCACTGCACTGCTGTCGGTGGAGCAGCTCTATCCCTTCCCGACCGCGCAGCTGGGTGAAATGCTGCACACCTGGCCGGCCCTGGAGGAAGTGCTCTGGGTCCAGGAGGAAGAACGCAACCAGGGGGCCTGGCTTTGCGTACGCGATGCCATCGAGGCCGCCTTGCCGGCGGCGGTGCGCCTGCGCGCCGTGTATCGGCCGGATACCGCTTCCGGACCGACCGCCTCCAAGGCCACCCATTACGCCCAGCAGGCCAGCCTGATGCACGCCGTGTTCCCGCAAGGCTGAGGGACGAAAAAAAACGGTGCACTTCTGCGCGAAGTGCACCGCCTACCCCCCCCTCCGGTTTCCCCGGTATTTGATTCCGGTCGTCCATGCTGGCGATCCGCTGGTCTTGACGTTGTAGTCTGCCGGTTAAGCAAAAGTCAAGTACGTCGTATGCTGCAGCCGCTCAATGTCGGCGTCAAATCCGCGTCGGCACCCGTGTGCCGCGCCATGCTCAATAGGTCAGCGTGACCGTCACGGTATCCGAATAGGCGCCGGCCAGCGGGGTCTGGGCGGCCGGGATCTGGCCGTAGACGGTCAGTGTCTGGGTCAGGCCCGAGCCGGTGCCGGTCACGGTGTCGGTGCCGATGGTCGAACCCCAGTTGTTGCTGCGGGCCGCATCGCGGTACAGCGCATAGTTCAGGGTGCCGCCGCCGGCCGCGCTCATCTTGCGGCTGCTGACGGTGGAGCCGCTACCGGTGCCGGCATCCAGGCCGACGTTGTAGGCGGTGCCGTTGGTGCAGAGCACGGTGATGGTGCCGGACTGGTTGACCACGCTCTGGGTATAGGCGCCGAAGGCGATGGCTGAACCGACCACGGTGCAGGCAGCCACCACGGAGGCGCTGATGGTCAGGGTGCCGCTGGCAGTGGCGGCATAGGAGGCAGGTGCGCTGGAGGCCAGGACGACGGCGGCGATGGAAGCGGCGACGAAGCGATTTTTCTTGGCAAAGAACATGTGGTTTCTCCGGTTCTGGCTGCCCCGTCCTCGCCCCTTGCGAGAACTTCCCTGTGCAGCGCTGGTATGGAGACACTTTAATTTCCAGGCGTCGCCGACGACATCCGGCGATTCCCTAGTCCCCCGTCCATTGGCGTCAGGGAAAACCTGAGCTGCCGGAAAGTGGCACCAGCGCGACACTACGCAACACGACGGCCAACTGCCCTCAATAGGTGATCAATACGGTCAGGGTATCCAGGTAACTTCCGGCCTTGACGTTCTGGCTGCCCGGTACGCGACCGTAGACGGTATAGGTGCGGACCACCGGGGTGAGCACCTGCAGCAGATAGCCATCGGCGATGAAGCCGGTGCTGGATGAGCCGTCACCCCAGATCGACGTGCGCGCCGCGTCGGTATAGACCTGGTAGTTCAGACTGTTGGTGCCGCTGAGCATCTTGCGCTGTGAATAGGCACCGCTGCTGCCGGCACTGAGCTTGACGGAATAGCCGATCAGCAGCGACACGGTGGCCTGGCAGGTCACGGTGATGCTGCCGGTGTTGTCGAGGTGGGCGCTGGACTGCGGGTCGTACAGGCCGAACGCCACCGGATTGGAGGCCGACGAGCAGACCTGCTGCGCCTGCAGCGGCGCGACGACCAGCAGGAGGAGGGTCCAGGCCAACGCCGGGCAGAATGGGGGGATCGTCTTCATGTGTTCTCCATGATGCCGCCGCCCTTCAACGGCAGATCACGACTTCGTTGCTCATGCCGCCCTCGCTGCGCGGCGGCGGTGTCAGGGTGGCGTGGCATTGCGCGCCCGAGGGCAGCTGCACGTCCAGGGTGTTGACCGGGGCCAGTTCCTGCAGGTAGCTCACGCCGTCATAGCCGACCGGCGCCTGCAGGCCGGTTTCGCGCACCGTGATGCTGGCGCCCAGCGGGATGAACTGGCCAGCTGCATCCTTGAGGATGATGGTCACGTCCGAGGCGCGCCGGGCGTTGAAGTGCACCACCACGCCGGAACGGTCGCGCGGCCGGATGTACTGGTCGGGCTGGTCCAGCTGCAGGGTCAGCGGCAGGTCCAGCACATCCACCGATATCTTGTTGACGTCGTAGGCGCGCAGGTCGGTCAGCAACAGCTGACCATTGTCGTCGGTGCGGCCGGCGTAGCGGTTTTCGGTATAGATGCCGACATTCTTGACGCCGGCGGCGTTGACCACCGCAAAGCTGTCGTCAATCCAGTCGGCGGCGAAGCCGCTGCCATCGATGAAGGCGACCGAACCGCGCGCGCCCAGGCGCTGGCTGTTGGTGTTGGCGGCTTGCGAAGCGGCGGCGCTGAGGCTGCCATAGCGGCTCTTGTAGTTGAGCTGGGCGATACGCTGGTGGTAGCTGCCCTCGGTGTCCTGCAACTGCCAGCCGAGGTCGCCGATGGCCACCGTCGAGCGGCTGGCCTGCAGCGTGGTGGTGCGCTGACCATTGTTGTTGCTCACGCTGGCACCGGCCACGTCGCGCGCGCCGAAGGGAATGATCAGGCCGATGGTGGCGCCGTAGCCGCTGTTGCGGAAATCGCGGTAGGCCGTCAGGTACATGTTGGAAGTGCTACCCACCGACTTGAACCAGGTGACCGTGACCGTCTCGCTGTCGGCCAGGCCGGTGGTGCCGGTATCGGTGAACAGCAGTGGACTCTTGCTGCGCGCATAGGCCATGCTGAGCGATCCGCCACGGCCCAGGTTCAGGCCCAGCGTAGCCACGGTGGCGCTGCGCGAGACCGCTGCACCCTGGATGGCACCGATGTCCTGGTAGTCGCGGGTGGCCTGGGTGCGGCTCACTGAGATGCTCACCGGATCGGCATTGCGCTCGATGGCCAGCGAGAGCTGTTGCCCGTTGCCGCGCTCGGCATTGCTGGCGGCCAGGGCGGTGGCCAGGACCGCGCGGTTTCCCAGATTGAACACTGCGCCGCCGCCGGCCAGCTTCAGGCTGCGCATGGCTTCGGCGTGGCCTTCCAGCGTCAGGCCGTCGCTTACGCCACGACGTGCCGTGCCGGACATGGCGAACTGGCCATAGTCGTTGCTGCGCAATCCATAGTTGCGGCGCACCCAGCCGCCTTCGACCGAGTAGGATGACAGGCCCGGCTTCAACAGGCGGTCGGTTGCGTAGAAATTGATGGTACGCAGGGTCTGCCGGCCCAGTTCATCGGTGACCGCCACCGCGATCTGGCCGGCCCCGCTGGCGATCGGCGGCTGGCGGATTTCGAACGGGCCGGGCGGCACCGGTTGCGAGAGCTGGCGCACACCGTTGACGAACAGGTCCACCGTCGAGGGCACTACCGTCTCGCCCCCCAGCGATGGTGTGGGGAAGCGCACCAGGTCCGGCCTCAGGTTGAAGTCGGAGGCGTACTGGAAGCCGCCCAGTCGCACCGAGCGGCTCCAGGCCAGGCTGCCATTGATGACGTCACCGACCCGGTAGCGCGTCAGGCTGGCCGGTTCGGAATAGGTGTAGGTCGTCTCCAGTCGCGCCGAGACGCCGCCGCTGTTGCCGGTGAAGCCCAGCCCGGTCGAACTGAGCACGCCGCTGCCGCTGAACCAGCGCGCATCGAACAGTCCGCCCAGCGCATGCTGCCCCTGGCTGGAGGAGGCCAGCAGGTCGTAGTTCAGCACCATCCCGCGCCCGCCCGCGGACAAGGGGACCCTGCTGGCAATACTGGTGGCGTCGATGTCGGTGGTGTTCATGAAGCGGGCCGGGATCATCAGGTTGATCTTGGCGGCGCCCTCGTCGAGGTCGACGCCGGTGGCGATGGCGCGCAGGGCGATGAGCTCGTCGTCGGCGCCATCGACCCGCAGCCGCAAACTGCGCAATTCGGCAGCGGTGGCGAAGAGGGCCTGCTGGCGCCGGGTGAACTGCGCCACCAGATCGGTGGCGCGGCCATTGATCGACACTTCCAGCAACAGCAGTTCGTCACCGGCCGCAGCGCGCGCCTGCAGGACCGTGCCGGCCAGCAGCGTCAGCCAGAGCAGCCAGAGCAGCCACAGCGACAGCCGCTTCAAGGCGCCACGGTGAGTTCGGCATCAATCGGCCCGGCATCGCTGTTGGCAGTCATCTTGACTTTGCTGCCGACGGCAAGCGGGGTCTCGGTATCGATCAGGTATTGGCGGGTGATCCCGGCCAGGGTATAGGGATTGCCGCCGGCGGGGGCGCTGATCTTCTTGCCGTTGGGCAGGGTCAGCGCCAGATCCAGTAACCGCGCTCGGCGGTTGCCGACATTCTGCACCTGCAGCCGGACCGGCTTGCCGGCACGTAACTGATATTCAAGCTGGGCCTTGGGCGGCGCAGTGGGCGCGATGAACACCGGCATCGAGATGCGGAACTTGAAATTGATGGTGGCCCCCTCGGCCGCCGAGGGAATCTCGTCGATCAACAGGCGAAAGGCGATTTCCCCGGCACCTGCGGCCTGCCTGGAGACGACGCGGATCACCTGGGAGGCGCCCGGTGCCAGGTTGAATACCGGCGGGCTGATGATCAGGTTCTGGGTAGGCTGCAGATCATCCTTGCTGTCCACCTGGTTCCAGTCATAGGCACGGATTTGCAGCGACACATTATGGTTGTCGTTGTTGACGATCTTGATCACCCCGGCCGTACGCGAAGACGACAGTTCCAGTACCACCGGTGCGATCTCGAAATTGGAGGCATGCACTTGCTGCCATCCCCCCGCCATCAACAGGCCAGCCAGAGCACACGCGCGTGCCAGCGGCCACAACATGGATCCTGATCTCGTCACGCTACGAAATCTCCATTCTGGTTGTCAGGTATTTGTCAATTTTTTGCTAGAGTAAAACGAAACCCGAACATGGAAAACAAAAAGTTGCAAACCAGCCACAGAATTTGACAGGAAGTTAAATATTTCCTTTCGTTAAGTTGAATATCAGGATGATCAAAGTACGTGGTCGACATTCATCGTCGACACGGAAAAATGGCGCGGCTTCCGTTGGAAGGCGCGCCATGCGGGCGATGAGAGCAGAGATCGGCGGCGCCTGTACGCGCTGGGATCAGTAAGACAGGGTGATGGCCACCACGTCGCTGTAGTTGCCGGCACGCGGCGTCTGTCCGGCCGGGATGTAGCCGTAGACCGGCAGATTCTGGGTCGTGCCATTGCCCACGCCGGCCACGGTATCGCTGCCATTGCTGTTACCCCAGGCCTTGGTGCGGGCCGCATCCTGGTACAGAGCGTAGTTGAGCGAATTGACGCCGTCGGCACTGGTGAGCTTGCGCGCGGTCACATTGCCGGCCGCGCCGGTGCCGGCATCCAGGCTTACGGTATAGCTGGTGCCGGCAGAGCAGGCCACGCCGATCTGGGCATTCTGTTGCAAGGCAGTAGAGGAATACACGCCGAAGGGCAGGGCGGCGCTCTGCACCACGCATTGGGTCGGTACCACGGCGCTGATATCAAGCTGGCCGGTGGTGGAAACGGCCAGCGCGTTGACGCTCAGGCCCAGCGATGCAGCGGCCAGTAGCAGAAAAGGCGGATTTTTCATCATGGTGCAAGGCCATCTGGTCACTGTAAGAACTGGAATCTATTATAGAATTAATTCGAATAATTACTCTGAAAATGGATATAAAGATGCGGACAAGCAACACCATTTTCGATAAATTGGAAGAACTTGCTTCCATTTGCTGACAGAAAGAAAACATTTGATGCCAGATCGCTATGTCCGGCATCTCTGCAGACAGCCAGGAGACCTGCCGGCAGCAGCGCAGTGCCGTCGGCCAGACGATCAAGTGGGGGGCGGGTGCCGCGTCGGCGTGTGCCTGCGGCAGCACACTCCCGGAACGACCAAGCTCAAGAATGGCGCGACCCTGCGGCCCTGCGACGGTGCGCAGGTTTGAACGCGTGGGCCGGTAACAGGCTCTCAAGTGCATGACGTGACTGGCAGACCGATGAACAGCGACCGATGTAATTCATGCCGATGACTAGACCAAGCGGACTGGCACGTGCCAGTACCGGCATCTTCTTCCTGCTGGCCTTGCTGCTGTCGCTGGGCGTGGCGGGCTTTTCCTATTACAGCGTGCGCGATTTCGAACAGCGCACGGTCTGGCTGCAGCACACCCATGCCGTCATCAACAAGCTGGAAGCTGCCAATTCGACCGTGCGCGACGTGGTCAGCAATTCGCGTGGCTATGCGCTCTCCGGCAACCACGAATACCAGGACAGTTTCGATGCCGGCGTGCGGCAGCTGGAGGTGCTGCTGCGCGATCTGCGCGGGATGATGAGCGACAACCTGGCGCAGATGCAACTGCTGGCCCGTACCGAAGACCTGATAGCCCAGCGCCTGAGTCTGTCACGCCGGCTCATGGAGCTCAGCCCCGAGGAAGGGCACCAGCGGGTGCTGGAGGGCAAGGACCTGAGCGACCAGATCCGTACCGCCTTCGAGGAAATGAAGGCCCAGGAGACCGGGCTGCTGGCCAAGCGCGCCCACGACGCCGCTGCCAGCGCCGACCTGACCATTCTCATGGTGGTCAGCGGCAGCCTGCTCAGTATCGCGCTGCTGGTGCTGGTCTACAGCAAGCTGCGCCGCGAGATGAGCCGGCGGGTGGAAGCCCAGCAACGGGCCCAGGCCTATTCGGACGAGATCGAAGACCTCTACAACAACGCGCCCTGCGGCTATCACTCGGTCGATGAGACCGACAAGACCATCATCAAGATCAACGATACCGAGCTCAAATGGCTGGGCTACACCCGCGAGCAGGTGGTGGGACGCATGACCCAGCTCGATCTGCTGGCGCCAGGCAGCGCCGAACGCTACCAGCGCGAGCTGCATCCGCAATTCCTGCTCAAGCGCGAGATCAATGGTATCGACCTCGACTTCCGCCGCGCCGACGGCAGTGAGTTCACGGCCCTGGTCAATGCCACCGCCATTCCCAGTCGCGACAACAGCAAGCTGATCAGTCGCACCGTCATCTACGATATTTCCGAACGCAAGCGGGCCGAGGATGAAATCGAAGCCCTCAATGCCGATCTGGAGCGCCAGGCCCAGCATCTGCACAGTGTGAACAAGGAACTGGAGAGTTTTTCCTATTCGGTCTCGCACGACCTGCGGGCACCGCTGCGTGCCATCTCGGGCTATGCCATGATCCTGGAGGAAGACTACGCCCACGTCATCGACGAGAAGGGCCGCGAGCAGTTGCAGGTGATCCGCCGTAACGTGCGCAAGATGGATGAGCTGATCAACGACCTGCTCAAGCTCGCCAAGTCCACCACCGGCGAGTTGACCCTGCAGCGGTTCTCGATGGATGAGCTGGTGGGGCAGGTGATCGCCGGCCTGCGCCAGGAAAACCCGGGTGTGCGCTTCGAGGTGGATGCGCTGGAGGGCGCGGTGGCCAATCGTGGCCTGATCGCCCAGGTGTGGGAAAACCTGCTCTCCAACGCCGTCAAGTTCAGCAGCAAGAGCGACGAGCCGCTGGTACGGGTGAGCATGGAAGTGGGGCCGGAGGAGTACATCTATGGCGTGCATGACAATGGCGTGGGCTTCGACATGCGCTATGCCCACAAGCTGTTCGGTACCTTCCAGCGGCTGCACCGTCAGGAGGAATATCCCGGCACCGGCATCGGCCTGGCGCTGGTGCAGCGTATCGTGATCCGCCATACCGGCCGGGTCTGGGCCGAGAGCACTCCCAAGGTGGGCGCGAGCTTCTATTTCTCGCTGCCGCGCAAGGGTGTCCTGCCCAATCTGGGCGATGTGCGCTGAGTACCCGCCCGGAGACGTGCCCATGCATTGCGCCCCGCCAACCCTGCTGGATACCGAACTCAATACCGAGCCGAATACCGAGCGATCGTCAGAGAGACCCGTCCCATGAGCATTCCCCTACGCGTGCTGTTCGTCGAAGACATGGAAGAAGATGCCGTGCTGATGGTGCGCGAACTCAAGCGCGGCGGCTTCGAACCCACCTGGCAGCGGGTCGACGACGAACAGGCCCTGCTGGCGGCGTTGCACGAACAGCGCTGGGACATCGTCATCTCGGATTACTCCATGCCCATGTTCAGCGGGGTGGAAGCCCTGAAGCTGGTCAAGGCTGACAACGACCAGACGCCGTTCATCATCGTCTCCGGCGTCATCGGCGAGCAGACTGCGGTGGAGGTGATGAAGGCCGGTGCCCAGGATTACTTCCTCAAGAGCGCCATCGCCCGCCTGCCGCACGCGGTCGACCGCGAACTGCGGGACGCCCAGGCGCGGCGCAAGCAGCGCGCCAGCGCCCAGGCCCTGCGCGAGATGCAGGCGCGCTTCAACGCCTTCATGAATGCCGCGCCGATGCCGACCTGGATCAAGGATTCGCAACTGCGCTACAGCTATGTCAATCCGGCGCAGTCGGCCTTCTACGGCATGACCCCGCACGACATGGATGGCATGACCGACGCCGAACTGATGACCACCGGTGCGGCCCAGGCCTCGCAGGAATACGATCGCAAGGTGCTGGATGAAAAGGTCGAGCTGCATACCCAGGAAACCGTCTTCGACCACAACCACAATGCCCGCATCCTCGACGTGGTGCGTTTTCCCATCAGCGGAGAGGGCAAGGGCGACATGGTGGCCGGGCTGGCCATCGACGTCACCGAGCGCGAGCAGTCGCGGCGCGAACTGGAGCTGGCGATCCAGCGTCAGCAGCTGCTGTCGTCGCGCGTGATCGAGGTGCAGGAGCGCGAGCGCCAGCACCTCGCGCGCGGCTTGCATGACGACGTCGGCCAATCGCTGACGGCACTCAAGATCAACCTGGAAACCATCAAGAAGACCGGCACCCTGGAAGGCCCGTCGCTGCAGAACGGCATCGACATCGTCACCGCCGTGCTGGCCCAGGTACGCAGCCTGTCGCTGGACCTGCGCCCGCCGCAGCTGGACAATCTGGGCCTGATCGCCGCCCTGCGTTCCTATGTGGAGCAGAAGTCCAAGCTGGCCAACGTCAATGGCTGGTTCGAAAGCAGCGGTCACGACGGCGAGTTGCACCATGACATCGAAAACACTGCTTTCCGCATCGTGCAGGAAGCGGTCACCAATATCCTGCGTCACGCCAGATGCCAGAACATCTGGGTCAAGATCGACCGCCAGCAGGACCAGGTCTATCTCAGCATCCGCGATGACGGCAAAGGTTTCGACATCGAACGCGCGCGCAGCAATGCCATTTCCGGCACCAGCTTCGGACTGCTCAACATGGAAGAGCGGGCCGTGCTGGTGGGCGGTTCCATGGATATCACTTCGGCGCCCGGCGCAGGGACGGAAATCGTCATGCACCTGCCGGTCGCCCCTATCGTCAGGAGGATGTAGATGCTTACCCGAATCATGCTGGCCGACGACCACGCGCTGGTGCGCAGTGGCATCAAGGCATTGCTGACCGCCATGCCGGGAGTGGAAGTGGTGGGCGAGGCCTCCGATGGCGCCGAGGTCATCGAGATGATCCCGCAGCTCAAACCCGACCTGGTGCTGCTGGACATCGCCATGAAGGGCATGAACGGCCTGGAAGCGCTGCGGCGCTTGCGGGGCGAATACCCCACCATCCGCTTTTTGATGCTGTCCATGTACGGCAGCGAGGAATACGTGATGCAGGCCTTGAATGCCGGGGCCAATGGCTACCTGTTCAAGGATTCCGCCGCCACCGAACTGGAAAAGGCGCTCTACGAGGTCAAGCATGGCCGGCAATACCTGGATTCGCACATCTCGCGCGAAGCTCTGGACAACTACATGAAGCGGGTGGCCCAGAATGGCACGCCGGTGGAGGTGCTGACCCCGCGCCAGCGCGAGATCCTGCAACTGATCGCCGAGGGCAACAATACCAAGGAAATCGCCTACCAGCTCAATGTCAGCGCCAAGACCATCGAGACCCATCGGGCGCAGCTGATGGAGCGGCTGGATATCCGCGATGTGCCGGGCCTGGTGCGCTATGCCATCCGCACCGGCATTGCCACCCCCGACAAGTAACGCGGAAGCGGGTTTAAGGAAAAATCTGATTTTTTTTGAAATCGCCTGTGCAATAATCCCCTGACAGTGCTGAAATCGGCGTCGGTACTGGTGTTACAGCGTATCGCCGATGCTGGAAGCCAGGTCGCAGGGCCGTCCATGCAGTGCTGGCCAAGGGGGGCAAGCGGCAGTGAGACGTTCGGGATGGCCGGAATGTGGCCAGGCAGACAAGAATAAGTTCCAGCTTGAAATTTACTGAAGAAAGCGATCCATCCATGGATATCGAGCAATATGACATCATCCTCGTCGACGACAGCCCGGAAGTGGCGGAGTTGACCCGCCTGGCGCTGGGCAGCCGCAAGCTGGCCGACAAGCTGACCTGGTTTGCCGATGCGGAGCTGGCCGAGGAGTTCTTCTTCCAGGGGGATTATGCGCAGCGCAAGGACCTGCATCCCTACCTGATCCTGCTCGATCTGAACCTGCCGCTGATGAGTGGTCACGATTTCCTGAAGATCATCAAGTCCAACGCCGCCACCTCGCACATCCCGGTGGTGATGTTCTCTTCCTCGGACGACCAGCGCGACATCAACCAGAGCTACGAACTGGGCGCCAACGGCTACGTCGTCAAGTCCACCGACCCCAAGGAATTCATGGGTACCGTGGTCGATACCGGCATCTACTGGCGCAATCGCAATCGCCCGGCACGTTCCGGTGCAGACGCCCCGGCATCCCCGGCGGCAGCTTCCTGACCGGATCACCCGCCTCCAGGCGGGGCTCCCAACGAAAAAGCGCGGTCGTGACCGCGCTTTTTTCATGGCTGGGTGGCAACGGCCATTTGGCCTTTCATCCGGGAAACTGCCGCAGCCCGTCCAGATCGTTGATGGTGATGCTGCCGTAATCCACCTTCAGCAGGCCGGCCTTTTCCAGTACCTGCAGAGCCTGGTTGGCGCGCTGGCGCGAGGTGCCGGAGAGATTGCCGACCTCTTCCTGCGAGATCTGCAGATTCAGGCCGATGCCGGGGTTCAGGTAGGGATTGAAGAGGGCCGCCAGGCAACGCGCCACGCGCGCATCCGGCTCCAGCATGCGGTCGTATTCCACCAGCGAAATGAACAGCGCCAGGCGCTCGTTCAACTGCGTCACCAGGAAGCGGTTGAAAGGAATGCTGTTGTCCAGCAGCCAGATGTAGGTGGCCTTGGGCATGTACAGCAATTCGCTCTCGCGCAGTGCCACCACATCGTACTTGCGCGGTTCGTCCTTGAGCAGCGAGCCTTCGCCCAGCCAGCCGCCATTGGCCATGCCGGCGAAGGACACGGTCTTGCCCTCGGGCGAGACGCTGCTCATCTTCAGCAAGCCTTCATGCACACCGATCCAGTGCGCCACCGGGTCACCCTTGCGGCAGACATAGCCACCGGCGGGGATCTTGCGGCTGACCACTTCGGATTCCACCCGGGCCAGTTGCTCTTCGGTCAGCGCCTGCGCCCAGATGCTCTTGGACAGCATGCGTCGAATTGATGTCTCCATGATGATGCGTCGCAATATCGAAAGTTTTGTCAATTGTCGGTGAGATGACATCCACTGGCAACCTCTCACTCTACTATCATCGCAAAAAAGGCCTGGGCCCAAGCCCTGCCAACACATAGAGACAGGACAGCTGGCACGCCAGACACAATGACTGCCGCAGTAAGAGCAGCGTAAGCCTGGCGGCACAGACTGATCCGACACCGGGTTCGCTTCCTCACCCAGACAAGTGAATGAAGCGAATCTTTCGAACCTGCACAAGAAGGTGGGAAGATGGTGGAGACGAGACAAGACAAGGAAGCTGCGACCTTTCCGCGGCTGCTGCAGGCGCATGCCCGCCAACGCCCCGAGCGGGCTGCCTTCCGCGAGAAGGACCTGGGCATCTGGCAGACCACGACCTGGCGCCAGGTGGCCGACGAGGTGCGCAGCTTTGCCTGCGGCCTGGCGGCCCTGGGCTTCAAGCGCGGCATGAGCCTGGCCATCATCGGCAACAACTGCCCGCGCCTGTACTGGGCCATGAGCGCCGCCCAGGCGCTGGGTGGCATGCCGGTGCCGCTGTACCAGGACGCACCGGCCGCCGACATGGCCTATGTGCTGGCCGACGCCAACGTCGACTTCGTCATGGCCGAAGACCAGGAGCAGGTCGACAAGGTCTTCGAGATCAAGGAAAACCTGCCCCGTATCGCCCACGTCATCTATGACGACGAGCGCGGCATGCGCAACTACCACCAGCCCGAGCTGCTGTCCTTTGCCCGCGTGCAGGAACTGGGTCGCGCCTACGAACACGCCCATCCCGACTTCTTCGAAAAGGAGGTCGCGGCCGGTTCGCCCGACGACGTCGCCATCATCCTCTATACCTCCGGCACCACCGGCAAGCCCAAGGGCGTGTGCCACTCGCACCGGGCCATGATCACCACCGCCACCACGCTGGTGGAGTTCGATCACCTGGACCAGGACGACGACATCCTGTGCTACCTGCCGCTGGCCTGGGTGGGTGATTTCCTGTACTCCTTCGCGCAGCAGCATGTCGCCGGTTTCTGCCTGAACTGCCCGGAGTCGCCCAATACCGTCATGACCGACCTGCGCGAGATCGGCCCGACCTATTACTTCGCGCCGCCGCGCGTGTATGAAAACATCCTGACCCAGGTCATGATCCGCATCGAGGATGCGGGCTGGCTCAAGCGCAAGATGTTCCACGGCTTCATGCGGGTGGCGCGTCGGGTCGGCATGCGCATCCTGGATGGCAAGCCGGGCGTGTCGCTGATGGACCGGCTGCAATATGCGCTGGGCGACCTGCTGGTCTATGGGCCATTGAAGAACGTGCTGGGCATGTCGCGCCTGCGCGTGGCCTATACCGGCGGCGAGGCCATCGGCCCCGACCTGTTCGACTTCTATCGCTCCATGGGCATCAACCTGAAGCAGCTCTATGGCATGACCGAGACCTGCGTGACGGTGTGCATGCAGCCCTCGGGCGACGTCAAGCTTGATAGCGTGGGCCGCCCCATGAAGGGCGTGGAAGTGCGCATCGACGACAACGGCGAAGTGCTGGTGCGTTCGCCCGGCCTGATGAAGGAATACTTCAAGCGCCCCGACGCCACCGCCGAAGCCATCGACGCCAACGGCTACTTCCACACCGGCGACGCCGGCTTCTTCGACAGCGACGGCCACCTCAAGATCATCGACCGCGCCAAGGATGTCGGCAAGATGGCCTGCGGCAGCATGTTCGCGCCCAAGTACATCGAGAACAAGCTGAAGTTCTTCCCCTTCATCAAGGAAGCGGTGACCTTCGGCAACGGCCGCGAGCAGTGCATGGCCTTCATCAACATCGACATGGATGCCGTGGGCAACTGGGCCGAACGGCGCAACCTGCCTTACAGCGGCTACACCGACCTGGCCGCCAATCCGGCAGTGTACGAACTGGTGCGCGAATGCGTGGAAAAGGTCAATGCCGACCTGGTGGCCGACCCGCTGCTGGCCGATTCACAGGTCCATCGCTTCCTGATCCTGCACAAGGAACTCGACCCCGACGATGAAGAGCTGACCCGCACCCGCAAGGTCCGGCGCGGCTTCATCGCCGACAAGTACGCGGTGTTGATCGAGGCGCTCTACGACGGTCGCCCGTCGCAATACATCGAGACCCAGGTCAAGTTCGAGGATGGCCGCCAGGGCATGATCGCGGCCGACCTGAAGATCGCCGAGGCCAAGACCTTCAAGACGCTGCAAAGCGCCGCCTGAGCAGCACGCAGTCCCGTCCCGGGCGCCTTGCCAGCGCGCCCGGCCAGCAGCGTAGCCCGACCAGACCACCGCTGAATGAATACGACCATGAAACGACACCTGTCTTCCGAAATCCTGCCCTCGGGCCTGCCACCCGTGACCAGCCCCGACGAAGAAGCAGCGGCCGTGGCCGCCAACGGGCGCCGCATCGGCGAGGTCATCCTCGACCTGCAGAACATCTCGCTGTCCTTCGGTGGCGTGAAGGCGCTGACCGACATTTCCTTCGATGTTCGCGAACATGAAATCCGCGCCATCATCGGCCCCAACGGTGCCGGCAAGAGCTCGATGATCAACGTCATCAACGGCGTCTACCATCCGCAGAAAGGCCAGATCCTCTATCGCGGCCAGCCGCGCCTAGGCATGCATCCCAGTGCCATCGCGCGTCAGGGCATTGCCCGCACCTTCCAGAACATCGCGCTCTTCAAGGGCATGACGGTGCTGGACAACATCATGACCGGGCGCAATACCAAGATGCGCTCGGGCCTGTTCTCCAATGCGATGTGGTGGGGCGCGGCCCGCAACGAGGAAATCGCGCATCGCCACAAGGTCGAGGAGGTGATCGATTTCCTGGAAATCCAGCACATCCGCAAGACCCCGGTGGGACGCCTGCCCTACGGCCTGCAAAAGCGCGTGGAACTGGCGCGGGCGCTGGCGGCCGAACCGCACATGCTGCTGCTGGATGAGCCCATGGCCGGCATGAACGTGGAAGAAAAGCAGGACATGTGTCGCTTCGTGCTGGATGTGAATGACCAGTTCGGCACCACCATCGTGCTCATCGAACACGACATGGGCGTGGTCATGGATATCTCCGACCGGGTGGTGGTGCTGGACTACGGCAAGAAGATCGGCGACGGCACGCCTGACGAGGTGATGAGCAATCCCGAAGTGATCAAGGCCTACCTGGGGACCTCGCACTGAGTCCGGGATCGGCGTGCAGTCAGTAAATAATATAAATAATAAAAACAATATCGAAGGCGGTAGCAAGGAGACGACATGCAATTCTTCCTCGAAGTCACCCTGAGCGGACTGCTCTCCGGGTTGATGTATTCACTGGTGGCCCTGGGCTTCGTGCTGATCTACAAGGCCTCCGGCGTGTTCAATTTCGCGCAGGGGGCGATGGTCTATTTCGCCGCGCTGGCGGTGGTGGGCCTGATGGAGAAGGGCATGCCGATGTGGGCCGCCATCATCGGTGCCTTCGTGGTGATGATCCTGGTGGGCCTGGCCACCGAACGCTTCGTGCTGCGCAAGCTGGTCAACCAGCCGCCGATCACGCTCTTCATGGCCACCATCGGCCTGACCTTCTTCCTCGAAGGTCTGGGGCCCTTGCTGTTCGGCAGCGAAGTGCGCCCGATTGACCTGGGCATCGTCGACGAACCGATCCAGTCGGTGATGGACAGCGTCGGCATCGGCCTTTCCAAGTTCGACCTCTTTGCCTCCGGCATGGTGGTGGCGCTGGTGGCGGCGCTAGCGCTGTTCTTCCAGAAGACCAAGGTGGGCCGGGCGTTGCGGGCCGTGGCTGATGACCACCAGGCCGCGCTGTCGCTGGGCATCCCGCTGCAGCATATCTGGGCGGTGGTGTGGGGCGTGGCCGGTTTCGTGGCGCTGATCGCCGGCCTGCTCTGGGGCTCGCGCAACGGCGTGCAGTTCGCGCTGACCATGACGGCGCTGAAGGCCTTGCCGGTGCTGATCCTGGGGGGCTTCACCTCGATCCCCGGGGCGATCGTGGGCGGGCTCATCATCGGCGCTTCCGAAAAGCTGGCGGAAATCTATATCCCCCCGGTGATGCAGGATGCCTTCGGCGGCAACTTCGGCGGCATCGAAGGCTGGTTCCCGTATGTGTTCGCGCTGCTGTTTTTGCTGGTCCGGCCGGAAGGCCTGTTTGGCGAGCGGCATATCGACCGGGTATGACAAAGTGCAGATTCCAACTGTTTCAATATGGATCGATTGAATGAGACGGCTTGCACCTCAGACCACCGTTCGGACTGAGTAGGCCCATCAGGGCCGTATCGAAGCCTGTCCTGAGCCTGTCGAAGGGGCGCTCCTGCGCTTGCTGACGGCGCGCCTTCGATACGCGGCTGCGCCGCTACTCAGGACGAACGGTGCCAGATGGATTGAGCAAGAGCAGGAACAAGGAGAACATGATGCTGTACCGTGAAGCAGGACAATTCAAGACAAGCTACATCGCCGACAGCCAGATCTTCCCGATCCGCCAGGATCGCATCATCTTCACGCTGTTCATGGTGTTCGCCTTCGTGGCCGTGCCGCTGCTGGGCAGCGAATACTGGTTCTCGGCCATCCTGGTGCCGTTCCTGGTCTTCGCGCTGGCCGCACTGGGCCTGAATGTGCTGACCGGCTATGCCGGCCAGCTCTCGCTGGGGTCGGCCGCCTTCATGGCGGTGGGGGCCTACGCGGCCTACAACTTCCAGCTGCGGGTGGAGGGCATCCCCATCGTCGCCACGCTGCTGCTCTCGGGCGGTTGTGCGGCGCTGGTGGGCGTGCTCTTCGGGCTGCCTTCGCTGCGCATCAAGGGCTTCTACCTGGCCGTGGCCACGCTGGCGGCGCAGTTCTTCGTGGTGTGGGCGCTGACCAAGTTCCCCTGGTTCTCCAACAACAGTTCCTCGGGCGTGATCAGCACCCCCAAGATCGATTTCTTCGGCATCGCCATCGACACCCCCGTGCGCAAGTACCTCTTCGTGCTGGCCGTGGTGAGCGTGCTGGCGTTGGTGGCCAAGAACCTGGTGCGTTCCTCCACCGGGCGGGCCTGGATGGCGGTGCGCGACATGGACGTGGCCGCCGAGGTGATCGGCATTCCCCTGATGCGCACCAAGCTGACCGCCTTCGCCGTCAGTTCCTTCTACTGCGGCGTGGCCGGGGCACTGTATGCCTTCTGCTACCTGGGTTCGGTGGAGCCGGACGGCTTCTCGCTGGACCTGTCCTTCCGCATCCTGTTCATGATCATCATCGGCGGTGTCGGCAGCATCCTCGGCTCCTTCCTCGGTTCGGCCTTCATCCTGCTGCTGCCGATCTTCCTGGACAACGCGCTGCCGCCGCTGGCCGCGCTGCTGCACCTGCCGTTCACCAATGCCACCGTGTCGCACATCCAGATGATGGTGTTCGGCGCACTGATCATCTTCTTCCTCATTGCCGAGCCGCACGGGCTGGCGCGGCTGTGGCAGATCGCCAAGGAAAAACTGCGCCTTTGGCCGTTCCCGCACTGAGGGTTCGCCCAGTGGCGCAACACTGCATCAAGGTAGGCGGGGGCCGGATCACCGGCGTCCGATAAAAGTCGGCAACGACAACATAAAGGAGACGAGACCATGAAGACCATGAAGCATCTCAGGCAGCTGGTAGTGGCGACCGCCTGTGCCGCCAGCCTGCTGTCGGCGGCGGCCCCGGCGCTGGCCCAGACCAATGACCAGTTCATTGCCATCCCCAGCTACCGCGTCGGCCCCTACGGGACCAATGGCCAGTCCTACTACGGCGGCTATGTCGACTACCTGAACTACGTCAACCTCAAGGATGGTGGCGTCAATGGCGTCAAGCTGTCCTGGGAAGAGTGCGAGACCGAGTACAACAATGCCAAGGGCGTGGAGTGCTACGAGCGCATGAAGAACAAGAACACGGTCACCCACGGCACGGCCATCAATCCCATGGCCACCGGCATCTCCTACGCCCTCATCGACAAGACCGCCGAGGACAAGGTGCCGCTGGTGATGATCGGCTATGGCCGTACCGATGCGGTGGACGGCTCGGTGTTTCCGTATGCCTTCCCGCTGGTGACGACCTACCAGATGCAGGTCTCGGCCATCGTCAAGTACCTGGCCGGCAAGAACAATGGCTCGCTGGCCGGCAAGAAGATCGTCTTCCTGTACCACGATTCGGCCTATGGCAAGGAGCCCATCGTGGCCCTGCAGGCCGAGTCCTCCATCGGCAAGTTCAAGCTGGTGGAAATCCCGGTGGCCCACCCCGGCAACGAACAGGGCGCGCAGTGGCTGCGCATCCGCCAGGAAAACCCGGACTACGTCATCTTCTGGGGCTGGGGCGTGATGAACCAAACCGCGCTGAAGGCGGCGCAGAAGGTCGGCTATCCGCGTGACAAGATCGTCGGTTCCTGGTGGGCCGGTTCGGAAGAAGACACCATTCCGGCAGGCGAAGCCGCCAAGGGCTATCTGTCGGCGACCTGGAACGTGGCCGGCAAGGATGTCCCGGTGATCGCCGATATCGACAAGGTGGTCTATGGCGCGGGCAAGGGCAACATGCAGGACAAGAACAAGCTCGGCTCCATCCTCTACAACCGTGGCGTGTCGGCCGCGATTGCCACCGTGGAAGCGGTGCGCACCGCCCAGGACAAATACGGCAAAGGCAAGGTCATGAGCGGCGAGCAGGTGCGCTGGGGCTTTGAAAACCTCAACATCACCGATGCCCGCCTGAAGGCCCTGGGCGCCACCGGACTGCTGCCGGAGATCAAGACCTCCTGCGAAAACCACGAAGGATCGGGCAAGGTGAAGATCCAGCAATGGGACGGCAGCAAGTGGGTGCTGGTGTCGGACTGGATCGAGGGTAACAAGAACCTGATCCACCCGCTGTTCAAGGCTTCCGCTGCGAAATACGCAAAAGAAAAAGGCATCACTCCTGCCTGCATGAAGTAGGCGCTTGCGCCGGCGGCCTTGCTCGTCTCCCACCGCCGCCGGTGCTTTTTTGGAAATGCGACAGACCATGAATGCCACACCGATTCCGACCAGTGCCAGCACCGTCTACAGCGCAACCGCCCCGGCGCAGGCCAAGGCCTTGGCCATCAACAATATCGAAGTGATCTATGACCACGTGATCCTGGTCCTGAAGGGCGTCTCGCTGGACGTGCCGGAGGGCAAGATCGTGGCGCTGCTGGGTGCCAACGGTGCCGGCAAGAGCACCACCCTCAAGGCCATCTCCAACCTGCTGCATGCCGAGCGGGGCGACGTCACCAAGGGCAGCATCGAGTTCCGGGGCGAGCGGGTGGACCGCATGACCCCCAACGATCTGGTCAAGCGTGGCGTGATCCAGGTGATGGAAGGGCGCCATTGCTTCGGTCACCTTACCGTGGAAGAGAACCTGCTCACCGGGGCCTATACCCGTGGCATCAGCCATGCCGAGGTGAAGCATGAGCTGGAAAAGATCTACGATTATTTCCCGCGCCTGAAGGTACGGCGCAAGTCGCAGTCCGGCTATACCTCCGGTGGCGAACAGCAGATGACGGCGATCGGCCGCGCCATGATGGCCAAGCCTTCGATGATCCTGCTGGACGAGCCCTCCATGGGCCTGGCGCCGCAGATCGTGGAAGAGATCTTCGAGATCGTCAAGGACTTGAACAGCAAGGAAAAGGTCTCCTTCCTGCTGGCCGAACAGAACACCATGGTGGCCCTGCGCTATGCCGACTTCGGCTACATCCTGGAAAACGGCCGGGTGGTGATGGAAGGTGCAGCCCGCGAGCTGGCCGATAACGAGGACGTCAAGGAGTTCTACCTGGGCGTGTCCGGCGCTGGGCGCAAGAACTTCCGCGACATGAAGTTCTACCGCCGCCGCAAGCGCTGGCTGGCGTAAGGGGAAGGCCCATGTCCGATCCCATCGAATTCATGCAGCAGCTGGATGCGCTGGAACGACGCGATCCGGCCCAGCGGGAAGCGCAGCTGATGCAGGCCTTGCCGTCCCTGCTGGCGCGTGCGCAGGCCGCGCCGGGTTGGGCGCGCATCCTTGCCGGTATCGACGCCGCGGCCATCCGCTCGCGGGCCGACCTGGCGCAATTGCCGGTCACGCGCAAGTCGGACCTGAAGGAACTGCAGACCCGCGAAAGCCCCTTCGGCGGGCTCAACACCACACCGGCACGTCAATTGCGGCGGCTGTTCGTCTCGCCCGGGCCGATCTACGATCCCGAAGGCCATGCGGCCGACTGGTGGCGCTTTGCCAGTCCCATGAAGGCGCTCGGCATGCAGGCCGGGCATATCCTGCAGAACTGCTTTGCCTACCATTTCACACCGGCTGCCTTCATGGTCGAAGGTGCGGCGGCCCGCCTGGGTTGCGCGGTCATTCCGGCCGGCATCGGCCAGACCGAGTTGCAGGTCAATGCGATGACGGCCCTGAAGCCAGATGCCTATGTCGGCACACCGTCCTTCCTCAAGATCATCATCGAGAAGGCGCAGGAAATGGGCGCCGACATCTCCAGCGTGCAGCGTGCCCTGGTCAGCGCCGAAGCGTTGCCGCCGTCGCTGCGCCACTGGTTCCATGAACATGGCGTACCGCAGGTACTGCAGCTGTATGCCTCGGCCGATATCGGCAATATCGCCTACGAGACCATGAGCGATGGCGCCGTGCATCCCGGCATGGTGCTGGACGAATCGCTGATCCTGGAAATCGTGCGGCCCGGCACCGGCGATCCGGTGGCCGAGGGGGAAGTGGGTGAAGTGGTGGTGACCTCCTTCAATCCCGACTATCCGATGATCCGCTTCGGTACCGGTGACCTGTCGGCGGTGGTACAGGGCATCTCTCCCTGCGGGCGCACCAATACCCGCATCAAGGGCTGGATGGGCCGTGCCGACCAGACCACCAAGGTGCGCGGCATGTTCGTCCATCCCTCGCAGGTGGCCGATGTGCTGCGCCGCCATGGCGACGTGCTGCGCGCGCGGCTGGTGGTGTCCGGCGAGATGGCCAATGACGTCATGACCCTGCATTGCGAAGTGGGGGACCCGGCTGATCCGGCGGTCGATGTCACGGCGCTGGCCGGCAGCCTGCGGGATGTGACCAAGCTGCGCGGCGAGGTCCTGCTGGTGGCGCCGGGCAGCCTGCCCAATGATGGCAAGGTGATCGAGGATGCGCGCAAGTACGAATGAATGCTTTGCCAGCGGGCTTCGTCATCGGACAAGCCCGCGCCGCGGCTGACCGTTCGTACTGAGTAGGCCCGTCAGGGCCGTATCGAAGGCGCTCATGAGCTGCTGCCGTCACGCCGCCTTCGATACGCGGCTGCGCCGCTACTCGGTCCGCTCAGTCCGAACCGATGGTGAGGGAGGAATGCACAAAATGTCTTGCGATCAGTCACATCCCGGCTTGTGCATATGAAGGTTCGCGCATAGAATCATTCGCGGAACATGTGTTCCAACGTCGCTCGGACGGTTCCGGGCGCTTACGTGAAAGTCTTCCATGACGCAATCCGCCGATTCGCGCGATTCCTCGCGCACGCCTGACGTTTCTTCTTCCTCTTCTTCCCCTTCCTCCGCTTCTGCTGCACCCGCCGACGCCTTCCCAGTCAGCTTCCCGCGCATTGAGCGTCTGCCCCCCTACGTCTTCAACATCACTGCCGAACTGAAGATGGCGGCGCGCCGGCGTGGTGAAGACATCATCGACATGTCCATGGGCAACCCCGATGGTCCAACCCCACCGCACATCGTCGAGAAGCTGGTGGAGGTGGCGCAGCGTCCCGATACCCACGGCTATTCGTCCTCCAAGGGCATCCCGCGCCTGCGCCGCGCCATCGCGCACTGGTACCGCAGCCGCTACGAGGTGGACTTCGATCCCGACAGCGAGGCCATCGTCACCATCGGTTCCAAGGAAGGCCTGGCGCACCTGATGCTGGCCACCCTGGACAAGGGCGATACGGTCCTGGTGCCCAACCCCAGCTATCCCATCCACATCTACGGCGCGGTCATCGCCGGCGCCAATATCCGCTCGGTGCGCATGAGCCCGGGCGTGGACTTCTTCGACGAGCTGGAACGCGCCGTGCGCGAGAGCTATCCCAAGCCGAAGATGATGATCCTGGGCTTCCCCTCCAACCCGACCGCGCAATGCGTGGAACTGGAGTTCTTCGAACGGGTGGTCAAGCTGGCACGGGAACACCAGATCCTGATGGTGCATGACCTGGCCTATGCCGACATCACCTTCGATGGCTGGAAAGCGCCGTCCATCATGCAGGTGCCGGGCGCGCGCGAGGTCGCGGTGGAGTTCTTCACCCTCTCCAAGAGCTACAACATGGCCGGCTGGCGGATCGGCTTCATGGTCGGTAATGCCCGTCTGGTGGCGGCCCTGGCGCGCATCAAGAGCTATCACGACTACGGCAGCTTCACGCCGGTGCAGGTGGCGGCTATTGCCGCGCTGGAGGGCGACCAGGCTTGCGTGGAGGAAATCCGCGCCAACTACGAAAAGCGCCGCAACGTGCTGGTCAAGGGCCTGCACGAGGCCGGCTGGATGGTCGATGTACCCAAGGCCTCGATGTACATCTGGGCGCGCATCCCGGAACCGTATCGCCAGTTCGGCTCGCTGGAGTTCTCGCGCATCCTGCTGGAGCAGGCCAAGGTCTGCGTCTCGCCTGGTATCGGCTTCGGCGAATATGGTGACGAGTACGTGCGCTTCGCCCTGATTGAGAACGAGTCCCGCATCCGCCAGGCCATTCGCGGCATCAAGACCATGTTCAAGAACGCCAAGGGGGCGTGAGGCCGGGCCACAGGCAAGGCCACGCCGGAACTGCGTCGCCTTGCTGAGGTCTTAGCTGAACCTTCAGTTTATTGATGACTAATATGATTAAAAAAACAATATTCGCCGCCCTGATCGCAGTCACAGCCTGCGCTGCCGTCCTGCCGGTGGCGCAGGCCCAGGTGTCGGTCAACATCAATATCGGCGCACCGCCGCCGCCCCGCGCCGAGCCCTTGCCGCCGCCGCGTCACGGTTACGTGTGGGCGCCTGGCTTCTGGGACTGGGATGGTCATCGTCATGTGTGGCGCGAGGGCCATTGGCTGCGTGAACGGCCCGGTTATGTCTATGCCGCCCCGGTCTGGCATCAGGGTCCGCGTGGCTGGGAACTCCAGCGCGGCGGCTGGCGCGGTGGGCCGCCACCGGGTCGCGGTCCGCGTCACCATGATCGCGATGATGATCGCGGTCCGGGTGGCGGACCCGGTCATGGTCCGGGCTGTCCCCCGGGTCATGCGCGCAAGGGTGAGTGCTGATCCAGCTGCAGGATAGTGCGAGACCGGACAAGCCAAGAAAAATCGGCCGCGATGTGAAAGCATCGTGGCCGATTTTTTTGGGCGCAGGAAACTGCCTCAGGTCTTGTCCATCAAGGCCGAGATGGCGAAGGAGACGATGCCGGCCGTGATGCAGATCACAGCCAGTCGGTAGTGGGGAATGAGCTTGCCGACGAAGGGTAGCAGGAAGTACAGGACGATGGCGATCAGGATGCTGGTCAGGAGTCTTTTCATTGTCATGGCGATGAGGGTTGAACGCTGCCGCTATGATAGTGCGATTTGGCCGTCGTGGTGACGTCAGCGCGCTGCGGGACTGGCTGCCGGGGGCGTCGTCGCCGGCGCCCTGGGGGCGGCATTGGCGGCCGGCTTGAGCGGTGTCGCGCCCGGTGGCAACTGGTCGTCCTCGGCTTCGTTCTTGCGGCCCCCGCCGTGGGCATTGAAGAAGCTGACCACGGTGCGCGAGGTATCCAGGTTCTGCGAGGACTTGCCACCATTGATGATGGGTACCACGCCACCCGGCCAGGCATGTCCGCCGCCCTTGACCTCATACAGCACCACCGCCTGCGGATCGGTCTTGCTGGCGTAGGTGTATTGGCGGATGGTGGTGCCGTCGCCGGCGGTGTCGGGGATGTCGTTGACGGTCGGGCGCGGATTGGCGCCGTCGGCCTTGATGAAGGCTTCGATGCTGCGGGCCACCGACAGGCGTGGCACCTGCGAGACTTCCTGCTTGCCCATGCCACCCAGGAAGGGGATGAAGGGGTCGTCGCTGCCGTGGATGTGCAGCAGCGGCATGGGGGCCTTGACGGTTTCGGGTGGCACGTCCAGTACCGCGCTGACCACCGCCACCGCCCTGAATAGTTCGGGGGCTTCGGCTGCCATACGATAGGCCATCATGCCGCCGTTGGAGACACCAACCAGGTAGATGCGCTGGCGGTCGGCCAGGCCGTCGGCCACCAGCTTGTCGACCAGAGCCCGCAGGAAGGCCACGTCATCGACCTTGTGCATCTGCGCGTAGCCGCAGCAGCCGCCCGAATTCCAGGTGCGGGCGTCAATGGCCAGGCCGGTACCGTTAGGGTAGACGATCATGTAGCCGGCCGCCTCGGCAATCTCGGTCAGGCCGGTGGCGCGGGCCATCAGCGAGCCGCTGGAACCGCTGGCATGCAGGGCGATGATCAGCGGCAGGGCTTCGCCGACCACATTGCGTTCGGAAAAATAGGCGCGCGAGAGATTGCCCACGCGCAGGGTCTTGAGGGAGAGATCGACCGCCTGGCCGGGCAGGGCCGTCAGCAGCGACAGGCCGCACACGGCCGCCAGCACGGCACGGCGCAGTGCGCGTGGGGGACGGTGGTGTTTCGGGAAGCAAAGCGTCATGGGTGCGTGGGCAGGCAGGGTTGACCATTGGTCAACGATAGTGGACATTTTCGTGATGGTAATGCCCATGACGTACCGACGCAAAGCGATTTACACCCTGCGCCGGTAGCCGTACCTACTCGCCGGCTCAGCCGCGGGCCGGGATGTTCAGGCCGCGCACCACGGCCGGACGCGCCACGAAGGCTTCCAGCGCACGCGCCACGTTCGGGAAATCCTTGAAGCCGACCAGCTCGGCCGCTTCGTAGAAGCCGATCAGGTTGCGAATCCAGGGGAAGGTCGCGATATCGGCGATGGAGTATTCGTCGCCGGCCAGCCACTGATGCTGCGCCAGTTGCTTGTCCATGACGCCCAGCAGGCGTTTGGACTCGTTGACGTAGCGGTCGCGCGGCCGCTTGTCCTCGTATTCCTTGCCGGCGAAGCGATGGAAGAAGCCCAGCTGACCAAACATCGGACCGACGCCGCCCATCTGGAACATCACCCACTGGATCACCTGGTAGCGTGCGGCGGCATCCTGCGGCAGGAACTTGCCGCTCTTTTCGGCCAGGTATAGCAGGATGGCGCCGGATTCGAACAGCGGCAGCGGCTTGCCGCCCGGGCCGTCGGGATCGATGATGGCCGGAATCTTGTTGTTCGGGTTCAGCGACAGGAAGGCCGGCGACATCTGGTCATTGGTCTCGAAGCTCACCAGATGGGCTTCGTAGGGCAGGCCGGTTTCTTCCAGCATGATCGACACCTTCACGCCATTGGGCGTGGGCAGCGAGTACAGCTGGATACGTTCGGGATGTTGCGCCGGCCATTTCTGGTCGATGGGGAAAGCAGACAAGGGATGGCTCATGTGGGGCTCCTAGGCAGCGGAAATATGTAATTCGCGGTCCTGGGCGAATTTCTCGAAGGCCTCGACTGTCACCGGCCGGCAGAAGAAATACCCCTGATAGGCATGGCAGCCGGCATCGGCCAGGAAGGAGCGCTGGGCGTCGGTTTCCACGCCTTCGGCGATGACACCCAGGCCCAGGCTCTGGGCCAGGTTGACGATGGTCTTGGCAATCGAGGCGTCGTTGGGGTCGATCAGGACATCGCGTACGAAAGACTGGTCGATTTTAAGCTGATTCAGCGGCAGCCGCTTGAGGTAGGACAGCGAGGAGTAGCCGGTACCGAAATCGTCCAGCGAAAACTCCACGCCATAAGCCTTGAGGGCGAACATCTTCTGGATGATGTCCTCGACGTTGTCCACCAGCAGGCTTTCGGTGAGCTCCAGTTTCAGGCGACGCGGGTTGGCGCCGGTGCGTTCGATGGTGTCGAGCACGGTCTGCACGAAATCGGGTTCGCGCAATTGCGGCGCACTGACGTTGACGGCGATGGAGAGTTCGGCCATGGCCGGACGCTTGGCCCAGGTGGCCAGCTGCTTGCAGGCGGTCTCCAGCACCCAATTGCCCAGGGAGAGGATCAGTCCGGTCTCCTCGGCCAGCGGGATGAAGTCGCCCGGCGGCACCATGCCGCGCTGTGGATGCTGCCAGCGCACCAGCACTTCCGCGCCGGTTACGCGCCCGCCCTCGACCACCTGCGGCTGGTAGTGCAGCAGCAGCTGGTCGCCGTCGATGGCCTTGCGCAGGCCGGCTTCCAGGGTGGCGCGTTCCAGTACGGCGGTCTGCATCGCCGGGTCGAAGAAGCGCAAGGCATTGCGGCCGGTTTCCTTGGCCTTGTACATGGCCAGGTCGGCCTGCTTCATCAGTTCGTCCACCGAGGCCGCGCGGCCCAGGAAGACGGTGGCGCCGATGCTGGCGGTGGCGCGGTATTCGACATCGTCGAGCTGGAAAGTCGAGCCCAGCGCCGCCAGGATCTTCTCGCCGATGGCGCGGGTCTGGGTGGCGGCTTCCTGTTGTTGTTCGTTGAGGCCTTCCAGCACCACCACGAATTCGTCGCCCCCGACGCGGGCCACGGTATCGTTTTCGCGCACGTTGGCCACCAGGCGCTGGGCCACCTGCTTGAGCAGGGTGTCGCCCTTTTCATGGCCGACGGTGTCGTTCAAGGTCTTGAAGTGGTCCAGGTCGATGAACAGCAGCGCGCCGCAGGTGCGGGTGCGCAGCGACAGGGCGATGGCCTGCTTGAGGCGGTCCAGCAACAGGGTGCGGTTGGGCAGGCGGGTCAAGCCGTCGAAGAAGGCCAATTCGCGGATGCGCTCCTCGGCCAGCTTGCGGTCGCTGATGTCGTGGTGGGTGCTGACGTAATGGGTGATCTGGTTGTCCCGGTTCTTGACCGCCGAGATGGTCAGCCATTCCGGATAGACCTCGCCATTCTTGCGGCGGTCCCAGATTTCGCCCTGCCATTTGCCGAAGCGCCGGATGCTCTCGCGCATTTCCTGGAAGAAGGCCGGGCCGTGGCGGTCCGAACGCAGCAGGTTGGGATGCTTGCCGACGATTTCCTCGGCGGTGTAGCCGGTGATTTCGGTGAAGGCCTTGTTTACGCGCAGGATCTTGCTGTTGGCATCGGTGATGAGCATGCCTTCGCGCGAGTCGAAGGCCACTGCCGAGATGCGCAGCTCGGCTTCGATCTGCTTGCGATCGGTGATGTCGCGGCTGCTGGTGCGAAAGCCCGTGAAATTGCCCTGGGCATCGGTGATCGGAGCCGACGACAGGGCCAGCCAGAACACCGTGCCATCCTTGCGCACACAGCGGAATTCGACGTCTTCGCGCTTCTGGCCATCCATGCAGCGCGCCAGTTCGGCACGGATGCGACGTTCGTCGTCGGGGTGCACGATGCTGCCGATGAAGTCCGGCATGGTCAGACATTCCTCGACGGTGTAGCCGGTGTAGTCGCGTACCGCATGGTTGATCCAGCGCGGACGGCCGTCCAGGCCCCACCAGACTTCCCAGTTGACGGTGCAGTCGGCGATGGCGCGGAACTGTTCTTCGCTGGCGCGCAGCTCGGCGGTCATCTTCTGCGCCAGCCGTACCGCTCGCACCCGGCTCGACATCATCAGCCAGGCCAGCAGCGACAGCGTGATGCTCAGGCCGACACCGGTGGCCGCGATGAGGTGTTCGGCATTGCGGCCGAACTGGGCGGTGAAGGCCTCGGTGGTGCGCATGCTGAGGGTCCAGTTATGGTTGCCCACCACCAGGTATTCGTCGGCATGCAGACGCGCCGGCTGCGGTTCGCGGGCCGCCGGCGAGCGATAGAGCAGGGTCTCGGACTGCTGGTTCACGCCGTCATGCAGCGAGAAAGCGATGGTGCGGGTACTTTCGCCATACAGGCTGGCGATCACATCGCTCATGCGGAACACCGCATGCACCCAGCCGATCAGGCTGGCACGCCGTTGCTCGATGGTGGCCTGCGGCTTGCCACGCTCGTACAGCGGCAGGTACATCATGAAGGCCGGGGCCGCCGGACCATCCTGGGCCAGATCGATCTTGCCGGAGATGGTTGCCAGGCCAGAGTCGCGCGCCTTTTCCATGGCGGCGCGACGCACCGGATCGGACCACTGGTCATTGCCGAAGGGCTGGCGGTTGCGGCCCACGTAGGGCTCGCGCAGCACGGTCGGGGCGTAGGCGTCGCGTGCACCGGGCGGCCGGATCTTGTAGTCGGTCAGCCCCTGGCGGGCCATGCGCGCCAGATGGGCGTCCACGCCGGCGGCCGGAATCCATTCTTCGATGGAGATCACCTGGATGCCGGAGAAGTTGGCATCCAGGTTCAGCGCCTCCACGTAGTCGTGGAACTGGTTGCGGTCGATGCTGCCGGTGGCCGCCATCAGTCCCTGCACCCCGTGCAGCATCTGTTCGTAGGAGGCCATACGCTGCTCGATGCGGCTGACCGTCTCGCGCAGCACCGAGGAAAACTGGGTATGCAGTTCCTTGCTGGCGGCTTCGCGTTCGTGGTCCCAGGCGGTCCAGGTGACGCCCAGTCCCGTCACCAGGATCAGCAGGGGGAGCGGGATCAGGCGCAGCCAGTTCACGGCTTGCTCTGGAATTGGACCATGGCCGCTGCCAGTTCCGGGTTGAAGTATTTCTTGAAGATGCGCAGCACGGTGCCGTCGGCCAGCATGCCATCGACCAGGGCGCGCCATTTTTCCTGTTCGGAAGGGGAAAGCGCCTTCTTCGACATGATCAGTCCATGCAGTACCGAGGGATCGTCGAAACCGATGATGCTGGTGGCGTCGCGGATGCGTTTCTCTTCCACCACCGGGTAGTCGAAGGGCTCCATGATCATGCCCTGGATACGGTTCTGCAGCAGGGCCTCATACAGCGGTTCCAGGCCTCCTGCCAGCGAGACACGGTTGGCCGCGGTCAACTGGTCGACCATGCGGTTGGCATTGGCGCTGTAGCGAAAACCACGGATCACCCCCAGCTGGAAACGCTCGCTGCGCGCCACATCGGCCAGCTGCGTGATGCCGGCATCCTTGCGCACCAGCAGGTAATACTTATTGCTGAAGTACCAGGCGAAGGCGGCATACTGGTCACGCTCGCCATTGGTGATGCCGGACAGGCTGAAATCGAGGGCGCCCGATTCGATCAGTTGCCAGATGCGCGCGCGCGACATCAGGCTGACATTGACCTTGCAACCGCTGCGGCGGATCAGTTCGTCGGCGAAATCCTTGTCGATGCCAGTATCGGTGGCGGCCGAGTAGAGCAGGCCGTGATCATGCAGGGCCAAGGTATAGGTGCGCGAACAATCCGGTCCGGCTGGGCTGGCGGCGAGGCTGGCGGTACCGGGGGCGAGGAGGACCGTCATGCACGCCGCTGCGCCTGCCCAGGCCGCTACTGCGCGTTTGCCAAAGATGTGACTGAAAATACCGCCCCCTGTTCGTACTCCGCCATGCGGACGCAGCAGCCGGGTCGTGGCGGATCGCCGCCTGTACCTGCTACTGGTCCTTCCCTGAACCGTCGCGCTGTGGCGACGCTACCCATCTGTTTTTATGTGTCCACGCCAAGACGGGCCGTGGCGTGATCACCGGCGCCTGCAGACAAAACGCCGTGGCGCTGCAGTACGGGTGGCTCACCAGATGTCGGGGGATGTTACCCGAGCACATTCCAATGCGCAACACAATGCGACAGGCTTTGCAATTGGCTCTTGGGAGGGGGTGCAAACCGGAGCAAAAAGGGCCGCCCGCAGGGGGCGCCTGCAGGCCGTCCGCCGCAGCCCTGCCGCGAAGAGAGGCAGGGCGGGAGAGCGGAACTCAGATGAACATGCCGCCCGAGACTTCCACCCGTTGGGCATTGATCCAGCCATTGTCCGGGCGCAGCAGCGAGGCGATGGCCGCGCCGATGTCGTCCGGCAGGCCGACGCGTCCCAGCGCGGTCTGGCCGGCCACGAAGGCGTTGAGCTCGGCGTTGTCACGTACCCGGCCACCGCCGAAGTCGGTTTCGATGGCACCCGGCGCAACGGTGTTGACGGCGATGCCACGCGCACCGAATTCCTTGGCCATGTAGCGCGTCATCACTTCCACGCCGCCCTTCATGGCGGCATAGGCGGCATAGCCAGGCAGGGAGAAGCGTGCCAGGCCACTGGAGATGTTGATGATGCGGCCACCCTGGGCCAGCAGCGGCAGCAGTGCCTGGGTCAGGAAGAACACGCCCTTGAGATGCACCTTGAAGAGTTCGTCGAAGACCGCCTCGGTGGTCTCTTCGATGCTGGCATGCATGCCCATGCCGCCGTTGTTGACCAGGTAGCTGAAGTGCGGGACCTGCCAGTGCTGCTGGAGTGCGCTCTTCACCGATGCGGCAAAGGCCGGGAAGCTGGTGCTGTCGGCCAGGTCCAGCTGCAGTGCCACGGCCTTGCCGCCGAGCGCTTCGATCTCGGCCACCGTGGCCTGGGCGGCGTCACGGTTGCCGACGTAGGTGAGGATGATGCCCACGCCATCGCGGGCCAGGTGCAGGGCGGCATTCTTGCCCAGGCCACGGCTGCCGCCGGTGATGATGGCGATGCGGGTGGAGGTATCGGAAGTGGTGATGTTGCTCATGTCGGGCTCCTTGGTGGGAAAAGTCGGGTGATTTGCTGTACCACGGAGCCCAGTATATTGAGAAGTTTTTTACTAATAAATTTCTGAATTACTATTAGACTTTTCAATATCTGATAATAATCCGGGCGCGACATGAACCAGATGGACACCCTCAAGATCTTCCAGCGCGTGGCCGAGCTGGCCAGCTTCAGCGGTGCGGCGCGCCAGCTGGGCCTGCCCAATGCCAGCGTGTCGCTGGCCATCCAGCAACTGGAGCAGATGCTGGGCACGCGGCTGCTCCAGCGCACCACGCGGCGCGTGCAGCTCACGCCCGACGGCGAATCCTTCTACCGGCGCAGCAAGGAATTGCTGGATGAATTCGAATCGCTGCGGGGGATGTTCCGTGCCGGCGGCCAGCCGCTGACCGGCAAGCTGCGGGTGGACATGTCCAGCGCCATGGCACGCGAGGTGGTGTTGCCGGCGCTACCGTCCTTCCTGGCACAGCATCCGCAACTGGAGATCGAGCTCTCGGCCAGCGACCGCCGGGTCGACCTGGTGGCCGAGGGTTTCGATTGCGTGCTGCGCACCGGTACCCTGGACGATTCCTCGCTGGTGGCGCGCTGCATCGGTCATCTGGTGCAGATCAATTGCGCCAGCGCCGCCTATCTCAAGCGCCACGGCGTACCGCGCACGCTGGAAGACCTGGCGCAGCACCAGCTGGTGCATTACCGCCAGGTGCTGGGCGGGCGTTCACCCGGCTGGGAATGGTTCGACGGCCGTCAGACGCATACCCTGCCCATGGCCGGCAGCGTCACCGTCAACAGCACCGAGACCTACTACGCGGCCTGTCAGGCCGGGCTGGGCCTGATCCAGTTGCCGCTGGTGGGTGCGGCCAAGCGCAAGATGCTCGATGGCGGCAAGCTGGTCGAGGTCTTGCCGCAATACCGGCCGGCGCCGATGCCGGTGAACCTGATGTATGCCAGCCGCCGCCACGTGCCGGCGCGGCTGGCGGAGTTCATGGACTGGCTGCATGCGCTGATCTTCCCGCTCACGCAGGAGGGTGGCCTGATCCGCTGAGCCGCTGAGCCGAGCTGCTGCGCGCTGCGGGCTTGCCTGCGCTATCAGGCCAGCATGGTCTGGCCGACCGGATCGATGGTGACCGTGCCACGTCCGATCTCGATGACCCGGCCACCGACCTGGATCGCGCCATCGGCGGCAACGTCCAGGTACAGCCGCGAAGGACGATCCACTGCCGCGCCCTGATCGATGGCGAAGTGCGCCGGCAGCACATGGCCGGTGGCGCGCAGCCAGCCGCCCAGGTTGGCGCAGGCCGAACCGGTTCCCGGATCTTCGGCCACGCCACCCCCTTGCTTGGTAAAGAAGTAGCGCGCCAGCACCTGGCCAGGCTGTGTCGCGTCGAAGGCAAAGACATAGGCGGTCTTGCGTCCCAGGCTGCTGACCGGCCAGCGCTGCAGCTGCGCGCTGTCGGGCTGGGCGCGGCGCACGGCCTCGGGCGAAACCAGCGGGATCAGGAACTGGTCGGCCCCGGTATCGACCCAGACCGGATCGCCGGCCAGGTCGCTTTCGTCCAGCGCCACCAGGGCGGCCACCTCGGCCCGCGACAGGGGGGAGGGCGCCGTCTTCGGCCCGCCGGGGCAGGGCGCGGTAAAGGTCCAGACATCGCCTTGCGCGCGCACCGGCACCACGCCGGCCTTGAATTCCAGTGTCAGGGCGTCGCCCTTGCCGAGCAGCGCGCGCACCACCTGGGCCGTTCCCAGTGTGGGATGGCCGGCGAAGGGCATTTCATAGCCGGTGGTGAAGATGCGCACGCGGGCATCGGCCACCGTCGAGGGCAGGATGAAAGTGGTTTCGGAAAGGTTGAACTGCAGTGCCAGCGCCAGCATGGTGGCGTCATCCAGGCCACGTGCATCTTCGAACACGCACAGGGGATTGCCGCCGAAGGTCGATTCGGCGAAGACGTTAAGCAGTCGGTAGGCGTAGGTGGCGGGCATGGAGGTCTCGCGGCAGGGTGGTCAGGCTGCCGATTGTAGCGACGGCCCCTGCCACGAGACAGGTACAGTTCACTCGTCGACGGCGATACAGTTACGGCCCAACTGTTTGGCGCGGTACAGGCGCCGGTCGGCCAGTTCCAGGAACTCGATGCGCTGGTCCATGGGCGAAGGCACGATGGTGGCCACGCCCTGGCTGATGGTGACCATCTCGGCCACCTGCGAGCTGGCATGCGGGATGGCGGCATCGAGGATCAGGTTGCGGCAGCGCTGCGCCACCTGCAGGGCGGCCTTTTCGTCGCATTCGGGCAGGATCAGCACGAATTCCTCGCCACCATAGCGGGCGAAGAAATCGCGGCTGCGGGTGGCCGTTTGGCTGAGGATGCGCGCCACCTGCTTGAGGCATTCGTCGCCGCGGATGTGGCCATACTGGTCGTTGTACTGCTTGAAGTAATCGATGTCGAGCATGATCAGCGACAGCGGCGCGCGCGTGCTCACCGCATTGGCCCATTCCACCTCCAGTGCCGAATCGAACATGCGGCGATTGGCGACGTCGGTCAGGCCGTCGCGATAGGACAGGGCCTCCAGTTCCTTCTGCAGCTCGATCAGGCGCGCCTCGGTCTTCTTGCGCTCGGTGATGTCGAACATGAAGCCGATCAGCGCATTGGGGCTGCCATCGTCATTGCGCACCACGTGCACCACATCGCGGATCCACACATGCTCGCCATCGCGGGTCAGCGCCCGGTAGTCGGCTTCGTGGTCGGCGCCGGCCTTGGATTGCGAGATGCAGAAGTTGACCACCGCCTCGCGGTCTTCGGCGTGGATGCGCATGGCCCAGTCGTCGGCGGTCTTCCAGCTCTCCGGGCTCCAGCCCAGCAACTGCTCGATCTGCGGGCCGATGTAGGCGAACTGCATGCTGCTCCAGTCGATCTTCCAGGGAATCGCCTTGGTCGATTCCAGCAAGGTCTTGTAGACCGTGCTATCCGGTTCCATTTGTTCTTGTGTGGTGTCGGTCATGGCGGGTCGTGGCTGTCCAATGCAATCTTGAGGTCGGGAAATTGTTCGAAGGCGCTGATCACTGCGCACTTGCCATGCAGCAAGCAGGAAACGTTCCAGTGCGCGCCCGTCGGCGTTTTCGCGCGCAAGCATAACGCGTCTTGCCGCATCTTTCCATTCGGCAGCAAAAAATGCCTGCACCCCGGTCTGGGTCTGGCTGGTCTGCTCAGGCATGAATGCAAGCCTGAAGGCAGGCAGCATGCGCCCTCATCCGCCCTCATCCCCCGGGGCTATCGTTTTTCCTTATACCCCTATCCTCATTCGGTATTTCCGCTTCCTGCGGGCCTGCGGATAGACTTCAGTCACAGCAGTTTTCGAGACGGAGATTGTTGTGTTGACCGCTACCACGGTCGAAGTGTCTGGCAGTGATGCACCGTACCCGGCGCAGTAATGGCAGACGCTATCTGAATCAAAATTTTGGAGACAAGCAATGCAGATCCGTTCGGCAGCTGAGCCTGCCGCAGCGACCGTGCCGACCGTAGAAGGCACTGGCGACTGCGCACAGGCTGCGACCCAAGTGAGCGCTCACTCGCCGGTCCCGCAAGGGAAAACCGGTAACCCCGCGACAGACGGCGTGCACACCGTTGTTGCCACCCCCACCGATGATGTCCCGCTGGCCCCGGTCAGCCTGGACGACAAATACACCGCCACCTCCGGTGCGATCTACCTGTCCGGCATCCAGGCCCTGGTGCGCCTGCCGCTGCTGCAGCAGATCCGCGACCGCGCCGCCGGGCTCAATACCGCCGGTTTCATTTCCGGTTATCGTGGCTCGCCCCTGGGCGGGCTGGACGAAGCCCTGTGGCATGCCCAGCCGCACCTGGCCGCACACCGCGTCAAGTTCCAGCCGGGCGTGAACGAGGACATGGCCGCCACCGCCGTCTGGGGCACGCAACAGGTCAAGCTGATCGGCCCGACCGACTATGACGGCGTCTACGCCATGTGGTACGGCAAGGGTCCCGGCGTGGACCGCTGCGGGGATGTGCTGAAGCACATGAACCACGCCGGTACCTCCGCCCATGGTGGCGTACTGCTGGTAGCCGGCGATGACCACGGCGCCTATTCCTCGACGCTGCCGCACCAGTCCGACCACATCTTTTCGGCATCGATGATCCCGATGCTCTATCCCTGCAATGTGCAGGAATACCTGGACCTGGGCCTGCATGGCTGGGCCATGTCGCGCTATTCCGGTTGCGTGGTGGGCTTCAAGGCCCTGGCCGATACGGTCGAATCGAGCGCCTCCGTGGATGCCGATCCCTTCCGCGTGCAGATCAGGCTGCCGGGTGACTTCGTCATGCCCGAGGGCGGCCTCAATGCCCGTCTGTCGACCGACACGCTGGGCGTGCAGGCGCGCAAGCAGGAAGCGCTGATGCAGGACTACAAGATCTACGCCGCCCTGGCCTACGCCCGCGCCAACCGTCTCAATCGCGTGATGATCGACAGCCCCCGTGCGCGGCTGGGCATCATTGCCTCCGGCAAGTCCTATCTGGACGTGCTGGAAGCGCTCTCTGAACTGGGTATCGACGAAGCCTTCGCCGCCGAGATCGGCCTGCGTCTGTTCAAGGTCTCCATGCCCTGGCCGCTGGAGCCGGATGGGGTGCGCGAGTTCGCGCAAGGGCTGGATGAAATCCTGGTGGTGGAAGAAAAGCGCCAGATGGTCGAGTACCAGTTGAAGGAACAGCTCTACAACTGGCGCGACGATGTGCGTCCACGGGTAATCGGCAAGTTCGACGAGAAGGGCGAGTGGGTCGCGCCTCGCGGTGAATGGCTGCTGACCTCAAAGGCTGATTTCTCGGTGGCGCAGATCGCCCGCGTGATCGCGGCGCGCATTGCGCGCTTCCATACCAGCGACCTGATCAAGGCGCGCCTGGCCTTCCTCGATGCCAAGGATGCGGTGCTGTCCAAGGCGGTCAACACGCCACCGCGCCCGGCCTACTACTGCTCGGGCTGTCCGCACAATACTTCCACCCGGGTACCGGAAGGCAGCTTCGCGCTGGCCGGCATCGGTTGCCACGTGATGGCCACGGCGATCTATCCCGAATTCAACAAGCTGACCACGCACATGGGCGGCGAGGGCGCGCCGTGGATCGGGCAGGCACCGTTCTCGAAGGTGCCGCACGTGTTCGCCAACCTGGGCGATGGCACCTACTTCCATTCCGGTTACCTGGCCATCCGCGCTGCGGTGGCGGCCCGGGTCAACATGACCTACAAGATCCTCTACAACGATGCCGTGGCCATGACCGGTGGCCAGCCGGTTGACGGTACGGTATCGGTGCCGATGATCGCGCAGCAGATGGCGGCCGAGGGCGTGCAGCGCATCGCGCTGGTGTCCGAGGACATCGGCCGCTATGCCGACCGTTCCAGTCTGCCGGCCGCCGTGACCGTACACGACCGCAAGGAGATGGATGCCGTGCAGCGCGAACTGCGCGAGATCGCCGGCGTGAGCGTGATCATCTATGACCAGACCTGCGCGGCAGAGAAACGTCGGCGCCGCAAGAAGGGCGAATACCCCGATCCCAATGAGCGGCTCTTCATCAATTCCGCCGTCTGCGAAGGCTGCGGTGATTGTGGCGTGCAATCCAATTGCACCTCCGTGCTGCCGCTGGAAACCGACCTGGGTCGCAAGCGTACCATCGACCAGTCGTCCTGCAACAAGGATTACTCCTGCGTGAAGGGCTTCTGCCCCAGCTTCGTCACGGTCACCGGTGGCAAGCTCAAGAAGTCGCGCACCGGCGTGACGAAGAAGGACGCGACGGATGACTTCGGCGAGTTGCCGCAGCCGGTCCTGCCCTCCTGCGAGACGCCGTTCAACATCCTCATCAATGGCATTGGCGGTACCGGCGTGATCACCATCGGCGCCCTGATGGGCATGGCCGCGCACCTGGAAGGCAAGGGCGCCTCGGTGCTGGACATGACGGGCATGTCGCAAAAGAACGGCTCGGTCACCTCGCACGTGCGCATTGCCGCGCGGCGCGATGCCATCCGCGCCCAGCGTATCGCCACCGGCGAAGCCGATCTGGTGCTGGGTTGCGACATGCTGACGGCCGGCGCCTTCGACGCCATCTCCAAGATGCGTCCGGGCCGCACGCGTGCGGTGGTCAACCTGCACCAGCAACCGCCGGGGCAGTTTGCCCGCAACCCGGACTGGCACTTCCCCTTCGAGGAGGTCAAGGCCCTGATCGTCGAGTCGGTCGGGCAGCAGGCCGATTTCATCGATGCCACGCGCCTGGCCACGGCGCTCATGGGCGACTCCATCGCCACCAACCTGTTCATGCTGGGCTATGCCTGGCAACGCGGCGAACTGCCGCTGAGCGAAGCCTCGCTGCTGCGCGCCATCGAACTCAATGGCGTGGCCGTGCAGGCCAACCAGACTGCCTTCCGCTGGGGCCGCCGGGCCGCGGTCGACCTGCTGAAGGTGGAGCGCATTGCCGTGCCGGCCCAGCCGGTGGTGCTGCAGATGCCGCAGTCGCTGGACCAGTTGATCAAGCGTCGCGTGGCCCTGCTCACCGACTACCAGGACGCCCGCTACGCCGGCCAGTATGCCGAGGTGGTGGAAGCCGTGCGTGCGGCCGAGGCGCCGCTGGGCAGCGAAAAACTGAGCATGGCGGTGGCCCGCAATCTGTCCCGTCTGATGGCCTACAAGGATGAGTACGAGGTGGCGCGGCTCTATACCGACGGCCAGTTCCAGAAGGAACTGGCGCAGCAGTTCGAGGGCGACTTTACGCTCAGTTTCAACCTGGCGCCGCCCATCCTGGCCCGCAAGGACGGGCAGGGGCATCTGCAGAAGGCCCGCTACGGCGGCTGGACGATGCAGGCCTTCAAGTTGCTGGCACGCATGAAGGGCCTGCGCGGCGGCATGCTGGATGTGTTCGGTCGCACCGAGGAACGTCGCATGGAACGCGCCCTGATCGCCGAGTATCGTGCGCTGGTGCTGGGCCTGTTGCCGCAACTGACGGCCGATAATCTGGCACTGGCCATCGAGCTGGCACAGCTGCCGGAGCAGGTGCGTGGCTTCGGTCATGTCAAGCTCAAGGCAGTGGAAGCCATGCGGGTGCGCCAGGCCAGCTTGCTGGCCGCCTTTGCCAACGGTGGCAAGGCCGCGCTCGAGGCGGCGGCCTGAGTTTCGGGGCGGAGCGGCACTGTCGCGCTGGTGACAACTACCCGGCGCGATTTCCATTAAGCTAACTGCCACTGGCGGCATGCCCTGCGCCCGCACGGCCAGGAAAAACAACGAACAGGAGACAGGCATGGATTTCGAACTCAATGAGGACCAGTTGGCCTTCCAGCAAAGCGCACGCGACTTTGCGGCCGGCGAGATGGCGCCCTTTGCGGCCAAGTGGGACGAGGAAGCCCATTTCCCGCTGGACGTGATCGCCAAGGCTGGCGAACTGGGTTTCTGCGGACTCTATACGCCCGAGGCCGATGGCGGCCTGGGCCTGACCCGGCTGGATGCCACCGTGGTCTTCGAGGAACTGGCGCGGGCCTGTACCTCCACCGCCGCCTATCTCACCATCCACAACATGGTCAGCTGGATGGTGGCCACCTGGGGCCAGCCTTCGCTGAAGGAGCAATGGTGCGAGCAACTGGCGGCCGGTCAGAAGATCGGCTCCTATTGCCTGACCGAGCCCGGTTCCGGGTCGGATGCGGCCTCGCTCAAGACCACCGCGCGCCGGGTCGACGACTTCTACCTCATCAATGGTTCCAAGGCCTTCATCTCGGGGGCTGGCAGTACCGACCTGCTGGTGGTGATGGCCCGCACCGGCGGCCCCGGCGCACGCGGGGTGTCGGCCATCGTGGTGCCGGGCGATACCCCCGGCATCAGCTACGGCAAGAAGGAAAGCAAGATGGGCTGGAACAGCCAGCCCACCCGCACCATCAGCTTCGACAACGTCAAGGTCCCGGTGGACCACCTGCTGGGCGAGGAGGGCGAGGGCTTCGTGTTCGCCATGAAGGGGCTGGACGGTGGCCGCATCAACATCGCCACCTGCTCGGTGGGCGCGGCCCAGGGGGCACTGGATGCGGCCCATGCCTACATGAAGGAACGCAAGCAGTTCGGCCGCCCCATCGCCGATTTCCAGGCCCTGCAATTCAAGCTGGCCGACATGCAGACCGAGCTGGTGGCGGCGCGCCAGATGGTGCGCCTGGCGGCCACCAAGCTGGACGCCGGTTCGCCCGAGGCCACCACCTATTGCGCCATGGCCAAGCGACTGGCGACCGACCTCGGTTTCCGCATCTGCAACGAGGCGCTGCAATTGCATGGCGGCTATGGCTATATCCGCGAATACCCGCTGGAGCGCTACTTCCGCGACGTGCGGGTACACCAGATCCTGGAAGGCACCAATGAAATCATGCGGGTCATCATTTCGCGCAAGCTGCTGGAACGCGACAACCTGGACGATATCCGCTGACCCGACACAAGGACGAGCATGCGCACCTACACCAACCTGAAACTGGACATCACCGGCCACACCGCGGTACTGACGCTGTCCAATCCGCCCGCCAACACCTGGACCCGCGAGGCCCTGGCCGACCTTACACAACTGGTCCGGGACCTCAATGCCGACCGCAACGTCTACACCCTGGTGGTCACCGGCGAGGGCGAGAAATTCTTTTCCGCCGGCGCCGACCTGAAGCTCTTCGCCGATGGTGACAAGGCCATGGCGCGCGAGATGGCGCGTCGCTTCGGCGAAGCCTTCGAGACCTTGTCCGCCTTCCGTGGCGTCTCGATTGCCGCCATCAACGGCTACGCCATGGGTGGCGGCCTGGAATGCGCTCTGGCCTGCGATATCCGCATTGCCGAGGAACAGGCGCAGATGGCCTTGCCGGAAGCCGCAGTGGGCCTCTTGCCCTGCGCCGGCGGCACGCAGAACCTGCCCTGGCTGGTCGGTGAGGGCTGGGCCAAGCGCATGATCCTGTGCGGCGAGCGCGTCAATGCGGAGACTGCACTGCGTATTGGCCTGGTGGAAGAAGTGGTGCCCAAGGGCCAGGCCCGCGAGCGCGCACTGGCGCTGGCCCTGCAGGCAGAAAAGCAGAGCCCGTCCTCGGTCGCGGCCAGCAAGCAACTGATCCAGGGGGCGCGCCACAATCCGCTGGGCAGCATCCTGCAGACCGAGCGCGAACTCTTCGTCGATCTGTTCGATACCCAGGACCAGCGCGAGGGCGTCCAGGCCTTCCTCGAAAAGCGCAGCCCGCAATGGAAGAACGCCTGAGGTTTTCTGCACCATGACCTGCTTTTGACGCCGCAAACGCGCTCCCCGCGCGGGCGCGGCGTCGCCATTCCGGACTAGACTGAAGGCCCAGAGACTTGTGCGCCAGACCTTCGACCATGACCGGATTGCTGTACCGAGGCCTCCTCGCTTCCTTCGCCTGCTTTCTTTTCCTGGCTGCCTTTGCTACGCCCGCAAGGGCTGACGACCTCGGCCAGCGCCTGGCCGCTGCCGACCAGGTGCTCATCATGCGACACGCCCGTGCCCCCGGCATCGGCGACCCGGCGGGATTCTCGCTGGAGGACTGCAGTACGCAACGCAACCTCAACGAAGAAGGACGGGCGCAGGCACGCAGGGTCGGAGCTTGGCTGCGCGAACAGGGCGTGCGCAGCGCGGTGGTGGCAGCTAGCCCTTGGTGCCGTACCCGGGAGACGGCCAGCCTGCTGGGCTTCGGGACACCGCTGGTAGAAGATAGCCTGGCCTCGTTCTTCAATGATCAGGCTGGCCGCGCCGACAGTGCCAATGACCGTCTGCAGGCCTACCTGCGCAGCGCTCTGCCGGCCAAGCAGGGGCGGGCGCTGATCCTGGTCACGCATGACGTGAACATCGCCCGCTGGACCGGTGCCAGCGTGGCTTCCGGCGAGATGGTGCTGGTCAGGGTGGATGCCACCGGCAAGCCGGTGGCGCAGCAGGTCTATCAGCGCCCGGACTGAAGCGGTGCCGGGCAGGGCCAGGGTGCCGCATGCCGTGCGGCATTTTGTGTTAACGTGGGCGGCTTCGACTGTCAGTGAGCCCGCGCATGCCCATCGTCTTCCGTACCGACGTCCGCCTCACGGTGGATCAGTTCATCGATATCCTCTCCCGTACTTCGCTGGGACCCCGCCGCCCGCTCGACGACCGTGACTGCATGCAGGCCATGGTCGAGCACGCCAACCTGATCGCCACCGCCTGGGATGGCGAACTGATCGTCGGCGTGGCGCGGGGCGTGACCGATTTCGCCTATGCCTGCTATCTGTCCGAGCTGGCCGTGGACGAGCAATACCAGCGCCAGGGTATCGGCAAGGAATTGATCCGCCATGCCCGCAGCCTGGTGGGGCCGCGTTGCCGTCTGCGTCTGCTGGCCGCGCCGGACGCCGCCGGCTACTACGGCCATATCGGCTTCGCTCACAGCCCGCGCTGCTGGGAGCTCACGCCGGGTCAAGAACTCACGTAATCCGCTTTACACCTTCAGCGTATCTCCTTCATCCATTCCTTTCGTCTGCACCCCATGATCCAGATTCAAGCTTTCTCGCCCGAGCACGCCAGTGGCGTGGTGGACGTCATCCTGCCGATCCAGCAAGAGGAGTTCGGCATCCCCATCACCCTGGAAGGTCAGCCCGACCTGAAGGACATCCCCGGCTTCTACCAGAAGGGCAAGGGCAATTTCTGGGTGGCGCTGGAGGCAGGCAAGGTGGTCGGTACCATCTCCCTGCTGGACATCGGCAATGATCAGGTGGCGCTGCGCAAGATGTTCGTGGCGGCCAGCCATCGCGGCAAGGAGCACGGCACCGCCGCCCGGTTGTTGCAGGGCGCGGTGGACTGGGCCAGGCTGCAGGGGGTGCGCCAGATCTTCCTGGGCACCACCGCCAAGTTCCTGGCGGCGCATCGCTTCTATGAAAAGAACGGCTTCCGCCAGATCGAGCAGGCCGACCTGCCGCCGGCCTTCCCGGTGATGGTGGTCGATACCCGCTTCTACGCGCTGGATTGCGCGGCCTGAAGCCTTACAGGCTGCGCGGGCTGTCCACGCCCAGATAGAACCACTCGTTGCCCGGCAGGGCGCGCGGGTTGGGGAAGACGATGTAGCCGTCTTCCGGTGCGGTGACCGGGCGGCCGTCGTGGCGATGGCCGATCACTTCACCGGCACGCAGCCGGTCGAAGCTGGCCCATTCGCGGACAAAGCGATCATCCGGATGGGCCATGTCGATCACATCGACCAGGCGGATGATCTGGATGTCGTCCGCCGGCGGCTGCAGGGGGCGATCGATCATGCCGTGCAAGCTCAGGGTCTGCAGGATGGCCTGATAGGCCACCGCGGGGGCCTGGGGATCATCATGCTGGCCGCATTCCAGCGTGACGCCGTACAGGCCGTGACTGCGCGCATATTCGGTGGTGCCCACGCCGTATTGCCGGTCCAGCAGATCCGGTGACACCGCATGGCCTTGCTGGCGGCGGCGTTCCACGCCACGCACGTAGGCCGTCATCCATCCTTCCACCACCCGCTTGCAGCCCAGGTGCGCCACCATGCGCTGCTCGGCCGCCGCATGGGCGAAGGGCTCGACCGCGTCCTGGTTGTCCAGCGGACCCAGCATGGCGAAGGGAACGCCACCGGTGTGGAAGGAGTGCAGGTCCAGCAGCACCTCGTGTTCATCGATCCAGGGACACAGCACATTGCAGAGCCGGTCCTCGAAATTGGCCGGGGCCGGATGCGGGCGCAGGTTGCGGTTGAGGTTGCGTTCGCCCTGGCGCTGGTGCTTCTGGTAGGCCAGCGGATTGGTGACCGGCACCAGCGTCAGCAGGCCGCGTTGCAGGCGCAGCTGGCCGCTGTCGAGTTGCTCGCGCAGGCGGGCGATGGCCTGCGTGCCGCAGGTTTCGTTGCCATGCACGGCACCCAGCACCAGCAGGCGAGGACCGGGTTCGAGGGCGGCGTACTGGTGACGTTGCAGGAAGGAGGGGAAGTGGTCGGACATCATGGAAATCTTTTACGCAGGAGCGGCAACGATACCCCGCTTTCGCTCATCTTGCCAGGCGGCGGCCCGGGGGCGGCCGCCACTGGCCATCATCAGCGGATCTGCTCGCGCCAGCCGGGGCTGGCGGTGGCGGCCACCGCATCATGCGCATGCAGGCTTTCGTAGTGACTGACGCGCACCGCGCAGCTGCCGAAGGCCGCTTCCAGTGCCTGCCGCAGGCGCCGCGCGGCATCTTCCACATACATCAGGTTGGCGCCGTTGGCCAATGCAAAGGCTTGCTCATCGGCACGTCGCACGGCGGTCTGCACGGCCGTGCCCAGTGCCGCTTCGGCGGTATCGATCAGGGCCAGTAGCGGCAAATCGGCGCTGTCCGGGGCGACGTTGATGCTCAGTTCGGCCTCGCTGCGCTGGCTGTGCGGCGTGGCCAGGCTGGCATGCCGCGCCAGCCAGTTCAGCGCGGCTTCGCGCGGGATGGCGGCGCTGGCGGCGAAGTGACTGGCGAAGGCATCCTGCAAGGCCTTGCGCGACAGCGCGGCTGAACAGGGGCAGGTAGAGGAATAGGCCACCCGCACCCGCAGGCTCAATTGCACCTGCGCGTCATGCAGTTCGGCGGCCAGGCTGACGGGGTAGCTCTTCCAGCCGGTCAGACCGGGGGTGACCAGCGCCGGGCGTTGCTGCAGCAGGGAAAAATCCAGGCGCAAGGCGGCCCCGCGTGAGTGGCAATCGGCGTGGCTCTCGCGCATCTGGCGCAGCAGGGCGTGGATCACCGGCGGTGTCAGTGCCGCGCGGGCGGTGAATTGCTCAAGCAGCAGATACAGGCGCGACATGTGGATGCCCTTGGCCTGCGGGTCGGGCAGATCGACCGCCACTTCAGCGCTGGCGGGGATGGGGGCAGCCCCGTCCTGCAGATGCAGGGGCAGGGCGATGCCGCTCATGCCCACCCATTCCAGCGGCAGGGCGATGGTGGCGCGCTGTTCGCGGGCGACGTCGGGCAGGGTGCTGGTGAGGCTCATGGTATCGGCTTCCTCATTCCCAGACCGGGAAAGGATCCGGCATGCGGGCCCAACCCAGCGGCCCCTGGGCCATCTCGGCGTCGGACAGCAGGCAGGCTTCCAGCCTGGCGCGCAGGGCATCCTGGTCGAGATCGATGCCGATCAGCACCAGTTCCTGGCGGGCGTCGCCGACGTTCTCATCCCATTGTTCCATGATGAAATCGATGGATTCCTGTTCCTGCGGCCATTTTTCGCGGGGCACTGCGGCCCACCATTTGCCGGCCAGTCCATGGCGGCATACCGCCCCGGCCTGCGACCACGAGCCGGCGTGGGCCGGTCGCGTGGCCAGCCAGAAGAAACCCTTGGAGCGCACCACGCCCGGCCACTCGCTATTGACCAGGGCGAAGAAACGCTGCGGATGCATTGGTCGGCGCGCGCGCCAGGCGAAGCTGGTGATGCCGTACTGTTCGGTCTCCGGCACGTGTTCACCACGCAGTTCCTGCAGCCAGCCGGGGGCCTGGCTGGCCTGCTCGAAATCGAACAGTCCCGTGTCGAGCACCCGATCCAGCGCCACCTTGCCGAACTCGGCGCTGACGATGCGGGCACGCGGGTTGAGCCGCTGCAGGATGGCGTGCAGGCGTTCCAGGTCGGGCGCCGAGACCAGGTCCAGCTTGTTGAGCACGATCACGTCGCAGAATTCGATCTGCTCGATCAGCAGGTCGACCACGGTGCGGCTGTCTTCCTCGCCCATCGATTCGCCGCGTTCGTGCAGGCTGTCCTGGGAGCTGTAATCCTTGAGGAAATTGAAGGCATCCACCACCGTGACCATGGTATCCAGGCGCGCCACGTCGGACAGGCAGGCGCCGTCTTCATCGGTGAAGGTAAAGGTCTCGGCCACCGGCAGTGGTTCGGAAATGCCGGTCGATTCGATCACCAGCTGGTCGAAGCGGCGCTCCCGGGCCAGCTTGCGCACTTCCATCAGCAGGTCTTCGCGCAGGGTGCAGCAGATGCAGCCATTGCTCATCTCGACCAGCTTTTCCTCGGTGCGCGAGAGATCGGCACCGCCGTCGCGCACCAGCGCCGCATCGATGTTCACCTCGGACATGTCGTTGACGATCACCGCCACGCGGCGCCCCTCGCGGTTGTTCAGGATGTGGTTGAGCAGGGTGGTCTTGCCGGCACCGAGGAAGCCGGAAAGCACCGTCACGGGAAGCCGGGTGTCGCGCGGCTGGCGTTGTGTGGTGGTCATGGGAAACGAGATGGAGGAGGTGGAGATGCGGGTCAGGACGGGAACATGTAAATGCAACTGAGTTGCGAATATCTCACAAATGCAACAATGTTGCAAATATAGGTGCGGCCCGTCCTTTTCCGCATCGGCCATCTCCACATTCCCACGCCCTGGCCAGATCGCTGGCGGCCCGGCCCGCGCCCTGTGGAGACGGGCCGCTTGTGCTAGCATGGCGCCTCGCAACAAGGAGGTTTCATCACATGTCCCAGATCTTCCCGTACAGGGGAAATGCCGTCATTCCAGAGGTCAAGAAGCTCGATAACGGTAAATTCATGGCTTGCTTCGTGATTCACGAGGGCAAGGATGGCAGCGGCAAGCTGCGCTACCAGCGCAAGGCGCCCACCAATGAATTCGACTCCGAAGACGAGGCCATTGCCTACATCCTCGATTTCTCGGGTGACTGGATCGACCAAAACCCGATGTGAGTCCGCGCAGGCGCAGTCGTCAGGTTGTCAGGTTCCTCACGCCGCGCCGGTCACGAGCACATGAAAAAAGAGCCGCATGGTTACCCTGCGGCTCTTTTTTCGTCTGTGCGCTCCGTGCGTCCTGGAGGCATTGGATTGAATGGGAACAGGCCCTAATCCCCCAGTGCGCCGTCGGCCTTCTGCTCGAACCATTCGCTGCCGCGCTGTACGAAGGTCTGCGTGGCCTCCAGCGCGAAGGAGCGTGCCTCGGGCTGCCAGGCCAGGCGATGCACCACGATCTCGTGCGGCTGCACCTGCAGCACATTGAAGGAATTGCGCTCGCCCCGGCCGCGCGTGGACGTGGCCGTGCCGGCCTGTACCACCAGTGCCGAATAGCCGGGGATGTGGTAGCGCCCGGCGCTGCTGACGGCCGAGCTGGTGTGCACGTGGCCCGCCAGCAGCAGGTCCGCGCCGCACAGGGCGAAGGCGCGCATGGCCGGTACCGCCTGGCCGACCAGGCCATGATGCTGCGGCCCCGGCGGCAGGTCGAAGGGATGGTGGGTGACGATGATCTTGACCAGATGGTCGTCCACCGCCGCCAGTTCGCGCCGCGCCAGCTCGATCTGGCGGTCGTTAACGCGCCCGTCCTGGATGGTCAGCGAGCGGGCGGTGTTGATACCGACTACCGCAATCTCGTCGTCCACGTACGAGGGCTGCAGGTCCTGGGTGATGTGGCGCTTGTACTTGCGCAGCGGCTGCAGCAGGCGCGCAGCGACATTGAAGAGCGGCACGTCGTGGTTGCCCGGCACCACCAGTTGCGGCTTGGGCAGGGCGTCCAGGAACTGGCGCGCCTCTTTGAACTGGCTGCTGCGGGCGCGCTGGGTGAGGTCGCCCGAGACCACCACCAGATCGGGGCGCAGTTCGTGGATCTGGGCGATCAGCGGTTCGATGATGGCCGTATCGATGCGACCGAAGTGCAGGTCCGACAGATGGATGAGGGTACGCATCAGCGGTCCCCCCAGAGTTTGTCCAGCATGCCGGCTTCCTTGCCGGCGTCGTCATTTGCCTCCTGCGGCACAATCACCTCCAGCGAGGCGGGGCGGATGCGATAGTGCAGCGGCGTCTGCATCAGGTTGACCTCGCCATCGGTGGCCACGCGCATGCGCTTCTTGTGGGTCTCGATGTGGATCTCGGTGGCGGTCAGCACGTCGAAGTCCTGCGCTGCCTGCAGGCGTCCGAATAGCGCGTGCAGGGCTAGCCGCAGCAGGCCCCAGCGGCCGGTGCGATGGCAGACGTACAAGCTCAGGCGGCCGTCGGTGAGGGTGGAACGCTTGCCGATGTCCAGGCCACTCATCAGGTATTCGTTGTTGCCGATGAAGACGAAGGGCGTGCGGCGCCAGTGTTCCTGGCCATCGATGGACAGGCGTACGCGCAGGAAGGGGTAACGCCGCAGCGCGCCCATGGCTGCCCACGTGAAGGCCAGCCACTTGCCGCGCCCCAGGCGGGCCTGCTGTTTCTCGCGCTCGCGCACGATGTCTGGATAGAGGCCCAGGCTGGAATTGTTGATGAAGGGCTGGCCATTGACCTCGCCACTGTCGACCCGCAGGCGGCGCCCGGTGGCGATGTTGGCGATGGCCTCTTCCAAGACCAAGGGGATGCCGAGGTCCTTGGCGAAGTGGTTCAGGGTCCCCAGCGGCAGCACACCCAGCGCACTGCGGCACTGGTCGTCGGCCAGCAGGGTGGATGCCACGGCATTGACGCTGCCGTCGCCGCCGCCGACGGCGACCACCGGGACCTGGTCGCGCACCGCCTGGCGCGCAGCCTGCAGCATGTCTTCGCCGCTGTGCGCCAAGTGCACCACGGCGCGCAGGCCGTGGCGGGAGAATTCATCGGTGATATTGGCGGCCAGCGCTTCGGCGTGACCGCCACCGGCCTTGGCATTGATGGCGGCCACTACGTCAGGGCGCCCGCTTCCGGTCTTGCTGTCGGGTAAATTCTGGAGGGATTGTAGTTCTGGCATTCGCAACGAGGGGATGTTGGAAAGTCAGTTGGAGCGCGACATTGTCCAATAGTGCCGCTGTATCGTGAAAACCGCCGTGGTCCATAGCGCGAACCAGGCCGTGCCCAGCAGCATCGCCCCCAGTACATCGCTCAGGAAGTGGGCACCCAGATAGACCCGGCTGAACGCGGTCAGCCCGACCAGCAGCAGTGCCGCGCCGACCACGACCCGCTGCGCGCCGGCAGGGCCCAAGCGCAAGCGCGCGCCGAAGGTCGAGAGCAGGGCCGGCTGGTTCAGCAGGTAGGCCGCCAGCACGGCGTAGAGCAGGGTGGCACCGATGGTATGACCACTGGGAAAACTATAGCTGTGCAGCACCAGGATGGGATCCTCGAAGCTGGGCCGCATGCGGGCGAACACATGCTTGAGGGCGTAATTGCATAGCATGCCGCCGGGCAGCACCAGCATCAGGTCGATCACCCAGCTCCACTGCCGTGCGCGCACCATGTGCCGCAGCAGCAGCGCGCCCATCACCAGTACGCCGATGGTGCCGTGCACATGGGTATAGCCCAGCACCAGTTCGGTCAGGGGCGAGAAGGCGCGCTGGTTGAACCAGTCCGCCAGATGCTGATCCAGGCGCGTGAGCGCGCCGTGGGTGACGACCTCGTAGGCGATCAGCGCAAATAGCAGGGCCGTGGACAGCACTGCCATGAGGCCGGTGGTCAGCGGCAGGCCGAGATGGTGGTCGCGCGCCAGACGGGCGCGCAGGAAGCTTTTGAAGGGGGAGCAGGGCGAGGAGGTGCGGGGTGTGGTCATCCGGTCATTCTAACCCTGCCCACCCCGCCGCCGTCAGCTCAGGCGCAGGGATCGTTGCCCAGGGCGATGGCGCGCAGAGCCGCCAGGTCGCTCAGTTCGACGTCGCGGTGCTGGACCTCGATGAGCCCGGTTTTCTTGAAGTTGGTAAGCAGGCGGCTCACGCTTTCCACCGCCAGGCCCAGGTAGTTGCCGATTTCCTCGCGGGTCATGCGCAACTGGAAGCGCGTGCTGGAATAGCCACGGCTGGCATAGCGCGACGACAGGTTCAGCAGGAAGGCCGCCATCTTCTGCTGGGCGGTCATGCTGCCCAGGGTCAGCATGACGCGCTGTTCGCGGGAAATCTCCAGGCTCATCATGCGATGGAACTGGCGCAGCAGGGTCGGCATGTCGCGGAACAGGTCTTCCAGCCGGGCGAACGGGATTTCGCAGACTTCGCTGTCTTCCAGGGCCACCGCTTCGCACAGGTGGTGGCCAGCGCCGATGGCATCCATGCCCAGCAGTTCGCCGGCCATCTGGAAGCCGGTGATCTGCTGGCCGCCGTTGGTATTGCTCTGGAAGGTCTTGAAATGCCCCAGCCGGATTGCATAGAGCATGTCGAACTTGTCGTTGAGCCGGTACAGGGTCTCGTCGCGCTTGACCTTGCGACGGCGGTCGATCACCTTTTCCAGGCGCTGCATGTCGCCCTGGTCCAGCCCCATCGGCAGGCAGAGCTGGTGCATGCTGCAGGCCGAGCAGCTGGCGCGCAGCGCGTGCAGGGTGAGCGGTGGCGGCGAATGGGCGGACATGGTTGCGGTCAGGCTGGACATAAGCGTTTCGAATTCCTCTTTGTTGTGGCGGCGTCGGCTGGCCAGGTCTTGGCGGATGATATGGGATGCGCCACATTCTCATGCGGCCACGCTGCTATTTTTTCCGTACTTTTACCACAGTTCTCGCCCGGGGAATGCATCGGCGGGGTTGATAACAGAAACTTTCATCGCTTCAATGCACAACGTGCATTCCGGTTACGTGATCGGGGCATTCCCGATTCCTGGTCCCATTGCCCTGGCAGCCGGGAATGCCCGGGCCGGCCTACTTGACCAGTTGCAGCACAGCCCGGAACTGCGGATGGGCGCTCTCGCGCAGCCATTCATAGGCCACCATTTCGAGCGTTACCGGCGTGGCGCCGGCCTGACGCAGGCGCTCGAAGGCGGCATCGCGGTCGATGGCCCGGCGCGAGCCGCAGGCCTCCAGCAGCGGCAATACGCGGTAGCCGCGCTGCAACAGGGACAGCGCGGTCTGCAGGACGCAGATGTGGGCTTCGCAACCGGCCACCACGATCTGCCGGACGGCATGCGGCAGGGCCGTCAGCAAGCCCTCGGCACAGGCGTCGAAATGGCGCTTGGCCAGGGTCTTGTCGCACAGGCGGCGGATGTCGGGATGGTTGGGGCCGAGCTTGTCGGGCATCTGCTCGGTGGCGATCACCGGCACCCCCAGCAGGCCGGCGATGCTGGCCATGCGTACCGTGTGCGCCAGCACGGCCTGGCCATCGTGGATGGCGGGCAGCAGTCGTTGCTGGGGGTCGATGACCAGCAGGGCAGATTCATGGGCCTGGATCAGCATCGGGTGATTTCCTCTCGGGTTGGGATGGATGAGTGCGGTTGGCAGGAATTGAAGGTTTTGTGTCATTGACGCCAAAGCCACGTCGATTCGACAATTTTTCCATCAATGACCCGCCGGAGCAAATGCCATGAACCATCCATCCGCCACCCCTGCCGGTGGCCGCAACGCCGCCGTGCTGGCCCTGTGCCAGGGCCTGTTCACCTGCGCCATCTCGATCGACCTGACCCTGACCGCGCTGACCGGCTGGCAACTGGCCCCGGACAAGGCGCTGGCGACCCTGCCGTTCGCCTTGATCACGGTGGCCGGGGCGGTGGTGACCTGGTTCGCCGCCTTCCTGATCCAGCGCCTGGGACGGCGTTGGTCCTTCGTGCTGGGGGCCGCCAGCTGTGCCGTGGGCGGCCTGGTATCGGTGTGGTCGGTGTTTCACGGGCAGTTCTGGACCTTCTGTGCCGGCACCGCCCTGGTCGGGGTGTTCCAGGCCTTTGCCCAGTATTACCGGCTGGCGGCGGCCGACGCGGTGAGCGAAGCGGCCAAGAGCCGTGCCATCTCCACCGTGCTGGCCGGCGGCGTGATCGCAGCGCTGGTGGGGCCGGCACTGGCGGCCTGGAGCAAGGACTGGTTCCCCGCCGCGCTATTCGCCGGGGCTTACCTGGTGGTGGCGGCCATGGGCCTGTTGTCGATGCTGGTGCTGATCCTCTTCTACCGAGACCAGGTCGACAGCGCTGCGCCGGCGGCCAGCGTCGCGGCCGACGCGGCGCCAGCCCGGCCACTCGCGGTCATCGCCCGTACCCCGGTGTTCATGGCCTCGGTGGCCAACAACGTGGCGGGATCGATGGTGATGATGTTCATCATGACCGCCGCGCCGCTGGCGGCGGTGGCCTGTCATCACGGTATCGACGACGGTGCCGCCATCATCCAGTGGCATCTGGTGGGCATGTATGCGCCATCTTTCTTCGCCGGCCGCCTGATCCAGCGCTTCGGCCTGGGCAGCGTGCTGCTGGCCGGGCTGGGCATGAACCTGGGCTGTGCGCTCATCGCCATGCTCTCGACCACCTTGCCAGCCTTCTATGTGGCCTTGCTGCTGCTGGGCGTGGGCTGGAACTTCATGTTCGTGGGCGGCACCACCTTGCTGGCGCAGTCCTATACCCCGTCCGAGCGCGCCAAGACCCAGGGCCTGGCCGAGCTGATGCGCTATGCCGCTACCGCCCTGGCCACCCTGGGCGCCGGTCCCTTGCTGGCACGCTTCGGCTGGGAGACCCTCAACGCCGCGATCCTGCCGGTGCTGTTGCTGTCGGCCCTGGTGACGGCGCGCTGGATGCTGGCCCAGCGTGCGGCGCGCGCGCCGCTGGTGGCCGGGCTGCGCTAAGATCGCACGGACTTTCTTCACAGGCATTGCATGCAACCCAAGCACACGCCCCGCCAGGTGGTGATCCTGGCCTATGACGGCATGAACCTGCTGGACCTCTGCGGCCCCTTGCAGGTGCTGGCCACCACCAACCGGTTGCAGGCGCAGGAAATCTATCGCCTGCACGTGGCCTCGGCACAGGGCGGCGCCATCGTGACCAGCGCCGGCCTACCGGTGATGACGCAATCGCTGGCCGCAGTCGATAGCTTGCTGGCCGGGCAGGCGCTGCATACGCTGCTGTCGCCCGGTGGCAGCCTGGGCGACCCGTTCAGCCTGGATCTGGCGCTGGTGGAGTGGATCCGCCGGTGGGCGCCACAGGCGCAGCGCGTGTGTTCGGTCTGCACCGGCGCCTTCCATTTGGCCGAGGCCGGCGTACTGGATGGGCTGCGGGTCACCACGCACTGGGATTCGGCGCAACAGCTGCAACGGCGCTATCCGGCGCTGGAGGTCGATGGCGACCCGATCTACATCCGCCAGGGCCGTATCTGGACGTCCGCAGGCGTCACCGCCGGCATCGACCTGGCGCTGGCCCTGGTGGAGCAGGACCTGGACCATGCCTGTGCTATCGCTACGGCGCGCCAGCTAGTGGTGTTCGTCAAGCGCCCGGGCGGGCAGTCGCAGTTCAGCGCCCCGCTGGCCTCACAAGCCAGCGGGGCAGGGCGCTTTGCCGAGCTGCATGCCTGGATCGCCGCGCATCTGGAAGCCGACCTGCGGGTGGAAAACCTGGCGCGCCAGGCCAACATGAGTCCGCGCACCTTCGCCCGGCTCTACGTGGCCGAAACCGGGCGCACTCCGGCCCGTACCGTCGAATTGATGCGGCTGGAAGCGGCGCGCCGTGCGCTGGAGGAGACCCGCCTGCCGCTCAAGCGCATCGCCAGCCAGTCCGGCTACGGGGAAGAGCAGAACCTGCGGCGCGTATTCCTGCGCCAGCTCGGGGTCAGTCCCGGGCAGTATCGCGAGCGCTTTGCCAGTGCCGCCTAGCCGGCCGGAGGCGCTTCCGGGAAGGGCCCCAACGGTTCCAGCGACTTCAGCGCGGCCAGCGAGTCCAGCCACCATGACAGCGCCGGTCCGGCCGGGTGGTCGGGCTTGTAGACGCACTGGATCGGCAGCTCCTCGCCCTGGGGCGAGTGGTGGACAGTGCTGATACTGATCAGCCGTCCTGCTGCCAGGTCGTCCCTGACCACATGCAGGGGCATGTTGCCCCAGCCCATCCCGGCACGCAGTAGCGCATGCTTGGTCCCCAGGTCGCTCATGCGCCAGGTCAGGCGCGAGTGCACCGAAAAATCCTGGCGCGCAGTCAGCTCGCTGCGGTCGCTCAGCACCAGCTGGGTCTGCTGCTGCAGCATCTTTTCCGTGATCCGGCCCTTGACCCGCGCCAGCGGATGGCCGGGCGCCACCACCGCCACCAGCTGCACGCTGGGCAGGGTGATGCGCAGCAGATTGGGCGGCGTGGTCGGCAGCGTGCCCAGGATGCCCAGCATGGAGCGGCCATCGATGACCCGCTCGGCCACCGCGCCCAGCGCCTCCACCTCCAGCCTTATCGTCACCGCCGGGAAGGCGTCGCGAAAGCGCCGCAGCAGGTCGACCAGGCAGTCGGTCGGGAAGAACACATCCACCGCCAGCGACATCTCCAGTTCCTGCCCACGGGCATAGGAATTGGCCCGCACCTGCAACGAATCCACGTGGTCCAGCACCTGGCGCGCGTCGGCCAGCAGCGCCATTCCCGGGCGGGTCAGCTGCGGCCGATAGCCGCTGCGGTCGAACAGCAGCACCCCCAGTTGATCTTCCAGCGTGGCGATGGCGTAGCTGACCGCCGATTGCGCCCGCGCCAGCTTGCGCGCCGCCGCCAGAAAGCTGCCACTGTCGGCGACCTGGACAAAGACCCGTAATTGATCCAGTGACAGGCGTTCGATATTCATGCGTTTTCCCGGAAAAGAGCAAAAAGCCAACTATATCTAAAATATTGATGGTGATTATAAAAAGATAATCAGTTTTTCCGCAGCGGGAACTTGCCTATTCTGTCGTCACTGGCTGCAGCGAAACGCCCAGAGCGAACAGCACAAAGCCGGATTTGTGAGCAGTAGCAAGAAGCTCACGCAGCAATGATGAAGATAAATGCAGTAAGGCAACACGGCATCACAACTCAAACAACCGTAGTTCACCCATACCCAATATCAGAGAGGCTTACCATGATTACCAACTACACCACCTTCCGTATCGGCCGCGTCCTGCTGGCGTCGCTGTTCGTCATCTCCGGGATCTTCAAGATCGTCGGTTTCGCCGGTACCGTCGGCTACTTCACCAGCCTGGGCCTGCCGGTCCCGACCCTGGCCGTGCTGGTCACCATCCTGGTCGAAGTCGGTGGTGGCTTGTTGCTCATGAGTGGTCGCGGCGTGCGTCCGGTGTCGCTGGTGATTGCACTCTTCACCGTCGGCGCCACCCTGTCGGCCCACCATTTCTGGACCATGGAAGGCGCCGCCGCCCAGGGTCAGATGATTCACTTCCTGAAGAACGTGGCCCTGATCGGTGCCTTGCTGCTGGTGTCCTCCATCGACACCCAGGCCCAGCCCGAAGAAGCGCACTGATCCGCTGATCCTTACCAGTAACCATCCTGTCAATGCAGTCCCGGCCCGCGCCCATGAGGTGCGGGCCTGATTCAGATTCAAGGAGATCGACCATGACTACTTCCTACACCCGCCAGATCGAACGCCTGGTCAACGGCATCCCCACCCAGGATGGCGCCGGCGTCAGCCTCACCCGCGTGCTGACCCATGACCTGCAACGCCGCCTGGACCCGTTCCTGATGCTGGATGCCTTCCACTCCGACGAACCCAGCGATTACCTGGCCGGTTTCCCCGACCATCCGCATCGCGGCTTCGAGACCGTGACCTATATGCTGGCCGGCCGCATGCGCCACCGCGACAATGCCGGCAACGAAGGGCTGCTGGAACCGGGCGGCATGCAGTGGATGACGGCCGGTCGCGGCCTGGTGCATTCCGAGTTGCCGGAGCAGGAAAACGGCCTCATGAGCGGCTTCCAGCTGTGGGTGAATCTGGCGGGCAAAGACAAGATGACCGATCCCGGCTACCAGGATATCCCCTCGGCCGGTATTCCCGAGACCTTTCCGCAACCGGGGGTGAAGGTGCGCGTGCTGGCCGGTACTGCCTTCGGTACCGATGGTGCCATCCGCCGCGAGACCACCGAGCCGCTGTACCTGGATCTGGACCTGGAAGCCGGCGTGAGCCTGGAACTGCCGATCCCGGCCACCCACAATGCTTTCCTCTACGTCTACCAGGGCAAGCTGGCCGTGGGCGGCGAGGGCGCCGAGACCCGTGCGGCCGAAGCCGGTCGCATGGCCGTGCTGACCAATCCGGTGGGCGCCGCCGGAGTAACGGTGCGGGCCGAGCAGGGTAGCCGCTTCCTGCTGATCGCCGGCAAGCCTCTGAACGAGCCCATCGCCCAATGGGGGCCGTTCGTGATGAATACCCGCGAGCAGGTCGAAGCCGCCATCGATGATTTCCGCGCCGGCCGTTTTTGAGCGCGTCTGTGCTGAAACAGACTGCACTTCATCGCCAGTCATCTGAATGAAAAAACGGGCGTCCGGGACGCCCGCACCACAACAGGAGAGCACCATGAGCAACATCCTTCACAAGATCCAGGGCCTGACCCGCGACATCGGCTTCCCCGTGCGCCGTCTGCTGCCCGCTGCCGCCGCCCGTACCGTCGGCCCCTTCGTCTTCTTCGATCACATGGGGCCGGTGGAATTCGACGCCGGCACCACCGAAGGCGATGTCCGTCCGCACCCGCATATCGGCCTGGCCACCGTCACCTACCTGTTCTCCGGCGCGATGATGCACCGCGACAGCCTGGGCGTGGTCCAGCGCATCACCCCGGGCGCGGTCAACTGGATGGCCTCGGGTCGCGGCATCGTCCACTCCGAGCGTATTCCCGACGACATCCGCGAGCAGAAGGTGCCGGTGCACGGTCTGCAGATGTGGGTGGCCCTGCCGGCCGACCAGGAAGAGGACGCACCGAGCTTCCATCACTATGCATCGGAAGACATGCCGCAGGCCCAGGTGGGGGGTGCCACCCTGCACGTGCTGGCCGGTTCGGCCTTCGGCGTGAGCTCGCCGGTGAAGACCGCCAGCCCGACCCTGTACGTGGCGGGCAGCACCACCGAGGGTGCCGAGCTGGAGATCGGCGCCGAGGTGCAGGAGCGTGCTGTCTATGTGGTCCGTGGTGATGTGACGCTGGATGGCGAAAGCATGCCGGCCGGCACCCTGGCCATTCTGCAACCGGGCGCCACGGTGGCCCTCAAGGCGGTCGGCGAGGCGGTCTTCATGATCCTGGGCGGCGCGCCGCTGGATGGCCCGCGCTTCGTCTGGTGGAATTTCGTCGCCACCTCGCGGGACAAGATCGAAGCCGCCAAGCTGGCCTGGAATGGCCGCGACAAGCAGGTGTTCCCGGATATCCCGGGTGAAACCGAGTGGATTCCGCTGCCAGCCCATTGAGCCGCATCGCGGATTCCGGATCCACGGCGCTGAAAAGAAAACCGCCAGTCGTGTGCATTGCATGCATCACGACTGGCGGTTTTTTTTCCGGCGGCGGCCGGTGGAGCAGGCCTCAGAGCAGTCCGATGATGCGGCCCATCTCGGTGATGTAGGGGCTGTCCTTGAGGACCTGGTTTTCCAGGCTGTCGGCGGCGCGACGCAGGGATTGCCAGGTGTCGCCGACCTGGCCGGCATGGGGTTGCGGGGCGCTCAGATGTTGCCGCAGGCGGGCGATGTCCTCGCGCAGCTGGTCGGCTTCGGTGCTGCCGGCGGGCAGTTTCTGCAGCTCCGCCTCGAACTGGCCGACCATGTCCAGCAGGCGCTGGTGATCGAAACCCGGGGTTTGCATTTGCTCGCTCATGGATTCTCCTTCGGTGATTGACCGGCTCCATCATAGGCGCATTGCAGCGCGGCCGGCGAAAAAAGCCGCCGGGGTTTGCCCGACGTCAAGTTGTCCTGTTTGGTTGTCGATGGCGGAGGGAAGTTCCGGTTCCGGCGAGGCCACGGCGTCATGCTTTGCTACACTGGCGGCTGTTTTTGCGCGCGGCGCGTCCGGCGCCGCCATTGCCTATCCTGATTCATGACTTCACAAGACGATTTCCCGCCACAGCTCACCTGGCAGTCCGGCGCTCTCCAACATCAGCTGCGCTGGCATTCCGAGGCCGGCAATCCGCCGCCCCGGCGGGTCCAGGAGGCGGACGACCAGATCGCTGCCGGTACCGCCTACAAGCTGGCCTGCGAAGGGACCGGCCTGCTCTGGCGGGGCGACTTCCAGAATGCACGGCAACTGCTGCAGGCGCTGGGCCGGCGCGTGGACAAGGCACGCGAGCGCGCACTGGCCAAGAGCCGCAGCAAGCCGGCCAGCGGCGAGAGCCCGGCCCAGGCCTTCCACCAGCATCGCCAGATGCAGGCGCAACGCGCGCGTATCCTCGGCATGCTGCTCATTCCCGTGGAGCCCGGCTTCGTGGTGCCGCTGCGGCGTGCACCGGAGGTGCAGGCGGCCTGCAGCGAGGCCTACGATGCGGCGCTGGCCAGCGAGTCCTTCGCCGTCTCGCTGCGCGAACTGCAGGGGTTGATCGGTGCCCATGAATGGCGCAAGAAGGGTGTCGAGATTGCCGCACTGGGTGGACGCATCCATCCCTACTATGGGGTGTTTTCGCCGGTGCGGGGCGAGTATGTGGACCTGGTGGCGCAGGCGCCACTGCCATCCACCGAACTGGCCTTCGACATCGGCGTGGGTAGCGGTGTGCTCTCGGCGGTGCTGGCAAAGCGGGGCGTGCGCAAGATCGTCGCTACCGACATGGACTTGCGCGCCCTGGCCTGTGCCGATGAGAACCTGCGTGGCCTGGGCCTGCGCCAGCAGGTGGAACTACAGCAGACCGACCTGTTCCCGGCCGGCCGGGCGCCGCTGGCGGTGTGCAATCCACCGTGGCTGCCGGCACGACCCAGCTCGGCCATCGAACATGCCGTCTATGACCCCGACAGCCGCATGCTGCTGGGTTTCCTCAATGGACTGGCGGCGCACCTGACTGCCCAGGGCGAGGGCTGGCTGATCCTCTCCGATTTCGCCGAGCATCTCGGCCTGCGCGCACCGAGCATGCTGGCGGAAGCGATTGCGCAAGCGGGCCTGGAGGTGGTGGCACGGCACGACATCAAGCCGCGCCACGGCAAGGCCGTCGACCGTGACGATCCGCTGTTCGCCGCCCGCAGCAAGGAAACCACCACCCTGTGGCGCCTGCGCGCCCGGGCCTAGTCCATCCTGGTCCATTGCAATGGCCACCCTGGGAGAGCCCTGATCATGACAATTCCACGCATCCTGCCCTGGCTGCTGTGCGCAGCGGCCCTGCCTGCCCTGGCGCAGGTCACCACGCGCGACCTGGGTGGTCACTATGGCCCACACCAGCAGGCGGTGCCGATCCCGGTGCCGGTTCCCGTTCCCGTGCCGGATACCTTGAACGGCAATGGCGCGCTGGCCGAGCCCATCACCACCTCCGGCAACAGCTGCACCTGCCAGGTGGCGCCTACCAGCGGTGGCGCCTGCATGATCTTCCTGCGCACCAATGCGGCCGACTGGATCGCCAGTCATGCCGCCCAGACACCGCTGCGTTCCTCGGCCAGCGGCCGTTACTACGATGCGCCGTTCGCCCTGGCCGCCAGTGCCTGTGCCGGGCGCAAGGTGGCGCCGGCGGGCGTAAAGGTCCACTGGCTGGACCGCCGCAACGCCATCATCGAATGGAAATAGCCAGACCCTAGGCCGGCGTCTGCCAGGCCGGGAACTGCAGCAGGACCGCAAAATGGCCGTCCGGCAGATAGGCGAACTGCATCTCGCCGCCGTGCGCGCGCATCACTTCCTCGACGATGGACAAGCCCAGGCTGGCGCCCATGCGATCCCCCGCACGCGGCGCGAAGGGCTTGCGCAGGCGTTCCCAATCGCCGGCCGGAATGCCCGGCCCGTCGTCGATGAAGCGCAATTGATGGTGTTGACCATCGCTGTCTACCCGCACATGCAGCAGGCCCGGCGCGCCGTATTGCAGGGCATTGTCGAGAATGTTCTTGACGGCCTCGCCCAACGCGATGGCGTCACCCAGGATCAGGCAGGGCAGGGGCGGCACATCCAGCGCCAGGTCGGGTGGGGTGCGCGCCCGGTTGGAGAGCACCTCGGTCATCTGTGAGCGCACCAGCGCGGCCAGGTCGACGGGTTCCTGCAGGCGGCTGTCGTTGCGATGCTGCACCATGGCATGGTTGATCAGCTGGTTCACCAGCGCGCCCAGGCTGCGCGTGCGTTCACGCAGCAGGCTCAGGTGGCGCTGGCGTTTTTCTTCGTTGCTCTCGCTGGCCAGCAGTTCCATCTGCGCCACCAGTGCCGTCACGGGTGTGCGCAACTGGTGGGCGGCGTCGCCGATCACGCGGCGCATGGTGGCGCGGTGTACCGCCAGCCGCTGCATGAAGGCATTGATGGCGGAGACCAGCGCATGGGTTTCGGCCGGCACCGTCAGGGCCAGGGGCGAGAGGTCATTCAGGTCGCGTTCGCGGATGGCCGCCTCGATGCGCTTCAACGGTGCCAGTGCCTGGTACAGCGTGAACATGGCAGCCACCAGCGTGAGCACACTCATCACCACGATCACCACCAGTGCCTTGCTGCCCAGGCTGTGGGCGAAGGACATGCGGGCATTGTTGGTCTGCGCCAGCACGATGACGGCCCAGGGATGCGGGCTGTCGACCGGCATGCGGCGGCCGATGATGGCCATGCGCACCGGTGTGCCCAGGTATTGGCCGTCGCGCAGCAGCGGGCCCTGTTCCAGTTCATTCCAGGGAATCTCGGGGCGGAATTCGGCATCGCCGGCAATCACCCGGCCACGCGGATCGAAGACGGCATAGATGGCGTGGTCGCCGGTACCCAGCATCGACAGCGCCGCCAGCGGCACATCGACATTGACCTCGCCATGGTCGTACCAGGTGTTTTCGGCGATCTGCAGGGCGCTGCCGGTGAGGATGCGGTCATAGGCTTCTTTGGCGGCCAGCTGGGTGGAGATCCAGATGGCGATCAACAGCACCGCGGCGCTGGCCAGCAGCACCGCGCCCACGCGCACTACCAGCCGGGTATAGAGCGAGCGCCCGGCCACCACCTGCGCTCCCTCCTGCGTGCGGCCCTGCATCAGGGCAGTGCCTCGGCCGGGGCCTGCAGCACCAGCTGGTAGCCCAGGCCGCGCAGGGTGCGGATCTCGAAGGCGGCGCCGGCCAGTTTCTTGCGCAGACGCGCCACGTATTGCTCCACCGTGTTGGCGTTGGGGGTGTCATCGACGGTGAAGAGCCGATCCATCAATTCATCCTTGTTGAAGATGCGACCCGGACGGGCAGCGATGATTTCCAGCAGGGTCACCTCGCGCCGGGTCAGGTCGATGGGCTGGCCGTCCAGCGTGGCGCTGCGGCTCTTGCGGTCGATGCACAGGTTGGCGCAGTGCAGCAGGTTGGTGGATTCGCCGCCGCTACGGCGCAGCAGCACGCGGATGCGGGCTTCCAGTTCGCGAAAATCGAAGGGCTTGACCAGGTAGTCATCCGCGCCCAGATCCAGGGCGCGCACCCGTTCCTCGATCTCGCCGCAGGCGGTCAGCATCAGCACCGGGGTGTGCTGGCCGCGCGTGCGCAATTGTTCCAGCAGGGCGAAGCCGTCCAGCTGCGGCAGCATCACGTCCAGGATCAGGAGGTCGAAGGCCTCGCCCAGGCGGCGGCTGGCGGCCAGTCCCTGGCTCTCCCATTCCACGGTATGGCCGATGCGGGTGAGGTGGGAGACGATGGCCTCGGCCACGTCGGCAGTGTCTTCGACCAGCAGGATGCGCATGGGGATCTCCAGTGTGATGGCGTTGCCGCAGCTGTGGGCGCTGCTTGGGCGTGTTGCAGGGCGCCATTGTATGCCCGAACGTCGCGATAGAAACAGCCGTCAGCTTTTAGTCAGATTCGTTACAGCTTCGCGGCCTAGCATCCGTTCCAACATAAATCCTATAAATCATTTGGAGACTTGCATGAGCGACAATGCCCATGGCGCATCTGCCATCGATCCATCGCGTCCGCTGCTGGAGATCGACCGCGTCACCCTGCAATACAAGACCACCGATTCGCTGGTGACGGCCACCCAGAGCGTTAGCTTCAACGTCCATCCGGGCGATCGCTACATCCTGCTGGGTCCCTCCGGTTGCGGCAAGTCCACCCTGTTGAAGGCCATCGGCGGCTACCTGCAACCGACCTCCGGCGCGATCCGCCTCAAGGGGCGGGAGGTGCATGAGCCGGGGCCGGACCGCATGATGGTGTTCCAGGAATTCGACCAGCTGCTGCCCTGGAAGACGGTGCGCCAGAACGTCGAATTCGCGTTGCACGCCAGTGGCCGCCTGCAGGGCCGCGCCGCCGCCGAGCGCGCCGAGTACTACATCAGCAAGGTGGGCCTGGCCAAGTTCATCGACAGCTATCCGCACATGCTCTCCGGGGGCATGAAGCAGCGCGTCTCGATCGCCCGTGGCATGGCCATGGAGCCGGATGTGCTGCTGATGGACGAACCCTTCGCCGCGCTGGACGCGCTGACCCGCCGCAAGATGCAGGACGAGCTGCTGCGCCTGTGGGACGACACCCAGTTCACGGTGCTCTTCGTGACCCACTCCATCGAGGAAGCCATCCGCGTCGGTACCCGCATCCTCCTGCTGACCCCGCACCCGGGCCAGGTCCGCGCCGAACTCAACAGCATCGATCCCAGCCAGCTGGGAACCGCCGCCCAGGCCGAGCTGGAAACCCGCATCAACGACATGCTGTTCGCGCATCACTGAGCCGCGCCAGGAGACAATAATCATGCAAACCAATCTGCCCTACGTCCGCCCCGAGATCGTGGTGGAACCCAACCCCAATGCCACCGCCGAGGTGCAGCGCCCGCTGTCGGCCTTCGAATCGCTGTATCGCATGGGCTGGCTGCGCAAGACCGTGATCCTGCTGGTGCTGGCGCTGATCTGGGAAGTCTATGGCCGCTGGCTGGACAATGCGCTGCTGTTCCCCAGCTTCAGCGAGACGGTGCAGGCCTTCCTCGCCGGCATCGGCAGCGGCGTGCTGCTGGAGCGTGCCGCGGTATCCATGCAGACCCTGCTGGTGGGCTACGGCCTGGGCATCCTGCTGGCCGGTCTGTTGACCACGGTAGCCATCAGCTCGCGCATCGGCAACGACCTGCTGGAAACCCTGACCTCCATGTTCAACCCGCTGCCGGCCATCGCGCTCTTGCCGCTGGCGCTGATCTGGTTCGGCCTGGGCACCGGCAGCATCATCTTCGTGCTGGTGCACTCGGTGCTGTGGGCGGTGGCCCTCAATACCCACGGCGGCTTCCGCGCGGTGTCCAACACCCTGCGCATGGTGGGCCAGAACTATGGCCTGCGCCGCTTCTCGCTGGTGAAGTCCATCCTGATCCCGGCTGCCTTCCCCAGCATCCTCACGGGCCTGAAGGTGGGCTGGGCCTTTGCCTGGCGCACGCTGATCGCAGCCGAGCTGGTGTTCGGGGTTTCTTCCGGCGCTGGCGGCCTGGGCTGGTACATCTTCGAAAACCGCAACCAGCTGGAAACCGCCAACGTCTTCTCGGGCCTGTTCTTCGTGATCATCATCGGCCTGGTGGTCGAGAACCTGATCTTCGCCCAGATCGAGAAGCGAACCATCCGCCGCTGGGGCATGCAGCACTGAGGCTGACCGCAACACGACTGACCACGACAAGACCGATAAACTGAGAACCCACAGGAGACAACACATGAAACGTCGTACCTTTAGCAGCATGATGATCGCCGCCACCCTGGCGCTGTCCACCGCCGCCGGTGCCGCCCGCGCCGAAGCGCCGGAAGTGCGTATTTCCCACGGCTACGGCCTGCTGTACCTGCCGTTGATGGTGATCCGAGACCAGGGCCTGCTGGAAAAGCATGCCAAGGCCATGGGCCTGGGCGATGTGAAGACCAAGTGGGTGCTGCTGGACGGCGGCAATGTCATCAATGACGCCATGCTGGCCGGTAACCTGGACATCGCTGGCACCGGCGCCCCGGGCTTCGTGACCCTGTGGTCCAAGGCCCACGGCATCCCGCGTTCGGAAGTGGTGGGCCTGGGCGCGCTGTCGACCTCGCCGCTCTGGCTGAACACCAACAACCCCAACGTCAAGTCGCTCAAGGACTTCACGCCCAAGGACAAGATCGCCATCCCCGGCATCAAGACCTCGCTGTCGGCCGTGCTGCTGCAGATGGCCGCGGCCAAGACCTTCGGTGCCGAGAACTACGCCAAGCTGGACCCGCTGACGGTGAGCCTGTCACACCCGGAGGCGATGGCTTCGCTGGTTTCCGGCAAGACCGAGATCACCGCCCACTTCACCTCGCCGCCGTTCTCCTACCAGGAAGCCAAGGCGCCCGGTATCACCCGCGTGCTGAACTCCACCGACGTGCTGGGCCACATCACCATCGACGTGGTCTTCGCCCTGAAGTCCTTCACCGACAAGAATCCCAAGCTGACGCAAGCCTTCATGGCGGCGCAGGAAGAAGCGAACGCCTATATCGTCAAGAACCGCAAGGGCGCGGCTGAAACCTTCCTGCGCGTCTCCAAGCTCAAGCTGCCGCAGGAAGAAGTGGAACAGATGCTGGCCGACCCCGGTACCGAGTTCTCGACCACGCCGGTGGACATCATGCAATACGTGCTCTTCATGAGCAAAGCCGGCACCATCAAGACCAAGCCGGCGGTGTGGAACGAGATGTTCGTGCCAGCCTTCAAGGACCGCAAGGGCAGCTGATCCACCAGGGCAGGGGACGACCATCGGGCGAGTGTGCCGACGGTCGTCCCTGTCGTATCATGGCCGCTTCGTATCAGCTTGCGGTGTTTTCATGCATAAGCCCATGGCCGTCACCTGGATCGTCGACGAGGATCGCCTCTTCGCCGACATGTCCGGTTCCACCGATCCATCCGACAACCCCTGTACCGCCTGCGGCGGCTGCTGCGCGCATTTCCGGGTGTCCTTCTATTGCGGTGAACTCAGTGATGGTCTGGGTGGCATGGTGCCGGTGGAGCTGACCAGCAAGGTCAACGACCACCTGGCCTGCATGAAAGGCACGGAATCCGGCCACGGCCGTTGCGTGGCCCTGGTGGGTGAACTCGGGCAGCCCGGCATCGGTTGCCGCATCTATGCCCGCCGGCCCAGCACCTGTCGCGAATTTTCTCCCTGGGAGGCCGATGGCCGGCCCAATCCCGTCTGCCAGCAATTGCGCCACCGCCTGGGCCTGCCATCGCTGGCACCCCTGCTGCCGGAACAGGTGGCACCGTTGGCGCCGGCCTGATCGCCGCCTGCTTCAGTTGGCGCTTTTCCTTTCCCCATTCCCCGCATGCTCGGCACAGAGCGCCGCCAGCGCGTCGCCCAGTGACTCCGGCCGTCCCTCGAACAGGCGTTGCAAGGCCTGCGGATCGTCCAGATGCGCATACAGTGCCTGGCGCGCCGGGTAATCGGTCGCCATGCGCACCGCCGCCAGGATGTAGTCGTCCAGGGTGACGGCAATGGTCCAGTCGGGCAGGCCGACCCGGCGGAACAGGCCCTCGTCGATGTGCTCGAAGACTTCCGGCCCGGTCTTGCAGACCCCCGGCAGGCCGACCGTGAAGGCGTCGATGATGCCGTTGGTATTGCCGAAGGGCAGCGGCGACAGGAACATGTCGCACTGGTTGAAGATGGACAGGTATTGCTGGTAAGGCTGGTGCGGGTAGACCTCGGCGCCCGGCACGTAGCGCAGCACCAGGCGCTGCAGTTGCGGATACAGCAGCCCCTGCGCCTGACCGACCAGGAAGTGCAGATGCACCTGCTTGCCGGCACCGCCACCGGGCGGCCGGGCCGCCAGTTCCACGATCTTCTGGCAGGCCATCAGGAAGCGCGGATTGAGCTTCATCGTAGTGGCGGCGATGGCGATGTTGACGTGGGGTAGGTCGCGTCGCTCCAGCCGCGGTACCGCAAAGGGAATGGCCGAGGGCCGATAGGGCTGGCCGTCAGCCGGCAGGCGCAGCAGCTTTTCGCTGAAGCAGGTCGGGTCGCCGACGAAGTCGTCTTCCACGCTGATGTAGTCGATGCGCGGCGAATGCGTGGTGGCCGGGTGGCCCAGCGCCGCCACCTGCAGCGGTGCCACGCGCAGATTGGCCGCAAACATGGTGATCGGGAACATGCCCACGCTGGGCATGTAGAACACCTGTGGTTGTCGGGTGCGGGCCTGCGCGGCGATCTGGCGCATGCAGCCCATCAGGTCCGACGGTTGCTGCAGGATGACGAATTCATCGAAGACTGCCCGCCCCAGATCGTCGGTATTGGCTTCGTAGCCCATGGCCACGACGTGAAAGTGGCGTCGCGCCGCCTCCAGCGTCTTGGAGTGGGTGCGATAGATGGAGTGGCCACCGGAAAACCATTCCAGCAGCACCAGCATGACCGGCTTGCCGTCGACCCGGCCAGCGCCGTCTTGGTCCAGGTCGGCCAGACCCTCGGCGCGCAGCTTCTTGACGATCAACTGGTTGATGGCGCCCTTGATGCGATGGCGCTGCGGCAGGTCGGCATAGCTGCAGTGCATGTAGACGTCATGCAGCACCGCCACCGGCAGCCCGTCCAGCGAGTCCAGCTGCTGCAGCCGGTCCGGCAGCCAGCCCAGCAAGGTTTCACGCTTGGAGTGCGCCGCCGGGGTACCGAGAAAGCGCGGTGACATCAGGGCCAGGAACAGGGCGGCCGCCAGCGGCTTGTTCTGCGCCCACAGCATTTCCACGTCCAGCGGCAGTTCCGATTCGGGCGAATACAGGATGCAGAACTTCACCAGGTCCAGCGGCTTGATTTCGAACACCTCGGCCTGCGGACCGCCCAGCTTGAGCGAGGCCAGGATGTGGTCGGCATTGATGAAATGGCTGGCGCCGAACAGCGCCGCCAGCCAGCGCTGGAAATTGATCAGCTGGCCGAAGCCGTCCGGGCTGATGTGAAAGGCGGGGTCCGAGAACAGTGCCGAGATGGCGCTGGTGACGCGGGTCAGCATGTGCTGCTCCAGCTCGGTGGCGGTGACGGCGGCCGATACCTGCAGCGAAAACTTGTCGGCCAGCTGCCCGTACTGGCGGTCGATCAGCAGCAGCAGGCGCACCAGTTCGCGGGCGGCTGGCTCATGCTGCCGCGAATAGCACAGGTACTCGAATTTTTCCAGGGAGAAAATCTCGTCGGGGCTGGCCGTCATGGCGGGATCTCGTCATCAAATGGAGGCAGCCGGCATTGTGCCGTCTATGGCAAACGACTGCCAGCGCTTTCACGTCGTGCCGCGCCAGACGGTGGGGGGAAGATCCACTGCACCGCCTCCGGCGCCCCGAACAGCCGCGCCGCACCATGGGCGGCGCCGGCGATCTGCCGTTGAGGATGATCGACCGGAATCTGCCAGCGCTGCGACAGGTCGTGTTCGCTGCCCACGTAGGCCAGTTGTCGCGCCACCCGGGTCTGGCCTTGCATCGCCGCGCCGCAGGAATGGTCGAGGTAGCGGTGCTGCGGATCAGTGTCGCGAGCACCCACCATGTAGCGCACGTCCCGGGCGGCATAGCGGGCGAACAGCTGGCGTCCGTCCAGCTGCGGTGGCGGCAGGTAGGCGGGCGCATGCTGCAGCCCGTAGCGGTAGTCGTCGTAGCGCGGACAGGCCTGCATCTGCATAGTCGGGATGGCAAAGCCGTCGCCGAGCGGGCGTTCCGGGCTCAGGTAGAGGTAGGACGAGGGGCTGGAGATGACATAGCGCACATGGATGCCCGCCTGTTGCAGTTCTTCCGTGACCGCATTCAACACCGCGTAGCGCTGCAGCAGTTGCGCCCCGGCCGAATGGCCGATCAGCACGATCTCGCGCAGGTCCGGAAAGCGCCGCGGGTCACCCAGCCAGCGCAGCAGGTCGTCCAGCACCTGGAAACTGGTGATCCCCGTCACGCCCCGCGCCGACGGTTCGCCCTGCATCCAGGCGCCGCCGCCCCATACCGGCATGCCCGGTAGCACGCCACGATCCTTGCGGGCCATGAAGTTCGGGGCCAGCAGCAAGTTGTCGGACGCTGCCAGACCAGCCATCGTCAGCAGGTGTTGACCGATGGCGAAGTAATCGTCGGCGTTGCGCTTGACGCCGTGCAGGATCAGCACGGCCTGCCGCACGTGACTTGGCAACTGGCCCAGATCGGCATTGGCATACAGGCCGAAGGTGTAGGGCGGGCGAGCGGGGCCTTCCAGCAGCAAAGGCTGGCGCATCGCGTCGCCGCTGGCAGTGGATGCAGCGGAGGCAGCGGCACAGTGGCCCAGGAGGGAGGTCAGCAGCAACGCCAGGGCGAAGGCGAGGGACATCAGGGAAGAGGGAGGTCGGGCCATGGTCTCAAAGGTGGCGAGCCTGTGCGTGCGTCGGCCTGCCACTATAGCCGGCAAATGCCCGGCCCGCTCAGTGCGACGTACGGGCCTGCAGCATGGCCGAGGGCGACTGTCCGAACAGTTTCTTGTAGTCGCACGAGAACTGGCTGAAATTGCTGAAACCCCAGGCTGCTGCGATGTCACCGATGGCCTGCCTGCCATCGCCCTGGGCCAGGGCGCGGCGCACGCCGTTCAGGCGCAGCAGGCGCAGGTAGCTCATCGGGCTCAGACCGAGCACATCCTCGAAACAGTATTGCAGCGTTCGTCGGCTCACATGCAATGCCTCGCACAGCATGGGCACGGTGACCGGGCTTTCCTGATGGGCCAGGGCCAGATCGCGGGCATCGTTGACGATGCGACGGCGGCGCAGCAGGCTGGCGCCGGCCTCGGCTTCGATATCACCTTCGTCCAGCAGTGCCAGCAGCGAGACCAGTACCGCTTCCTGGCGCAGTTGCAGGGCGGCATGGGCTGCCTGGCCGCTGGCCTGGCCGGCCAGCGCGAGCAGGGCGCCGATCTGGTGGCGGCAATCGTCCAGGCCGCCGGCGTCCACCTTCAGCATTTCGGCCTGACCCAGCCGGCGCCAGTCGGGCTGGCAGCCGAGCCGGGCGGCGCTGGCCTGCAGGGCGTCGCGCTGGACCACGACGCCGAAGATGTCATGTTGATCCGGCGTGACCAGTTCGAATTCGCAGGCGCCGGGTCGGGTCATCACCACGTCCTGTGGCACCAGGCGGCCATTGATGCGCATGCCCATGGTGCGCACCTCGATGCCGAACCAGTAGGCATCCGGCCACACCTGGCAGGACTGGCGCACGGCACGGCTGCCGGCCTCGCGGAAGATCTGCAGACCCTCGCTCTGCCACTCCTGCAGCACACCCTCGAAGCTGCCGCAGGCCAGCTGGTCGTAGCGCTGCTCCCAGTCGGTGAGGTTATGGGCATGTTCGTCCACGTCGCGCGCAACGGCGGTGCGCAATGCCCGCCGGCTGTGCGTTGCCACTGTGTCAGGCTGGGACAGTGCAAGAGAGGACATGGGACGACTCCATAGATGAGTGGCATCGATAGCCGCCCGCAGGCGACGCAGTTTTGCCGAATTTCGATAACGCCGCCGATTTGGCCGTTGCTATATTGCGTCGCTAGGGCAGCGTCTTGATCAAAATCAAGCAAGCCGCATGCCCGCAAAGATGGCTCTTTGCCACCCTGACGGCCGCCACAGTGCGGCCCACCTCTCGCGCCAACAGGAGAATCCTATGAATGCAAGCTCTTCAGGGCAGGGGCATACGCTCAAGCCCGTCCTGTCCACCCTGCAGCTCTGGGCCATTGCGGTCGGGCTGGTGATCTCCGGTGAGTATTTCGGCTGGAGCTACGGCTGGGCCAGTGCCGGCACGCTGGGCTTTACGGTGACGGCGCTGTTCATCGCGGCCATGTACGCCACCTTCATCTTCAGCTTTACCGAACTGACCACCTCCATCCCCCATGCGGGCGGCCCGTTCGCCTACAGCAAGCGCGCCTTCGGGCCGGTGGGCGGATACCTGGCCGGGGCGGCCACGCTGATCGAGTTCGTCTTCGCGCCGCCGGCCATTGCGCTGGCCATCGGGGCCTATCTGAACGTGCAGTTTCCGGCGCTCGACCCCAAGCTGGCCGCGCTGGGCGCCTATCTGGTCTTCATGACGCTCAATATCGTGGGCGTGCAGATCGCCGCCACCTTCGAGCTGTGCGTGACGCTGCTGGCGATCTTCGAACTGCTGGTCTTCATGGGCGTGGTGGCGCCGGGCTTCTCGATGGCCAACTTCACCAAGGGCGGCTGGTCGGGCAGCGATGGCTTCAGCCTGGCGGCGGTGCCGGGCATGTTTGCGGCGATCCCGTTCGCGATCTGGTTCTTCCTGGCCATCGAAGGCGTGGCCATGGCCGCCGAGGAAGCCAAGGACCCCCGTCGCTCCATCCCCATCGCCTATATCACCGGCATCCTGACGCTGGTGGTGCTGGCCATCGGCGTGATGCTCTTCGCCGGTGGCGTGGGTGACTGGACCAAGCTGGCCAACATCAACGACCCGTTGCCGCAGGCCATGAAGCTGATCGTGGGCGAGAACAGCAACTGGCTGCACATGCTGGTGTGGCTGGGCCTGTTCGGGCTGGTGGCGTCCTTCCACGGCATCATCCTGGGTTATTCGCGGCAGATCTTCGCCCTGGCCCGGGAGGGTTACCTGCCGGCCTATTTCGCCCGTGTCCATCCCCGTTTCAAGACCCCGCACCGGGCCATCCTGGCCGGCGGTGTGGTGGGCATTGCCGCCATCTACAGCGATGAACTCATCAAGATCGGCGGCCAGACCCTCACCGCCAACATCGTCACCATGTCGGTGTTCGGCGCGATCCTGATGTACATCCTGTCGATGCTCTCGCTGTTCCGCCTGCGCCGCGACGAGGCCGGCCTGGAGCGCCCGTTCCGGGCACCCCTGTACCCGTACTTCCCGGCCTTCGCGCTGTTCGGCGCGCTGGTGTGCATGGCCACCATGATCTATTACAACCCGCTGATCTTCGGCATCTTCGTCGGCCTGCTGGCCCTGGGCTATGCCTGGTTCCTGGCAACGGCGCGACACCGGGCGGAGGGTGCGGCGGCGATGGCGAAATCCTGAGCGGCATGATTTTTCAAACGATATAAAACTTTTATTTCCTCAAGGCCATCATGAACAACAAGCACACACCGACGACCGACTCCCATCCGCCCGTGCTGCAACGCCGTGGTTTCCTGGGCGGCCTGCTGGCCGCTGCCGCCGGCGGCACGCTGGCGACCCTGGCCAGCCCGGCCCATGCCGCCAGCCGCGCCGAGGTGGCGCTGGACCGCGCCAAGTGGGCCATGCGCAATCACGACATGGTGGCGCAGATGATCGCCGAACACGGCAAGCTGGCGCCGGGCTATCAGTCCAGCAAGCGCCCCTACGCGGTCTTCGACTGGGACAACACCAGCATCATGAATGACTGCGAGGAAGCGCTGCTGATGTACCAGATCAATACGCTGTCCTTTAAGCTGAGCCCGGCCGAGTTCGCCGCCATCACGCGCCAGAACGTGCCACCGGGTCCCTTCAGCAAGGATTTCAAGAATGCCGCCGGCCAGATCGTCGACCTCGACTCCATCTGCGCCGACCTGGACGCCGACTATGCCTTCCTGCACGCCAACTACAAGGGCATGGCCGGCAGCAAGTCGCTGGAGGAAGTGACGGCCACCACCGAGTTCCAGGACTTCCGCGCCAAGCTGTATTACCTCTATGAAGCGGTCAACGACACCCATGGCGTGAACATCGGCTATCCATGGGTGATCTATTTCTTCGCCAACATGAGCGTGGCCGAGGTGAGCGCCCTGGCCGAGGCCTCCAACGATGCCGCACTGGGCGCCGCGCTGACCAAGGTCAAGTACACCAGCCCGGCCGACCGCCCGGGCAAGGCGGGCGTGGTGAGCGTGTCGCACTTCCACGGCATCCGCCTGTGCACCGAGATCGCCACCCTGATGGACAGCCTGCGCCGCAACGGCATCGACGTCTACGTCTGCACCGCCTCGCTGGAGGATGTGGTGGCGGTGTTCGCGACCCATCCCAAGTACGGCTACCACGTCACGCGTGACAACGTCATCGGTCTGCGTCTGGAGCGCAACGGCCAGGCCTTCCGCAATGCCTACCTCAAGGACTGGCCGCTGACCTGGGGACCAGGCAAGACGGTCGCCATCAAGCAGGTGCTGGTGGCGCAGAAGGGCTATGGCCCGCTGTTCGTGGCAGGCGACAGCGATGGTGATTACGATATGCTGCGGGACTTCCCGGAGACCCGTTTCGGGCTCATCGTCAACCGCATGAAGAACGGCAAGATCGGCGAGCTGTCTAAGCTGGCGGCCGACCAGATCAGCACCGACAAGCCGCGCTTCCTGCTGCAGGGTCGGCAGGAATCGACCGGCAACTGGGTGCCGGCCGAGACCAGCATCAAATACGGCAAGACCGCACCGCAACTGCTCACCAGCTGAGCGGCAGGGTGCCAGACCGGGCCGGTGCCGCCATCCACGGCAGCACCGGCTCCGGCGAACAAGGAGGAGCAGCATCATGGCCGAACACCGTTTCCGGCACAGCGCAGGTAGCGCCAGCTACGTGTTTCGCGATCTCAAGGACCTGATGGCCAAGGCCAGCCCGGCGCGCTCGGGCGACCTGCTGGCCGGGGTGGCGGCGGGCAGCGCCGAAGAGCGGGCGATTGCGCAGATGGCGCTGGCCGATCTGCCGCTGAAGCTCTTCCTGGAAGAGCCGCTCATCCCCTATGAAGAGGACGAGATCACCCGTCTCATCCTCGACAGCCACGACCGCGCCGCCTTCGTGCCCATCGCCCATCTCACCGTGGGCGACCTGCGCAACTGGCTGCTGGCCGACGACACCGACAGCACCGTGCTGGCAGCGGTGGCGCCCGCCATCACCCCGGAGATGGCTGCGGCCGTCAGCAAGATCATGCGCAACCAGGACCTGATCCTGGTCGCCAAGAAGTGCCGCGTGGTGACGGCCTTTCGCAATACCATCGGCCTGCCGGGCCGGCTCTCGACCCGCCTGCAGCCCAATCATCCGACTGACGACGCCAGCGGCATCGCCGCCAGCATGCTCGATGGCCTGATGTACGGTAACGGCGACGCCGTCATCGGCATCAACCCCGCCACCGACAACGTGCCGCAGGTGGTCAAGCTGGTCGGCATGATGGCCGACGTCATTGCGCGCTATGACATCCCCACCCAATCCTGCGTGCTGACCCACGTCACCAACACGATTGCCGCCATCGAGCGCGGTGCGCCGGTGGACCTGGTATTCCAGTCGATTGCCGGCACCGAGGCCGCCAACCGCAGCTTCGGCATCGATCTCTCCCTGCTGGGCGAGGCGCGTGAAGCCGCCCTGTCGCTCAAGCGCGGTACCGTCGGCGACAACGTCATGTATTTCGAGACCGGGCAGGGCAGTGCGCTCTCCGCCAATGCCCATCACGGCATCGACCAGCAGACCTGCGAGGCCCGGGCCTACGCGGTGGCGCGGGCGTTCAAGCCGCTGCTGGTGAACACCGTGGTCGGCTTCATCGGTCCCGAATATCTCTACGACGGCAAGCAGATCATCCGCGCCGGCCTGGAAGACCACTTCTGCGCCAAGCTGCTGGGCCTGCCCATGGGCTGCGACGTCTGCTACACCAACCACGCCGAGGCCGACCAGAACGACATGGACGTGCTGCTGACCCTGCTGGGCGTGGCCGGCTGTACCTTCGTCATGGGCATCCCCGGCTCGGACGACATCATGCTGAACTACCAGACCACGTCCTTCCACGATGCCCTGTATGCGCGCCGGGTACTGGGTTCGCGCCCCGCGCCCGAGTTCGAGGCCTGGCTGCACCGGATGCAGATCTTCAACCAGGGCAGCGACGACGTCGCCTTCCGCCTGCATGCCGACATGGCACCGGGCTTTCGCGATACCTTGCTGCGGCTGCAATGACCATGGACGACCAGCCCATTTCCCCTTCAGGTGCAGAAAACGTCGGCCCCGGTGCGGAATCGGTCACGGCCAATCCGTGGGAAGCGCTACGCCGTTTTACCGCCGCGCGCATCGCCCTGGGGCGCAGCGGCGTCAGTCTGCCGACCGCGCCGCAACTGGCCTTCCAGCTGGCGCATGCGCAGGCGCGGGATGCCGTGCATCTGCCGCTGGACGTGGCAGCCTTGACGACACAGTTGCAGCAGCAGGGCATCTGCGCTGCCGAAGAGGTACTGCAGGTCCAGAGCGCAGCAACGGACCGTCTGGTCTATCTGCAGCGCCCTGACTTCGGACGCAAGCTCTCGGAGGCATCGCGCCAACAGTTGCTGGCGCGTTTCGGCAGCCAGGCGCCACGCAGCTACGACGTCGGTTTCGTCATCGCCGATGGCCTCTCGGCCCGCGCCATCGTGCGTAATGCCGCGCCTTTCCTGGGCGAGGTGATGCGACGCATCGCACCGGAAGGCTGGACCATGGCACCGCCGGTGATCGTGCAGCAGGGTCGGGTGGCGGTGGCTGACGAGATCGGCGAATTGCTGGGCGTGAAGCTGGTGGTGATCCTGATCGGCGAGCGGCCGGGACTCAGTTCGCCCGACAGCATGGGCCTGTACTTGACCTGGATGCCGGCACGCGGATTGACCGATGCCAGCCGCAACTGCATTTCCAACGTACGCCCAGAAGGCTTGCCCTATGCGGAAGCGGCCTACAAGCTGCACTACCTGATGGCCCAGGCGCACCAGCGCAGCCTGTCGGGCGTGGCCTTGAAGGATGAGACGGCTGGCGAAGGGCCGGCGCTGGATGTGCGGCGTAATTTCCTGCTCGATGGCGCCTGAATCGGGCCGACACATGATCATGCTAGGATGCCCTGAGAACCGTTCGGACTGAGTAGCGGCTTGCCGCGTATCGAAGATGCACTGACGGTGAATCTTCGATACGCCGCACATGTGCGGCTACTCAGTCCGAACGGTAGTTAGGGAACGGTCGCCATGGAACGGTCGCCATGAGTGGGGCGTATCGACCCAGGCCAATAACACAAAGGGCCGCGAACTTGCGTTCGCGGCCCTTTGCTGTTGCTGTGGCGGCCCGGTGTGGCTCAGGCCGCTACGGCAGCACGGCTGCTCAGATGGCTTCCAGCGCCTTGTTCAGCGTGGCGCTCGGACGCATCACGGCGAAGGTCTTTTCGCGGTCCGGCAGGTAGTAGCCGCCGATGTCCACTTCCTTGCCCTGCACCGCATTGAGCTCTTCCACGATCTTCTGCTCGTTGTCGGTCAGTGCCTTGGCCAGCGGTGCGAACTGCTTGGCCAGATCGGCGTCGTCCTTCTGCGCGGCCAGTTCCTGGGCCCAGTACATGGCCAGGTAGAAATGGCTGCCACGGTTGTCCAGTTCGCCGGTCTTGGGCGAGGGCGACTTGTTGTTGTCCAGCAGCTTGCCGGTGGCGGCGTCCAGGGTCTTGGCCAGGATCTTGGCACGGGCGTTGTTGTTCTTGATGCCCACATCTTCGATGGACACGGCCAGGGCCAGGAATTCACCCAGCGAATCCCAGCGCAGGTGGTTTTCACCGACCAGCTGTTGCACGTGCTTGGGCGCCGAGCCGCCAGCGCCGGTTTCGAACATGCCGCCGCCGGCCATCAGCGGGACGATCGACAGCATCTTGGCCGAGGTACCCAGTTCCATGATAGGGAACAGGTCGGTCAGGTAGTCGCGCAGGATGTTGCCGGTCACCGAGATGGTGTCCAGGCCGCGGATGACGCGCTCCAGGGTGTAACGCATGGCGCGCACTTGCGACATGATCTGGATGTCCGCGCCGGTCAGGTCGTGTTCCTTCAGGTAGGTGTTGACCTTCTTGATCAGTTCGGCTTCGTGCGGACGGTACGGGTCCAGCCAGAACACGGCCGGCATGCCGGACAGGCGGGCGCGGGTGACGGCCAGCTTGACCCAGTCACGCACGGCGGCGTCCTTGACCTGGCACATGCGCCAGATGTCGCCTTCTTCCACGTTCTGCTCCAGCAGCACCTGGCCGTCCAGGGTGACGATGCGGGCCACGCCGGCTTGTGCGATCTCGAAGGTCTTGTCGTGCGAACCGTATTCCTCGGCCTTCTGGGCCATCAGGCCGACGTTGGGCACGGTACCCATGGTGGTCGGGTCGAAGGCGCCGTTGGTCTTGCAGAAGTTGATGATTTCCTGATAGATGCGGGCGAAGGTCGATTCCGGCAGCAGGGCCTTGGTGTCTTCGGTCTTGCCGGCGGCGTTCCACATCTTGCCACCCGCGCGGATCATGGCCGGCATGGAGGCATCGACGATCACGTCGTTGGGGGCGTGCAGGTTGGTGATGCCCTTGGCGGAGTCCACCATGGCCAGGCGCGGACGCTTGGCTTCGTCGGCCTTCAGGTCGGCCAGCACTTCAGCCTTCTTGGCTTCGGGCAGGGTGTTGATCTTTTCGTAGACGCCCGACATGCCGTTGTTCGGGTTCACGCCGATCTCGGCGAACAGCTTGGCATGCTTGGTGAAGGTGTCCTTGTAGTAGGTACGCACGGCGTGGCCGAAGACGATGGGGTGCGAGACCTTCATCATGGTGGCCTTGACGTGCACCGACAGCAGCAGGTCGGTATCGAAGGCATCCTGCATCTGTTCTTCGTAGTAGGCACACAGGGCCTTCTTGCTCATGAACATGCTGTCGATGATTTCACCGGCCTGCAGCGAGACCTTGGACTTCAGGACGATGGTTTCACCGGACTTGGTGACCAGGTCCATCTTGACGTCGACGGCCTTGTCCAGGGTCAGGCTCTTTTCACCGGCGTAGAAGTCGCCGCCGTGCATGTGCGCCACGTGGGTGCGCGAGGCCATGGACCACTTGGCCATCGAGTGCGGGTGCTTGCGGGCGTAGTTCTTGACGGCGTTGGGTGCGCGGCGGTCGGAGTTGCCTTCGCGCAGGACCGGGTTCACGGCGCTGCCGGTGACCTTGGCGTAGCGCTTTTGCAGGGCCTTCTCTTCTTCGGTGCTGGGGTTTTCCGGATAGTCGGGCAGCTTGTAGCCACGCGACTGCAGTTCGCGGATGGCCGCTTGTAGCTGCAGGATGGAGGCGCTGATGTTGGGCAGCTTGATGATGTTGGCTTCCGGCTTCTGGGTCAGGGCGCCCAGTGCAGCCAGATTGTCGGGGACTTTCTGCTCATCGGTGAGGTACTCCGGGAATTCAGCCAGGATACGCGCAGCCACCGAAATATCGCTTTCGACGACGTCGATGCCAGCCGGAGCGGTGAACTTCTTGACGATGGGCAAGAGCGAGTGGGTCGCCAGATAGGGTGCCTCGTCGGTCAGCGTATAGATGATGGTCGGGTTGCCAGTAGTCACGATGATGTCCTTGCGTTGGTGTGTTGATGTGCTTTGGTGCGATCCCCGCAGCGCCGGATGGTCCGTCCTGGCTCTGTCGGCCTGGACTGGCGCCATCTCCTTGTCGGCTTGCTGCGCGGAAATTCGTCTCCCGGGGCGGCGTTCCCGGCGTACTGCTGCCAGAGGGCCGCGGCAAAAAACAGCGGTAGTTTACTCCTAAGCGGGCGGAAATGCTTCAACTCTTATATAAGACTTGAAGAAATTTTTGTATTTCCTTCGATTCAAGGGGCAGCGGTTTGGCGGGCAGTGATGATCAATTAACCTTTTTGGTTTAATCACCTATTGGGTTAGAATCCGCATGGAAAAGCGCACTGCACACTGCAAGCTTGCCGTGGTCCATGCCCTGGTCCAGGCCGGGCAGGTCCAGGCCACGGCCGCTGCCTTCCAGGGCGCCCGTGCCATCGGGATCGGGAACCTTGATGGCATCTGCAGCGTGGTCCTGCAGCTGACGCCTGACGACTTCCATAAAAGCATGACAACGCATATGGACCATCGTATCTGGCGTGATGTCTATCACGCCCGGCTCGCTGCGGGCGTATGGGCCTACGTCAAGTTGACGGTGGTCGATGAGGTGCTTGTCGTTTCCTTCAAGGAGCTATGAAATGAAATGTCCCTCCTGTGGTGGCGCTGAACTGGTGCGCGACACCCGCAACCTGACCTATATCTACAAGGGTGAAAGCACGGTCATCGAAGCAGTGACGGGGAATTTTTGCCCGGCCTGTGGCGAGGTACTGCTCAATCGCGAGCAGGGTGATCGCTACAGCGCCCTGATTGGGCAGTTCCAGCGCCGCATCAATGCGGCCTACGTCGATCCGGACTACATCGCCCGCGTCCGTCGCAAGCTCGACCTCGACCAGCGCCAGGCCGCTGAACTCTTCGGGGGCGGCGTCAATGCCTTTTCCCGCTACGAAAACGGCAAGACCCAGCCGCCGCTGGCACTGGTCAAACTGTTCCGGCTGCTGGACCGCCATCCGGACCTGCTGGAAGAGATTCGCACGGCATGATGCCAGCCTGCCAGGCCGCTTCATTTGCCCCTGGGTAGCGAGTGCTGAGAAGGGCGGCCGCTGTATCCACACACCATCACCTGGCCGGGCCACCATCGATCCGGCAATTTGCCGTACAATGACTTCCGGAGGAAAACATCATGCCCGCCGTCTCAACCGCCAGGCTCGAAGCCCGGATCAGTCCTGAATTGCAGCAATTGCTCAAGCGTGCCGCCGAGATCGAAGGTCGTACGCTGACCGATTTCGTCGTAAGCGCCGTGCAGGAGGCTGCGCAAAAGGCCATCGAGCAGGCCGATGTGATCCGCCTTTCACTTCAGGACCAGCAGCGTTTCGCGGACGCCTTGCTGGCGCCTCCGTCGCCATCGCCCGCTCTCCAGCGCGCCATGGCGCGTCATGACAAGCTTCTGCGCACTGAAGAATGACGCGCCCGCCGTTCCTGGTGACGGCGCTGGAGACCGGGATTCATGATCGTAGCCGCTTCGACTGCGGCGTACTTGCACTAAACCGCTACCTGCGGGAGCAGGTCTCGCAGGACATCCGTCGTCGCGTGGCCGCCTGCTTTGTCGCCCTCGATGACAGCCAGCGCATCGCCGCCTATTACACCCTGGCCAGTGCCAGCGTGCCGCTGACCGGACTGCCGGATGATCTACGACGCAAGCTGCCGCGCTATGGCGCCATCCCGGCCATCCGTATGGGCCGCCTCGCCGTGGAAAGGGAGTTCAAGGGGCGTGGCCTCGGTGGCGCCTTGCTGGTCAATGCCATGCGCCGGGCAGTGGCAGCCGAGATTCCGGGGGCGGTCATGGTGGTCGAGGCGAAGGACCCGCAGGCAGCCGTTTTTTACCGTCATCACGGGTTCATCGATCTGCGAGATGCTCCCCGCACCCTGTTCCTGCCCCTGTCCAGCCTGCGCTGAACCTATGGCGCGCCGTTGCTTGCGCGCATAAAAAAGGGCCGCTTAGCTTCAGCGGCCCATCATTCCAATAGCTATTGCAAAAACGCTTGTCAGGCCGCAGCCACCTGCTGTGCCGTCTTGTTGCGGTAGAGGATCAGGGTGGCGATCAGACCGCACACCGCAGCTGCGCTCATCCAGATGCCAGGCGCTGCCTTGTCGCCGGTGGCGTGGATCAGGCCGGTGGCGATGGCCGGGGTGAAGCCGCCGAAGACGGCGGTGGCCAGGCTGTAGGCCAGCGAGAAACCTGCGGTACGCACGTCGGCCGGCATCACTTCGGTCAGTGCCACCACCATCGCGCCGTTGTAGCTGGCGTAGAGGAAGGACAGCCACAGTTCCACGATCAGCATCTTGCCGAAGGTGGCGTCATGCACCAGCCAGTTCACGGCGGGGTAGGCGGTCAGGATGGTCAGTACGGTGAAGGCCACCAGGATGGGGCGGCGGCCGATGCGGTCCGACAGGGCGCCCATGATGGGCAGCCAGATGAAGTTGGACACGCCCACGCACAAGGTGACGATCAGGCTGGCCTCGGTGGACAGCTTCAGGACGTTCTTGCCGAAGGTCGGGGTGTAGACCGTGATCAGGTAGAACGACACGGTCGTCATCGACACCAGCATCATTCCGGCAATGACCAGCTTCCAGTTCTCGATCATGGAGCGGAAGATCTGGCCGGTGCTCGGACGATGCTTGCGGCGCATGAACTCTTCGGTTTCCTGCAGCGAGCGGCGGATCACGAACAGCACCGGCACGATCAGGCAGCCGATGAAGAAGGGAATGCGCCAGCCCCAGTCACCGACCTGGGCCGGGGTGAGGGTGGTCGAGAGTGCGTAGCCGATGGCGGCTGCCACGATGATGGCCACCTGCTGGCTGCCGGACTGCCAGCTCACGTAAAAGCCCTTGCGGCCGGGCGTGGCCATTTCGGCCAGGTAGACCGACACACCGCCCAGTTCCACGCCGGCCGAGAAGCCTTGCAGCAGGCGGCCGATCAGCACCAGCACGGGCGCCAGCGCGCCGATGGTGGCGTAGGAGGGGACAAAGGCGATCAGCATGGTGCCCAGCGCCATCAGGGCCAGGGTCACGATCAGGCCCTGGCGGCGACCGACGCGGTCCACGTAGGCGCCCAGGATGATGGCACCCAGCGGACGCATCAGGAAGCCGGCGCCAAAGGTCATGAAGGTCAGCATCATGGACGCGAACTCGTTGTCGCCCGGGAAGAAGGCCTTGGAGATGTGCGTCGCGTAGAAACCGAACAGGAAGAAATCGAACATTTCCATGAAGTTGCCGCTGGTAACCCGCAGCACCGTGGAAAACTTCGACGGCGAAGAAGTGGATGTCGTCATGATATGTGCCTCGTTATCAGTTGGGCGGACCGTGTTGCTTCCGGTCTTGCGCCTGTCTCGTCCCGCCATGCGGCAGGTTGTGTCAGGATCTTTTTTGTGGGGACAGCTATTGCGCCGCCGATTCTATGCCCGAATTCCCGACCATGGACCACCCCGACCCGGGATGGAAGCAAATATCGGTTTTTTCGATAGCTGGATGAAAGCTTGGGAAGCCATTCCTGGCAAAAAAGCCGCTTTCCGGCTTTCCCCTGCACTGCGTCAAGGCAGGCGGAGGATAGCTATGGTGCAATGCCGCATCGACCTCGTGCATGGTCTCCGATTTCCAACCTGTTGAAAGGTCTTCATGAAAACCGCCGTCTACAGCGCCCGCCGCTACGATCAGACCCTGCTCACGCGCGCCAATGCCGAATCCGGCGGAGCCCACGAACTGCTGTTCCTGCAGGACCGCCTGGATGCCGATACGGCGCAGCTGGCGGCAGGCTGCGAGGCGGTAGCGGCCTTCGTCAACGATGATCTCGGGGCAGCGGTGCTGGAACGCCTGGCCGGCCATGGTGTGCGCTTCATCACCACGCGCTCCACCGGCTTCAACCATATCGATATCGCCACCGCGCGGCGCCTTGGCATCACGGTGGCGCGGGTGGCCGATTATTCGCCGTATTCGGTGGCCGAGTTCGCAGTCGGGCTGCTGCTGGCGGTCAATCGCAAGATCGCCCGCGCCAGCATGCGCACACGCGAAGGGAATTTCGAGCTGGATGGGCTGATGGGCTTCGATCTGCACGGCAAGACCGTGGGCGTGATCGGTACCGGCAAGATCGGCGCTCTGTTTGCCCGCATCATGGCCGGCTTCGGCTGTACCCTGCTGGGCAGCGACGTGCATCGCAATCCCGATTTCGAAGCGCTGGGCGGACGGTACGTGGAGCGCGATGCGCTGCTGGCCGCGAGCGACGTGATTTCGCTGCATTGCCCGCTCACCGAGGCCACGCGTCATCTGGTCAACGCCCGGACCCTGGCCGCTGCCAAGCCCGGCTGCATCCTGGTCAATACCAGTCGCGGTGCGCTGGTGGATACGGAGGCGGCCATCGCGGCCCTCAAGAGCGGCCAGCTGCGCGGGCTGGCCATCGACGTCTACGAGCAGGAGGCCAGCCTGTTTTTCCAGGACCTGTCCTCGACCATCATCACCGATGACGTGATCCAGCGCCTGGTGTCCTTCCCCAACGTGATCGTGACTGGGCACCAGGCTTTCTTTACCGAAGAAGCGATTGCTCAGATCATGCAGACCACGGTAGCCAACCTGAACGATTTCGCCCGTGGCGGCAGCCTGGGCGAGCGGCTGGTGGCCTGATCACTGCGGCGTGTGGTGGGCATTGAGCAGGGAGCCCAACTGCTCGCCGATGCGGGGACGCAGATGCGCATGCACACGCTCGATGATCTGTTCGGCATCGGCGGCACCATAGGTCTGGGCCAGCTGGCGATGCAGGTCGAAGTGCAGATAAAGCAGGCCGCGCAGGCTCTGGAAGGCGGTTGGGTGTGACTGGCCGCAGATCTGTTCATTGTTGTCCATCACCTGGTTGAGTACGCCGGGATCGAACAGCCGGATCTGGCAGATCACGGCGAAGCGCACGATTTCCAGATCCAGGGCTTCCAGCTCCTGGGTCAGTTCCTCGGGGGTGTGGCGCTCGGCGCTGAGTTTTTCGGACATGACAATCTTTCGGTGGAGGAGGGAAGGCGCAGCTTAGCATTTGCTGCGTTGCGAAAAATTGTCGAAGATCAATCCTGCCCCGAGGGGCAGGCCTGTGTGGCCCTCAATGCGCCCTCAATGCAGCCTTCAATGCGCGCCGGCAGCCTGATCGGGAGGCTGATTTGCTGCGAAGCAGCGAGACGGTGGCCGTCCCGAGCCAGCCTGCCGGCAGGCGGCCTAGGCCGCTTCCACCATGGGATAGAAATCGCGGTTCTCGCGCCCGATGCGATCGAACAGCAACTTGAGCACCCGATTGGCGTCGGCGCGGAACAGTTCGGGCTGTTCGGCCACCCGCTGCGCGTCATTCCACTGGCGCGAGAACTGCGCATATTGCGCAGAGATTTCCTGCATCTCGTCCTGATACTGCCTGGCCTTGGCCGCCAGGGCAGGCGAAGCCTGCTGCATGGCCGGGTAGAGGTAGCGGTCTTCCACCGACAGGTGCAGTTTGATCACCGAACTCATGGCGATCACTTCGCGGGCGATGGCGCCGGCCTGTTCCGCGATGCCCTGGGCGCACAGGGTCTTGAGCTGTTGCACGTGACCGATGATGTCGGCGTGTTCACGCCGGTACTTGTCCAGATTCATAGGGGTTCCTTGTAAAGGGGCCTGCCGGAGCAGGCGCGGGAGTCGATTGGGGCGGCTTCATTCCAGCGCGGCGGCCGGTCCGAAGAACTCGTGGCGGGCCTGCGCGGTCGGCACGCCCAGCTCGACCAGGGCGTGCTTGATTGCTTTCATGAAGGGCTTGGGGCCGACGAAATAGGCGTCGACATCGCGTACCGGCGGCAGCCATTGCTGCAGCAGGGCGGTATCGATGAAACCCTGCGCATGCGGTGCAGTATCGCCCGGGCGGCTGTGCTCATAGCAGAAGCGCACCTGCAGTTGCGGATGACGGGCAGCCAGCTCTTCGACCTGGCGCCGGAAGGCATGCACCCCGGCGTGACGGGCAGCATGGATGAAGTACACCGGACGGCCACTGGGCAGGGCAGCCAGCAGCATCGTCATCATCGGAGTGATGCCCACACCGCCACTGATGAGCACCAGCGGCCTGAGGCCATCGGCCAGGGTGAATTCACCAGCGGGAGGGAACAGTTCGACCACCGAGCCGACATGGATCTGGTCGTGCAGTTGGCGCGACACCTTGCCGCTGGCTTCGCGCTTGACGCTGATGCGGTACTGCGCTGGCTGGCCGTTGGCGTGCAGCGGCGCCGACAGCGAATACTGGCGCCGCTGTTCCTCGCCATCGACGGTCATGCGCAGGCCGATGTACTGGCCCGGCGCGAAGTCCAGCAGCGCGCCGCCATCCTGGGGCATGAAGTAGAAGGATGTGATTTCTTCGCTCTCGGCCACCTTGCGCGTCACCACGAAAGGCCGGCCACCGCGCCAGCCGCCGGGCGCCTCGGCCTTGCTATCGTACTGCTGGCGCTCGGCACCGATGAGAATCTCGGCCAGCTGGCCGTAGGCGGCGCCCCAGGCGTCGATCACGGCGTCGGTGGCGATCTCGGCGCCCAGCACTTCACGGATGGCGCGCAGCAGGCAATCGCCGACCATGGGGTAGTGCTCCGGCATCACTTGCACGGCCACGTGCTTGTTGATGATCTGGGCCGCCAGCGGCCCCAGTTCTTCCAGCCGGTCGATGTGGCGGGCGTACATCAGCACGCCGTTGGCCAGCGCGCGTGGCTGGTCGCCGCTGGCCTGGTGGGTACGGTTGAACAGCGGACGCACCTGCGGGTAATCGCGCATGAGCATCTGGTAGAAGTGGGTGGTCAGGGCTTCGCCGCCGGATTCGAGCAGGGGAACGGTGGACTTGACGATGGCAAGCTGGGCTTCGGTCAACATGCTGGGCCTTTCAGGAGTGGAGGGATTAGCCGGAATACCGGTCTGCCCTCTGTATTACAAAAGACGTGCCACCGGCACATTCCAATAAAATCAGCAACTTACGGAACAATCCAGTTGTTTTGACCTGTGTTATAATGACTTCTATTCACTTTGTTGGTAGTCAATATGACTTCTAAAGCATTGCTCGATGCCTTGCTGCCGCTGGTGGCGGACCTCTCCAGCGAAATCGACGACCGCGAGCGTTACCGGCGCCTGCTGCACACCCTGCGCGCGCTCTTTCCCTGCGACGCGGCCGCGCTGTTGCGACTGGAAGGGGACGTGCTGGTACCGCTGGCCATCGACGGCCTCTCCGGCGATACCCTGGGACGGCGCTTCCGTATCGCCGACCACCCGCGTTTCGGCGTGCTGCTGGCCCATGCCGCGCCGACGCGATTTCCTTCCGATTCGGCCTTGCCCGATCCCTATGACGGCCTGGTGGACGGGCTCAACGACGTCCGCTCAGGAGAACTGGAAGTGCACGACTGCATGGGTTGCACCCTGACCGTCAACGGCCGGCCCTGGGGGCTGGTGACCTTGGACGCGCTTGGGCCGGGCCGCTTCGACGGGGTCGACATGGCATCGCTGCAGGCCTTCGCCGCGCTGGCGGCAGCCACCGTCAACGTGGCCGAGCGCATCAACCACCTGTCGCAGGCCGGTGAGCAGGCGCGCCAGCGCGCCGAGGCCTACCGCCTGGGGCTGGAAGAAAGCCGGGGCCGGCGCGAGCTGATCGGCCAGAGCCCGGCCCAGCGCCAGCTGATGGAAGAGATCCGCATGGCGGCCCCCAGCGACATGACAGTGCTGGTCAGCGGCGAAACCGGGACCGGCAAGGAACTGGTCGCGCATGCCCTGCACACGGCCTCGCCGCGCGCACACAAGCCCATGATCAGCCTGAACTGCGCCGCCTTGCCGGATACCCTGGTGGAAAGTGAATTGTTCGGTCACGTGCGCGGCGCTTTCTCGGGCGCGGTGGCCGACCGCCGGGGCAAGTTCGAGATGGCCGATGGTGGCACCCTGTTCCTGGATGAGGTCGGCGAATTGCCGCTGGCGGTGCAGGCCAAGCTGCTGCGGGTGCTGCAGAGTGGTCAGCTGCAGCGTGTAGGTTCCGACCGCGAACACCGGGTCGATGTGCGCCTGATCGCCGCCACCAACCGCGACCTGGCCGAGGAGGTCAAACGCGGCCACTTCCGGGCGGACTTCTACCACCGCCTGTCCGTGTTTCCGATCCGTGTGCCGCCCTTGCGCGAGCGTGGCCGCGATGTACTGCTGCTGGCCGGCTATTTCCTGGAGCAGAACCGCGCCCGGCTCGGCCTGACCAGCCTGCGCCTGTCTCCCGATGCACAACGCGCCCTGCTGGAGTATCCCTGGCCGGGCAATATCCGCGAACTGGAGCACCTGGTCGGGCGCAGCGCCTTGCGTGCCCTGGCAACCCATGCGGAGCGACCCGCCATCCTGACCCTGGATGCCACTGCACTGGAGCTCCATACGCCAGCGGCACGGTCGGCATCAGGGGAGATTGCCGCCGCAGCGCCGACCGGCACAGGGCAGGGCCAGGAAGCCAGGCCAACGGCATTGCGCGAGGCGGTCGAACGTTACGAGCGTGAGTTGGTCGGCGACAGCCTGCAGCGCCACCAGGGTAACCTGGCCGCAGCCGCGCGCGAGCTGGGGCTGGACCGGGCCAACCTGAACCGGCTGGCGCGTCGGCTGGGGCTGCGATAAGGGAGCCGGGACGGAGAGGGGCCGGGCAGGGCCATCGGATGCAGCTCCTGCGCTGGCCGCCGGTCCCATAGGAAACGGCCGCTCATTTCCGCTTGCCGACTGCGGGAAATGAGCGGCCGTGGCAGAGCGGGCCGGCCGCGAGGGCCGGACCTCTACGCGGGGCGGATTCAGGCCTGTTGCCGTTCTCCGTCCAGTTCCGCCAGTTGGCCGCGGATGCGGATGGCGGTCAGGTGGCGGGCGGCAGCGGCATCGTCGTTGACGTGTTGCAGGTCTTCCGGCGGTGCACTGATGGCCTTGACGGGAGCCCCTTGCTGCGGGCTGCTGGGTACGCCAGGGTTGAGTTGCGACATGATGATCTCCAAGGGATGAAAATCTTGTGCAGGCCCGCGGCCGAGAGGTCCGCAGGGCAGGGCTGCTCATTCCGGTCGACGGTCGTCCGGCCCCTGTCGGAGTGGTTGACGTCGAAACTATATGAATGATTTGGCAAGCCAGATGAGCACATATTAGCCGTTTTATGTGCGCTGCAACAGGTATCGTGCAACCTAAATTTCTGTAGGAAGGCCGGCAGGGTTGAGGCTGGGCAACGATTGCAGCCGGGCAGAGGGCCAGCAGAGCTTCATGAGGCTGGCTGGTTTGCTGCAAGGCAATGCAGAGGTGACGTCTTGTCCGCGAGGCATCCTGTCCTACGCCAGCTGCGGGTATTGGCCGATGCCGATGGTGGACGCGAGGCGCTAGTCTTTAAACAGGCCGTCATCTCTCGATGGCGGCGCCTCTCACGTCAACCGCAAGGAGTCGCAATGACCGAACGCAAGCACGACAATTCCAATACCTACAAGATCATCGAAGTGGTGGGCAGTTCGCCAAACAGTAGCGACGAAGCCATCCGCAATGCGCTGGCCGACGTCGTCAAGACGGTCAAGAATGTCGACTGGTTCGAAGTCACCCAGTGCCGGGGCCACGTCGAGAATGGCAGCATCGGCCATTTCCAGGTGGGCCTGAAGATCGGCTTCCGGGTGGAAGCCTGAGACTGGCTGTCGTCATGGGTGACGATTCCCGCCGGCTTGCCGCACTGCGGTCGCGCTGGCCCACGGATGAGGGATACAGGCAGGCAATGAGTTGCAGTGCCACATAGCGAGGCTCAATTTGCCCGCTGCCGCAGGGTCCATTACAGTGTCAGCACTTCACCTCACGCCTCGCAGCCCAACCTGCGGGGCGACTTCTGGCGTCGTCACCCCGTTTTCGCCGCGGTTTTCCGCGTTTGTCTCCGTTTGTCCTCCAGCGTGTCTTCCACGGCTGAGCCTGGTCAGCCCAGTCATCTACCGTGGACAGGCGGTGCGGGTTTTCGCCGCGCTGCAACAGTAGGATTCATCCTACGCCATCTCTGGCCGCTGTCCGATAGTGAGCGCACGTCCTGACCCGTATAACGTCAATCATCGGCGCTCAAAAGACTGTCCAGTCCAACATAACAACAAGGACGCGAGTTCGCCCCGGCCTCCGGATCAAGCCCGGCCGAGGAGATCACGCAATGCGATGCGACGAGCCAAGGGTGCTTTCCATCTCAGGTGCTTTCACACATTAGGGGTCCATCTTGCAAGCTCGAGTTCTGTTAGTCAGCTCGGAGGCCGTACCGCTCGTCAAGACCGGTGGCCTGGCCGACGTCATCACCGCTTTGGCGGTAGCGCTGCGCAAAGTCGGCATCGACGCCAGCATCCTCATGCCCGCCTATCCGGAGGCGGTGCGCAATCTCGGCGATACGGTACAGATCGGTCTCAAGCATGGACTGCCCGGCGGTGCCGGCCGGCTTCTGCATGGCACCATCCCCGGCACCGACGTGCCGGCCCTGCTGCTGGATACGGCGCGTTTCCGCCAGCGCGGCGCCAACCCCTATCTCGATGCCGATGGTGTGGAGTTCAGCGACAACGCGCTGTGCTTCGCGGACCTCTCGCATGCGGCCGTGGCCATCTGCGCCGGCGAGACCAGCCTGCCAGCCCCGCACGTGGTGCATGCCAATGACTGGCATGCCGGGCTGATTCCCTGCCTGCTCAAGCTGCGCGGGCTCGATCACATCGGCACCATGCTGACCATCCACAACCTGGCCTTCCAGGGCAACTTTGCGCTGTCCTCGGCTGAACAGATCGGCATTCCGCAGCATCTGCTGACCGGCGATGGCGTGGAATACTGGGGCAAGCTGTCCTTCCTCAAGGCCGGCATCCGCTTCTCCGATTGCGTCTCCACCGTCAGCCGCAACTACGCCGAAGAGATCATGACCCCGCGCTTCGGCTGCGGCATGGACGGCATCCTGTCCTTCCGCAAGCTGGACCTGCGTGCCATCCCTAATGCCATTGACGCCGAGCTATGGAACCCCGCTAACGATCCTTTGATCGCCCGAAATTTCAGCGTCGGCAACATGAAGGGCAAGTCTGCCTGCAAGCGTGATCTGCAAAAGCTGTTCGGCCTGCCGGTCGATCCCTTTGCACCGGTGATGGGCCTGGGCAGCCGCATCTCGCACCAGAAGATGGCCGATGTGGTCATCGAGGCACTGCCGGGCATCCTGGAGCGTCATCCGCGCCTGCAGGTGGTGGTGCTGGGCTGTGGTGACCATGAGTACGAAAACGCTTTCCTGGCACTCACCCGTCAATATCCCGGCCGCATTGCCGTGCACATCGGATATGACGAGCGTCGCGCCCATGCGCTGCATGCCGGCAGCGACATGCTCTTGCACCCGACCCGCTTCGAACCCTTCGGCCTCACGCCCCTGTACGCCATGCGCTACGGCGCCATCCCCATCGGTTCGCGGGTGGGCGGGCTGGTCGATACGGTGTGCGATGCCGACCTCGATTCCCAGCGTGCCACCGGTGTGCTGTTCGACGGCGACACCGCAGCCGACATGCAGCATGCCGTGGCACGCGCCTTTGCCTTGTATGCCGACAGTGAGCGCTGGCAGACCATCCAGCGCAACGCGATGGAGATCGAGTGCGACTGGGCCGGGCCTACCCGTGCCTATATCGAGGCCTATGCGCACGTGGCCGACATGGCCGTGCGGCCCCTGTTCGCGCCACGTCCGCTGCCGGTCGAGCGTCCCGCCGCCCAGATGGCCACTGCGCACGAGCGCATGGCCAGCATGGTCAGTCCGGCCGCAGCGATTGCAGCCGCCCTGGCCGGGGTGGTGGGGGCGCCGGCCGCAGTGGCGGCGGCTTGACCGCGCCCCCTGGCGACCTTTTTCGGCTGTTTCCTTGCCTGCCCGAGCACGTCCCGTGTGGACGCGCCAGGGGAGGTGTTTGCCGGCGCGCCGCTCCGCTGCGTGCTGGTTCTTGATTATCGATGTCTCGATCAACCCAGATAACAACAACAGGAGTGTGCATGTCCGGCATGTCTGTCATGGCGTATAGGGAATCCCTGGACTCTGCGGATTCGTCTACCGACGCCAGCTCGGCGCCCCCCCACCATGCCCCCGGCGCAAGCCCGGAGCAGTCCCTTCCTCCCCCTGAAAAAACCGCGCTGTCCCTGTCCTTTGAAGAGCAGGGCCTGCTGGAAGCCCTGCTGGCAGGGCGCCTGAACCAGCCTTTCTGCCTGCTCGGCCCCCGCTATGCGCGCGAGGCCAGCGGCGTGAGCGCCATCCGCTGCTTCCACCCTGGCGCCGAAGCGGTCCGTGTACGCTGCCGTCATAGCGGCGCGCTGTTGGGCGAGCTACAGCAATATCCGCTCAACGGTGCTCCCAGCGGCTTCTTCAGCGGCGTCGTCACCGGCCTGGAGCAGCGTCGCCACCAGGTCCCCTATGTGTTGGAAGTGGACTGGCATATTCCCGACGGCAACCGCAGTGTGCAGAGCACCGAAGATCCGTACGCCTTCGGCCTGTTGCTGGGCGAACTGGATTTGCACTTGCTGCAGGAAGGTCGCCATCGCCAGCTGGCCGACTGCCTGGGCGCGCGTCCGATGGAAATCGACGGCGTGCCCGGCACCCGCTTTGCCGTGTGGGCGCCCAATGCCGAGCGCGTCTCGGTGGTGGGTGACTTCAATCAGTGGGACGGACGCCGCCACGTGATGCGCCTGCGTCATGAGCCGGGCGTATGGGAACTGTTCATCCCGCGCATCGGCCCTGGCGATGTCTACAAATACGAAATCCTCGGCCGTGACGGCGTACTGCTGCCGCTCAAGGCCGACCCGGTGGCGCGCGCCACCGAGCCCCCGCCGGCCACCGCCTCGGTGGTGGCCGATGCCCGTCCCTATGTCTGGCAGGACCAGCAGTGGATGGCCGAACGCGCCCAGCGCCAGTCGCGCTCGGCGCCCATGTCCATCTACGAGGTGCATCCCGCCTCCTGGCGCCGCGTGCCGGAACAGGCGCATCGCAACCTCACCTGGGATGAACTGGCCGATGAGCTGATCCCCTATGTGGTCGGCATGGGTTTCACCCATATCGAACTGATGCCCGTGATGGAGCACCCCTTCGGCGGCTCCTGGGGCTACCAGCCGATCAGCATGTTCGCGCCCAGTGCCCGCTTCGGCAAACCGGAGCGCTTCGCCGCCTTCGTCGACCGTTGTCACCAGGCCGGCATCGGCGTGCTGCTGGACTGGGTGCCGGCGCATTTCCCCAGCGACCAGCACGGGCTGGCGCAGTTCGACGGCACCGCGCTGTACGAACACGCCGACCCCCGCGAAGGTTTCCATCAGGACTGGAATACCCTGATCTTCAACCTCGGCCGCAATGAGGTGCGCGGCTTCCTGATCGCCAGCGCCCTGGAGTGGCTGGAACACTTCCACGTCGACGGCCTGCGCGTGGACGCGGTGGCCTCCATGCTCTACCGCGACTACAGCCGCAAGTCCGGCGAGTGGGTACCCAACATCCATGGCGGCCGCGAAAACCTGGAAGCCGTGGCCTTCCTGCGCGAGCTCAACACCGTCGTGACCCAGCGCTGCCCGGGCGCGCTGATGATTGCCGAGGAATCCACCTCCTGGCCGGGCGTGACCGCCGAAGTCAGGGACGAGGCCGACCATCATGGCCTGGGCTTCCACTACAAGTGGAACATGGGCTGGATGAACGACACCCTGCGCTACATGCAGCATGACCCGCTGTTCCGCCGCTATCACCACCATGACATGACCTTCGGTCTGCTCTACGGCTTCTCGGAAAACTTCATCCTGCCGATCTCGCATGACGAAGTGGTGCACGGCAAGCGCGCCTTGCTCAACAAGATGCCGGGCGATGAATGGCGCCGCTTTGCCAACGTGCGCGCCTATTACGGCTTCATGTGGACGCATCCGGGCAAGAAGCTGCTCTTCATGGGCAGCGAGTTTGGCCAGCCCGATGAATTCGACCATGACAAGTCGCCGTACTGGCACCTGCTGGACGAGCATGGCGGCCACCCGGCCGGCCATCGCCAGCTGCGCCAGCTGGTCAGCGACCTGAACCATCTCTACCGCAGCGAACCGGCACTGCATCAGCGCGATTGCCGCGCCGACGGATTCTCCTGGGCGGTCGGTGACGACAGTGTCAACAGCGTGCTGGCCTACTTCCGCTACGCCGACGAGGGGCCACCGGTACTCATCGTGGTCAACCTGACCCCGGTGCCGCGCACCCACTACCGCATTGGCGTGCCACCCATCGCACCGGGCCAGCCCGGTATCTGGCGCGAAGTGCTCAATACCGATGCCGCCGTCTATGGCGGCAGCAACAGCGGCAACATGGGCCGGGTCGAGGTGCAGGACATGGGCTGGCATGGCCACCCCAACTCCATCGAACTGAACCTGCCGCCGCTGTCCACCCTGATCCTGCGTAGAGAGTCCTGAAATGAGTGTCGCCTTTCCTGATCGCCTGATGCCAGGCCTGCCTTACCCCCTGGGCGCCAGCTCTGATGGCCTGGGGGTCAATTTTGCGGTGTTCTCGGCCAACGCCACCCGCATGGATCTCTGCCTGTTCGACCCCTCCGGCAAGCGCGAACTCAAGCGCATCCAGCTCCCCGAATGCACCGACGAGGTGTGGCACGGCTACCTGCCAGGTGCCGCCCCGGGGCTGGTCTACGGCTTCCGCGCCCATGGCCCCTACGAACCCAACAAGGGCCATCGCTTCAACCCCAACAAGCTGCTGCTGGACCCCTATGCCAAGCGCCTGGTAGGCCAGGTGCGCTGGACTGATGCGCTCTACGGCTACCGCCTGCATTCGGCCCGCGCCGACCTGTCCTTCGACCGTCGCGACAGCGCGGCGGCCATGCCCAAGGCCATGGTCACCGAAGACGCCTTCGTCTGGGAGCATGACCGCCTGCCGCAGGTGCCGTGGAACAAGACCGTGATCTACGAGGCCCACGTCAAGGGCATCTCCAAGATGCGCGAAGACCTGCTGCCGCACGAACGCGGCACCTTCGCCGCGCTGTCCGATCCGGCCTTCATCGACCACCTGCTGCGGCTGGGCGTGACCACGCTGGAGCTCATGCCGGTGCATGCCTTCCTGCAGGACAGCTTCCTGGTCGAGCGTGGCCTGAGCAACTACTGGGGCTACAGCACGCTCTCGTATTTCGCGCCGGAGCCATCCTACATGTCCATGGGCGACCCCAACGAGCTGCGCATGGCCGTGCGACGCCTGCACAGCGCCGGCATCGAGGTCATCCTCGACGTCGTCTACAACCACACCAGCTGTGGCAGCGAACTGGGCCCCACGCTGTCCTTCCGTGGCCTGGACAACGCCAGCTACTTCCGTCTCATGCCGGGCCAGGAGCGCTATCACATCAACGACACCGGCTGTGGCAACACGCTGAACCTGTCACACCCTCGCGTGTTGCAAATGGTGCTGGATTCGCTGCGCTACTGGGCGCAGTCCTTCCATATCGATGGCTTCCGCTTCGACCTCGGCTCCACCCTGGGGCGCGAGCCGCATGGCTTCGATCCGGGTTCGGGCTTCTTCGATGCGCTGCTGCAGGACCCTGTGCTGTCGCGCCTGAAGCTCATTTCCGAACCCTGGGACATCGGCCCCGGCGGCTACCAGCTGGGCAACCATCCGGCCCGTTTCGGCGAATGGAACGACAAGTTCCGCGACGACATGCGCAAGTTCTGGAAGGGCGACGAGGCCATGCGCGGTGGTTTCGCCCAACGCATGCTGGGTTCGGCCGAGCTGTTCGAACACCATCGCCGCAAGCCCTGGGCCAGCATCAACTTCATCGCCTCGCACGACGGCTTCACCCTGCGTGACCTGGTCAGCTACAACGGCAAGCACAACGAGGCCAATGGCGAGAACAACAACGACGGCCACAACGACAATGCCAGCTACAACTGGGGGGCCGAAGGCGAGACCGACGATGCCGCCATCCAGGCCACCCGCGCCAATGTGCAACGCTCCATGCTGGCCTCGACCCTGCTGGCGCAGGGTACTCCGATGCTGCTGGCCGGCGACGAATTCAATCGCAGCCAGGGCGGCAACAACAATGCCTACTGCCAGGACAATGAAATCTCCTGGATCAACTGGGAGCAGGCCCGCTCGCCCGAGGGCGTCGCGCTGACCGCCTTCGTGGGCCGCGTCACCGCCATCCGCCGTGACTTCGAAGTCCTGCGTGCCAGCTATTTCCTGCATGGCGCGCAGATGGTGGCCGATGGCTTGCCGGATGTGGCCTGGTTCGACGAGGCGGCGCGCCCGGTCTCCAGCGAAGACTGGAACAACCCGGTGGCCCGCGCCATCACCCTGCAACTGGCAGGCAAACGCCAGGAACCGCACAAGCAACTGAGTTCGCGCATCCAGGATGCCGCCAATATCGATGCCCCCGGTGAAGCAACCGAGGCCACGCCGGACGTACTGATGATCTTCGTCAATGCCGGCCATGAGCCGATCCAGTTCCATTTCCCGCGCACCGAGGGCGAATATTGTCTGTTGCTGGACAGCGCTCAGCCTACCGGCATGCCGGAAGACGAAGGCGTTCCGGCCAGGCTGCCCGGCAGTGCCACGGTAGAGGTGCAGGCACACAGCCTGCAGGTCTTCGCCAATCGGCCCTTGCACCTGTCGTCGGCCATCTATCCGCTGGCGGCCAATGAATGGATTGCCCGCAACGAATGGGGAGAACGCGCATGACGGCCCGCTTTTCGCTGCCGCTGCCTTTTGGCGCCCAGGTCACGGCGCCTGGCCAGGTCCGTTTTCGCATCTGGGCACCTGGCGCGGATGCCGCTGCCGTGGAGATCACCGGAGGCGGCCGCCTGCCGATGTCACCCGATTCCGCGGCGCCGGGCTGGTACGTACTGGACACCGCCTGCGAACCCGGCACCCTCTATCGCTACGTCCTGCACTCAAAGGTGGAGGGCGAAGTCACCGTCCCCGATCCGGCCTCGCGCGGACAGGCCGGGGACGTCTTCGATCCCAGCGTGGTGGTGGATGCCCATGCCTACCAGTGGCAATACCCGCACTGGCAAGGCCGGCCCTGGGAAGAAACTGTGCTCTATGAGCTTCATCCCGGCGCCATGGGGGGCTTTGCCGGCATCCAGCAGCGCCTGGCGGAGCTGGCCGAGCTGGGCATCACCGCCATCGAACTGATGCCGGTGGCCGAGTTCCCCGGCGCCCACAACTGGGGTTATGACGGCGTGCTGCCCTTCGCCCCGGACGCCAGCTACGGCACGCCCGAACAACTCAAGGCGCTCATCGATACCGCACATGGCCTGGGGATGATGGTGTTCCTCGATGTGGTGTACAACCACTTCGGCCCGGCCGGCAACTATCTCAACAGCTACGCCCCGGAGTTCTTCCGGCATGACAGCAACACCCTGTGGGGGGCGACCATCGATTTCCGCCGCCCCGAGGTGGCCGATTTCTTTACCCTCAATGCGCTCTACTGGCTGCAGGAATACCGCTTCGACGGCCTGCGCCTGGATGCCGTGCACGCCATCTGCGAGCCGGACTGGCTGGTCAGCCTGGGCCATCGCATCCGCCAGGAGATCGGCACCGAACGTCACGTCCACCTGGTGCTGGAACACGACGGCAATGCCGCCCATCTGCTGGGCTATGGTGGCCAGGGCGAACAGGTCGCCGATCCCGACCAGGGGGAGGTGCGCACACGCACCAGCCATGTCTACGACGCCCAATGGAATGACGACGCACACCATGTCCTGCATGTGTTGTTGACCGGTGAAGACGGCGGCTACTACAGCGCCTACGCCGAACAGCCGGCCGAGAAGCTGGCGCGCTGCCTGCAGCAGGGCTTCGTCTACCAGGGCGAGGTCTCTCCGTACTCCGGGGAGCCCCGCGGCGAACCCAGCGCCGAGCTCCCGCCCACGGCCTTCGTCAACTTCCTGCAGAACCACGACCAGATCGGCAACCGCGCCTTCGGTGAACGGCTCACCGTGCTGGCCCACCCGCTGGCCTTGCATGCCGCGCAGGCCCTGATCCTGCTGGCACCGCAAGTGCCGATGCTGTTCATGGGCGAGGAATTCTGCGCCGTGCAGCCTTTCCTGTACTTCACCAGTCATCAGGACGAGGCCCTGGCCACGGCCGTGCGGGAAGGGCGGCGACGCGAGTTCTCCCGCTTCCCGCAATTCGCCGATCCGCAGTTGCTGGAGCAGATTCCCGATCCCAACAGCTTTGCCACTTTCGTTTCTTCCATCCCCGAGCCGGGTCCGGCACCGGGTTCGGCGGCCTGCCTGCGCCGCGTGGCCGAGCTGCTGCACATCCGCAAGCTGCATATCGCGCCCTACCTGCGCGGTGCGCGCGCGCTGGAGGCCCGTGCCATCGGGCCCAAGGCGGTGCAGGCGCGCTGGCGCCTGTCCAACGGCAGCGTGCTCAACATCACGGTGAACCTGGATGCAGCCCCGCTGCGGGAATCGCTGGAACACCTGGCCCACCCGGCCGGGGCCGATGTGCTCTTCGACAGCGGCGCCGTGCTGGAAACCCTGGCTGATGGCAGCTTACCGGCACACGCCATCCTCGCGCTGCGCGAGCCGGCAGAAACCGCCAGGAGTGCATCATGAGCGGCGCCGCCGTGCGCACTGCCGGCGCCTCAGTCGCATCCTCCCCGTCCGCGAAGGTCGGCCAGCGCGCCGCGCCCGCGCGCCAGGAAAACGATCTCTATCGGCTGGCGCGCCGCGCTGGCATCGCCGTGCACTGGACGGACGCCTATGACCAGCCCCAGGTCGTGCAGGAAGACGCCTTGCGCGCCATCCTGGCGGCGCTCGGGTTGCCCTGCGATACACCTGGCGACTGTCGCGACAGCCTGGCGCAGCTGGATCGGCAGCAGGCGGTCGGCTACCTGCCACCGCTGCTGACCGGCGTGCAGCACCAGCCGCTGACCCTGCCCATGCATTCGCGGCTGCACGGCCTGTCCTGCCGGGTCGAACTGGAAAACGGCGCGCGCCTGATGCTGTTGATTTCGTCCGACCTGAACCGGCCGCCCACCTTGCCGCCCATCGATGTCCCGGGCTACCACCGGTTGCTGGTGGCCGGTCACATTCTGACCCTGGCCATTGCCCCGGCCCGCTGCTATACCATCGCCGATACCCTGGCCGAGCGCGGCAAGGGACGCGGCTGGGCGCTGGCTGGGCAGGTCTACGGCCTGCGCAGCGAGAGCCTGAACCCGGCCCGCAAAATCTATGGCGATGGCGGCATCGGCCACTTCGGCGCGCTGGCGGCGCTGGCGCACAGCGCCGCCGAATATGGCGCGGCTGCGCTGGCGATGTCGCCGCTGCACGCAATGTTCGCCGCTGACCCCGGGCGCAGCAGTCCGTATTCCCCCTCCAGCCGGCTGTTCCTCAATCCCTACCTGATCGACCCGGCCGGCATCCTTGGCGAAGAGGCCCAGGCCCAGGTGCTGGTCGAGGGCGGCTCGGAAATGATCGCCGCCCATGAACGCCTTCAGCAGGCCAGCCTGATCGACTGGCCGCGCGCCGGTGCGCACCGGCTGACCCTGCTGCGTCGGCTGTATGCGCTGTTCCGCACCGAGCAGGCAGGCCAAGCGGCCCAGCAGGCGGCCTTCGCCGCCTTCGTCGCCGAGGGCGGGGCGGCTTTGCGTGCCCATGCCCTGTACGAAGCCTACAGCCAGCATCTGGCTGACCAGGGTGCGGTCGGCTATTGCGACTGGCGCCAGTGGGGCCCGGCGGGTCTGCATCCGGATACCCCCGAGATGCGCGCCTTCGCCAGTGAGCACGCCGGCGAAATCGACTTTCACCTGTTCCTGCAATGGCAGGCGGCGCGTCAGCTGGGACAGGCCCAGCAATGCGCGCGCGCGGCCGGCATGCCCATCGGACTGATCGCCGATCTTGCAGTCGGTGCCGACAATGGCGGCAGCCAGGCCTGGAGCCATCAGGCCGAGATCGCCGCCGGCCTGACCGTGGGCGCGCCGCCGGATCGCCTGGCCCCGCAAGGCCAGAACTGGGGGCTGGGCGCGTTCTCGCCACTGGCCCTGCGCCGCACCGGCTACCAGGGTTACCTGGCGATGCTGCGCGCCTGCTTCGCCCAGGGCGGCGGCGTGCGCATCGACCACGTGCTTGGCTTGAACCGCCTCTGGCTGGTACCGCAAGGACGGGACGCCGATGCGGGTGCCTACGTCAGCTATCCGCAGCAGGACCTGCTGCGCCTGATCGCGCTCGAATCCTGGCGCCACCGCGCGGTGGTCATCGGTGAAGACCTGGGTACGGTGCCACCCGGCTTCGACCAGGCACTGGATACGGCGGGCGTGGCCGGCATCCGCGTGCTTTGGTTCCAGCGTGACAAAACCGGTTTCCTGCCGCCGGCCGACTGGTCGGATCAGGCCATTGCCGTGACGACTACGCACGACCTGCCCACCGTGGCCGGATGGTGGTCCGGTGCCGACATCGCCTGGCGCGACCGTCTGGGCCAATTGGATGAAGGCGTGGCCGCCGCGCAGGAACAGCGCAGCCAGGATCGCCGCCAGCTTTGGCACAGTCTGGTGGAGCAGGGATGGGCCAGCGGTCCCTTGCCCGAATTGACGCAGGCCGTCGTCGAGGAGGTGTCGGAAGAACGCCATCCTGCCACCCTGGAAGACTGCGCCATCGCCGTCGACGCCGCGCTTGAGATGGTGGCCGCCACCCCTTCACCGCTGGCCGTGGTGCCGGTGGAAGACATCCTCGGCCTGACCCAGCAACCCAATCTGCCCGGCCTGACCGACCCTCACCCCAACTGGCGCCGCCGCCTGCCGGCCGATACGCCACAGCTGTTTGCCGCCTATGCCGCCCGGGCCAGGCTGGAACGCCTGCGCCGTGTGCGCGGCTGCGGCCCCAAGGAGACCTGATGCCCGACCCGACCGCACCCCATCCGCATGGTGACCGCAGTGACCGCCGTGAGCGCAATGACATCCCGCGCGCCACCGCACGTCTGCAACTGCATCGCGATTTCCGTTTCGAACATGCCGCCGAGGTGGTGGATTACTACCATCGCCTGGGTGTCAGCCATTACTACCTGTCACCCATTCTGGTAGCCCGTCCCGGTTCCACCCATGGATACGATGTGGTGGACGCCACCCGCATCAACCCCGAACTGGGCGGCGAGAAAGGCCTGCGCCAGCTGTGCCAGCGTCTGCATGCCAAGGACATGGGGGTGATCGTCGACATCGTCCCCAATCACATGGCCGTCGGCCAACACAATGCCTGGTGGCAGGATGTGCTGCGCTGGGGCCGTCACAGCCACCACGCCGACTGGTTCGACATCGAATGGGACAGTGCCGACCCGACCCTGGCCGGCAAGGTCCTGCTGCCTTTCCTCGGCCAGCCCTATGCCGAGGCACTGGAAGCCGGCGAACTGGTGCTACGCCTGGATACCGAACGGGGCGAGCTCTACGTGGCGCACCACGACAACGTGTTCCCCCTGGCCATGCAAGACCACGCCGTGGTGCTGGAGACCGCCGGCAGCCCACGTCTGGCGGAGCTCATCAGCGCCTTCCAGGCGGTCGAAGCCGGTCACCCCGAGCAGTACCGCCAGGCAGCGGAGGCCTGCAATCTGATGCGCAGCCTGGCCGCCGACCCCGATGCGCTGGCCGACATCGACGCGGCTCTGGCGGCCTTCTCCGCCGTGCAGCCGCATGGACGTAGCGCCATGCACGAACTGCTGGAACGCCAACATTACCGCCTGGCCTACTGGCGCAATGCGGCTGACGAAATCAACTGGCGCCGCTTCTTCGAAGTCAGCGAGCTGGTCGGCATGCGGGTCGAACGGGAGGATGTATTCGAGGCCATGCACGCCGAGATCTTCCGCCTCTATGGGGAAGGCCTCATCGACGGTCTACGCCTGGACCACATCGACGGGCTGACCGACCCGGCCGCCTATTGCCATCGCCTGCGGGCGCGCCTGCGCAGTCTGCGGCCCGATCACGAACCCTATCTGATCGCCGAAAAAATCCTGGCCGGCGACGAGATGTTGCCGCCCGGCTGGGCGCTCGATGGCAGCACCGGCTATGAATTCATGGACCAGTGCGCCGCCGTCCTGCACGACGGCGAAGGCGAACCGGTGCTGGACGAGCTGTGGCGCGACATCGTCGGCGAAGTGACGCCAACGGTGGATCACATGCAGGGCCATGCGGCGGGCGAGCTCAGCCATTTCCCGACCATCGTGCAGCAGGCGCGCCGCAGTTTTCTGGTGCGCAATTTCGCCGCCGAATTCAATGCCCTCACGCACTGCCTGCACCAGCTCGCCCGCACGGCAACGCAGACCCGCGACCTGACACTGATGTCCATCCGTCGCTGCGTGGCCGAATTGCTGGTGCATTTCCCGGTCTATCGCACCTACGCCAACGCCGAAGGCATGCCCGCCCTGGACCGTGAACTGCTGGCCCGCACCGCCCGCACGGCGGCGACCACCCTGCACGCCGCCGACCACCCGACGCTGCATGTGGTGGAAGGCTGGCTGGGCGGGGATCTGCTGCTCAATAGCAGCGATGCCCGCCGCCGCGCATTGCAACTGCGCGCCATCGCCCGCTTCCAGCAACTGACGCCGCCGCTGACGGCCAAGTCCATGGAAGACACCGCCTTCTATCGCTATGGGCGCCTGCTGTCGCGCAACGAAGTGGGCGCCGAACCGGCCCACCTCTCGCTCTCCGTGGCGCACTTCCACCAACTGGCTGCGCGCCGCGCCGAACAGACGCCCTACAGCCTGCTGGCCACCGGCACGCACGACCACAAGCGTGGCGAAGATGCGCGCATGCGCCTGGCCGCGCTCTCCGAGATCGCTGAGGAATGGGCCACCGTACTGCGCCACTGGCATCAACTCAACGCCCCCATCGTCGCAGCCACCGCCGGCCCGCAGGGCGGCATCGACGCCGTCGACGAAAGCATGCTCTACCAGACGCTGGTGGGTGCCTGGCCCGATGGCATGCGTGCCGGCGACGACGACTTGAGCGCCCTGGGCCAACTGGCCGAACGCGTCATCGAATGGCAGCGCAAGGCCCTGCGCGAAGCCAAGCGGCGCAGCGACTGGGTGGCGCCCCAGCAGGACTATGAAGAAGCCTGCGAACGCTTCACCCGCGCCTTGCTATGCGACCCCGGACTGGACCCGCGCCATCATCCCTTCCTCACCGAACTGGAAGACTTCGTCCGTCGCCTGGGACCGCTGGGCGCCATCAACAGCCTGTCGCAGACCATGCTCAAGCTGGCCAGCCCAGGGGTGCCGGACTTTTACCAGGGCAGCGAGCTCTGGGACCTGAGCATGGTCGACCCCGACAATCGCCGACCGGTGGATTTCGCCCTGCGCGCCCGTCGCCTGGACGAGGCGACCAGTCGCCCGGTCTCCCTGCGCGAATGGCAGAGCGGCGGCGCCAAGCAGCAACTGATCCATGCGGTGTTGCAGTACCGGCGCCGGCATGCGCCACTCTTCGCCGATGGTGGATACATCCCCCTTACCGCCCATGGCAAGCTGGCGCGTCACGTCATCGCCTTTGCCAGATTGCTGCCGGTGGAGCAGGGCGATGAAGCGCAGGGCCTGCAGGCGGTGGTCGTCATCTGTACCCGACTGGCGGGCCACCTGCTGTCCTTCGAAGGTCGTCGTGAAGAGGCCTTGCCGCTGATCTCTGCCCAGGCCTGGGGCGATACCAGCATCGCGCTCCCGCAGTCGCTGTCGCATGCGGCCGGGCAAGGCATGCGCCTCTGGCGCAGCGTGCTCACCAGCGGCCAGGGTCAGCTGGAGGAATGCGCGATGCCTGATGGCGAACGGGGTGGCAACATCGCCGTGGCGGAGATTCTGGGGAGTTTGCCGGTGGAGATGCTGGAGTTGCATCTGGAGTGAGGGAAGGCAGCCTGAGGAAAACGGCTGCCTTTTCCTTCAACGGGTCAAGTAGGCTGACCTGCCTGCTTTTCGGAATACAGGCGGGTTGCCATCAGTCCATGACCAACTGCGGCCCCGGCGTTGAGCGCCGCAACGATAAACACCGTCTCAGCGAGCTCTTCCCTGGATGCACCCGCTTTCACGGCGCTCCGGACATGCGCGTCGATACAGTAGCTGCACTGGGTCGTCAGTGCTACCGCGATGGAGATCAACTCGCGGTACTTCTCGGGTATTTCTCCGTCTTTGCGTTCGGCAGTGGCCTTCAAATGGAGAAAGGCTGCGGCCTCCTTCGGCGCGGCCTGGATCAGTTGCTTGGCAAAAAGCAGGTCATCCGGGGATTGATAGGTGCTCATGTTTTTCCTTGGTGTCCAATTTCAATGGGGGCGTCATTGCTTGCCTTGCCGGGCGTTCGCTTCCTGATGGTCTCGAATAGACCTAGAAGCCAGCACATGGGACAACCTCTAAGCAATACAAGGGCCCCTGCCAGCATCAATGAAACGAGGAGTCCATAAGCTTGGTGGTGCAGCAATATGTAGATCGAAAGGCCGATTAAAGCAAAGGCACACAAGCCTTTCATTAAATGCACCGTGACGGAGCGACTACAAAACATTTCCTGTTCCTTTCTCGTGATCCGGATAACATCCGATGCCTATCAGAATCCGTCGATGCGATAGCCGCCTGCTGCCAGCTGCTCGCGCATCAGATGGCGTGCCCGGTGCAGCCGGCTCTTTACCGCCGCGACCGAGATATCAAGGTGCGCCGCCGCTTCCGGGGCGGACAATTTCTCGATATCACGCAGGATGAGAATTTCCCTGTAATGCGGAGCCAGATTGGCCAACGCCGCGACCAGGTCGCTACGAAGTTGCAATGGCGAAGAGGGCGCTTGCAAACCTTCTTCCTGCGCTGTCGTCAGTTCAACAGTGCGACGCGGTTTTGCGAAGAGCCGGTAGCATTCCCGTTCTATGATCCGGAATAGCCAGGCCGCCAGTGCAGAGAGCTTCTCTACCGTATTGAATTTGCGATGAAGTTTCCATAGTGCCTCTTGCACCGCATCTTCTGCATCTTCACTGCTAGCGCAGGTTCGCCGGGCGAAGCGTCTTAGGTCAGGTTGCATGCGGGCGAGCAAAAGATCGAGCGCCTTGGCATCCCCTCGGAGCGCGGCTTCAGCCACCTGGATATCAATGTCCATGATCTTTCAGCTTGCGACCGAAAAGCGCGCACATTGGGCAAAATCCGATGCAGCCGGTACAGGCCACGAGGGCGCCGACACCTATTGTCGGCCATTGGATCTCGTGCAAAAAGGGGATAAGGAACGCGGCTCCCACCACGGCCAAGCCAGCGCACAAGCGGAGGGCGCGCTCCCATTTTGCTAGATTTTTCTTGAAAAACATCTGATTCCTTTCAGTGGTAGGTAACGATTCCTAACTGACTAGAGGCGGCAAAGGCCGCAAAGGATTCAAGGCGCAGCGAATTTTTTTCCGGAAGTAGTGTTGTTCAGGTGGGCTAGCGTATCGCCATGTGGAGCGTAACCTGCTCTGGGATGCACTCCAATTGCCCTTACGTAGGCATTGTTGCTAGAACTCGTTGGATAAATAGGCAGGAGTACGAGCGGGTTCGGTTTGGGATGAAGTGCTGGGCGCGAATGTGGGGCAAGACTGGGCGCCTTGACCCGCATTCGTAGCGGGGGTCTGCCGCCCCATGCCGAACGTACGGCGCAGCAAGGGCAGGAGCGCCTCGCTAAGCTGGCATCACCGCCGTGTTCAATGCCATGAAGGCGGAACCGGTCATGGGATGAGTCAGGCGTTCAAGCGCTGTATTGAAGACGGTGACTCCGTCGGCGGTACTGATCCGGTCGATCTGGTAAGCACTCCCGAGATACCAGTTCTGGATGATCGCCTTGTCTTCGGTCCCGCTCACCGAAATTTCCAGGTTGTTGCCGATGTGACTGAACCTCAGGCGATCACTGGTGATGCCCGCGCCGAACTTGAGCGTGTCGATGTTGGCGGCATTGTAGTCATAGTCGCTGATGGTATCGACGCCGTCGCCCTGATTGAAGACATAGATATCGTTGCCGGTGCCGCCGTTCAGGTAGTCATCGCCTTTGCCACCGAATAACGTATCGTCACCCTCGCCGGCATTGAGCCCGTCATTGCCCTCGCCACCGATGAGGGTGTCATTGCCGCCGTAGCCCGACAGGTTGTCATTGCCGGCTCCGCCGTCGATGGTGTCGGCAAGGTAGCTACCGGTAAGGGAATCATTTCCAGCCATGCCATACATGCGATTGCTCACGCCACTAAGACCGATCCAATATTCATTCTCGGAACTGCCCGTCTGGGTGAGCCGGGAGGCCAGTTCGGAATAGCCCCAGATCGTGCCGTCGTCAAAGACGATCTTCTCGATGAAGTAAGATGAGCTGCCCGCGAAATAGTCCCTGATGGTGATGGCGTCAGTGCCCCAGGTCAAAGTCAGATGATTGCCTGATCGTGTCAGGACAGTATTTTCTGCCTGGATGCCTTTGCCCAGTCGCAGAGTATCGATGTTGGCGGCATTGTAGTCATAGTCACTGATGGTATCGATGCCGTCGCCCTGATTGAAGACATAGATGTCGTTGCCGGTGCCGCCGTTCAGGTAGTCATCGCCTTTGCCACCGAATAACGTATCGTCACCCTCGCCGGCATTGAGCCCGTCATTGCCCTCGCCACCGATGAGGGTGTCATTGCCGCCGTAGCCCGACAAGTTGTCATTGCCGACTCCGCCGTCGATGGTGTCGGCAAGGTAGCTACCGGTAAGGAAATCATTTCCAGCCATGCCATACATGCGATTGCTCGCGCCACTAAGACCGATCCAGTATTCATTCTCGGAACTGCCCGTCTGGGTGAGCCGGGAGGCCAGTTCGGAATAGCCCCAGATCGTGCCGTCGTCAAAGACGGTCTTCTCGATGAAGTAAGATGAGCTGCCCGCGAAATAGTCTCTGATGGTGATGGCGTCAGTGTCCCAGGTCAAAGTCAGATGATTGCCTGATCGTGTCAGGACAGTATTTTCTGCCTGGATGCCTTTGCCCAGTCGCAGAGTATCGATGTTGGCGGCATTGTAGTCATAGTCGCTGATGGTATCGACGCCATCACCCTGATTGAATAGATAGGTGTCGTTGCCGGTGCTGCCGTTCAGATAGTCATTGCCCTTGCCGCCGGAGAGTGTATCGCTGCCCCCATCGCCATTGAGCACATCGTTGCCATCCCCGCCGTCAAGGATGTCGTCGAATTGACTGCCCATAAGCGAATCATTTCCAGCCATGCCGTACATGCGATTGCTCACGCCACTGAGACCGGTCCAATATTCATTCTCGGAAGTCCCTATCTGGGTGAGCCTGGACGCCAGCTCGGAATAGCCCCAGGTCGTGCCATCATCGAAGATGACCTTCTCAAGGTGCCAATAGCCACCCATGAAATAGTTTTCGATGGTGATGGCATCCGTCCCCCAGGTCAGTGTCAGATGAGCGCCGAATCGGCTGACAACGGTATTTTCCGCCTGGATGCCTTTGCCCAGTCGTAGCGTGTCAATGTTGCCGGCAGTGTAGTCATAGTCATTGATGGTATCGACGCCATCCCCCTGATTGAAGACATAGATGTCGTTTCCGGTGCCGCCGTTCAGGTAATCCTTGCCCTTGCCGCCGGAGAGCGTATCGCTCCCTCGGTCACCACTGAGTACATCGTTACCATCGCCGCCGTCCAGGATGTCGGCGAATTGACCACCCGTAAGCGAATCATTTCCAGCCATGCCATACATGCGATTGCTCACGCCACTGAGACCGGTCCAATATTCATTCTCGGAAGTCCCTGTCTGGGTGAGCCTGGACGCCAGCTCGAAATAGTCCCAGGTCGTGCCATCGTCGAAGATGATCCTCTCGATGTGCCAATAACCACCCACGAAAAAGTTCTCGATGGTGATGGCATCTATCCCCCATGTCAGGGTCAGATGAGCGCCGGATCGTGCCACGACCGTGTCTGCCGCCTGAATCCCTTTGCCCAGGCGCAGGGTGTCAATGTTGCCGACAGTGTAGTCATAGTCGCTGATGGTATCGGTGCCATCGCCCTGATTGAAGACATAGATGTCATTGCCGATGCCGCCGTTCAGGTAGTCGTTGCCCTTGCCACCTACGAGAGTGTCGTTGCCGGCATCGCCGTAAAGCCTGTCGTTACCGTCGCCACCGAGCATGTAATTGCTGCTTCCATCTCCGCTGAGCGTGTCATCCCCGTTGGTGCCGCGTATGAGGGCGCCCGGCTTGCCTGTGGAAACCAGCAGCTTGCCCAATTCGGATGCATCTTGTTGGCCTGCGCGATGCAGGGCATCAAGGTAAAGCCGGCCGCTATCACCGAGCTGGCGCAAGGTCTCGCCCAGGCCAAGCAGGTGCAAGCTGGTCGACTCCGGAGCGCTCTGCATGGCTTGTTTCAAGGATGCGACCAACGGCATGGCATCCGGCACCAGGCTTTTTTCCGAGATGTTCCAGGCCAGACCGAACTGGCTGAAATCCTCCTTGTAGGTCGTCTGGACCTCCCAGCGTACATAGAGGCGCTCACCCAGGTCCCGCCAGATCGCCAGGATACTGAGTGCCGTCGCTTCATTGATGGGGTTGCCTCCGCCCGGCCAGGCCATGCCCGTGAGGGATTCGAGCGCGTAGAGGATGCGCCCGTTGATGAAGTTGCCGCGACTGTTGGCGGCCCGACGATCGCCGCCACTCCAGTTTAACAACAGGTCATCGAAGGCAGCGCGTCGGGCAGTCGGATCGCTCATGCTCATGATCGATTCCACCCGGCGTTGCAGGAACCCGCTGGCTTCCTGCGCCATGGCTTGCCGCAGGCTGAGGATATTGCCCATGCCGGGGAGCTCCGGTAGTTGCGCAATGGCTTCGCTGAGCGTTACTTCAGTTAGCGCCACACTGCGCATGGTGTTGGTGGCAAACCAGACATCACCCAGGCTGCGGGTACTGCCGTCGGTCGCGACATAGCTGCCCAGTTGACGCAAGGCATTACCGGCGGCATCGGTCTTGTTGGTGTGGGAAAAATGCACATTGAGCGTCTTGACACCCGCCGCGCCCAGATCGCTCAGCTCACCGGCATCCGTGATGCCGTTGCCATTGCGGTCCTGCCAGACCCTGAGACTGGCAAAAGCCTTGTCGTTGTCATCGAGCACGCCGTCCTGATTGCTATCCAGATCCGCGAGTGCGGCGAATCCATTGGCTGCAAACGCGCCATTGCCGAGCCGGGTATGGTCGCCAAACAGTTCGGCACCGCTGGTGATCTTGCCGTCGCCGTCGAGGTCGCGCACCAGCAGGGCGTCGTCGCCACCGACCCAGCCGCTCTGTTCGGCAAAGCCGTTCAGGTCGTGGTCGAAGTGGACGTTGGCACTGCGCGCGATGGTTTCTATCCCGTCGCCATCGAGATCGAGAATAAGCGGGTCACGCCGCGGTATGATGTTGCTGCTGGCCGCCCAGCGATCGTAGATCTGGCCCATGGCGTCATCGTGGTTCCTGTCCAGATCCAGGGGCGTGCCGAAAATGCCAGCGCCGGATTCACCCGCGTGCTGAGTGATGGCTTGACCGATGATCTCTGCAATCGTGTCGGTTTCCATCCCCGCTTTGGTCAGGGCGTCGATTGCCTTGACCACGCTCTTGGTGATCTGGTCAGTGGCGCGGTCCCCGCTCTTCACGATGTTGCGTCCACCGTCATCCGTAACCGGCAGCGGGGTGACATTGCGATCGGCATCGATTTTCCAGCCAGCCGCACCAGCGACCAACTGATAGGCGCTTGCGCCTACGCCGACCACGGTTGCAATGGTACCTACGGTCACAACCAGGGGAATGACTGCTCCGCTCATGGTGATGAGTGCTGCGCCTGCGCCGATCAACGATGCCACGCCGCCGATCACGCCTGCGAGGTCGGATTGCTGGATGGGAGTGCCATCGCTATAGGCTTTGAGAATCTTTTTTCCGCTATCCCAGCCACTCAGCGCACCCAATACTCCTCCAACCGGCGGCATATATTTCGCCACGCTGCTACCTATCGTGGCAAATTCCACTATCGAGTGTGTGGTCTGCCCTATGCCTATTACCGTGCCCGTGGTATTGAAGCTGCCGTCAGAGTTTTTTACACCAGCGCCGGTATTGGCGGCATTCAAATGCGTACCAAATCCTCCAGTCAGAATTATCAATCCGATATTTTCATTGCTCATAGTTGTCCTCTTTTCTCACGAATAAAAATGAATGCATAAAAAAGGTAGTACGGGGTCAAAAGGCATAGTCCGATCATCAGACTGGACATCAAGTCCCTGGAGTGTCTCGTGCTCGTGGCTTCGAAATTGACGCTGATATCTCGTTCGGGGCAATCGAGGGTCCACACCCGAAACCGTTCAGTGGGCGTCAGCTTTAGCGGAGCACCTTGCACCGTGGCCATGCATCCCGGAAGGCTCTTTCGCTGAGCGTCGGTCCAGACGTAAGTACGGAATCTGCCACCCGCGCTGATATCTACCGGCCACTCCATCTGACGCCGCTCGCCGTTAGGCAACTCGACAAAGAGATGCGGCTCGGTCAGTTGGGTGTGCAGAATGCGCACCTGCAATGTTTGGAGGGTGGCCGGATCAGGCACACGATTCCATTGATTGACGCACTCGGGGATGATCAGGAGCACCAGGGAAAGGAGCATTCCCCACGAAGTCTGAGGGTATCGACGCCAGAATGGCTTGCCCCTGCGCGTGGCCAGTACCGCTTCGTTGGGCGGACCGGAGAGCTTGTCTATCAATCGCTGCCGTCGGCTGAGAGGACGATTCAGGTTCATGCGCGCACCCCTTCGGACAAGGATTTCGAGTCACTCTCGAAGAGCCTGATAGGGAAGCCTGTGGCCGAAGTGAGTGACGGATCGGAAGCCTTATCTCCAATCAAAAGATATAAAAGTTCATTTCGTTTCGTGATTCTGGGCGGCAACGGCGAGGAATCGGCCGGGCACGATGCCGGCGTCGCGCAGTCTCTCTAGGAGGAGCCTGTCTTGACCAACGGGTCGTCCTGCGATTCGACCCAGCCCAGACTCTCTTACCGATTGAAGAGCGATTGCGCATCCTTGGATGTCGCATTGCCAGCCGCTGCACCGTTTGCGCAGAGCGGCGTCACATTTGTCTTGGTCTCAGGCATGGCGGTAGTCGACACACACGGGATGATTCCGGCAGATGTCGTATGCGGGCTGGTGGCGACAGTGGTGTTCATAAATGAGGGTGACTGCAAGCGATACTTCATCGTTACAGCACTATGATCCATTGATTTGACGGCTGTACTTTAGTTAGAAAAACTACTCGCCGGCTGACATTTTCTGACCGGAATGATCGCCGCAAAGCCTTGTGCATATTGGCTTTCCGTTGATAAAAGCAAATCGGCATCCAAGCAAAACAAGGAGCGCAGATTCCTCGTTTCCTACAAGCGAATGTCCCGCCGTCCTATGCCTTCCGGAACGGGGTGAGCCTTATCATCGAGCGATCCGGCATGCTGTCCGGCAAGTCCGCTGGCGCTGCCATCCCGCTCAAGGAGTCCGCATGACAAAGTTGCCCGCCGCCGATCTTCAACTACCGCTGTTCGTCTACAGCCAGCGTGAGTCGCTGACCGAGAAGAGCGCCTGGATCGCCCTGCAGGAGCACCACCAATACAGTGCCCGCCACTTCCGCCTGGAACGCCTGTTCGCAGCCGACCCCCAGCGCGGCGAAAACCTGACCGCCGAAGCGGCAGGTATCTATCTCGACTATTCCAAGAATCTCATCACCGCCGAAACCATGACCCTGCTGATGCAACTGGCGCGCCAGTGCGGCCTGCAGGATCGGGTGGAGGCAATGTTCCGCGGCGACCGCATCAATGCCACCGAGCAGCGTGCGGTGCTGCACACGGCCCTGCGCAAGCCGGCGACGGAGCGGCTGGTGGTGGAGGGTGATGACGTGATTGCGCAGGTGCAGGAAGTCCTGGCGCGCATGGAGGCCTTTGCCGAACAGCTGCGTAGCGGCGCGTGGACCGGGCATACCGGCCGGCCGATCCGCCATGTGGTCAATATCGGTATCGGTGGCTCGGACCTGGGCCCGATGATGGCGCACGAGGCCCTGCGCCATTACAGCCAGCGCGATCTGTCGCTGCACTTTCTCTCCGACGTCGATGCGGCGGCACTGCTGGAAACGGTGCGCGGCTTGCCGCCGGAGGAGACGCTTTTCATCGTCTGCTCAAAGACCTTTACCACCCTGGAAACCATCACCAATGCCCAGGCCGCCCGCCAATGGCTGGTGCAGAAATTGGGCGACGAGGCGGCGGTGGCCAGGCACTTTGTGGGGGTGACCACCAATATCGAGGAAGCCAGCCGCTTCGGGATCGATGAGTGCAACATGTTCGGGTTCTGGGACTGGGTCGGCGGCCGCTATTCGATGAGCAGCGCCATCGGCCTGTCCACCATGATCGCCATCGGGCCGCAGCACTTCCGCGAGATGCTGGACGGCATGCACGCCATGGATGAACATTTCCGCACCGCGCCGCTGGAACGCAACCTGCCGGCCATCCTGGGCATGCTCACCGTGTGGTACTGCAACTTCTTCGATGCCCGCAGTCAGGCTGTGCTGCCCTATAGCCAATACCTGCGGCGCTTGCCGGCCTATCTGCAGCAGCTGACCATGGAAAGCAATGGCAAGCAGGTGACGCTGCACGGCGAGCCGGTGGACTACCAGACCTCGCCGGTCTACTGGGGCGACAACGGTATCAATGGCCAGCATTCCTTCTACCAGATTTTGCATCAGGGCACGCAGATGGTGCCGTGCGATTTCATCGGCTTCTGCCGCCCGCCGCACGCGCTGGGTCAGCAGCATGAACTGCTGATGGCCAACATGTTTGCGCAGGCCGAGGCACTGGCCTTCGGCAAGAGCGCACAGCGGGTGCGGGAGGAAGAGACGCCGGAAGAACTGGTGCCGCATCGCGTGTTCCCGGGCAACCGGCCCAGCAACAGCATGCTGCTGGAGCAGCTCACACCCTACAGCCTGGGCAGCCTGGTGGCCCTGTACGAACATAGCGTCTTCACCCAGGGCGTGATCTGGAATATCGATTCCTTCGACCAGTGGGGCGTGGAACTGGGCAAGCAGCTGGCCAAGCGCACCGCCCGCCAGCTGATCGATCACGCCGAGCCGCTGCATCATGACAGTTCCACCAACGCACTGATCCGCCGCTATCGCGGCTCACAGGGGGAGACCACCCGGCGCACCGATTGAAGCGCCCGGCGCGTCCTCAAGGAGGAGACACCATGAGCACCATCATCGCCGCACGATTCGAGCAGCAGGAGCAGGCCGCACACGCCGTGGAGGCGCTGGTGGAGGCGGGCTTTGCGCGTGAGCGCGTCAGCAGTTTCTTCGTCAATCCGGCCGGTCAGCATGACCGCTTTGCCGTCGGCGGCGATCGCGACAAATCGCCTGGTGCCGAGGAAACCGACAAAGGCGCCGCCGCCGGGGTCGCGGCCGGTGCCGGTGCTGGTGCGGCCGCCGGGCTGGCCGCCGCGCCTGTATCCGGCCCGCTGGGGCCGGTACTGGGCGGGCTGGTCGGGGGACACCTGGGCGGCCTGGTCGGCAGTCTGAGTGCCACCGATGATGACCCGGCCCCGCGTCGCCTGGCTGGCATGCTGGTGGCGGTGGCGCTGGCGGAGCCGGCGCAAGAGCAGCGCGCCGTACGCGTGCTGCAGCAGCTGCGGGGCAGCGAGGTGGAACGGGCGCAGGGTCAGATCGAGCAGGGCGATTGGATCGACTTCGATCCCTTGCGCGCACCGCAGCCACTGCAAGACCTCATCGATTGATCTCCCTCCCCCGGGCAACACTTCCGGCCCGACAGCGTACTGTCGGGCCTTTTGCATTCATGGCCTGCCGGCCGCCAGCGCACGCTTGCACGCATCGCCGGCAGGTGAGTTTATAATTGCCCGTAATAATCGATTACCAGAAATTCAGCGGGCAAGGCGTAGTACAGAAGAACAAGGAACGCCAAGAGGGGAGCACTGCCATCGCAGGCGGTTGCGCCGTGAGAATGATCATGAAGCGGACGAGCGCACATGAGATTATTGACCAAGGGCTTGCTGATCGTTGCCATCCCGAGCCTGTTCGAAGTGCTGTTGCTGGGAGCGTTGTTCAAGTCGCAGGCCGATGCCGAAGACGCCGAGCGTTGGGCTGCGCATTCGGCACAGGTGGTCAACCAGGCGGCCGAGGTGCGCCAGCCCATGCTGCTGGAATCGGCCCGTATCCGCAATGCCATCCTGCTGGACCAGTCCGAGCCGATCAGCCGTCCCGAATTGTGGGCCGACCTGGAGGTCAAGGCTGGCGAGCTGGCCCGGCTGGTCTCCGACAATCCGCAGCAGAGCGCTGCCGCGCGCGGCCTGCACAATACCATCGCCCGCTACCGCCAGTGGGCCGATAGCGCCCGCGCGCGCATGCAGAACGGCCAGCGCGATGCACTGATCCGTGAATTGCGCGACGAGGAAGGGCCGCACCGGCTCTCCGACTTTCTCAACCGCTTGGACGGCTTCGTCGAGCAAGAGCGCCGGCTGGGTCAGCAACGCACGGCGCAACTGCAGGCCGCGCGCCAGTCCCAGACCTGGTTGCTGATCGCGGCGGTGCTGGGTTCCATCGTGACCGCGGGCCTGGCCTCGCTGGCCTTTACGCGCAATATCGGTAACCGTATCGCGGTGTTGATTGCCAATGCCCAGCGCCTGGCCGACGGTCAGCCGCTGGCGGCGCGGGTGGGTGGCGATGACGAGATCTGCCAGCTCGATGACGCCCTGCACCGCAGCAGCGAACGGCTCAACGAAGCCTCGCGCCAGGCAGAAGGCTATCGCGCCGAAGTGGAGCAGCGGGCGCGCGAGCTGGCTGATGTCAATGCCGATCTGCGCCAGCAGACCCAGGATAATGAAATGTTCATCTACAGCGTCTCGCACGACCTGCGTTCGCCGCTGGTGAACCTGCAGGGTTTCAGCAAGGAGATCACCCATGCCACCCGTGATCTGCTGGACGCCGTCGAGCAGTTGGCCTTGCCGGAGCAGGACAAGATGCGCCTGCGGACCCTGGTCGAGGACGACATCCATACCTCGCTGCGCTTCATCCAGAACGCGGTGACGCGGTCGGCCGGGATCATCGACGCCATGTTGCGGCTTTCGCGTGCCGGGCGGGTGGAATATCAGCCGGTGATGTTGGACATGCACGCCATCGTGCAGCGCATTGTCGCCGCCATGAGCAGCACCATCCGCGCCAAGGGCGCGCTGGTGGATATCGCGGCGGACCTGCCGCCGGCCTTCGGTGACCCGACCTCGGTGGAGCAGGTGCTGGGCAATCTGGTGGGCAACGCCGTCAATTACCTCGACCCGGCGCGCCCCGGTCACATCACGGTCGGGCATGTCCGCCAGGCCGACAATATCGCCACCGCGCCCAGTCTGGTGACCTATTTCGTGCGCGATAACGGCCTGGGTATCGCGCCCGCCTATCTGGACAAGATGTTCATCGCTTTCCAGCGTCTGCACGGCAATGCCGCGCCGGGCGAGGGCATCGGGCTGGCGCTGGTCAAGCGCGTAGTGGAACGCCACGGCGGCCGCATCTGGGTGGAATCGGTGGAAGGCCAGGGCAGCTGCTTCTTCGTGGCCCTGCCGGCGCGGCCGCCGGTGGCGCCCTGAGCCGCTGCCTCTACACATCACAGGGAGGGATCATGCCCACGGAACAAAGCGTCAATATCATCCTGGTCGAAGACGACGACGGCCATGCGCTGCTGGTCGAGAAGAACCTGCGGCGCGCCGGTCTGGTCAACGGCTTTACGCGGCTGCGCGATGGCCAGGAAGCCCTGGATTATTTCTTTGGCGCCGACCTGGTACGGACCGAGCTGCAGCAACTGGTGGTGCTGCTGGACGTCAACATGCCGCGCGTGAACGGCGTGGAAGTGCTGCGCCGGATGAAGCAGGACGCCGCCACCGCGGCCATCCCGGTGATCATGCTCACCACCACCGATGATCCGCGCGAGATCGCCCACTGCTACGAAACCGGCTGCAATGTCTACATCACCAAACCAGTGGAATACGACGACTTCATCGAGGCGGTAAGGCGCCTGGGCTTCTTCCTGCAGGTGGTCAAGCTGCCGCAGGCGGGAGGTGGCAGCGGGCGGCGCGAGAGCGAGTCGCGATGAGCGCCGGGGCCGCCCACATCCTGGTGCTGGAAGACGATGACGGCCTGCTGGCTCTGGCCACCCGGGTCTTGCGCAAGCACGGCCATCGGGTGACCGCCGCCGCCGACGTCGCTACTGCCCTGGCGGCGGTCCAGCAAGAGCGGCCCGACCTGCTGATCATCGATTATTACCTGCAAGCCCTGGACACCGGGCTGGATTTTTTCCGCCAGCTGCGGGCGACGGGGCTGCAGATCCCGGCCATCATGGTCTCGGGCGTATCCGACGAACCCCGCATCATCGAGGCGCTGCGCGCGGGGGTGGCCGACGTGCTGCCCAAGACCAGCGACTATCTCGATTTCCTGCCTGCTGCGGTGGAGCGCCTGCTGGCCCGGCAGGCAGAGCAGCGACTGGCCGAGGCCGAACGCGTGGCACGGGCGAGGGAAGAATTCATGGCGGCGCTGTCGCAGGAACTGCGCACCCCTCTCAATGCCATCATCGGCTGGGCGCAATACCTGCTGCGCGACGCCTCCGATCCCGAGCAGCTCAACAAGGGCCTGCAGGTGATCGAACGCAACGCGCGGCGACAGGCACAGCGGGTCGAGCAATTGCTGGAGCTCAGTCGCATCCTGTCCGGCAGTCTGCAACTGGAGATGCAGACGATCGATCTGGCCGGCGTGGTCGAGCAGGCCATCGCGTCGGTGCAGGCGGCGGCCGAGGCCAAGGACATCCGCATCCGTTCGGAACTGGCCACCCCGGCGCCGGTCGTGGGCGATCCACAACGTCTGCAGCAGGTGGTGGGTAAGCTGCTGATGAATGCGATCCGCTTTACCCCGCCTCAGGGCAGCGTGCAGGCGACCCTGCGCCGGCCCGGCGACCAATGGCAGTTGGAGGTGGCCGACAGTGGCCGGGGTATTCCGCCGCAATGGCTGACCGGCGTCTTCGAACGTTTCGGCCAGGAAGCGGCCGGCATGGCCGACGCCGAGGGTGATCCGTCATTGGGGCTGGGCCTGGCGATCACGCGCCAGCTGGTCGAGTTGCACGGTGGCCGGGTGCACGCCGAAAGTCCGGGGCCGGGCCTGGGCGCGCGCTTCTTCGTGACGCTGCCGCTGGCCGCCGGCCACTGAAGCGAGTGCGGCGCGCCCTCAGTCCGCCAGGACCGGCAGGGTGACGGTGAAGGTGATGATGTGGTTGTCGCAGTCCACTGCGATCTTGCCACCATGCCCGCCGACGATCTCGCTGACGATGTACAGTCCCAGTCCCAGTCCGCGCGCATTACGTTGGTTGCCCATCGATTCCTTCTTGTAGGGCTTGAACAGATTGTTGCGCACCTCCGCCGGGATCGCCGGCCCATGGTTGGACACCGAGACCGTGAGCAGGTCCTCGCGCCGGAACACGATCAGGGTGGAGGGCTTGCCGATCTCGCCATGGTGGCGCGTGTTGGAGAGCAGGTTGGACACCACCTGGCTGATGCGGTCACCGTCCAGCAGGATCTCGCCGCAGTCTTCGGCTTCGAGGATGATCTCGTTGTCCGGATAGGCCATGCGCGCTTCGTTGACGATTTCGGTCACCATCTTGCGCACATCTACCGGCCGGCGCTGGATGTCCAGTCCCATCCCGCTCTGCAGGCGACTGATGTCGAGCACCTGCGAGATCAGGCGGTGCATGCGGCTCGAGGAAGAGGAGATGCGCTTGCTCAGATTGGAACTGGACGGCGAGTGCTCGCGCACCTCGATCATGCGGGCCGCCATCATGATGGCCTGCAGCGGATCGCGCAGATCGTGGCCCAGGGTGGCCAGCAGGGTTTCGCGGGCGCGCTTGACCATGTTTTCGTTGGACAGCGCCACTTCCTGGAAGTCCAGTCGCAGCTGGCCGGCCACTTCCAGTTCGGTCTTGTCCCAGGGCAGACTCTTGCCGCGCACGGTTTCCTTCCAGACGGCGAAGGAGCCGCGCGGCGTCAGGCGTGGGCCGAGCGGGCCGATGCTGTACTTCTTCTCGGGATTGCCGCCCCAGCGCACGTCTTCCACCTGTTCGTTGCGGAACCAGAAGGCATAGCCATCCTGTTCGCGATAGAAGCGCACCGCCAGCACGCCGCAGATATCGCCCAGCACCGCCTTGAGCGCCGGTGCATCGGCACCCAGGGCGCTGGTGTAGAACATGTCGCCGGGTTCGTTTTCGTTGAGCCAGTTGATCAGGGCGTTGACGCTTTCGCGCGAGGGAGCCTTGCCGAATACCTGGGTCTTGCGGTCCATCGAGATGGCGCCGCCGTGGCTGTTCATCACCCGCAGGAAACCTTCATGTTCGCCGGCCAGGGCCAGCACGATATCTTCGCGGTCGGTGATGCGGGCCACGATCTCGCGTCGCAGCGCCGAGCTGTATTCCAGCGCGCGGGAGCGTTCGCCATTGAGATTGCGCTCCACCAGGGCGCTCACGAACTGGGCCAGCAACTGGCAGGACATGCGCACCGCATGGGGCACCAGGTGCGGGCTCATGTGATGGCAGGCGATGAGTCCCCAGAGGCGCTCGCCGATGACGATAGACAGGCTCATCGAGGCGCCCACGCCCATATTGCTCAGGTATTCGATATGCACCGGCGAGACGCTGCGCAGCATGCTGTGGCTCAGATCCAGCGGCCGGCCGGTAAGCGGATTGAGGTCGGGTTCCAGTGCCACATTGGGCGCGCCGACGTCGGCGATCAGACGGATCGGATTGATCACGTACAGGCGTCGTGCCTGGGCCGGGATATCGCTGGCGGGGTAGCGCTGGCCGAGGAAGGGCTCCAGTTCCTCGCGCTTGTGTTCGGCGATGACCTCGCCGCTGTCGTCATGCAGGAAGCGGTAGGCCATCACGCGGTCGAAGCCGGTGATGCGGGCGATCTCATCCACCGCCAGGCTCAGCAGGTCTTCCACGCCCTGCTGGCGCTGGATGCGCTGGATGGCCTGGTGTGCGGCCAGAGCGAAGGCATCCAGCGACAAGGCATCGGCCGGACGTTTTTCGAATTCGGCGATCAGCACGCCATCGGACTTGTGCGTGACCAGGTCGAAGGCACCCGATTCCAGCGTCAGCATGCGCGCATCGATGTAGCCGTGCTTGTCTTCCAGCGCACTGAGCAGGACCGTACGGGCAGCCGCATCCAGATGCGATGGGCCCAGGGGTTGGCCGATTTCTGGCAGCGGGCCCAGCAGCAGTTCGGCATTGGTACTGCGGGTTGCCAGGCGGCCATCCGGCGTGAAACACAGCAGGGCGCCATGGTTCTGGACGGAGCCGGGGATGTGGATCGGTTCCTGGTCACAGTTGCTCAGGTCGACCGATCGCCGGCGATTTTCATGGTACGGATTGCTCATGCACTACTTTCCCGAAGCCGGTAAAACGGCGTCGAATTGCGTTCGCGCACATGTCGCGACGAACGCAGTTGGAATCGGCCCGAGGTCGCGCCGCATTCGGCGCAGGCCTTGCGTCCATCGGCGGAGCAAGGCGGCCAGGGGCAGGGCGCGCGACCCTTGTTGTCGGGAAATGCCAATTATATGCGTCATGGCCGATTTAGTGCACATTACTGCTGAATTTGACGCACCGCCGGACTGGCGATCCGCGCTGTCTCGGCGGCATCGGGGCAGACTTCCATTTTGTCCTACAAGGCAATCGGACGCAGTCCGATAGAACTCATCCATGTGGGCTTTTAAGATCACGCAAAACTCGCAGAAACAACGCGGCCTGCCGGCGCCGGTGCGCTGGAAGATGCCGTAAGGGAAAAGACCGCCCGGTTGCATGCTGAGACTTCGTGAGGATGCGTCAAATCGTGTCGACTGGGGGTGTGCGGACTCTTCCAGTTTTGCGTGACATGGCTACAATGAAGTCGTCGATAGCATCGTGGCCGGAGCACACCAGGGAGCGAATCAGTATGCTGTCGATGATGTCGATGACTTACCGGGAAAAAATCGAACGCAGTGTCGGTCAGCCCAGCCGGCTGGCGCAACAAGGCAGGCAAGGTGGCCTGCCGATGGCGGCCGGGACCGACGCGGACAATGGCAAGCTTACGTTGCAACCAGCCCGGCGCAAGCAGCACGCGCCGGATCTTTGAGCAGGGTAGCCTCATGGACAAGTCTGATTCCACCCATCCTTGCGATCCTCTCATCGCCATCCAGCAGGGCGACTGGACCGCTTACCGTAACCACATCTCCACCCAGGGCGGTGTCGTCGCCGATGGCGAGGACGAGCGCCTGTCCGTCTATCCCGAGCCCTCCCAGGATTCGGCCGGTCAGCCGCTGCATGGCGAGGAAGACATCCTGGCCTATCGCCGGCGCTGCGCCCGCGCCTACATCGGCATGAATGGCCGCCTCGGTGGTCGTGCCTACCGTCCCAACGAGCCGGTGATCCTGACCCAGGAAGCGGTGCAGGAACTGGCGGAGCTGAACCGCCTGCTGCGTGAGGAACGTGCGCTGAAAAAGAAGTCCGGCTGAAGCCTGCGACGTTCCTGGTGGCGCCCGTCCCGGCCTGCAGGCATGTAGGTGCATGCCTTGATTTCGTGTAGGAAAACAGGAAGCCTTCGCGGGGGGCTATGCCAGGCGGCTTTGCGCCTGCATGTCAGCGCTCCCACGGGCCAGGACGGCACAGGAGGCTGCACTGCCTTCCCGTATAATCGACCGCGGCACGCGGCAGGGGCGATAGTGTGGATCGGATCAACATCGACCTGCCCAAGCGGATGCGAACAACAATGAAGGGACCCGTGGGAATGGACAGCTCATCCTGTCGCCCACCAGACCGACCTCGGTGCTCATAGCTAGGCTTAAAGGTAAGTTTCACGACATGGCAGAAATTTCTTGGTTGCGCGGAGCGGGCCTGACCGCGCAAATCGTTGCAGCAAGCGATTGGACCACCAGCCCGCTGGGTGCACCGGCGCAGTGGTCGCCGACCTTGCGAACCACCCTCAACATCGTGCTGCATTCGCCCATGCCCAGCCTGCTGGTATGGGGCGCTGGTCGGCATATGCTCTACAACGACGCATTCGCGGCCTGTATCGGCACCGCGCATCCGGCCGCCTTCGGTGCGCCGCTGCTCGGTTCATTCCTGTGGACCGGCGCCGGCGACCAGTGCGAAGCCGCCATCGAAGCGGCTTTCGCGGGCCGGCAACAGCAACTGGGCCGGCTATCCCTGTTCCACGATGATAACCAGGCCGTGGCCACCGCCAATCAATGGGACCTGTCCTGCGTACCGGTCTGGGAAGACGGCAGTGGTGGCCAGGACCACGTGGCCGGGGTGCTGTGCTCGCTGGTGCGGGCCAGCGGCCTGGATGCGGCGCTGGCCCATACCGACCTGCTGCGCGACCTGATGGAACAGTCGCCCAGCTTCAAGGCCGTGGTACGCGGCCCGCTGCATGTCTTCGAGCGCGTCAACGACGCCTATTTCAAGCTGTTCGGCGACCGTCCGGTGCTGGGCCTGCCGGCACGCGAGGCTTTGCCCGAACTGCTCGACGAAAACCTCTTCGCGCTGCTCGATCGCGTCTATCAGACCGGTCAGGCCTACACCGAACGCGGCGCCCGGCTGTTTCTGCGACGCGGGGCTGATAGCGGCTTCGATGGCGCGGTGCTGGACTTCGTGTTTCAGCCCATCAAGGGGCGCGATGGCCAAGTGGCCGGCATCTTCATCGAAGGCAACGACGTCACCGAACGTCATGTGGCGGAGGAGCGCCTGCGCATCGCCGACCGGGCCGGCGGCATCGGGATCTTCGAGTGGTTCCCCGGTTCCGGCAAGCTGGCGGTGAGTGACCGTTTCCGTCGACTGTGGGGATTGGAGCCGGAGGGCGAGGTGACCTCGCAGCAGCTGGTGGATATGATCGATGAAGAATTCCATCCCAACCTGGGAACCGCTCGCATCCGCGAGAGCGGCCCGCGCAATCCGCTGGAATATACCGAATACCACATCACCCGCCCGGATGGCGAACAGCGCTGGCTGGCGCGCAAGGGCGAGGTGGTGGACGACGACCCGCGTACCGGATCGCGCTATGTGGGCGTGGTGTTCGACGTCACCTCGCGCAAGCTGATGGAGCAGGCACTGGCCGCCTCCGAGGCCAGTGTGCGTGCCAACAACGCCTTCGTGCGCCAGTTGCTGGACTCCACCGACCAGGGCTTCTTCTCGATCGACCGTGACGGCACGGTCACGCTGTGCAATGCCGCCTTCCTGCAGATGCTGGGGTATGCCGGCGAGAAGGATGTGCTGGGCCGTTCCATCCACGAGGTCATCATGGCGCCGCAGGGCGAGCAACCGGTCAGCCGTGCCGAATGTGCCGTGCTCAAGGCGGCCCGCGAAGGCGTCACTGCCCACGTCGACAGCGAAGAATTCCTGCGCGTGGACGGCAGCAGCTTCCCGGTGCAATATCAGGCGCATCCGGTGTGGCAGGACGGCCAGCTGCAAGGCGCCCTGTGCACCTTCATCGACCTGACCGAGCGGCGCCGCGGCCTGCAGGCCTTGTCGTGGAGCGAGAACCGCCTGACCGCCATTTTCAACCAGGCCTCGGTGTGCTTCTCCGAGATGGACCTGCAAGGGCGCTACCTGCGCGTGAACCAGGCGCTGTGCCGCATGCTCGGCCGCAGCGAAGAAGACATGCTGGACATGACCCTGGCTGATGTCACCCATCCCGACGATGTGCCGATGAACATGTCCCTGTTCAACCGTTGCATCGAGGACGGTCGCTCCTTCACCCTGGAAAAGCGCTACCTGCGCCCGGATGGTTCGACCTTCTGGGTATCCAGCGACATCAGCCGCATCGTCGATGGCGAAGGCCGCCCGCAGGCCATGATCGCGGTCTCCACCGATATCACCGAGCGCCGCCGCGCCGAGGACGCGCTGCGCGAACTCAATGACACCCTGGAGCAGCGGGTGGTGGCCGAGATCATCGAACGCACCCGCGCAGAGGCGGCCCTGCGCCAGATGCAGAAGATGGAAGCGGTAGGCCAGCTCACCGGCGGCGTGGCGCACGACTTCAACAACGTACTGCAGATCATCGGCGGCAATCTGCAACTGCTGCAGACCGATCCACGCCTGGATGAACGCAGCCGGCAGCGGGTGCGTACCGCGATCGGTGCGGTCGATCGGGGCGCCAAGCTGTCCTCGCAACTGCTGGCCTTTGCCCGTCGCCAGCCGCTGCAGCCGCGTAGCATCAACCTGGAACGGGTGGTGCAGAACATGGACGACCTGTTGCGGCGAGCCGTGGGCGAAAACATCGAAATTTCCACCGTCATCACGCACGACCTGTGGAACAGCATGCTGGACCCCAACCAGGTCGAGAACCTGATCATCAACACTGCCATCAACGCCCGCGATGCCATGCCGAACGGCGGCCGTCTGACGCTGCAGATCGACAACGTGCAGCTCACCGATCCGGTATTCCTGTCGCAGGCCGACCTGGCGCCGGGCGACTATGTGGAACTGCAGATCTCCGATAATGGCGCCGGCATGTCACCCGAGGTACGCGAGCGTGCGTTCGAACCCTTCTTCACCACCAAGCGTGAAGGCGAGGGCACCGGGCTGGGCCTGTCGATGGCCTATGGCTTCGTCAAGCAGAGCAAGGGACATATCAGTCTGCACAGCGAAGCGGGCAAGGGCACGACCATCCGCATCTACTTCCCGCGCTGCGTCGACGATGAGGTAGTCATCGACGACAGCCGCGACCTGCAGGTCCGTGGCGGTGACGAGACCATCCTGGTGGTGGAGGACGATCCCAACCTGCAGCTCACCGTCATCGATACCCTGTCGTCGCTGGGCTACCGCGTGCTCAAGGCCGACAACGGCGAACGCGCCCTGGCCATCCTGCAGAGCGGGATGGAGGTGGACATGATGTTTACCGACGTGGTGATGCCCGGCAGCGTACCCGTCACCGAGCTGGCGCGCCAGGCGCGGCAACTGCTACCGGATATCGAGATCCTGTTCACCTCCGGTTATCCGCGCGACGCCATCGTCCATGAAGGGCGGCTGGATGCCGGGGTGGAACTGCTTTCCAAGCCCTATCGCATCAACCAGCTGGCGCAGCGCATCCGTCAGATGCTATCCAACCGCGCGCACCGTATCGAACTGGCCCAGGTCACACGCGAACGTGACCTGGCGGCTGCCTCGGCCACCATCCATGTGTTGCCGGTGGCCGAACGCCAGCGCCAGGATGAGTCCGTTGCCGAGGCGCCACCGCAGGAAGCCTATGGCACCGACGGCGCCATCGCCGCCGGCGGCAGTATCACCAGCGCGATGCCGACCGGGGGGTCCGAGGCAACCGATGTCAGCGGCGATGGCTTGCGACTGCTGGTGGTGGAAGACAACATCGATTCCCAGCAACTGGTCTGCGAGTTGCTGGAGACCCTGGGACACCAGGCACGCGGCGTGGCCAGTGGCGAGGACGCCCAACAGGCGCTGGACGAGCAGCAGTTCGACGTGCTCTTCACCGACGTCAATCTGCCAGGCATGTCGGGCGTGGAGTTGGCCAAGCGCGCCCTGGAACGCTTCCCGACCATGTCGGTGATCTTTGCTTCGGGTTACGGTGCAATGGTGGCACGCAACGTGGGCTTCCCGTCGTATTCGCTGCCCAAACCTTACGATATCGATCAGTTGCAGGAGATCTTGACGAAGATTGCGTCGACTTGAGGCGTTGGGTCGGGTCTCAGATACCGTCTCTGCTCCAGCCAGCGCCGTAGCCCGGGCACAGCATCAGGAACTCCTTTACCGTTGCGTCCTTGAAGTCCACGATCACAAAGGAATGGGCGTCATCTTCCAGGCGGTAGCAGAGCATGCCCTTGCCGGCTTCAAACGCAGCCTGCTTGTAGTGCCTGTTCTTGAAGACGGTGATCTTCTCCGAGACGACGCGAAAAGCCACCACGTCGACTGGCCCATGCCAGAAGTCGGGAGGGACAAGGATCAGTTTGCAGTAGAGCGCAATGGGAGCGGCGATGGCGGCGCCGATCAGTAGTGATTTGATTGTCATGGATTCGCTCGCGATGATTCAGGGCTGGATATCGGGAGCAAGTGACGAGGCAAAGATAAATTCATAGGCCGTCCCGTAACCAGCCCGTGCCAAGGCCCGGGCAGATGATGAACTCTTCCAGGGTCGTTCCGTCCTTTGGGTCAAACACGCCGAAAGACCAGGTTATTTCGTAAAGGCGGTAGCATTCCGTTTCCTTGAAGACGGTAAAGGCTACTTCCTTCGAATCCTGGGTCTTGAAGACGTCGAGTCGTTCCGAGATGAATTTTACTTTTTCAAGATCGATAGTCGCGAAATGAAACCGTGAATCGATCAGGAGCGCGTGTCCAAAATAGCTGACAAGCGATCCGAGGATGGCGCCCTTTAACCATTGGGGAAGCGTCATTGTCATCTCTTCGGATAATCGTTCTTTTTGACCAGGCGCCTGTCCAGCTCTACCCGTCGTTTAAATTCAGCTTCCATCTTTTGGCTTCCCCCGTGTTGATAGCCATAAGACCAAGCCGATGCTGTCGCGGAAGCTATGCCCTTTGCGTTGCCGAACATGTTGAAATGGAGGAATCCGTCCTCCACGGTACCGCCGTGGGAGCTCGGGTCTCCCGCCCGAATGATGGCCTTGGACATGTGCTCCTCCTTTGTGGTCAAAAAAGCAGCGACAGTAGCGTCAACCCATCGGCCTTGAGCACCGCCACCGAAGGAAGGATGGAAATACGGTAATTTTTGCGATTCAGGCTCGAAGGGATTCGATGAACCAGAAAATGGGCCAGGACCTGACGGGGAGGGCCGACGAAGCGAGCGGATGCAAAAAACTGTACACGGTGGTTTCCTTTTGCCTTCAGATTTCTTACAATTAATAGCAACCATTCTCGTTCTTATTTAATTATTGAAGGCTGAAGGGAAATTTTTGATCGCGCTGCCTTTTCGGGCGAGTGCCTCATCTGTCTGCCCGGGAAGTCAATACTGCAACGCTCTCGGCGGGCAGGCGGCTTGATTCAGCCCGACATTTCCGCTCAGCCGTTCTACCGTTCTGCGGTTTAGCCACCTGCCCAATCAGCATCACTGACCCTCATGCGCGCATTGCTCGTCCTCCTCCACCGCTGGTTCGGCCTTGCCGTTGCCGTGTTCCTGTTCATCGCCGGTGCCACCGGGGCGCTGATCTCCTGGGACCACGAACTCGACGCCTGGCTCAATCCGCAGCTGTTTAATGCCCGCAGTGCCGATCAACCCGGTGCCGGGGCGCCGTTGCCTGGCCTGGAGCTGGCGCGCAGGGTGGAGCAGGCCGAACCGCGCCTGCGGGTGACCTATGTGCTGACGGAGGCCGAGCCGGGGCACACCATGAACATGATGGTCGAGCCGTGCCTGGACCCGGCGACCGGCAAGCCATTTGCGCTGGATTACAACCAGATCGCCGTCGATCCGGTCACCGCCGAGATCCAGGGCCGGCGCATGTGGGGTGCCATCTCGCTGTCACGGGAAAACCTGCTGCCCTTCCTCTACAAGCTGCACTACACGATGCATCTGCCTGATATGGGCGGCATCGAGACCGGTATCTGGCTCATGGGCATCATCGGTATCGTCTGGATGCTGGACTGCTTCATCGCGCTCTACCTGTCCTTCCCCAACTGGCGCAGCTGGCGCAAGTCGCTGGCGTTCCGCTGGCGTGAGGGCGGGCACAAGCTCAATTTCGATCTGCACCGTTCCGGCGGCGTGTGGGTCTGGGGCCTGCTGCTGGTGCTGGCGGTGACCTCGGTATCGATGAACCTGGAGCGCCAGGTGATGCGCCCGATCCTGCAGACGGTCTCCACGCTGACCGCCGGTCCGTTTGAGACACGCACGCCGCTGGCAGCCGACAAGGTCCCGGAACCGCGCATCTCGCGTGAAGAAGTGGTGGCGCTGGGTCGGGCGCAAGGGCAGAAGCTGGGACTGGATGAGCCGGTGGGTGGGGTCTTCTATTCCGGCATGTTCGGCGTCTATGGGGTGGGCTTCTTCCAGCCGGGCAATGACCATGGCGACGTCGGGCTGGGCAATGCCTGGCTATATTTCGATGCCATGACGGGCGCCTATGAGGGCGGCAAGATTCCAGGCCGGGGTAGTGCCGGGGATATCTTCCTGCAGGCACAGTTCCCGCTGCATTCGGGTCGTATCCTGGGGCTGGCCGGGCGGGTGATGGTGTCCTTGCTGGGGGCGCTGGTGGCCATGCTGTCGGTGACCGGGGTGATCATCTGGGTGCGCAAGCGCAAGGCTCGACTGCAGCAGCGTGAACGGCTGGCTGCACAAAAGACACCGGCCCGCGAGGGGCCGGTGGCGGAACTGCGGTAAGCGGCTCGGTGCTGCGTCAGTGCGCCATCAGGACCGGCAGCGTCATGGTCTTGAGGATGGTCAGCGTGACCCCGCCCAGCAGCACTTCACGGAAGCGGGTGTGGCCGTAGCCGCCCATGACCAGCAGGTCGGAACCCTTGTCGGCGGCCAGCGAGAGCAGGGCGTTGCCGATGTCCAGCGGGGTCTGTTCCTGCGCCACTTCCACCTTCACGCCATGGCGCGCCAGATAGAGCGCGATGTCGGCGCCGGGTTGCTCGCCATGGGTGCCCAGGCGCTTGTCGGAATTGAAGATCACCACCGTCACGTTGTTGGCCTGGCGTAGCAGCGGCAGGGCGGCGGTGATGGCGCGGGTGGATTCCATGCTGCCGTCCCAGGCGATCAGTGCGTTCTTGCCGACGTGCTTGAATTCGCCGGCACTGGGGATGATCAGCACCGGGCGCGGGGCATTCAGCATCACGTATTCGGGCAGGTCGGTGAGGAAACTGTCGTCGGCATCGTCCAGGTCGGCCTGGCTGACCACCACCAGGTCGGCATAGCGGGCCTGCAGCGCCAGGCCGCCTTCGGCGTCGTCATCGACGAAGCGCTTTTCGCAGGAAGGCACACCCACGCTGTTGGCGATCTTGTCGAAGTTCTCCAGGGCCGCCAGGGCGCGGTCGCGGAAGCCATCCATCTGCGCGGCCACGTAGGCGGCGCCTTCCATGGTGATGAAGCTGGAAATGCCGCTGACGGCGCTGCCGATCAGATGGGCCTGCTGGTCCCGCGCCAGTTCGGCGGCGATGCGGATGCGCTGGGCGGCGTGACGCGACTGGTCGACGTGGACCAGAATGGACTTGTAGCTCATGGTGACTCCTCGGAGATTTCAGGTGGGACGGCATCCGGGGCTGGACGCCATGTATCCAGACTAGGCCGCTGACGGGCAGGCGTCCAGCGCAATTGTGGCGCCGGTTGACGCATGTCAATCCGGGGCGGCATCCCTTCTCCGGCAGCACTCGGCACGTCAACGATAGGTGCTTGCAGTACGGTGACCGCGGTTGGGTTATCCTTGTCAGCTTTGCGGTTTTTCCGCCCTTCCGACATTGCCTCAGCGAGGAGCTTGCATGCCATCGATCTTCCATCTTGCCTACCACGTGCGCGACCTCGACCAGTCGCGCCGCTTCTATTGCGACCTTCTGGGTTGCGAAGAGGGCCGCAGTACCGACACCTGGGTCGACATCGACTTCTTCGGTCATCAGCTCTCCTTGCACCTGGGGCAACCCTTTGCGGTGAGCAACACCGGCAAGGTCGGTGAGCACATGGTCCCCATGCCACACCTGGGTGTGATTCTGGAGCTGCCCGAGTGGCAGCAACTGGCTGATCGCCTGACGGCCAGCGGCCAGGTCGAATTCGTGCTCAAGCCGCAGATCCGCTTTGCCGGTGAGCCGGGCGAACAAGCGACCATGTTCTTCCTCGACCCCTCGGGCAACCCGATCGAAGTGAAAGGCTTCAGGAGCCTGGCACAGGTGTACGCCAAATGAGTCAAGGCACGACTATCCCCTTCGTCAGCCAGGGCGATGCTGCCTCGGTCGCCGCCTGGCTGCAGGCCCTGCGCAATGCCATGCCGGAGGAGCAAGTGGTGGCCTTCGCCGATCTGGACGACGCCCAGCGCGCCCAGTGCCGCCTGGCCATCGTCGCCAACCCGGACCCGGCCCAGTTGAAGCTGTTGCCGCAACTGCAGTGGGTGCATAGCGTGTGGGCGGGGGTGGAACGGCTGGTGGCCGATCTTGGTCAGTCCGACCTGCAGATCACCCGGCTGGTCGATCCGCGGCTGGCGGCGACCATGGCCGAGGCGGTGCTGGCCTGGACGCTCTACCTGCATCGCGACATGCCGCGCTATGCGCAGCAGCAGCGCGCGCAGCGCTGGCAGCAGCTGGACTATGTCGCGCCGGAACAGCGTCGCATCGGCCTGCTGGGCCTGGGCGCGCTGGGTGAGGCAGCCGCCGTGGCACTGCGCCAGGCACGCTTCCCGGTGGCGGGCTGGAGCCGCAGTCCGCGCCAGCTGGACGGCGTGGAGACCTTCAGCGGCATGCAGGGGCTGACGCAACTGCTCTCACGTAGCGATATCCTGATCTGCCTGCTGCCGCTGACCAACGACACCCATGGCCTGCTGGATGCGGCGCGCCTGGCCTTGTTGCCACCACAGGCACAACTGATCAACTTCGCCCGTGGCCCCATCATCGACGACGGCGCGCTGCGCCAGGCGCTGGACGCCGGCCAGCTGAAACATGCGGTGTTGGACGTGTTCGCCACCGAGCCCCTGCCGCCGGCTTCCTGGCAATGGACCCATCCCGCGGTGACGGTCTTGCCGCATTGCTCGGCCCCCACGGATGCCGCCACGGCCTCGGCCATTGTGGCGGGGAATATCCGGTATTTCCGGGAGAGTGGGGTGATTCCAGCCAATGTGGATATCGGGCGGGGGTACTGACTGAGGTGGAAGGTATCCCTGCTCAATCCAGCCGATAATCCTTCCCGCACGCTGCCGCCGGTGGCAGCGGTTCGCCCGCCAGTTCCAGTAAAGATCGCTCGATTTCCAGGCTGATGGCATCCAGCGCCAGGCCATTGGGGGAACAGGCGAAGGGCAGGGAGATTTCGCTGGCGATGGCTTCCAGCGCCAGGAAGGTGTAGGAGACGAAGACCGAAATCAGCGGTGTGGCGACACCGATGGCATCGACCAGCCCGAACGGTAGCAGCAGGCAATAGATGTAGACGGTCCGGTGCAGCAGCACGCCGTAGGCAAAGGGGATGGGCGTGGAGGCGATGCGCTCGCTGGCGCCGATGCAGTGGTTGATCTCGTTGAGCTGCTGGTCGCATGTCCACAGGCCAGTGTCGCTGAGCCGTCCCTGCCGGTTGGCGTGGGCCAGCATGGCGCGCAGCTGATCCATCTGGTACACCGGGAGGTATTGTGCCTTGCCGACTGATTCATCGGCCGCGCCCGGTAGCAGGCGCGCCATGTCCTCTTGCGGCGAAGTCGTGCGCAACTGGTGCTTGAGCGCATAGGCCAGTGCGATGATGCGATGGATGAACAGCTTCCTGTGGGCTGCATCCTCGCCCGTCACGCCATAGCGCAAGCCCTGTGACGCCAGCGCCCGCGCTGCAATCAGCAGGGCGCCCCAGATCTTGCGGCCCTCCCAGTAGCGGTCATAGCTGGCGCTGTTGCGAAAGCCCAGGAAGATCGCCAGCGCCACGCCCAGCAGGGTGAAGGTGGAGGTGTTCAGCGGCAGCTTGTCGCCGAAGATCTTGCCGTCGGTCAAGACCGCCAGAGTCGAGAAGGCCGTCATCATCAGCATCTGCGGCATGATGGTGCGCAGCACTGAGCCGTTCCAGACGAAGAGCATGCGGAACCAGTGGGGCTGGGGGCGAACGATCATATTGGTTTCCTGGAACAGGAACGAAAAAGTCGAAGCCCCATGGTAATTCCGTGCTGAACCGGCAGGCGTAGACAGATGACGCCAGCGTCCGCACATACAGCCGACAGACGTCCAGCCCTTACTGACGGGCGATGGTAAATCCGATGGTGTTATGTCCGCCGCCGCTGCTGGCGAAGGCCCTCCCGCCATGCATGCGTGCCACGGCCTTGACGATGGCCAGCCCCAGGCCGTGGCCATGGCTGCCGTTGATGTCCTGGCGGGCGCTGTCGACGCGGTAGAAGCGGTCGAACAGGCGCGGCAGGTGCTGTTCGTCGATGGCGGGCCCCGGATTGGTGACCGCCACCCTGACCATTTCTTCACCTGCGGAAATATCGATGCGCAGCATCGCGCCTTGTGGTGAGTGCTGGATGGCGTTCTGGATCAGGTTGGTCAGCGCCCGCTTGAAGAGCGCCGTTTCCATGGTGGCCGTGGCCTCGGTGTCGCCGGCCACCGTGATGCCCATGCCGGCATCGTCCAGCACAAACTCGAAGAAATCGGCAGTTTTCTGCACCTCCTCGGCCACCCGCGTCGCGACCCGGGCGGTGGCGGCCTCGCCCTGGTCGGAGCGGGCCAGGAACAGCATGTCGTTGACGATGGAACGGATGCGGTCCAGTTCTTCCAGGTTCGATTGCAGCACGTCCTTGAATTCGCCCGCACTGCGCTCGCGCGCCAGTGCCACCTGGGTCTCGCCGATCAGGTTGGCCAGGGGCGTGCGCAGTTCATGGGCGACATCGGCGTTGAAGGCCTCCAGTTGGGTATAGGCCTGTTCAATGCGCTCCAGCGCGCCATTGAAGGCGTCGGCCAGGACCGACAGCTCTTCCGGCAGGGCTTCCACCGGCATGCGTGCAGACAGCTTACGTGGCGAAAAGCTCTGGGCACGGACCGACATGCGGCGCAGCGGCGCCAGCCCGGCGCGGGCGATCCAGTAGCTGGAAATGACCGCCAGCACGATGCCCAGCAGTGAGGAAATGCTGGTCGCCAGTAGGAAGGTCCGACGCATCTCGAAGTAGGGCGCGCCATCCACGCCCACGGTCACACGCACTTCAGGTCGCTCCTCGAAAGCCGGCAGGGTGCGCGTCATGATGTGCAGGGGGAAGCGTCGCCCTGGCAGATGCAGCCGGCCGACCGATTTGCCATCGTCGTGGCTGATGGCGGTCGGGGTCAGGCGGGTGAGGTCGCCATAGGTAAAGCGCGGGTCATCGCTGGCGATCCAGAAAAAGACGTGCTGGTCCGCCTGCGACAGGGTGGAGAGCTTCAGCTGCACGCGTCCCCAGCGCTCGGTGTTGCCGGCGCGCTCGATCTGGTAGCTGATGTCATTGAGGGTGGTGAAGAGGGCGTCACGCTCGTGGCGCAGCAATTCGCCTTTGAGGACGGTGTAGAGCACGACGCCAGCGACGGCGAAGATCAGCAGGGCCGAGGCGGCCGACATCAGCACCAGGCGTGCCGTGATCGATTGCCGCAGCGGCAGCCGGCGCCGCCGGGGCTGCTTGTCGGAGGTGGCGCCCGCGTCAGTCATCGCCGGCATCGGCCGCAGCCCGGGGCTCCAGCACGTAACCCATGCCGCGCACGGTATGCAGCAGCTTCTGCTCGAAGGGAGCGTCAATCTTGGCGCGCAGACGCTTGATGGCGACTTCAACCACGTTGGTGTTGCTGTCGAAATTCATGTCCCAGACCAGTTCGGCAATGGCGGTCTTGGACAGGATCTCACCCTGGCGCCGCGCCATCACCGCCAGCAGGGCGAATTCCTTGGCCGTGAGGTCGATGCGCAGGCCACCGCGGAAGGCCTTGCGCGAGAGCAGGTCGATCTGCAGGTCGCCGATGCGCAGTTGCGCCGGCTCTTGCGCGCGGCCGCGCCGGGTCAGGGCCTGCAGGCGGGCCAGCAGCTCCAGGAAGGAAAAGGGCTTGATCAGGTAGTCGTCGGCACCGTCGTGCAAGCCCTTGATGCGGTCTTCCACGCTGTCGCGGGCGGTCAGCATGATGACCGGGGTCTGCTTGACCGTGCGCAGCGAGCGCAGCACGGCAAAGCCATCCAGTCCCGGCAGCATGACGTCGAGCACGATGACGTCGTAGTCATGCTGGATCGCCAGGTGCTGTCCATCCACCCCGTTGGAGGCCAGATCGACCGCGCATCCCTGCTCGGTCAAGCCCTTGCAGAGGTATTCGGACATCTTTTGTTCGTCTTCGACTATCAGGATCTTCATGCGGTCTCCATAGCCTGCGCCGGGGCAGGATCGCCCGGCATCAGTCCATGCCGGATTCTACCGTCCCGGCTTTTTATCGGTGTGGTCTCGTTTCAATGTTCCACCTGCGGCGGCTGTTGGGCCAGGCGGGCGGCCTTGCGTGCCTGGCGTGCCTTCTTCTTGCGTTCATACCAGTAGTGCGCCCGGTCTAGGTAGAGGTAGACCACCGGGGTGGTGAACAGGGTCAGCGCCTGCGACAGCACCAGTCCGCCCACCATGGCATAGCCCAGTGGCCGGCGCAGCTCGGAGCCGGCGCCATGGCCCAGCATCAGCGGCAGGCCCGACAGCAGGGCGCACATGGTGGTCATCATGATGGGGCGGAAGCGCAACAGGCAGGCCTGGTAGATCGCCTCTTCCGGCTTCATGCCCTGGCTACGCTCGGCGGTGAGGGCGAAGTCGATCATCATGATGCCGTTCTTCTTGACGATACCGATCAACAGGATGATGCCGATCAGCGCGATCACCGACAGGTCATAGCCACCGATCATCAGGATCAGCAGGGCGCCCACCCCGGCCGAGGGCAATGTGGAGAGAATCGTCAGCGGGTGGATGTAGCTCTCATAGAGCAGGCCCAGCACGATGTAGACCGCGATCAGTGCGGCCGCGATCAGGTAGGGCTGGGACGACAGCGAATCTCCGAAGGCCTTGGCCGTGCCCTGGAAATTGCCCACCAGTGTCTGCGGTACGCCCATCTGCTCCTTGGTCTTCTGGATTACGTCCACCGCCTCGCCCAGTGACACGCCCTTGGCCAGGTTGAAGGAAATTGTCACCGCCGGGAACTGGCTCTGGTGGCTGATCGAGAGGTAGGAGGTCTTGCTCGTGTCGACCTTGACGAAGGTTGACAGCGGCACCTGCTGCCCGGTCAGGGGCGAGGTCAGGTAGAGCTTGTCGAACAGGGACGGGTCCTTCTGCAGCTGCGGCGTCACTTCCAGGATCACGCGATAGCTGTTGATCTGCGTGAAATACTGCGCGACCTGGCGCTGGCCGATGGCGTCATAGATGGTGGCGTCGATCAGGGCCGGCGAGATGCCGAAGCTGGAGGCGCGGGCGCGGTCGATGGTGATGACGGCCGCCGCCGCCTGGTTCTGCTGGTCGGAGGCCACATCGGTCAGCTGCGGCAGCTGGCGGAAACGCTCCAGCATGCGCGGCGCCCAGACGTTGAGTTCATCGAGGTCGGTATCGGTGACGGTGTACTGGTACTGGGTGCGCGAGAGGCGGCCACCGACGTTGATGTCCTGGCTGGCCTGCATGAACAGGTTCACCCCCTGCACACGAGCCACCTTGGGCCGCAGGCGGGCGATGATCTCGTCGGCATTGGTGGTGCGCCCCTGGTCCTTGGGTTTCAGGGCGATGAAGAACTGCCCGGTATTGAAGGTGGTGGAACCGGCGCTCATGGCAAAGCCGATCACGTCCGGGTCCTGGCGCACCACGTCGGCCACCTTCAGCAGGCGTTCATGCATGGCCGCCGAGGAAGTGTCCTGCGAGGATTCGGCAAAGCCGACGATGACGCCATTGTCCTGCTGCGGGAAGAAACCCTTGGGGATGAAGATGAACAGCACCACCGTCAGCGCCACCGTCGCCAGGAAGCTCATGAGCGTGATGAACTGGTGCTTCATCACCACATCCAGCCCGCGCTTGTAGCCGGCCAGCATGGCGTCGAAGCAGCGTTCGAACCATTGATACAGCTTGCCGTGGCGCTGTCCGTGCTCGTTCTTGAGGAAGCGCGAGCACAGCATGGGCGTCAAGGTCAGCGAGATCACCACCGATACGCCGATGGTCAGCGTGACCGTCACCGCAAACTCGCGGAACAGGCGCCCGACGATGCCGCCCATCAAGAGCAGCGGGATGAACACCGCCACCAGCGAGACCGAGATCGAGATGATGGTGAAGCCGATTTCGCCCGCACCCTTCAAGGCTGCCTCCAGCGGCGACATGCCTTCCTCGACGTAGCGGTAGATGTTTTCCAGCATGACGATGGCGTCATCCACCACGAAGCCCACGGCAATGGTCAAGGCCATCAGCGACAGGTTGTCGAGGCTATAGCCGACCACGTACATCACGCCGGCCGTGCCCATGATGGCCAGCGGCACCGTGACCGAGGGGATCAGGGTGGCCGCCACGTTGCGCAGGAACACGAAGATCACCATCACCACCAGAGCGATGGTCAACACCAGGGTGAATTCCACATCCTCCACCGAGGCGCGGATGGTCTGGGTGCGGTCGATCAGGGTGTTGACGTGGATGGCGGCCGGAATCGCGGCGCGCAGGCGCGGCATGGCGGCCTTGATGCGACCCACGGTCTCGATCACGTTGGCGCCTGGCTGCTTGGTGATGGCCAGCACGATGGAGCGGCCGTTGGTGATGGTGTGGTCCGCCGTGTTGGCCGCCCCCGAGAAGGCCCAGGCGGCGATCTTGTTGTTTTCCGGTCCGTCGATGGCGATGCCGATGTCCTTGACCCGGATCGGCGCGCCATTGCGCCAGGCCAGGACCATGTCGCTCCACTGGTCAGCCTTGAGCAACTGGTCATTGGTATAGACGGTAAAGGCCTGGCGCGCGCCATCGACCGTGCCTTTGGGCTGGTTCACGGTGGTGGTGGCGATGACGCCGCGGATGTCTTCCAGGCTCAGGCCCAGCGTGGCCAGCTTGGCCGGATCGACCTGGATGCGCACGGCCGGCTTCTGCTGGCCGTTGACGTTGACCAGGCCGACGCCGGAGATCTGCGAAATCTGCTGGGCCAGGATGTTGTCGGCGTAGTCGTTGACCACCGTCAGCGGCAGTGCATCGGACTGCACCGACATGATCATGATGGGCGAGTCGGCCGGGTTGATCTTGCGGAAGGTCGGCGGGTTGGGCAGGTTGGATGGCAACTGCCCGGTGGAGGCGTTGATGGCCGCCTGCACATCCAGCGCGGCGGCGTCGATGTTGCGGTTCAGGTCGAACTGCAGGGTGATCTGGGTGGTGCCCAGGGTGCTCTGCGAGGTCATCTGCGAGAGCCCGGCGATGAGCGAGAACTGGCGCTCCAGCGGCTGCGCCACGTTGGAGGCCATGGTCTCGGGACTGCCCCCGGGCAATTGCGCGGTGACCTGGATGGTCGGGAAGTCAACCTGCGGCAGCGGCGCCACCGGCAGCAGCGGCCAGACCGCGATGCCCACCAGCAGGATGGCGATGGCCAGCAGGGTGGTGCCGATGGGGCGCTTGATGAAGGCGGCGGAAACGCTCACTTGGTGTTTCCTTTCGCATCGGTGCCGGCGCTGACCTGGGCCTTGGCCGGCTGCGGCTTGCTCTCGACGATGCGGCTGCCCGGCTTGAGCTTGTATTGGCCGTCGATGACCACGCGCTGGCCAGCGGCGACGCCGCTATCAGCGGCCAGCACGGCCACGCCGTCCTGGATGCGATCGACCTTGACTGGCTGCATGTTGGCCTTGTCGTCCTGGTCGATGGCATAGACGTAGGTACCCTGCTGGTTGCGCTGGATGGCGGCGGCCGGCACGGTCAGGGCATTGCCGTGGGAGTTCATCTGCAGGCGGGCATTGACGTACTGGCCCGGCCACAGCTTGTGCTCGGCATTGTCGAAGCGGGCCTTGAGCTGCACCGTGCCGCTGGTGGTGTTGATCTGGTTATCCAGCAGCACCAGCTTGCCGGTAGCCAGTACCTCCTGCGAGTCGCGGGCATAGGCGCTGACCTTGAGCGGCTGCTGGCTGCTGCGCTGGGCGCGGTTGATGGCCACCACCGCCTCCTCGGGCAGGGTGAAGACCAGGGTGATCGGATCGATCTGGTTGATCACCACCAGGCCATTGGCATCGCTCGCATGCACGATGTTGCCGGGGTCCACCAGACGTGCGCCCACGCGCCCGGAGAGCGGGGCGTTGATGGTGGTATAGCTCAATTGCACCTTGGCATAGGCCACCTGGGCCTCGTCGGTCTTGACCGCCGCTTCCAGCTGCGCCACCAATGCCTTTTGCGTATCCAGCTGCTGCTGGGTGGCCGCGTCCTGGCCGCGCAGGGTGGTGTAGCGCTGCAGGTCCAGCCGTGCATTGGTCAGGGTGGCGGCGTCCTTGGCGCGTTGCGCCTCGGCCTGCGCCAGTTGCGCCTGCAGGGCGCGCGGGTCGATCTGGGCCAGCAACTGGCCTTTCTTGACCTCTTCACCTTCCTTGAATCCGACCTTGTCCAGCTGGCCGTCGATGCGGGTCTTGACCACCACGCTGGCATTGGCCGTGACCGTACCCACGCCGGCCAGGTACAGCGGCAGGTCGCGTTCCTGCACGCTTGCCAGCGAGACGGCCACCGGCGGCGGGGCCTTGGCCGCCGGCTGGTCGGCGGCGCGGGCGCGTTCGACATAGACCCAGCTGCCGATGCCGGCAGCCAGGATCAGGGCCGTGGCAACGAACACGGCGAGGGGAGAGCGCTGGGGAGATTGGGGTGAGGTGGTCATGCCTGAAACTCGTCCTGAAATGATCGCTGTTGATTCGGAAATGGGTGCGTGGCCACGCTCAGCGGGCCGCCATCGGCGCGGGCGGCGTGGCCGGCGTCGGCGCCGCGGCCTGCCAGCCGCCGCCGGTGGCCTTGATCAGGGCGACGCTGGCCACCAGTTGCCGGCCCAGCAGGGTCACGGCCGTGCGCTGGTTGGTCAGCGACGTGGCCTGGGTAGTCACTACCGACAGATAGGTGACGGTGCCGGCCTGATACTGGCGCAACGCCAGGCGTTCGGCCAGCTGCGCCGATTGCACGGCCTGCGCCTGGACCGCGCTTTCCTGGTCCAGCACGCGCAGGGTGGAGAGGTTGTCTTCCACCTCCTGCAGGCCGCCCAGCACGGTTTGCTTGTACTGCGCCACGGCGGCGTCATAGGCGGCCAGGGCGGCATCGTTGCGGGCGCTGCGGGCACCGCCATCGAACAGGGTCTCGGCCAGGGCCGCGCCCAGTGACCAGACCCGGCTGGGCGTGTCGAACAATTGCGCAAAGGCCAGGCTGTTGTAGCCGCCGGTGGTGGAGAGGGTGAGCGTGGGGAAGTAGGCCGCCCGTGCTACGCCGATGTTGGCATTGGCGGCAGCGGCCAGGCGCTCGGCGTTGGCGATGTCGGGGCGTCGTTCCAGCAGCTCCGAGGGCAGGCCGGCAGGAATCTGCGGCAGGCTGGCCTGCAGGCGCTGGGCATTGGCATCCATGGCATCGTCGCTGGCGGTGGCCGCGGTCACCGGCGCCAGCGAGAAGGCCGCCGGGGCCTTCCCGATCAGCATGGCGATGGCGTGTTCCAGCTGGTTGCGGGTGGCATCGAGGTCGATCAGTTGCGCCTGGGCGGCGCGCAACTGGGTCTCGGCCTGGGCCACGTCGGAGCGCAGCGCAGTGCCGGCTTCGTATTGATGGGTGGTGAGTTGCAGCGAGCGGCGATAGGCCTCGACCGTGCGGCGATACAGGTCCTTCTGCAGGTCAGTCACGCGCAGTTGCAGGTAATCCTGGGCCAGCGTGGCCTGGATCGCCAGACGGGCTGCGGCCAGGCTGGCGGCACTGGCCTGGGCGCTGGCATCGCCGGCTTCGGCACCGCGTCGGATGCGGCCCCAGACATCGGCCTCCCAGGAGGCATTCAAGCCCACCGTATAGGTGTCGGCCAGGCGCTGTACGCCATTGGTATTGGTCTGTCCGCGCGTGGCGCCAGCCTGTATTCCGAGGCTTGGCCACAGGCTGGCACGCGCCAGTGCAGCGGTGGCCTGGGCCTGGCGGTACTGCGCGGCGGCCTGCTGAATGGTCTGGTTGGCGGCATTGGCCTGGACGATCAGATCATTGAGGATGGGGTCGCCATAGGCTTCCCACCACTGCTGACGGTCATCAACCTGGCGCGGCGCGGCGACCTTCCAGGGGCCGGCTTCCTTGTAGGCCGTCGGCAGGTCCATGGTTGGCCGTACATAATCAGGGCCGACCGCGCAACCGCCCAGCAGCGCGGCCAGCAACAGTACCATCATTCCCTTCTTGGCGCGGAAGGGGATTCGATTATTGGGATGAGTGAAATGACGGATACTGACGCTGGCTGCGACGCGGCGAAACGGGACGACCATAAGGTTCACGGAGATGGCTGGCGGATAACGGACAGACCAATCCGGCACCCCTCAGCGCCTGCGACCGGCCCCTGCTTACGGCGTTAATGTAATCGTTGCCGCTCGACGTCAGGCTGACATCCACATGACAATTCTGTCAGCCAGGGTGGGCCGGCACGGCGACTGCATTCCCGCCCGCGCTCCCGTCCCGCCAGCCGAGAGCTGCCAACCCATGGCGACGCTGGCTTGCGGTAGGATGTGCAGCTTACCCCGCATCAGGAGATGGACCATGCCCTCGACCGCCCGCAAGCTGCTCGCCCACAACAAGGGTCTGCTGGCCTTTATCGCCCTGATGGTGGTGTTTCGCAGTGCCATTGCCGATTACAACGTGGTGCCCAGCGGTTCCATGCTGCCCACCGTGATGGTGGGTGACCGCATCCTGGTCGACAAGCTGGCCTACGACCTGCGCCTGCCGCTGACGCACATCAGCCTGATGCGCCTGGGCGAGCCGCGGCGCGGCGATATCGTCACCGTCGATTCGCACCAGGCCGGGGAATTGCTGCTCAAGCGCATCGTCGGCCTGCCGGGGGATGTGGTGGAGTTGCGCGACAACGTGCTGACCATCAACGGCCGACCGGCCAGCTACGGGCCGGCCCAGGTCAGACCACAGGCCGGTGACGGCGTGGATCAGGCGGTCTATCGGGATGAGCGCATCGACGGCATGAACCACCTGGTGCGCCTGTCGGAATCGCATCCCAGCCTGCACAGCAGCTTCGGGCCGGTGGTGGTGCCCGCGGACCATTACATGATGCTGGGGGACAATCGCGACAACAGCATGGATTCGCGCTATTTCGGGTTCTTTGCCCGTAGCGAGCTGATGGGGAGGACCCGGCGCATCGCCTTTTCACTGGATGCGGACAGCAGTTACCGGCCGCGCCTGGACCGCTTTGGCCGCCTGCTGGACCCGGTGAGCGACAAAAAATAACGTTCCGCGAATTTTGTCGCAAAAAAATCGTTTTTTTTGCTGTCAATTGCTCAAGTTGTCCAAAAGCATGCCGTTACCAGACACGGAAAACATGCCATTGCCTTCTGGAGCACATCATTTCTCTTACCTTCATCTCCGATCCGGCCACCGGTCGCCGCAGGAATGCCGTCAGTCATGACGCCATCCTCGATGCCACTTATGTGATGCTCGAGGAGATCGGTTTCGACAAGCTTTCCCTGGAGGGAGTGGCGGCGCGCGCCGGCGTCGGCAAGGCCACCATCTACCGCTGGTGGCCCAACAAGAGCGCGCTGGCCATGGAAGCCCTGCTGCGTGCCGTGGAACCGATGCCCGCCATCGGCGACAGCGGTTCGGCGCGGGAAGACATCGGGCTGCACATGCTGCAACTGTCCCAACTGTTGCGCGGCAAGTCCGGGCGCGTGGTGCGCGAGATGATCGCGCTGGCCCAGTTCGACGAAGAGAGCAAGCGTATCTTCAATGACAGTTATCTCGAACCGCGCCGGCAGGCGCTGGTCAATGTGCTGCGCCGCGGTGCCCAACGCGGCGAGTTCAGGGATGATGCCGACCTGAACCTGGTCTTCGATCTGCTGTATGCCCCCTTGCTGCAGCGGCTCCTGACCGGCAGTGCCGACATCGACGAACGCCAGATCCAGTCCCAACTGAAGCTGGTCCTGGGCAGCATTGCGCTGTCACAGCCTTTTTTGGCACCTAGTAAAATTTCGCCCCAACAAGCGTAAATTTTGTTGAGCAGCAGATAATTTGCACCTAGAATCCGAGACGAAACGTATCGTATTGGTTCTGGGCAAGAGACTTTTTGTCTTTTGAAACAGGAGTTCGGGCCATTTAAAGGGTCCCCAGGTCGTTTGTCAGCTTAAAACGGCCTGCACCTCCAGACTTTCCGCCATCGCACGCGGAGGTCTTCCCATGGGAAATGCGAGCCGCCAGCCAGGCCGGCGGCCCGTTTCTTTCCGCCTGCCGGTCACGGCAAGGCCTCTCTTTACCTTACGTTGATCCATACAGACAGCAGCACCGGCAGCCGTGCAAGGCCGCCGGACTATGGTTGCCGTTCCGCATTTGGGCGCCCTCGTGGCGGCGTTGCGGCGACCCAGGGGCAGACAATACATGCAAGTGCAAGGGGGAAATATGCACGGCGAGGCGATGCAGGAGTGCGCGGGCGCAGCCAGCGCATGGCAGCGCGAGGGACACTGGCGACGGCAGCGCCAGTTGCGACGTTGTTGCCTGGCCGGGGTGATCGCCATTCCGATGCTGCTGGCCTTTCTGTGGCTGCAGTTCGCGGCCGCGCGCAGCGGTGAACTGTTCTATGCGGATCAGGTGTGCGGTTGCCGCGAGGTCCTGGCGCTGTGGGTCAGCGACTATGTCTGGACGCAGATGATCTGGCTGCCCGGCAATATGCTGTTCCTGCTGATCTGGATCGCGCTGGCGGTCAAGCTATGGAATGGCAAGCGCTGCGCGCGTTGAGCGATCCCCGCCTCAGCCGTCGATGTGAGCCACCAGCGGCAGATGGTCCGAGGCCAGTCTGGCCAGCGGCGTGCGGTGCACGTTGACCTGCAGCAACCGGTGGCGCGGACTGATCCAGATGCGGTCCAGCGCGAACAGCGGCCAGCGCGAGGGAAAGGTGCGCGGTGCCGGTGCCGCTTCGAAATGCGACACCAGCCAGCGCAAGGCGCGCCCCCACATGAACCACTCGTTGACATCGCCCATCAGGATGACTGGCGCCTGGTCCGTATCGAAGGCCTGCAGCAAGCGCTTGATCTGCGCGCGCCGCTCGGCCGGCTTGAGCCCCAGGTGGGTGGCGATCACCCGCAGCATGTGACCGTGGCAGTCGATATCGGCATCCAGCGCGCCGCGTGGCTCGCGGCTGCCAAAGGAGAGATCGATGCTCTGCTTGGCCAGGATCGGGTAACGACTCAGGACGGCATTGCCATAGCGCCGCTGCGGGCTTTCCATGGTCGGACCTTCCACTGCAAAAAATCCGGTTTCTTCCCGTAACTGGGCCAGGACGTCCGGTTGCGCCGAACCGCCCAGCGGGACTTCCTGCAAAGCCACCACATCGGCTCCGATCTCGCCCAGTACGCGAGCGATGCGCTGGGGCGCGAAGACGCCATCAATGCCGATGGCGCCATGGATGTTGTAGGTGGCCACCGTCAGGGGCCAGGGATCCAGTTGGCGCAGCGGTACGTCGGCGGTGAGCACCAGTTCCGATGGCGTCTCGGCCGTCGCGGTCGGCGCCGGCTGACGATGGGACAGGGTCGCGGTTCGCATCAGGCCTGGCGCACCTCCACGGCATGTTCCGCACTGACGCGGTCGGCATTGATGCGGGGCAGCGGGTCGTCGCGGCGTCCGCCCGGCTCTGCCGGGGGAGAAGCGCCGGAGGGGCCGGAACCGGCAGTGGCCGGACCGGACTTGCGAGGCGCATCGCCGCCCACCTTGTTGCGTGGCTTGAGCAGTTTCTGCAGTCCGAAGGCGGTCAACATCAGCGCCGCCGTCACCGCCGCCAGCACCAACACCGTCTGCAGGCTGGGATGGCGGATCGCCTCGGCCAGATTGTGCGAAAACACCACCGTCAGCACGATCCCCGGCGCCATGCCGATGAGTGTGCCCAGCAGGTAATCACGCAAGCCCAGGTGCGAGGCCCCCGCCACCACATTGACCACGGTGAACGGGGCAATCGGCAGCAGGCGGATCACCGCCATCGCGGCGATGCCGCGCTGGGCAAAGCGGCGGCTGAGATTGTTGATGCGCGGACCCAGCATGTCGCGCAAGGCATCATGGCCCAGCCAGTGACCCAGGCCGAAGCCGAGCAGGGCGCTCAGGCCGACCCCGGCGGTCGCATACAGGCCACCGTTGACCGGGCCGAAGACCACTCCCGCAACCGCGATCAGAATGGTGATGGGTACCATCAGCATGCCGGCCACCACGAACGCAGCGATCACGATGGCCGGTGTGAACGGCATCTGGTCGACACTGCGCGCAAGTGCAATGAGCGAACTCAGGTTGATCCAGTCGCGCAAGGGCGTGAAGCGCCAGGCCAGCGCGAAGGCGACCAGTGCCACCGCCAGCACCCCCAGTCCGATCATGCGGCGCGGCACCGGCTTACGGGCACTGCGAGGGACATAGGCATCGACGATTTCGTCCGGGCTGACCGGCCGCTCCGGGTCGAACACCGCATTGTCCTGGGTCAGTGCGTCCAGTTCGGGGATCAGGCGCGGGTCCATGGGACGCAATTCGCGCTGCTGCGGCCGGCGCAGGCGGTCGATGGCGGCATGCAGGCCAGCCTGTTCATCCATGGCCTGTTGCACGGCGGCGGGTGTCACGCCCAGATGCTCGGCCAGCAGCCGGTTGCGCATCAACGCGATGGCCTGCGCGACCTCGCGCTGTTTGTCGGCATCGCCCTGGACCTCGATGCTGAGGTTGCATTCCGTGTCGAAGCCCATGGAGCGGTTGCTCATGTTGGCCGAGCCCACGGAAAAGAGCCGGTCGTCCATGGCAAACACCTTGCTGTGCACGTTCAGGCAGCAGGCGTCCTCCAGACCAGGCAGGTGCGGGCAATACATCTGGTAGCGTGCGGCGGCTTCCGGACCGTGCGTCTCCAGCGCGCTCTTGAGACGATGATGGATGCGCGCACGCAGCGCCCCCATGGTGGCCTGCTCCAGCCAGCCGCTCTGGGTCTGCGGCGAAATCACCGCCACTTCAGGCCCGTCGGCTTCACGCAGGCGGGCGCCGATGGCCTCGGCCAGCACGTTGGACGTGAAATACTGGTTTTCGAAGAACAGCTGTTCACGCGCACCGGCAATGGCGTCCAGATACAGCTCGCGCACCTCGAATACGCCGGGGCGGTCTTCATAGGCCGGCTCGGTGCGGGAAATACCCACGCGCAGGTCGCGCAGGTCGGGCTCGAATTCGGCCGGCCAAGGATCGGCCTGGTTCAGTTCCATCCATTCGCTGGCTTCGCGCGGCTGCGGGCGCCGCTCGGCATAGCCGGCCAGCAACCAGCGCCGGCGCGCCAGCTCGCCCAGGGCCCGGGCGACATCGCCATCCACCATGGCCTGCACATCGTGGAAGGGGGCGTAGGGCTTGTCATCCGGATCGCGGCGCAGGGGATTCTCGGCCGCATGTGCCGGAGTGTCCCAGCGACAGCGCGTCAGGTCCAGTCCACCGACGAAGGCTAGCCGGTCATCAATGACCACGATCTTCTGGTGATGCGATGCCCCCACCGGATGGCGGGCGTCGGTGCGGAAACGCAGTCGCTTGTTACGCGCGCGGCCGGGCTTGCGGGCCATCATCCACTCCCGTTCCAGCGCGTAGAGCATGGCGTAGTCCCAGTTGAGGACGCGGATGTGCAGTCCCGGCTCACGCTCCACCAGCGCATGCAGCAGGTCGCCCAACTGCGCTGGCAGGCCGTCGTCCGTGCCATCGGGAACCAGTACCGTGCGGCTGTCGAGATCCCATCCAAGGATGTGGACGCTGCGCCGCGCCTGCAGCAGCGCCAGCCGCAGTGCACGGAAATAGTCGGCCGCGTCGATCAGCAACTTGAAACGGTCCGCATGTTCCAGGCGCCAGCAATTGCGACCGGGCTGCAGAAGTCCGGGTGGGGGAGTATCCGATTCGATAGGGGACGGCATGGTAGGGCCTCCGTGGGGCGCGACGCTGCGTGATGATGCGCCAGTTGTTCTTGTGGTGGATGGGGCGCCGGTCGCGCCGGATCAGGGCTTGCCGACCGAGAGTGGATGCTCTTCGGCAGGCGGTGCCGCCTGGTCCTGCGCTGGCCCCTGCCGGCCCGGGCGCTGCACCTCGTGTGGCGCTGCCGGCAGCGGATGGGGCTTGCTCTTGTCAAGTCCGGTTTCGGTGGCGCGGGTAGTCTCTTCGGGCAGGGGAATGGCCTGGCTCATGGTGTGCTCCTGGTGGCGATGTTCATCGGAGGCAGTGGACGTTCACTGCGGGGGCTGGCCGTTGGACGCCGTCAGACCGCCATCGACCGGCATGTTCACGCCAGTGACGAAGGCCGCATCGGGGCTGGCCAGAAAGGTGATCACGGCGGCGATCTCCGGGGCATCGGCACCGCGGCCGAGGGGGATACGCTCGGCAAACTTGTCCTGCAGGACCTGGTCGTCTTCCATCTCGGCGGTCATGGCGGTATGGGTGAAACTGGGGCAGACCGAATTGACGCGTACGCCCTTGCGGCCGAAGTCCATTGCCATGGCGCGGGTCAGGTTGACCACGGCACCCTTGGAAGTGTTATAGGCCGACAGATTCCAGTCCGCTCCCAGCCCCGACACCGAGGCCACATTGACGATGCAGCCGCGCGTCTTCTCCAGGTGCGGCATGGCTTCGCGCGCGCCATAGAAGACGCCGTTTACATTGGTGGCCTGCACCCGATGCCAGTCTTCCGGGCTGACCTCGGTGACGTTGCCTTCGGCGAAGATGCCGGCGTCGCTCACCAGCACATCCAGGCGGCCGAAGCGCTCAATGGCGAAGGCCACCATTTCGCGCACATCTTCATGGCGTGACACATCGGTCTCGCGCGCAGCGGTGCGCTCGGCCGGCAGCGAATCGAATACCTTGTTCAGCGATGCCACGTCACGGTCGGCCAGCAAGACTTTCGCGCCTTCATCGGAAAAGCGGCGGGCGGTGGCCTCACCGATGCCGGAGGCGGCACCGGTCACGATGACGACCTTGTCCTTGAAACGTTGCAGATGGGAGGGATTCAGTGGATGCATGCGGACTCCTTTGCAGAAAATGACGGGCAACCTGCTGACCAGAATGCCAATGCCTCACGATAGGCCCTCGTCGGCCGTCGGCACATCGGACAGGCCCGCAAGCTGATGTAGGAAGATGCTGTCTCCATTGGCGGCGAAAGGGCTGCCTTCCCATTGCCCGGGACCGTCGGTCGGGGCGACTGCTGGACAGCGAACGCGAGTGCGTTCATGCGGTGTACGCGGCGGATGAATTGTCACGTAGCAGTAATACTTGAGTGCAACAATGCGCCCCGCATCCAGGCCGGTCGTTCATTTGTTCATCTTCCAAGGAAGAGTGTGAGCCAAATGACAACATCGCCGATTCGTCGCCATATCAAGGGGAATTCCATGACCATCCGCATGCGTATCACGCTACTGGTGATACTTACCTTCGTCGCCATTGCCGGCATCGGTGGCTACGCGATGTACCAGTCGCGCAGCAGTGCCGTCGAGGTCCGTTCCGTCACCGAAGGTGTGATGCCCAGCGTGCTGGCCTCGTCCGACCTGATGGGGCAGTTGAAGGACGTACAGCTGGCGGCCATGGTGATGGTCACCGAGAGCGATACTCAACTGGTCGCACAGGAAAATGAAAAGCTGGCCGAAAAGAAGGCCGTGCTGGAGCAGGCCCTGGCAGCGCAGGCCAGGCAGGCTGAGGGTGTGGCACAGCGTGGCCTGATCGAGCAGGCCAGGGAAAGCCTGGACAACTATTTCGGCGCCATCGACACCACCGCCAAGTTCAAGCTGGCTGGCAAGAACGAGATCGCCCAGGCGCAGTTCTTCGGCGGCGTGATGCAGTACCAGAGCGAACTGGAAGGCATCGTCAACACCCTGCGCATCGAAAAGAACCGCTTCAAGGATGATGCCATCGCCTCGCTCAACGGCAAGCTGGCCCAGACCACCACCACCATCAGCGTGGTCACGGTGATGGCTGTGCTGCTGCTGGGGGGCATCGGCTTCCTGCTGTATCGCCAGATCACCGGCCCCATCAGCCGCATGGCGGCGATGATGGGCGAGATCGCTACCAGCCAGGATTTCACCCGCCGTCTGCCGGTGCAGCGCATGGATGAGGTGGGTCACTCCATCGTGGCCTTCAACGGCATGGTGGAGAAGATCGAAGAAGCCTCGGCCCAGGTGCGTCAGAAGACCGCCGACATGCAGGCCATGCTGCAGAACATCCCGCAGGGCATCCTCACCATTGTCGATGGCAACCGCATCCATCCGGAGTACTCGGCCTTCCTCGAAACCGTCTTCGAAACCACCGACATCGCCGGCCGCGACGTGATGGAACTGGTCTTTGCCAACACCAACCTGGGCGCCGATACGCTGTCGCAGATCGAGGCCATTGGCGGCGCCTGCATCGGCGAAGACGTCATGAACTTCGAGTTCAACGAACACCTGATGGTGGGCGAGATCGAAAAGACCATGGCCGACGGCAGCAAGAAGATCTTGGACCTGTCCTGGTCGCCCATCACCGACGAGAGCGATATGGTCATCCGCCTGATGCTGTGCGTGCGTGACGTGACCGAGCTGCGCCAGCTGGCGGCGGAAGCCAACGAACAGAAGCGCGAACTGGAAATGATCGGCGAGATCCTGGCTGTGGCTGCGCCCAAGTTCGCCGAGTTCATCGGCAGCGCGCGCCGCTTCCTTGACGAGAATGAGCAGATCGTGCACCAGAACCCGGAAGCGACCGCCTTCGCCATCGCCAAGCTGTTCCGCAACATGCACACCATCAAGGGCAATGGCCGCACCTATGGCCTGCTGCACCTGGCCAATGTGGTGCACCACGCCGAACAGCACTACGATGACCTGCGTCACCCGGCCAGCGGCGCCGTGTGGAACCAGCAGGAACTGCTGCAGCAACTGGCGCAGGTGCGCGAGATCATCGAGCGCTACGCCCGCATCAACGATGTCACCCTGGGCCGCGCTGTCAGCGTCGCGGTAGACCCGGTGCTGCCGGGCTACGAACGCCAGGTCCTGACCATCGACCGCAAGCACATCCAGGAAAGCCTGCAGCGCCTGGAAAACGTCAACACCGCCAACCTGCACGAACTGGTGGCCGTGCGTAACGACGTGCGCCGTACCCTGCGCCTGCTGGGCACCGAGACCGTCGCCGAGGTCCTGGCCCCGGTGATCGACTCGCTGCCGGCGCTGGCCGCTGATCTGGGCAAGGCTGCGCCGCTGGTGCAGATCGAGGACAACGGTTATGTGGTCCACAGTTTTGCCTCGCCCCTGCTGCAGAATGTGTTCATGCACCTGATCCGCAATGCCATGGATCACGGCCTGGAAGGGCGTGAGGAGCGGGTGACCAAGGGCAAGCCGGAAACAGGCAGCATCAGGCTGGAGATGGGCGTGATGGATGACATGTTCCAGTTGGCCCTGTCCGATGACGGTCGCGGCCTGGCCCTGGAAAAGGTGCGCCAGATCGGCATCGAAAAACAGCTCATCACCGTGGACCAGGCCTTGTCGGACGCGGAGATCGCCCGCCTGATCCTGCAACCGGGCTTCTCCACCCGTAGCGAAGTGACCGACGTTTCCGGTCGTGGCGTGGGCATGGATGCGGTGCTGGATTTCGTCACACGCGAACATGGACAGATCGAGATCCGTTTTACCGATACCAACGAAGGGGCGGCCTTCCGTCCCTTCCAGATCATCGTGATGCTGCCCGAGAGCGTGGCGGTGGAAGTGGACGGCATCGACGTGCCTTACCCGGTGGCAGGCCAGGACACGGCTGCAGCCGTGATGTTGCCGCAGGACGGCAATCCCCAGGTGGCCTGAAGACTGACCGGCATCGGGCAGCCAAGCAAGAGAAGCAAACGCGGAAGCTAAAACGGATGAGCATGTTCAATTCGATCCTCCTGGTGGCGCTGGGCGCCGTCCTGGCCGGCCTGCCGATGACCTGGTTGTGGCTGCGGCAGAAGCGTCGCGCCGGGCAGCTGTTCGATGCCGGCCAGCTGGAGCAGGTCCGCGACCAGGCACTGGCCACCCTGGTACAGCAGCAAGAGCAGTGGGCCGTCCATCAGCAGCAGCTGGAACAGCAGCAACTGGACGCCGAGCGCCACATGGCCGAGATGCGGCACGAGAGCGAGGCCATGCTGGCCCGCCTCAATCACCAGCAGAGCGACAGCCTCTCGCGCGTGATGCAGAACTGCGACGCCTCCCAGGACACCATCGGCAAGCTGCTGGGCCTGGTGCGGACCTTCGAGCGCTGGCACGACGACATGAACGAACTCATCACCCACAACCGCGACATGCACCGCATGAACGACGAGTTCGCCCTGATCGTGAACCAGGTCATCATCGTGGCCCTGAATGCTTCCATCGAGGCCGCCCGCGCCGGCGTGCACGGGCGTGGCTTCGCGGTAGTGGCGCAGGAGGTGCGTGACCTGGCGCAACGGGCCGAGAAACTCTCCAAGAGCTACCGCGCCAACCTGTACCAGAACGACCTGATCACCACCACCACCTTCCAGGACCTGCAGGCTGGCGGCAAGATGATCATGGGTGCCGTCATCGGCCTGGACCTGATCAACAAGAAGACCAGGGAAACCCTGGCCGAGGCGGCATGAGCGCCAACGATATGGACGAGCTGCAGGCCGTGGCCGAGAGCGTCGCCGATGAGCGCATCAGCGCCAGCGCCCGCGATGGCTTCGACACCCTGTTGCAGCTAGCCCTGCGCGGCAGCCTGGTACCCTCCGGCGCCGACGCGGTGATCACCGCCGTCGAGGTGGACGATCTGGCGGAAAAGAAGATGGTTGTGCTCACCATTTCCTCCTACTTGTTCCGCCTGATGGTGATGTTCCATTTCACGCCGGACGCCGCCACCAAGGGCCACTTTGCGCGGCTCACCGGTGACGGTGGAGGGGCGGCAGAGAGCGAGCAGGCCTTCATGGACACGCTGGCCGAAAGTGGCAACCTGTGCTGCGGCATCTTCAATCGCGAGCTGGGGCGCTTCTTTCCGCACCTGGGCATGTCCACACCCAATGTCATCGACACCCAGTGCGTGCACTACCTGCACAAGCTCAGGCAGGCCCATGTGCGCCATTTCGCCATCGACATCGACCAGTCGCCCCGGCTGCATGTCTCGCTCTGCGTATCGGCCTATGACCGGCTGGACTTTGCCGTATCGGCCGAAGAGCAGGCAGACACCACAGGCGAACTCGAACTGTTCTAGACCTCCATCAACGATCCGGGGAACCCACACCATCATGCAAGCCAGCGCCAGCCTCGACAACACCATCACCAGCAAGGTCCTGGTCCTGGACCGTGATGCCGACTGCTACGACACCATCAAATCCTTTTGCGAACGGCATCAGTTGGTCGGTCTGAAGGCGCATGAAGAACACGTCATGGCGGTCTTGCGCAGCAACGTCGACCTGGGCGGCATCATGCTCTCGGAGAGCCTGGCCGGTCTGGGCGAGGGCGGTCGCGGCCTGGCCCGCCGCATCCGCGAGGTGCGCCCCGAGTTGCCGCTCTTCCTGCGCCGCCGCCGTGAAAGCGCCGACACGCCACTGGCCGAGCGCGACAGCGAACTCTTCAGCGCCGTCTACCGCATCGACGACATCGAAGCCCTGGCCCCCGCCGTGGCGGCCTCCATCTTCAGCCAGCACTACCCCAATGCGCTGGTGCGCGGCATCGCAGAAATCAGCCGCATGGTGCTGGAGAGCCAGTTCCCGGGCATGGAGGTGGAGATCGACCAACCCTATCTGGTGCGTGACCGCATCATCTTCGGTGAAGTGTTCACCCTGATCCCGCTGGAGAGCAGCTGGTGCCGTGGCTACATGATGCTGCAGGCCGAGCAGAAGACCCTGCAGGCGCTGGCACCGGAAGCGGCTGATGATTTCCGCCACCTCAACAATGCCCTGGGCGAACTGACCAACCTGATCTGGGGCTGGTTCAAGAACCGCTTCATCAACCAGAGTCAGCCCATCCAGCAGTTGAGCCAGGTGCCGATCATCATCAACCACCAGCATCGCTACATTTCGTTCGGCTCGGACGATGCGCAGCTGTGCTTCAAGTACGTGCTGCGCCGGGATGACGGCGTGCCGCTGGTGCTGCTGCAGCGCTTCATCTTCAACCTGTCGTGGTCGCCCGAGGATTTCCGCGAGAACCAGACCTCGGTGGAAGAACTGTTTGAATCGGGCGAGCTGGAACTGTTCTGACCTGGCTGCCCGCGGCGAGATTGCGCCCCCCAACCCCCTCATTGACGCAACCCTAGTGAAAGAGAATTCAACATGGCACAAATCCTGGTAGTGGACGATTCGAGCACCGTGCGCGCCGAGGTCGGCGACTTCCTCAAGAAGAACGGCCTGGACGTGGCGCTGGCCGTGGATGGCCGCGACGGGCTGAACAAGCTCAAGGGCGACCCGGCCATCAAGCTGGTGGTGTCCGACGTGAACATGCCCAACATGGACGGCCTGACCATGGCCGAGAAGATCCGCAGCGAATTGGGCAATGCCAGCGTGAACATCATCATGCTCACCACCGAGAACTCGCCCATCATGAAGGAACGCGGCAAGGCCGCCGGCATCAAGGGCTGGATCGTCAAACCCTTCAAGGGGGAGGCGGTGCTGCCGACTTTCAAGAAGCTGGTGGGGGCGTAAAACTGCTTGTTGCTTGGCGCTGAGGCGCCTGGTCAGATTCAAACAAGATCTCCCCACGGCCGACAGTAATGCCGGTCGTGGTGCTTTCGAAATCCGGCAATTTCCGGGATCGGGGCGTGCGGGCCTTTATTGCCACGCCTTACTGCTCTTCCAGCACCAGCTCAAAGCAGATCAGCACCGGATTGCAGCCGCGCGCCAGCACCCCTTCACAGACCTGGCCTTGCGGATTGACGAGGCCGATATCCAGGCGGCCGATGCCATCCCGGACTTCCCCGGCACGGATCAGGATTTCCGTGGCGCGGTCATCCAGTACGCGGCCGTCTTCGAACTCGGCGCCGATGATGCTGCCCACGCTACCGCGCACGATGGCGTTGCGCATGTCGTGGGCGGCGCAGGCCTGCTCCACGGCCATGGTCAGGTCCTGGTCGGGCCGGATGCGGGCCAGCACCACGCGCTTGCCGGTGGCGACGACGGCCTGGTCCGATAGGCGGGTGGGGTAGAAGAGGGTGAAATTGGTTTCCGGATCATAGCGCGTTGCCATGGTGGCGTCGTGCAAACCCCAGGCCTGGGCCGGTGTGGCTTGGCCGACGATGGTCTTTTCCATCATCAGGTGGCCGCCCTGGCGCTGGCCATCGCGACCACGCCAGATGGCGTGGCAATGCACGAAGGGCTCGCCGTCCTTGCGCCCATAGGTGGCGCAGGCGTATTCGATGACGGTACCTTCTTCCATCGCATGCGGCGCGCTGTAGAAGGCGGCATGCTGGTCATCCACCGCCAGCGCGGGCATGAGGAAGTGCAGCGCGGCGATCTTCAGATTGGCAAAGCGCACGGTACCGCCATCGAGCCCGGCGCGCGAGAGCGGGATGCTGATCGCGTCGCGCAGGCTCAGGCCCGCCTCCAGGGTGAAATCAAGCTGCATGGCCTGGCCTTCCAGGCTGACGATGCGTTCGGGTTCAGGCGGGCCGGGATGGCGGACGGTACGGGCAAAGGCTTGCGGGGTGGGCATGCGGTCTCCTGGCTAAGGTGTCTGGGTGCGGCTTTGGTGGGCCGTCGGATGGGCCGCTTGGTATGCGGCTGGTGTGGTGAATTATCCTGCGTTCTGGGTGGGCTTGCTGATGAATGTTTTTAACCGGAAGGAGTTTCACCGGGCGGGATGTTCAATTGCTCAGTAGTGGAAGTGACGAGAATTTCTTCCTGAAGTCAGCTTTATCTGCCCAGAAGTCGCAGCGCGGCTATATTTGGCCTTGATGAGACAACTCTCCAGAACGTGACGAGGCGAGATGAAGGCCGCTAACAATATTCAAATGATCCGGACTCCAAGTTACGGCGGGCAGGGTAATCGGATTGCCAATGAAGTAGTGGGTGCGACCATGGACGGCTTGACGCCGATACAGGCATGGCGCGAGCATCTGGGGCTGACACAGGCGGTCGTCGCGCAACGCCTCGGGATTAGCCAGGCGCTCTATGCAAAATATGAGAAGACCCTGAGGCCGAGAACATCTACGATTTCAAGGATCGCAGTCGCCTTGGGTATCTCCAAGGAACAATTGGACTTCTGAGCGGCAATTGGCGATCCTGCCTTGACGCTAGCGCATCATGCTTGCTAGTCTCCGCCATCCCATCGCACATGGGATCGAGTTTGGCGACTCGAACACACCCACGACATTCAACAATCCTTCTTACCGGAGAAACCATGTCCGACAAGTGTTCGCACGTCCCTGACTCGTCCCCGATCGTTCGTTCTCCTGGCATCGCGCCGATACGCCCCCGTCGCATCAGAAAACCCTGGCTGACTATTCGCTGGATATAGGTGGCGGCGTCTCCACCTTGCTTTCCTTGATCGCATTCAGCGACGCGGAGGCTATCGATGGCAAGCCCTTGCTGTCAGTGGTTGACAGGGAAGTCTTGCTGCGTCTGACGATCACCGCCTGCAAGATGCTGGCCAAGGTGGCCGAAGACCACATCGACATCGCTAATGCCGTAGAAGCGCAATAACGCCGCATCCAAGGGGGCAGCACTTCCTTGCCCCTCACCAATGCTTGCAATGCAGTCTCGCCGATCAGCCTTCATTGGTCGGCTCAGCCGATTTCTTCGCCTTGTAGGCCCTGACTTCTCCGATCTTCAATCCCCGGGGCAGCAGGCCATGCTTGGCCCAGCCCACCCGTTGCGCGTGGTAGATGCCGGTATGGCCGGAAAACAGGTAAGCGACCACGCAGGCCAGCGCAGCAAACGGGCCGATTTCCGGCCCGAACAATTCGATGGCCATGATGGTGGAGGCAATCGGCGTATTGGCCGCACCCGCGAAGACGGCCACAAAGCCGATGCCGGCCAGCATCGAGAAGGGCAGGTGCAGCAGCGGTGCCAGGGCGTTGCCGAGGGTGGCGCCGATGTAGAACAGCGGCGTGACTTCGCCGCCCTTGAAGCCGGTTCCCAGCGAGGTGACGGTGAAGACCATCTTTCCCAGGAAATCCCAGGGTGCCAGCGGTTGCTGGAAGGCTTCCACGATGACCGGAATGCCCAGGCCGATGTAGCGATCGGTGCCGATGGCCCACACCCCGAGCGCCACGACCAGCCCACCGACGAAGGGGCGCAGCGGCGCATAGGCGATGCGGCTTTTCATGAAGGCTGACAGGCGATGCGTGCTGTTGGCAAAGACCATACCGATCAGGCCGAACACCACGCCAGCAGCGATCACGGCGGCCACGCTCCATAAGGTGACGGGGGCGCTTCCGCTGATGAGGTAGTGGGTGTGATGCACGCCCCAGGCCAAGCCGACCTGGTCGGCGGCGATGGCGGCGATGAAGCAGGGCAGGATGGCGTCATAACGCATGCGGCCGATGGCCAGCACTTCCAGCCCGAAGATGGCGCCGGCCATCGGGGTGCCGAAGACGGAAGCGAAGCCGGCGCTGATGCCGGCCATGAGCAGGATGCGGCGATCTTCGGTGCGCAGGCGCAGCAGGTGGGTGAGCTGGTCGGCCAGCGCGCCACCCATCTGCACGGCGGTTCCTTCGCGCCCGACGGAGGCGCCGAAGAGGTGCGACATCACGGTGCCGAACAGCACCAGTGGCGCCATGCGCAGGGGGATCACCTTGCGCGGGTCGTGGATTTCATCGATGAGCAGGTTGTTGCCTGCTTCGACCGGCTTGCCGGTGTGCAGATAGAGCCAGCCCACGATAAAGCCACCCAGCGGCAGCAGCCAGATGATCCAGGGATGGCCCTGGCGCCATTGCGTGGCGTAGTCCAGCGCGAACAGGAAGAAGGCCGAGGCCGATCCTGCCAGCGCCGCGACCAGGCAGGCAATCAGGCACCATTTGACGATATAGGGCAGGAGGTAGAGCTGTTCCGGGTATTTGGAATGTTTCATATTGCCAGGACTGGGAGTGAATCGGCCTGGAAATACGAAGCAGGGGAAGCGTGAAGGCAAACACCTACAGCCCCGGATTGCCAGGTCACTGTAGGCATCATCAGCCCCCAATGGGATTGGGTGGCGGTTTGAGGAGGAATGCCATCTCCTTGTTTTCAATAGTAACAATTTTGAAGCTCATCGACAACGTATCGCCGTCAACAGTTGATCCTGCGCAACACGGTGACGGCCCTGCCGGGCCTTAGAGCGGGTCGGGCAACAGTTCCTTGGTGCCGACCACGACGTGCCAGGGTTGCACCTGCCAGCGTGTCACCAGTCCATGCGTGACATACGGGTCAGCGGCGGCGAAGCGCTCGGCATGTTCGGCTGCTCCCAGGAAGAGCAGCAGCCCGCTGGCCGGAGGATCGCCGACAGCGCCGCCGGCCAGCATTTCGCCGCGGGCCACGGCTTGCCGGCACAGGTCCAGGTGGGCGGGGCGCAGGGCGGTGCGGCGCTCCAGGTAGTCGCCGACGAATTCATAGCTGAGCAGGTAAAGCATGGCAATGGCTCCCGAGTGAAGATCACAGCGCGCTAGGATCGCTGAAGAAGGCTGCACTTGGCAAACGTTTCAGATGCAGGAACGTATCGGCGAATTGGCCTTCAAACGCCTACCGCTGTGCCAGTCCAGGCGCGGCCACGACCAATAACAGGGGAGCCATCATGAAAACCTTCCATTGCGACAATTGCGGCATGCAGGTCTTCTTCGAAAATACCGTCTGCGGCAATTGCGGGTGGATGCTGGGCTATCAGCCCGAATTGCAGGCCATTGCCAGCTTTTCTCCGCTGGAAGTGGCGTCTCCGGTCGCCGCCGGGGACGCCGCTGAATCCGCACCGGCGGTCGGGGCCGGCCGCTGGCGCAGCGTCAAGCCGGAGAATGAGGGGCGGGTGTTTAAGCAGTGCGTGAACTACTGGCGGGAGAATATCTGCAACTGGATGCTGGATGAGCGCGAGCCGCATGAGCTGTGCGCTTCCTGCCGCCTGACTCGCGTGATCCCCAATCTGGAAGAAGACAACAATCGCGTGCTCTGGAGCCGGCTCGAAACGGCCAAGCGGCGCCTGCTGCATTCGTTGTGGACGCTGCAGCTGCAGCCGGTCCCGAAGATGGAGGACGAGCAAGCCGGGCTGGCCTTCGAATTCCTGCAGGATCTGCCGCATGGCGAGCGGGTCTTGACCGGGCATGCCGACGGCGTCATCACCATCAACATCGCCGAAGCCGATCCGGCCTATCGCGAGCAGGCGCGGGAGCAGATGGCCGAGCCTTACCGTACGCTGCTGGGGCATTTCCGGCACGAGAGCGGGCACTACTACTTTGATCGCCTGGTGGCGCCGACCACCTGGCTGGGGCCGTTCCGTGCCTTGTTCGGGGATGAACGCCAGGATTACGGCGAGGCGCTCAAGCTCCACTACGAAAACGGTCCGCGCGTCGACTGGGAGGAACATTTCGTGAGCGCCTACGCCAGCAGCCATCCATGGGAAGACTGGGCCGAGACCTGGGCCCACTACCTGCACATGTTCGATACCCTGGAGACGGCCTATGCCTGCGGGGTGCAGCTGCGGCCGCGCCATCAGGGCGAGCAGAAGCTGGTGATCAAGGCGCCGCCGGTGGCGGCGGGGTCATTCGATGAGCTGGCGCGGGAGTGGTTCGCGCTGACCTATGTGCTCAACAGTCTCAATCGCAGCATCGGCATGCCGGATTCCTATCCCTTCACCCTGACCACACCGGTGCTGGAGAAACTGCGCTTTGTACACGAGGTGGTCAATGGCGAGCGCAGGGAGTCGCAGGAAGAAGCCGTATAGCCGCCTGGCGCCAGGTGAGGCAATAAAAAACCCGGAAGCCAGCTTCCGGGTTTTTTGATGGCTGGCCGCCCCCGGCGGCCGAACCCTGATCGCTCAGTCGTCGCGCGCTTCCAGTGCGCGGTTCAGGCTCAGTGCAGCCAGCGAGCCGACCGCGCCGGAGAGCAGGTAGAAGCTCACGTAGGCCATGCCGAAGTGGGCCGACAATCCCAGCGCCACCAGCGGAGCGAAGCCGGCGCCAACCAGCCAGGCCAGATCGGAAGTCAGGGCCGCGCCGGTGTAGCGATAGCGGGTCTTGAAGTTGGCGGTCACCGCGCCGGCTGCCTGGCCGTAGGACAGGCCCAGCAGGGCGAAGCCGATCAGGATGAACGTGTTCTGCCCGGATTCGCCGCCATTCATCAGGGTCGGCACGAAGGCCGACAGGATGGCGATCAGCAGGGCCATCGAACCCAGGGTATTGCGGCGACCGAAGCGATCTGCCACCACGCCGGAGACCACGATGCCGACCGCCATGATCAGCCCGCCCCAGATCTGGATCACCAGGAAATCGGCGGCTTCACGCAGCGAATACAGCTTGATCCACGACAGCGGGAACACCGTCACCAGGTGGAACAGGGCGTAGCTGGCCAGCGCGGCCAGGGCGCCGATGATGATGTTGCGGCCCTGAGTGGTGGCCAGCTCGACGACGCCGGCCGGTTCCAGCTCGCGTTCATCGAGCAGCTTGGCGTATTCCGGGGCCGACACCAGGCGCAGGCGCGAGAACAGGGCGACCACGTTGATGGCAAAGGCCACATAGAACGGATAACGCCAGCCCCATTCGAGGAAGTCGGCCGTGGTCAGGCTGGTCAGCATGTAGGCGAACAGACTGGCCGCCACCACGAAGCCAAGCGGTGCGCCGAGCTGGCCCAGCGCGGCGTACCAACCACGCTTGTGCTCAGGCGCGTTCATCGCCAGCAACGAAGGCAGGCCGTCCCACGCCCCACCCAGCGCCAAGCCTTGACCAACCCGCAGAAGCGAGAGCAAGATGATGGCCCAGACACCGATGTGCTCAAAAGTTGGCAACAAAGCAATGCCCGCAGTCGAAAAGCCGAGCATGAACAACGCCAGCGTCAGTTTCACCTCTCGGCCGTAGTGCTTTTGAATCGCCATGAAGATCGTGGTCCCGATGGGGCGGGCCAGGAAGGCGAAGGAGAAGATCACGAAGGAGTAGAGCGTGCCTTCCAGTTTCGGATCGTTGGGGAAGAACAGGGTCGGGAACACCAGCACCGAAGCCAGCGCATAGACGAAGAAATCGAAGTATTCGGACGCTCGTCCGATGACCACGCCGACGGCGATTTCACCGGGTTCGATCCTGCCGTGGTCGTGGGAAGTGGAAGGATGGTCCGATTGCGATCTGAATTCACCCGACCCTTGACTGTTGTGGATGCTGGTGCTTGCCATGGCTTTGTCTCCCACTGTTAGAGGTTTAGTCGCAGTACGTACTACTAATATCCCAACCTGGCAGGTGGCAGCTGACAGGGTGGGACAAAACGTCCAATCGCCAACACACTTTATTGGCGTTACATTACCACGCTCTGATACATACGACTGGAATTTTCCTTCATGGTTTCTCAAATCCTTCGTCGCGGATTGCTCCTGCTTCCTGCGCTTTTGTTGGCTGGGTGCAACACCGTCGTGATGAATCCTTCCGGCGACATCGCTAACCAGCAAGCGCGCCTGATCGTCATCTCGACCGCCTTGATGCTGCTCATCATCGTTCCGGTGATCATCCTGACGCTGCTGTTCGCATGGCGTTATCGCAAGGGCAACACTTCTGCTCCCTACGAGCCGGACTGGGATCACTCGACCCGTCTGGAGCTGGTCATCTGGGGCGCACCCCTGCTGATCATCATCGCCCTGGGCCTGTTGACCTGGATCACCACCCACACCCTGGACCCGTACCGTCCTCTCTCTCGCATCGATGCGCAACGCCCGCTGGCACCGCAGGTCAAGCCGCTGGTGGTCGAGGTGGTCGCGCTGGACTGGAAGTGGCTGTTCATCTATCCGGAACAGGGCATCGCTACAGTCAATGAGTTGGCCGCGCCGGTGGATGTTCCCATCCAGTTCAAAATTACCGCCTCCAATGTGATGAATTCCTTCTACATCCCAGCATTGGCCGGCCAGATCTACGCCATGCCGAGCATGGAAACCAAGCTGCACGCGGTCATCAACAAGGCCGGTGAATACGACGGCTTCTCGGCCAACTACAGCGGCGCCGGCTTCTCGCACATGCGCTTCAAGTTCCACGGCATGGATCAGGCCGGCTTCGACGCCTGGGTGCAGAAGGCCAAGGCTGACTCCGGCAAGCTGGACCGTGCCGAGTACCTCAAGCTGGAACAGCCCAGCGAGCGCGAACCTGCCCGCCTGATCGGCAGCGTCGAGCCGAACCTGTTCCACGCCATCGTGAATCGTTGCGTCGCACCCAACACGGTTTGCATGGACAAGATGATGGCCACCGATCTGAACGTGAAACCGGGCCAGCAAAAGGCTGAATGATTTCCTTGCCTGGTAGCCGTATCAGCGCAGCAGAACACCGCTGCGCCCCAATTTCCTTTTTCCCCGGGAAGTAAAGATGTCTGACAATTTTGACCTGATAAAGCTGATCTTCGGTCGCCTCAGTCTGGAAGCGATTCCATACCATGAGCCGATCCTGATCGGTACCTTCGCCATGGTGGCGCTGGGCGGCATAGTGGTACTGGGCCTGCTCACCAAATATCGCCTGTGGGGCATGCTGTGGCGCGACTGGTTCACCAGTATCGACCACAAGCGCATCGGCATCATGTACATCGTGCTGGCCATCGTCATGCTGCTGCGTGGCTTTGCCGATGCGGTGATGATGCGCGCACAGCAGGCCATCGCCTTCGGCGACAACGCCGGCTTCCTGCCGCCGCACCACTATGACCAGGTGTTCACCGCCCACGGCGTGATCATGATCTTCTTCGTGGCCATGCCTCTGGTGACCGGTCTGATGAACTACGTCGTGCCCCTGCAGATCGGTGCGCGCGACGTGGCCTTCCCGTTCCTGAACAACTTCAGCTTCTGGATGACCACCTTCGGTGCGCTGCTGGTGATGGCCTCGCTGTTCGTGGGCGAATTCGCCCGCACCGGCTGGCTGGCCTACCCGCCGCTGTCGGGCATCCTGTACAGCCCTGACGTGGGGGTGGACTACTACATCTGGGCCTTGCAGGTGGCCGGGGTAGGGACACTACTTTCCGGCATCAACCTGGTGGTGACCATCGTCAAGATGCGCGCCCCGGGCATGAACATGATGAAGATGCCGGTCTTCACCTGGACCTCGCTCTGCACCAACGTCTTGATCGTGGCGGCCTTCCCGGTGCTGACCGCCGTGCTGGCCATGCTGTCGCTGGACCGCGTCTTCGGCACCAACTTCTTCACCAACGACATGGGCGGCAACGCCATGATGTACGTGAACCTGATCTGGATCTGGGGTCACCCCGAGGTCTACATCCTGGTGCTGCCGGCCTTCGGCGTGTTCTCTGAAATCGTCTCGACCTTCAGCGGCAAGCGTCTGTTCGGCTACACCTCCATGGTCTATGCGACCGTGGTGATCACCATCCTGTCCTACCTGGTGTGGCTGCACCACTTCTTCACCATGGGTTCGGGCGCCAGCGTGAACTCGTTCTTCGGCATCACCACGATGATCATCTCGATCCCGACCGGTGCCAAGATCTTCAACTGGCTCTTCACGATGTACCGTGGTCGCATCCGCTTCGAAGTACCGATGCTGTGGACCATCGGCTTCATGGTCACCTTCGTCATCGGTGGCATGACCGGCGTGCTGCTGGCCGTTCCCCCGGCCGACTTCGTGCTGCACAACTCGCTGTTCCTGATCGCTCACTTCCACAACGTCATCATCGGTGGCGTGGTGTTCGGCATGTTCGCCGGCATCAACTTCTGGTTCCCGAAGGCCTTCGGCTTCAAGCTGAACCAGTTCTGGGGCAAGTGCTCGTTCTGGTTCTGGTTCGTGGGCTTCTACCTGGCCTTCATGCCGCTGTACGTGCTGGGCCTGATGGGCGTGACCCGTCGCATGAGCCACTTCGACGATCCGTCGTTGCAGATCTGGTTCGTCATCGCCGCGCTGGGTGCCGGCCTGATCGCCCTGGGCATCGGTTCCTTCATCATCCAGATCGCCGTCTCCATCCGCGATCGCAAGAAGCTGGCCGACGTCACCGGCGACCCGTGGGATGCCCGTACCCTGGAATGGTCGACTTCCTCGCCGCCGCCTGTCTACAACTTCGCCTTCACCCCGGTCGTGCATGACAACGACGCCTGGGCTGACATGAAGAAGAACAAGTATCAGCGTCCGCTGGGTGACTTCGTGGAAATCCACATGCCCAAGAACACCGGTGCCGGCTTCATCATCGCTGCGCTGTCGGCAGTGCTGGGCTTCACCCTGATCTGGCACATGTGGCTGCCGGCCGTGGCAATCTTCGTCGTCCTGGTTGCCGCCACCATCATCCACACCTTTAATTACAACCGCGACTACTACATCCCGGCCGACGAAGTCGTCCGTGTCGAAGCAGAGCGCACACGTCTGTTGAATAGCCATGTCTGAAGCAATCAACCACACGGCCGACGCGACGCCTAGCTCGCGCTATTTCGTCCGCCATCACCATCCGGAGAACGGCACCCTGCTGGGCTTCTGGATCTACCTGATGAGCGATTGCCTGATCTTCGCCTGCCTGTTTGCGTGCTATGCCGTGCTCGGCCGCAACTACGCAGGCGGCCCGACCGGCGCCGAGCTGTTCGACCTGCCGCTGGTGGCGCTGAACACCGCGCTGCTGCTGCTGTCGTCGATCACCTACGGCTTCGCCATGCTGGCCATGCAGGCCAAGAAGCAGCAGAACACCATCATCTGGCTGGTCATCACCGGTCTGCTGGGTGCCGGCTTCATCTACTTCGAACTGTATGAGTTCCTGCACCTGATCCACGAAGGCGCCGGCCCGACCCGCAGCGGTTTCCTGACCTCGTTCTTTGCCCTGGTCGGTACCCACGGTCTGCACGTCACCTTCGGCATCATCTGGCTGGTCGTGCTGCTGTTCCAGATCAACAAGCATGGTCTGACCGAAGCCAACGGCCGTCGCCTGATGTGCCTGTCGATGTTCTGGCACTTCCTGGACGTGGTCTGGATCGGTGTCTTCACCTTTGTCTATCTGATGGGAGTCCTGCCATGAGCCGCGGCCACCAAGAACACCCGGCCCGTCCGATGGGCCACCACGATGACCATGGCCACGGTCATGGTCATGGCGACCACGCCGCCCACGGCACGATGAAGGATTACGTCACCGGCTTCGTGCTGGCCGTGATCCTGACTGCGATCCCGTTCTGGATGGTGATGAACAAGTCCATCTCCAGCTCGGCCACGCTGGGCATCGTGCTGCTGGCCTTCGCGGCCGTGCAGATCGTGGTGCACATCAAGTACTTCCTGCACATGAACGGCAAGTCCGAAGGTGGCTGGAACATGCTGGCGATGATCTTCACCATCGTCATCGTGGTCATCACCCTGTCCGGTTCGCTGTGGGTCATGTATCACCTGAACCACAACATGATGCCGACCATGTCGCCGGAAAACATGCCGACCGAAACTGTCCCGCAATCGATGCAGGGCATGCAGGGTATGCAACACGGCGCAGCCCAATCGAAATGAGCCCGACGCCGAATCAAGGCGTGAAGCAGGGCAAAGAAAGCGGAGCGGCGCAAGCCGCTCCGGTATCCCGCACAAAGGCCAGCCTGCTGTTGCTGACCCTTTTGGCGGGATTTTTCTTTCTGGTCTTCGCCGCGCTGGGAAGCTGGCAGGTCTATCGCCTGCAATGGAAGCTGGACCTGATCGCCAAGGTCGATGCCCGCGTGCATGCCGCACCCGTGTCCGCTCCTGGCCCCCAGGAATGGCCGCAGGTCTCGGCTGAACGTGACGAATATCGCCGCGTGAGCCTGTCCGGCCGCTACCTCTACAGCCAGACCGTGGCCGTGCAGGCCAGCACCGACCTGGGCAGCGGTTCGTGGCTGCTGACGCCCTTGCAGCTGGCCGATGGCACGCTGGTGTTGGTCAATCGCGGCTTCGTCGCTGCCTCGCCGCTCAAGCTGAGCGTCGCGGGGATCTCGGATGGCCCGGCCGATCGGCCGGTGCAGGTGACCGGCCTGCTGCGCATGAGCGAGCAGGGTGGTGGCTTCCTGCGCAGCAATGACCCGTCCCACAACCGCTGGTATTCGCGCGACGTCGCAGCCATTGCCCAGGCGCACGGTCTGAGCCAGGTGGCGCCATACTTCGTCGATGCCGACAAGGCATCGGCCGAAGCCAACGCCGTGGTTGCCCCGGATGCGCAGAAACCGGTCGGTGGCCTGACCGTCATCGCCTTCCACAACAGCCACCTGGTCTACGCCCTGACCTGGTACGCCCTGGCCCTGATGTCGCTAGGCGCAGGCTACTGGGTGATCCGCGATGAGCGCCGCTGGCGCCAGCGCATCCAGGAAGCCCGCTCCAAGGGCTGACACGCATGACCGCCGCCGACACCTTCGCCAAGCGCAAGACCCTGCGCGAGCGCTGGCAGCGCCTGCGCCAGGGGGAGCAGAACCCGGCCGGCCACCAGAACATGCTGCTGCTGATCCAGCTGCGCTGGCTGGCGGTGCTGGGGCAGGTGTCCACCATCGCCTTCGTGGTGCTGGTGTTCGACCTGCACCTGCCGCTGCCGCACATGCTGGAGGTGCTGTCCTGCCTGATCGCCTTCAACATCGCCAGCCACCTGCGCTGGCATGAACGGCGCATTGCCACCAACGCCGAACTGTTCCTGGCCTTGCTGGTGGATGTAGCGGTGCTGACCTTCCAGCTCTATCTGAGCGGCGGCATCACCAATCCCTTCGCCTTCCTCTACCTGATGCAGATCATCCTCTCGGCCGTGCTCCTGAAGCCCTGGTCGAGCTGGGCCATCGTCGGTGTCACCATGGTCTGCCTGGCCGGACTGGCGCTGTTCTCCGAGCCGCTGGCGCTGCCGCCGGACCACAATGCCGGCCTGCTGAGCCTGTATGTGGAAGGTACCCTGATCTGCTTCCTGCTCAATGCCGGCCTGATGGTGTTCTTCATCACCCGCATCAGCAGCAACCTGCGTGCCGGCGATGCCCTGCTGGCCGACCTGCGCCAGCGTGCCGCGGAGGAGGACCATATCGTGCGCATGGGCCTGCTGGCCTCCGGCGCCGCCCATGAACTGGGCACGCCACTGGCGACCGTCTCGGTCATTCTCGGCGACTGGAAGCGCATGCCCGAGATCAGCCAGCGCCAGGACATGCTGGACGATATCGCCGAGATGGAAGCCCAACTGCAGCGCTGCAAGTCCATCGTCAGCGGCGTACTGCTCTCGGCCGGTCAGGCACGTGGCGAATCCTCGATCAAGACCACCCTCAACACCTTCCTCGACAGCGTGGCCGAGGACTGGCGCAAGACGCGGCCGGTGGAGGTATTCCAGTACCGCAACCTGATCGAACAGGATGTGCCGGTGGCCTTCGACTCGGCCATCAAGCAGATGCTGGGCAACGTGCTGGACAATGCCTTCGAGGTCTCGCCGCATTGGCTGGCGCTGGAGGTGCGGCGTGAAGGCGATCTGCTGCTCATGGAAGTGACCGACCAGGGCCCGGGCTTCCCGGACTGGATGATCAACCAGATCGGCAAGCCCTACCAGTCCACCAAGGGCAAGCCCGGTCGCGGTCTGGGCCTGTTCTTCGTGGTCAACGTCGCGCGTAAGCTGGGAGGGCGGGTCTGGGCCAGCCATCGCAGTGGTGGTGGCGCCTGCGTCACGCTGGAGTTGCCGCTGTCGGCCATCAGCCTGGAAAATCCGCCCGAGGCGGCACCGGGTAGTGTCGCGCCGGATTTTCCGACCGGCGCTTGATGTGCCGCAAGCCGCGCCCCAAGCGCGTTTGATTGCCATCATTCCTTTTTCTTTTGCTGGCTGACATGCCTGGCGCCGTCTCGACATACAATAGCGCCCTGGGAAAGCAGATAGAAGAAATAGGGAATGTACATGCCGGCTGATCGCCTGCTCCTGATCATCGAGGACGATGCCGCCTTCGCACGCACCTTGGGGCGCTCCTTCGAGCGCCGTGGCTATACCGTATTGCTCGCCGCCAGCCAGGAAGAAGCGGCCGTGCACCTGCGGCAGCACCGCCCCGGCTACGCCGTGGTCGATCTCAAGCTGGGTGGCAACGCCTCGGGTCTTGCCTGCGTGCAGATGCTGCATGCCCATGACGATGCCATGCTGATCGTGGTCCTCACCGGATTTGCCAGCATCACCACGGCGGTCGAAGCTATCAAGCTGGGCGCCTGCCAGTACCTGGCCAAGCCTTCCAATACCGACGACATCGAAGCTGCCTTCGGCCACGTGGCCGGCGTCTCCGAGGTCGAGCTGCCATCCCGCGCCACCTCCATCAAGACCCTGGAATGGGAGCGCATCCATGAGGTGCTGGTGGAAACCGATTTCAATATCTCCGAAACTGCCCGCCGGCTGGGCATGCATCGCCGTACCCTGGCCCGCAAGCTGGAAAAACAACGGGTCAAGTAGGCATCCCGGCAAGCGCCAGGGCAGGGCGCCGGCGATGATCATCAAGACCGCCCGGCGTTACCGCCAGGGATCAGAAGGCCATCTCATCAAAAGGGAATGACGTGAAACAGTTCAACTTCCAGTTCAACTTCCAGCGCAGCATCCTGTGGGCGGCCGGCGCCGCCATCCTGTCCCTGGCCGGCGCCAGCGCCACCGTCTGCGCCAACGCCCAGGAGACCATCAAGATCGGCGAGATCAACAGCTACAAGGCACAACCGGCCTTCCTGGAGCCGTATCGCCGCGGCTGGGAAATGGCCCTCGATGAAGTCAATGCCACCGGTGGCGTGCTGGGCAAGAAGCTGGAAGTGATCGCCCGCGACGACAATGGCAACCCCGGCGACTCCGTGCGCGTGGCCGAGGAATTGATGGCGCGTGAGCGGGTGGCCTTGCTGTTCGGCGGCTTCCTCTCCAACACCGGCCTGGCGCTGACCGATTACGCCCGCCAGCACAAGGTATTCTTCCTCGCCGCCGAACCGCTGACCGACAAGATCGTCTGGCAGAACGGCAACAAGTACACCTACCGCCTGCGTCCCTCCACCTACATGCTGGTGGCCTCGGTGGTCAAGGAAGCGGTCAAGCTGAAAAAGAAGCGCTGGGCCATCGTCTACCCCAACTATGAATACGGCCAGTCGGCCGTGGCCAGCTTCAAGACCCTCATGAAGCAGGCCCAGCCCGATGTGGAGTTCGTGGTCGAACAGGCGCCACCGCTGGGCAAGATCGACGCCGGTGCAGTGACCCAGGCCCTGGCGGACGCCAAGCCCGATGCCATCTTCAATGCACTGTTCGCGGCCGACCTCGGCAAGTTCGTGCGGGAAGGCAATACCCGCGGCCTGTTCGATCATGTGGAAGTGGTGTCGCTGCTGACCGGCGAGCCGGAATATCTGGACCCGCTGAAGAACGAAGCCCCGCAGAACTGGATCGTCACCGGCTATCCCTGGTACGCCATCAATACGCCCGAGCACAAGAAGTTCGTCGAGGCCTACCGCAAGAAATTCAATGACTACCCCCGTAACGGCTCACTGGTCGGCTACAGCGCCCTGATGTCGATCGCGGCCGGCATCAGGAAGGCCGGCAGCACCGATGCCGACAAGCTTGCCGCCGCCTTCTCCGGCCTGAAGGTCGACACGCCGGTGGCCAGCATCGTCTATCGCCCGCAGGACCACCAGTCCACCCTGGGCGCCTTCGTCGGTCGCACCGGCATCAAGGATGGCAAGGGCATCATGACCAGCTTCAGCTACGTCGACGGCGCCAGCCTGCAATTGCCCGATGACGAGGTCAGGAAACTGCGCCCGGCCGATTGAGTGTCGTCGTGGTGAACTTCCTTTCCGGCGAGCGCGCGTGACGCCATGACCCTGGCCAGTCTCACCGTGCAGATGGTCAATGGCCTGGCCGATGCCTCCGCGCTGTTCCTGGTGGCCGTCGGCCTGTCGCTGATCTTCGGCGTCACCCGCATCGTCAACTTCGCCCATGGTTCGTTCTACATGCTGGGCCTGTACCTGGCCTATAGCCTGATGGAACGGCTGGGCGCGAGCGCGCTCGGCTTCTGGGGCGCGGTCCTGCTGTCGGCCCTGATCGTGGCGGCACTCGGCGCGCTGGTGGAGGTCGTGGTGCTGCGGCGTATCTATCGCGCGCCCGAGCTGTTCCAGTTGCTGGCCACCTTTGCGCTGGTGCTGGTGATCAAGGACGCCGCCCTCTGGTACTGGGGCCCGGAAGACCTGTTCGGCCCGCGTGCCCCGGGCCTGGGCGGTGCCGTGCCACTGCTGGGACGGCGCCTGCCGCAATATGACCTGCTGCTGATCTTCATTGGCCCGCTGGTGCTGGCGCTGCTGTGGCTGCTGCTCAACCGCACCCGCTGGGGCACATTGATCCGCGCCGCCACCCAGGACCGTGAAATGCTGGGTGCACTGGGTGTGAACCAGGCCTGGCTGTTTACCGCCGTATTCGCCCTGGGCTGCTTCCTGGCCGGCCTCGGTGGCGCGCTGCAAGGGCCGCGCATGCCGGCCAACCTGGCCCTGGACCTGGACACCATCGGCAACGCCTTCGTGGTGGTGGTGGTCGGCGGCATGGGCTCCATCGGCGGTGCTTTCGCGGCCGCGGTGCTGATCGCCGAAGTCAAGGCACTCTGCATCGCCGTGGGCAACGTCTCCGTCTTCGGCTTCGACCTCTCCCTCTCGCGGCTGACGCTGGTGGTCGAATTTCTGGTGATGGCCGTGATCCTCGTGCTGCGCCCCTGGGGCCTGTTCGGCAAGCCGCTGGCGGCGGTGCGCGTGGCGGCGGCCCATACCGCGCCGCTGGAAGCAGGCGGGCGTGTCGCGCGCCTGGCCGGGCTGGCATCGCTGCTGTTGCTGCTGGCCCTGCCGCTGTTGGCGGGGCGCTTCCCCTATCTGCCGGTATTGATGGTGGAAATCCTGATCGCCGTGCTGTTCGCCGCCAGCCTGCATTTCCTGATGGGGCCGGGGGGCATGGTGTCCTTCGGTCATGCCGCCTATTTCGGCCTGGGCGCCTATGCCGCCGCGCTGGTCTCGTTGCGCCTGCAGTGGCCGCTGCCGCTGGCGATGGTCAGCGGCGCGCTGGCGGCGATGCTGGCCGCCCTGTTGTTCGGCTGGTTTTGCGTGCGCCTGTCGGGCGTGTACCTGGCCATGCTCACGCTGGCCTTTGCGCAGATCGTCTGGGCCGGCATCTTCCAGTGGGATGATCTGACCGGCGGCAGCAATGGCCTGGTCGGTCTGCGCCCGGGCGAGGCGCTGGCTTCCCCCGTGGCGTATTACTACCTGGCGCTGGCCTGCGCCGCGCTGGGCGTATACCTGTTGCGACGCGTGGTGCAGGCGCCATTCGGTCTGGCCCTGCGCGCCGCACGCGATGCGCCCGTGCGGGCCGAGGCGCTGGGCATGGATGTGCGTGCGCTGCAGTGGGGCGGCTTTGCCGTGGCCGGTCTGTTCTGCGGCCTGGCCGGCGTGCTGTTCGCGTTTTCCAAGGGCAGCATTTCTCCCGAGGTGGCCAGTGTAGGGCGCTCGGTCGATGGGCTGGTGATGGTGCTGCTGGGCGGCGTGCAGAGTCTGCTCGGTCCCTTGCTGGGCGCTTCGCTGTTCGTCTGGCTGCAGGACCTGGTGGCACGCGAGACCGATTACTGGCGCGCCTTGCTGGGCGGGGTGATCCTGTTGCTGGTCCTGCTCTTCCCAGGCGGGATCGTGGGCGCCTTGCGCGGCTGGCGCGGACGGGGGGAGGGCGCATGAGCCTGCTGCACGTGCAACACCTGTCCAAGACCTTCGGCGGCGTGGCCGCGCTGGATGATGTGTCTTTCGAACTCCCGGCCGGCCAGATGCTGGCCCTGATCGGCCCCAATGGCGCCGGCAAGTCCACCTGCTTCAACCTGATCAATGGCCAGTTGCGCCCGGATGCCGGCGCCGTGCTGCTGGCGGGCGAAGACATCGCCGGCATGCCGGCGCGCCATATCTGGCAGCGCGGCGTGGCCCGCACCTTCCAGGTATCGGCCGCCTTCGGCTCCATGACCGTGCTGGAAAACGTCCAGGCCGCCTTGCTCTCGCACCGGCGCCAGTTGTGGCGCTGGTGGCGTCCTGCGGCTTCCTGCCTGCGTGATGAAGCCATGGCGCTGCTGGAGCAGGTGGGTATGGCAGCGCAGGCGCGCCGTGCCTGCGGGGTACTGGCCTATGGCGACATCAAGCGGGTGGAACTGGCCATGGCCCTGTCCAACGAACCACGGCTGCTGTTGATGGACGAACCCACCGCCGGCATGGCGCCCCGCGAACGCCAGCAATTGATGGCCCTGACGCGGCGCCTGGTCAGCGAGCGCGGGCTCTCGGTCCTGTTCACCGAACACAGCATGGACGTGGTCTTCGCCTTTGCCGACCGCATCATCGTGCTGGCGCGTGGCCAGTTGATCGCCCAGGGTGTACCCGAGTCGGTGCGGCGCGATGCCCGTGTGCGCGAGGCCTATTTCGGCAGCGGCGCCAGCTTCGGCGAGGCCAATATGGGGAGCCCGGCATGAGCGCAGCCTTGCTGCAGGTCGAGGCCCTGAACGCCTTCTACGCCCGCGCCCATATCCTCTTCGATGTCAGCCTGAAGGTGGGCCGGGGCGAAGTAGTGGCCCTGATGGGACGCAATGGTGCCGGCAAGTCCACCACCCTCAAGGCCGTGATGGGGCTGCTGGAGGGGACGCGTGGCAAGGTCAGTTTCGGTGGTCGCGATCTCGCGCGCCTGGCACCGTATCAGCGTGCGCGGCTGGGCCTGGGTTTCGTCCCGGAGGACCGCCGCATCTTCACCGAACTGAGCGTGCTGCAGAACCTGGAAGCAGGGCGCCAGCCACCGCGTGACGGTGCGCCGGTCTGGACAGCGCAGGCGCTGTTCGATCTCTTTCCCAACCTGGGCGCCATGCCTGAACGCCCGGGTGGCCGCATGAGCGGTGGCGAGCAGCAGATGCTGACCATCGCCCGCACCTTGATGGGCAATCCCCATCTGCTGCTGCTGGATGAGCCTTCCGAAGGGGTGGCGCCGGTTATCGTGGAGCAGATGGCGGCCATGATCATCCGGCTCAAGGAACGCGGCATGTCGGTGTTGCTGTGCGAACAGAACATTCACTTCGCCAGCCTGGTCAGCGACCGTGCCTATCTGCTCGATCAGGGTCGTATCCTGCATCACGGCAGTCCCCAACAGGTGCAAGCTCATCAGCAGCAGTCCGGCCTGTAGCAAGGGCTTCAAAAGGATGTAACAAAGCACCGTCGCGCTTGTTGCAATTGCGGGGGAACCGTTGAGTCCGCGTGTGTCCAAACTCCTGAGAACAGCTTGTTTCAGCTCGCCTTTGCTTGCCACGCTGCAACCGAGCCCATCCATACGGAGAAGAACACAATGCCCACACTTGCCAAGCGCCTTCCGGTGCATTGGCCTGCCGACGACTACAACGATGCAGGAATACGTAACGACCACGCCAAGGTCGCGGTAGGCGATGACGCCAACGATATCTTTTTTGCCGCCGTCGAAATGACGCGCATGCCGATGATCGTGTCCGACCCGAACCAGCCGGACAACCCCATCATCTTCGTCAACAATGCCTTCATCAACATGACTGGCTACAGCCGGGCCGATGTGATCGGCAAGAATTGCCGTTTCCTGCAAGGCCCGGAAACCGACCGTGCGGTGGTAGCGCAGGTGCGCGAAGCCGTGTCCGAACGGCGCGAGATCGCCACTGAGTTGCTGAACTATCGCAAGAACGGTTCCACCTTCTGGAACGCGCTCTTCATTTCGCCCGTCTATGACCAGCAGGGCGAACTGAAATACTTCTTCAGCTCGCAACTGGACATCAGCCGCCGGCGGGACGCCGAACAGGCCCTGGGCCAGGCGCGCAAGATGGAAGCGCTGGGCCAGCTGACCGGTGGTATCGCGCACGACTTCAACAACCTGCTGCAGGTCATCAGCGGCTATCTCGACATCATCAATCTGGCCCTGCGCAGCGATGTGCCCGACCTGGGCCGCGTGGCGCGCAGCACCGACAGTATCCGCAAGGCATCCGGCAAGGCGGCCATGCTGACCCAGCAGCTGCTGGCCTTCGCCCGCAAGCAGCGCCTGGAAGGTCGCACCATCAATCTCAATTCGCTCACGGATGGCTTTACCGATCTGGTGCAGCGGACCCTGGGGGGGGATATCCAGGTACGCACCGCCCTGGCGCCCGGGTTGTGGAATTGCCGGCTCGATCCGACCCAGATGGAAGTGGCGCTGCTCAACGTGCTCATCAATGCGCGCGATGCCATGGCCGGCAAGGGCAGGGTACGTATCCAGACCAGCAATGAGGACCTCTCCAGCGATGAGCGCGCCCTGCAGATCGGCGTCAAGCCGGGGCTGTACGTGTGCATCGCGGTGATCGACGACGGTCCCGGCATCCCGGCCGACATCCTGCCCCGCGTCATGGACCCGTTCTTCACGACCAAGGACGAAGGCAAGGGCACCGGTCTGGGCTTGTCGATGGTGTATGGCTTCGTCAAGCAATCCGGCGGCTCGGTGCGGATATCCTCCGGCGCGCAGGGCGGTACCACGGTGACGATCTATTTTCCCGCCACCCAGGACCAGGTCGGCGGCGCTTTCGAGTATGACCAGCGCGGCCAGAGCCAGGGTGGTCACGAGCACATCCTGGTGGTTGACGATAGAATAGAAGTCGCCGAGCTGGCTCAGGCGATGCTGGAAAGTCTGGGCTACCGGGTGCGCATGGTCAATTCACCGACCGAGGCCCTGCAGCTGATCCGCGCTGGCGAGCCGGTTGACCTGCTGTTCACCGACCTCATCATGCCGGGCAGCATGAACGGCGTGGTACTGGCGCGTGAAGCGCGGCGCATGTTACCTTCGCTGAAAATTCTATTAACTACCGGTTACGCCAGCGAATCGATAGAGCGGCATGGTGCCGATGGCGAGTTCCCCGTCCTCGACAAGCCTTACCGCCACGATGAACTGGCCCGCAAGATCCGCATTGTCCTCGACGGCGCCACTGGCGTGAGCTGAAAACAATAACAACAAGCCGTCCGCCTGTCCCCTCACGAAAGGGAGTCGTTCCATGCAACTGGATCACCTGTTGGCCAGGGCACAGTCCCTGGCCTACCGCATTTCCGCCGAATTCAACGGCCAGCCGCTGCCGCCAGACCGTCGCGCCTGCGCTGCCATCGGTTGCCTGACGGTGGCCCACCAGCATCATTGCGGCATCATCCTGCTGCTGCGCGATGACATGCCGGTGCATGCCTCGGCCTTCGCCCTGATCGGACACCAGATCGAGACCGCCTTCAATGCGCTGTGGCTGTGGTATTGCGCCAGCGAGGAAGAGATTGGTCGCTTCCTCGCCGATGGCAGCGGCAAGAGCATGCGCCAGTTGGTGGCGCTGGTCGATGGCGTACTCACCGGACGCGATGGCCCGGAAGCCGTGCTCATCCGCGACCATTGGGCGCGCCTGAGCGATTTCGTGTTTGCCGGCGAGCGTCGCATCCGCCACTGGCTCGATGCCAATGAAGTTGACGCCATGTACGCCGAAGAGGCCGTGACCGAACTGGTCCAGCTGTCCAATGCCATCGCCGAGCTGGGTATCGTCAGCTTCCGCACCATCCACGACAAGCACTTCACCGCTCCGCGCGGCCAGTCGGGCGCCCCGCTCAGGCTGGATCTGGCCAAGTAAGCCGCGCCGCCGCCTGCGCCGCAGTCATGCCCGGCGACCAGGGCAAGCGGCCCAGCAGCGGTGCCTGCAGGCGCTGCGCCAGACTCTCGATCATGGCATCGGCCTGGTCTTCCAGCGCATCGATCAGGTTGGCGACCCATCCGACCAGCGTCAGTCCCCTGGCCTCTACCGCCTGGCATGTCAGCAGGGCGTGGTTGATGCACCCCAGCCGGATTCCGACCACCAGCACTACCGGCAGGCCCAGCCGCGCCACCAGTTCATCGCTGTTGTGGTGCCGGTCCAGCGGGACCATGAAGCCGCCAGCCCCTTCCACGATCAGCATCTCGCAAGCCGCCTGCAATTGCGCATGGCACCGCGCCAGGTGGTCGAGATCGATCGTCCGCCTTTCCTCGGCTGCTGCAATATGCGGCGCAGTCGGACGGCGGAACAGGTAGGGGTTCACCAGCGCCGCCGGCAGTGCCACGTTGGCCACCGCCTGCAGGGCTTGCACATCCTCGTTATACCATTGCCCGTCCTGCCGGAGCGCCCCCGAGGCGACCGGTTTCATGCCACCTGTGCGCAGTCCGCGCGCGGCATGCAGGTGGATCAGTGCCGACGCCACCAGGGTCTTGCCGACACCGGTATCGGTGCCGGTGACGAAATAGCTGCGTCCCATCAGGTCTCCGTCATGTCTGCATGGGCCGCCTCGAAGGCTGCATGCAAGCGCTTGCCCAGCCAGTCGGCCTGATCGGCGTCGAGGATATAGGGAGGCATGACATACACGCTGGCGCCGATGGGCCGTACCAGCAATTCACGTCGAGCCGCCTCGCTGGCCATGCGACGCGCGAAGGCCGGTGCGGCGGCGTGGTCGAGCGCCGCGTCGCAGGCCCAGATCATGCCGCACTGGCGGACGTGGCGCACCCGGCTGTCCCGCGCCAGCGGCGCCATGGCCGCCGCCAGCACCGGCGCGAAGTCGCGATTGCGCTGCAGAATGTCTTCCTGCTCGAAGATCGCCAGCGTCTCCAGCGCGGCGCGACAGGCCAGCGGGTTGCCGGTGTAGGAGTGCGAATGCAGAAAGCCGCGTCGCACGTCATCGTCATAGAAGGCCTGGTAGATGGCCTGGCTGCTCATCACCAGCGACAGCGGCAGGTAACCACCGCTGATGCCCTTGGACAGGCATAGCAAGTCGGGCCAGATGCCGGCCTGCTCGCAGGCGAAGAAGCTGCCGGTGCGGCCACAGCCGACCGCGATCTCGTCGGCGATCAGGTGCGCTCGATAGGTATCGCACAGGCGCCGCAGGCCACGCACATAGACCGGCTCGTGCATGGCCATGCCGGCCGCGCATTGCACCAGTGGTTCCACGATGATGGCGGCGATGCGTCCCTGCGCCTGTTGCAGCAGACGTTCCACATCGGCCAGGGCCCGCATGGCGACATCGGTCGCGCTCTCGCCGTCGCGCGCCAGCCGTGCGTCGGGCGAGCGCGCCACATGCGCCGGTCGCAGCAGGGCTTCGTAGGCGCTGCGGAACAGCGGGGTATCGGTCACTCCCAGCGCGCCCACGGTCTCGCCGTGATAGCCGCCGGCGATACAGATGAACTCGTTCTTGTCGGTCTGCCCGGCATTGCGCCAGGCATGTACGCTCATCTTCAGTGCGATCTCCACCGCCGAGGCGCCGTCGGAGGCATAGAAGCAATGGCCCAGCGTCCCCCCGGTCAGGGCGCACAGGCGCTCGGACAGTTGCACCACCGGCTCGTGCGTGAAGCCGGCCAGCATCGCATGTTCCAGCCGGCCCAACTGATCGACCAGGGCGGCGTTGATGCGCGCATGGGCGTGGCCGAACAGGTTGACCCACCAGGAACTGATGGCATCCAGATAGCGCCGGCCATCGGTATCGACCAGCCATGGCCCATGGGCGCGCTCGATGGCGATGGGTGGCGCGCCTTCATGGCGGCGCATCTGCGTACAGGGATGCCAGACGCTGCGCAGGCTGCGGGCGGCCAGGGAGTCCGGCGCTCTCATGCGAACCGTCCTTCAGCGGCCAGGGACTGCAAGGCGGCGATCAGCTGTCCGACCTGTTCCGGCGTATGCAGGGCCGACAGGCTGATGCGCAAGCGGGCGCTGCCCCTGGGCACGGTGGGCGGACAGATGGCCGGCACCCACAGGCCCTGCTCAAGCAGTGCCGCCGCCAGCGCACGGGTCACCGCATTGTCGCCCACGATCAGGGGCTGGATGGCGGTGGAAGAGGGCAGCAGTGTCCACGGCAGGCCAGCCAATCCCTGCCGCAATTGCGCGGCCAGCGCGCGCAGTCGCTCGCGCCGCCAGTCGTCGCCGGCCATCAGCGCCAGGCTGGCCGAGGTGGCCACCGCCAGGGCAGGTGGATTGGCAGTGGTAAACATGTAGGTCCGGGCGCGCTGGGTGATCCATGCAATCAGCGATGGCTCTCCGGCGACAAAGGCTCCCGCCACCCCGGCCGCCTTGCCCAGCGTCCCCATGTAGATTACGTGCGGTGCGGCCACCCCGGCCTGCGCCAGGCTGCCGCTGCCGTGCGGCCCCAGTACGCCCAGGCCGTGGGCGTCGTCCACCAGCAGCCAGGCATCGTGTTGCGCGCATACGGTGGCCAGTTGGCCCAGCGGCGCCAGGTCCCCATCCATACTGAAGACCGCATCGGTCACCACCAGCCGGCGTCCGTCGGGACAGCGCGCGAGCACCTGCGCCAGTCGCGCAGAATCGTTGTGGGGAAACACCTTCAGGCTGGCCCCGGACAAGCGTGCGCCATCGATCAGCGAGGCATGGGCCAGCCGGTCCACCACCACCGTGTCGCCGCTGCCCACCAGGGCGCCGATCACGCCCAGGTTGGCCATGTAGCCATTGGAAAAGTACAGCGCCGCCGGCAGCCCGACGAAGCGGGCCAGTTCTGCCTCCAGCCTTTGAAGGGGCGCGCTGTGGCCGCTGAGGAGCGCCGATGCCGCGGCCCCCATGCCGTACTGTCGCAGGCCCGCGATGCCGGCGGCCACGATCTCGGGATGGTCAGCCAGTCCCAGGTAGTCATTGCTGCAGAAGGACAGGAGGCGCCGTCCTTCCACCGTCAGCAACGGCGCTTGCGGTCCATCCACCACGCGCCGCGTACGCAGCAGGCTCTGGCTGGCCAACGCGGCCAGCTCGCTTGAAAAATCTTGCATGAGCATTCCTTCAGAAGATCAGCGGCAGGCAGTCCAGCGCGCTGTAGGCGGCAAGCGTCTGCCGTCGCGGAGGGGTGGCCGGCAATGCTAGCGTAGGCAGGCGTTGCAGTAGTGCGGTGAAGGCGATCTCGGCCTCCAGCAGGGTCAGGGACGCCCCCAGGCAGACGTGCGGTCCCTGGCCGAAGGACAGGTGCATGCCCTCATCACGCTGGACGTCGAAGCGTTGCGGGTCGGTGAAGCGGCGCGGGTCGTGATTGGCCTGTCCGATATGCAGGATCACCAGTTCGCCCTGGCGCAGCGTCCGGTCGGCCACCGGAAGATCGGCCAGCAGGCGGCGTCCGGTGTATTGCACCGGGCTGTCATAGCGCAGCATCTCGTGCAGGGCGCAGCGCAGCAGCGAGGGATCCGCCCTGAGGGCGGCCCACTGCGCGGGATGCCGCAGCAGGGCCAGCATGCCATTGCCCAGCAGGTTGCGGGTGGTCTCGTAACCGGCGAAGAGCAGCGTACAGCATTGCGCCAGCATTTCATTGCGGTTGATTCCTTGCTGCCGGTACGCCTGCAGCAGGCGCGCCAGCAGGCTGTGCGGTGGCAAGGCCGCGGCGTCCTGCATGACTCCGGCAAAGAAGTCGCACAGTGCTTCCATCGCCGCCTGCGCTGCCAGGGTCTGGGACGCATCCGGGGTCGGGCTGCCGATGAAGGCGGCCAGGTCGGCGGCCCAGTCGACGAAGGCTGCGGGCACGCGGCCAGGCAATCCCAGCAGGCTGGCGATGGCCAGTGCCGGCAGCGGCCGGGCAAAGCGGCTGACGAAATCGAAGCCCTGCCGGGCGTGGGGATCGATCACGATGGCGTCGAGCAACTGTGCGGCGATACGGGCGATGGCGGGCCGTTGTGCGTCCAGTTCGGTGGGCTTGAAACCCGGATGGAGCACGCCGCGCAAGCGGCGATGCGCCCGTCCGTCGAGAAACAGGACGGAGCGCGAGAACAGCCGCTTGAAACGCCGCTGCGCGGGCAGCTCGGCAGACACATTGCCCATGCCCCGGTTGATCCAGCGCGCGCCACGTCGCACCGACAGCCGCGGATCGCGCAAGGCCGCGGCCACGCCATCATAACTGCTGATGACCCAGGCGCCGCCGCAATGCGCTGCGCTCCACTGCACACTCATCCTGCGCTCGCCGGGGCCGCCTGCAGACCCAGGCGGGACAACAGGTCGAGGTCGGACGAAACGGGGGCATTGGCCGTGGTCAGCAGGCGGGCGCCGAGGAAGATGGAATTGGCACCGGCCGCGAAGCACAGCGCCTGGGTGGCCTCGCTCATGCTCTCGCGCCCGGCCGACAGACGGATCACCGCCTGCGGCAAGGCAATGCGCGCCACCGCCACGGTCCGCACGAATTCGAATTCATCCAGTGGCGGCACATCTTCCAGCGGCGTACCGGCAATCGGCACCAGATGGTTGATCGGTACCGATTGCGGCGGCACCGGCAGGCTGGCCAGCTGGGCAATCAGACCGGCACGCTGGGCGCGGCTTTCGCCCATGCCAATGATGCCGCCGCAGCAGACTTGCAGGCCCGCCTGCTGCACCCGCTGCAGGGTATCGAGCCGGTCCTGGTAGCTGCGGGTGGAGATGACCTGCCCGTAGAAATCGGGAGCGGTATCCAGATTGTGGTTGTAGTAGTCCAGACCGGCCTCCTTCAGGGCCTCGGCCTGCGTCTGCTCCAGCATGCCCAGGGTCATGCAGGTTTCCAGACCGAGGGCGCGCACCTCGCTGACCATGGTGGTCAGTGCCGCCATGTCGCGCTCCTTGGGATTGCGCCAGGCCGCGCCCATGCAGAAGCGGGTGGCACCCTGCTCGCGGGCGGCTCGGGCCGCCTGCACCACCTCGTCCACCGCCATCAGCTTGCCGGCCGCCACACCTGCCTCCTTGTGATGCGCCGACTGCGAGCAATAACCGCAATCCTCGGCGCAGCCACCGGTCTTGATCGACAGCAGGCTGGACAGCTGTACCTGGTTGGCCGGGTGATGCTGGCGATGCACGCCCTGCGCCTGGAACAGCAGGTCGAGGAAGGGGAGCGCAAACAGGCTTTCGATCGTTTCGTTGGCGCTCGGGGCGGACTTGTGGGGCGCGTGGAAATGCAGCGGGACATTGGTCGCGACACTGGCGGAAGAGGGGCAATGGCTCATCGATAAAATCCGTGTGCTGGTGAAAAAGGCTTAGAATTTCGTTCCGGCGGATTCTATCTTCGGCCAATTTCATTTAACAATTTCTTTTTTCATAGATTATCTATACTTTGATAGCATGAATAATGAGCCAGGCAGTACCGTCAGCCGCATCGCCGACGTCTTGCGAACGCGCATCATCCGCGGCGAAATCGCAGGCGGGGCGGCACTTCGGCAGGACCACGTGGCGCAGGAATTCCAGTCCAGCCACGTGCCGGTGCGCGAAGCTTTTCGACAGCTGGAAGCGGAAGGATTGGTGCTCACCTTGCCCCGTCGCGGGGTGCGGGTCAGCATGGTGGACCGGGCCACAGTCAAGGAAAACGCCGAAATGCGCGGGGCCCTGGAAATCCTCGCCCTGCGCCACGGCATGCGCAAGTTCACCGGCGAGCACATCGCCCGGCTGGAGCAGGCGCAGGACGCCTGCGCCCGGGCTGCCTCGCTGGTCGAGTGGGATGCCGCCAACAACCTGTTCCACGACATCCTCGCCAGCGAGTGCGGCATGCCGCGCCTGCTGGCAGTGCTCAAGCAGCTGCAGCTGACCAACTCGCGCTACCTGTTCTCGACCGGCTTCAAGCGCGGCTGGCAGCCGCGCTCGGACCACGATCACCTGCTCATCATCGACGCGCTCAAGGGTAAGAAGGCCGACCGAGCGGTGCAACTGCTGAGCATGCACATCGGCACCATGGAGCGTGTCGGTTTCGTGGCGGGCTAGGCGGCCTGGCGCGCCGGCGTGAATTGCGATGGCGGCACACCCACGTGACGCGTGAAGGCCACGCTGAAGGTCGAGGCCGAGCTGTAGCCCACCTGTTGCGCGACCTCCGTCATGCCGGCATCGGCGCGCAGCAGCAGGCGCTTGGCCAGCGCCATGCGCCACGCCAGCAGGTACTCCATCGGTGCCAGCCCCACTTCGCGCCGGAAGCGTTCGAAGAAGGATGACCGCGACAGGGCTGCCTCACGCGCCAGCATGGGCACGTTCCAGTTCTCGGCCGGCCGCGCATGCAGGGCACGGATCGCCTGCGCCAGCCGGGTGTCGGCCAGTCCGCGCAGCAGGCCGGGCGTCGGTGCCGAACCGGCTTGCGAGGTCGACCGCAAGGCCTCGATGAGCACGACTTCCAGCAGCCGTGCCAGCACCATCTCGCGCGCCGGCCGGGTGGCGCGGAATTCTTCGCCCACCAACTGCGCCAGCGTGCTCAGGCGCGCATGGGCGCGCACCACCACCAGATCGGGTAGCAGCGATAGCAGCAGCGGCGTATCGGGGGAGTCGAAGACGCAATGACCCACCACCAGTTGTACTTCCGGCGCCAGCTCCAGAGGGCCGAGGTGATAGCGGCCATCGGGCAGGCGGGGCGGTGGATTGTCTTCGTCCAGCAAGGCGGTGTCGCTGTCCTGCATGCTTGATAGCGTAAAACCCTCCAGCGCCGGCGCCAGCACGAAATCACCCGCTGCCAGGACGATATCCTCGCCATCGTCGCGCAAGATGCGGCAACTTCCCTCGATAACGGTGCAATAGAAGGCCAGATCGGAACGCGAACGGCGCACCCGCCAGCCGCCTGCCGCTTGTACGTACTTGGTATAGCGGGCCGCCGGTTGCAGCAGGGTGACGACCTCGGCCAAGGGATCGATGGAATCGGACATGTCTGGACGATTGCAAATGAATGGTGGACTTTGGATTGTAGCAAGTCCGGTGTGCTGCGCCTATTCTTCGTCCTGTCGTTCCCATCCATTCAAAGGAGTCCAACATGAAAACCATCCTCATCACCGGCTGTTCTTCTGGCTTCGGCCTGGAAATCGCACGTTACTTCCTCGATCGCGACTGGAACGTGGTCGCCACCATGCGCAGTCCACGCCAGGACCTGCTGCCGGCCTCGCCCAGATTGCGCATTCTGCCGCTGGACGTCACCGATGAGGCCAGCATCCGTGCCGTGGTCGCGCAGGCCGGCCCGGTCGACGTGCTGGTCAACAATGCCGGCATCGGCGCCCTGGCCGCTGTGGAAGCCCAGTCACCCGCGCAGGTGCGCGAGATCTTCGAGACCAATACCCTGGGCAGCATCGCCATGTGCCAGGCCTTCATCCCCCAGATGCGCGAGCGCGCCCAGGGCGTGGTGATCAACGTCACATCCTCGGTGACCTTGCGCTCCTTGCCCCTGCTGGCGGTCTATACGGCCAGCAAGGCCGCCGTCAATGCGTTTACCGAATCGATGGCGCTCGAACTGGCCAGTGTAGGCGTACAGGCCAGGCTGGTGCTGCCGGGCCGCTCACCGGAGACGCGCTTTGCCGACAACGCCCGGCCGCGCATGGAGGGTGCCATTCCCGAGGCCTATGGCGCGCTGGCCGCGCAGGTCTTCGCCAATTTCCAGGACGACAGCCAGGTGACGTACGCCAGCGACGTCGCCCACGCCGTGTGGCAGGCCGCGACCGACCCGACTGCGCCACCGCGCATTCCCGCTGGCGCCGATGCGCGCGAATGGGCGGCGGCCGCCTGAGCAGGTCTCACAGTTCGGTCGCCATCCGGTGCAGTATTTCGGCCGTCTCGCCAGGCCGGGAAAGGAAGGGGGAATGGTCGCTGGCCAGCTCCTTGACGCGTGCGCAGCCCGCGCGCGTGGCCATGCGCCTTTGCAGCACCGGTTCGATGGCGCGATCGCGGGTGCAGACGATGTAGCTCTTGGGGACCTGACCATAGCGCTCCGGCGTCAGCTGTACTGGCGCCAGCAAGGGCGCGAGGGCCTGCGCGCGGAATTGCGGCACTGCCCAGCTGGCTACGGCATGGGGCGCGTCCTGCATGAAGGTCTGGGTCCGTGACGTCGCCAGGGTTGGCGCAGCTACGGCGTCGACCTGCGCCTGCAGGGAGGATGCGAGGTCGGCCAGCAGGTTCAGGCCGTCTTCATTGCCCGGCACGAAGGCAGACAGGTAGATGAGGCGGGCCAGGCTGTCGGCCGCCTGTTCGGCTGCGGCGCTGACGGCGATGCCGCCGATGCCGTGGCCCACCAAGGTGACCCGTTTGCCGATGACCGCGATGGCGCGCACGATAGCCTCGATCTGCAGCGGCAGGCTGACTTGGTCATGCGGCGTGAGGTCGGCCCCACTGCCGGGCAGGTCGATGCTGTGTACCTCGTGCCCGCGCATGGTGAGTTCGGCGGTCACCGCAGGCCACACCCATTTGCCCTGCCAGACATCGTGGATCAAGAGGTAATTGGCCATGCTGTACTCCTGGGATGGGTCATGGGAAAAAGGCGGGGAAAGCCGTCCCGGCGATACGGCGAAGGCGCTCGGGAAAGTGGGTCTGGCACTGCCATGGTCGAAAAGCCTTGTGAGAAGCCCGGGGGGCGTAGGGGTGTACCGATGTACGGATCTGTGTTTAAATGAAATCCATACTAACACCCGCATGGAAGCACAACAATCCATGCAAGATCCCTACAAACCGGCCCTATCGCCTCTTCACATCATGGAAAAATCCACCCGAACACATGACTGGGTCGGCCAATTTACCGCCAATGGCGGGCCGCGTTACCTGCAGATCGTCGGCTTCATGGAGCAGGCCATTTCCGACGACCGGCTCAAGCCCGGTGACCGCCTGCCACCCCAGCGCCAGCTGGCCGATCGGCTGGGCGTGGACCTGACCACGGTCACCCGCGCCTATACCGAGGCCCGCCGTCGCCACCTGCTGGAAGCACGGGGAGCAGCCGGCAGCTTCGTGGCTGCGCCCAAGGTGGATCTGAGCCAGGTGCTGGACCTGTCGATGAACATCCCGCCGCCACCGGCCGGCATCGACCTGGACGACCTGCTGCGCCAGGGGGTGTCGCAGGTGTTGATCCACAGTGACGCCGATCTGCTCATGACCTATCACCTGGGCGGGGGCAGCAGCGCCGACCGGGCGGCGGCGGCGATGTGGCTGCGGGAGCCGCTCGGGCGGGTCGACGAAGGCCGGCTGCTGGCCTGTCCGGGGGCGCAGGCGGCATTGGCGGCGCTGCTGCTGTCGCAGACCCGCCCGGGCGAGGTCATCCTGGCCGAGCCGCTGACCTATCCTGGACTGCTGACGGCGGCCGCCCAGTTGGGCCGACGAGTGGTGGCGGTGGATGTGGATGGCGAAGGCATGCGGCCCGACCTGCTGGCGACCATGGCCCGCCGGCACCAGGCGCGGCTGGTCTACCTCAATCCGACCTTGCAGAATCCGACCACCCATACCATGCCGGCGGCGCGGCGGGCCGAGATCGCGGCGGTCGTCGCGCGGCTGGACCTGCGCGTCATCGAGGACGATCCCTACTGGCGCTTTGCCGCACATGCCCCACGGCCCCTGGCCTACTACGCGCCGCGCCATGTGTTCCATGTCTCGACCTTGTCCAAATGCCTGCTGCCGGGGCTGCGTACCGCCTATGTGGTGATGCCCGAGGGCCAGGGCCAGGAAGAGGTACTGGGGGCGCTGCGTTCCTTCGTGCTGATGTCCACGCCGCTGATGACGGCGCTGGCCACACAGTGGATACACGACGGCACCGCCGCCGCCTTGCTGGACGGCATCCGCAACGAAGCCTGGGCGCGCCAGGAACTGGCGCTGCGCACGCTGGGCGAGCCAGGGCTGGCCGGGGGTGGGGGGATTCATCTGTGGAAGGCGCTGCCGACCCACTGGCGCGGGCAGGATTTCGTGCTCAAGGCCCGCCAGGCGGGGCTGAACGTGGTTTCACACAGCAGTTTCTCGGTCGAGCAGGACCCCCAGGCAGGGGAATACAGGGACAGCGGCGCGGCGCACATCCGCATCTCGCTGGGCCGCTCGCGCAGCCGTTTCGAACTGGTCAATGCGTTGCGGCGGCTGACCGAGCTGACCCGCCGTCGCAGCGTGCGGGAGGTGGTGGTCTAATGGTGACTAATGCGGCAAGGCGCTTGAGGGGAGGCCGGCGTGACGCCGCGCCGCTGTCAGGATCTCGAAAGCAGCCTCATCTTCGGAGTGGGCCGCCAGCGGCAAGGAGCCGCGGCTGATCTCGGTGCGATCCTTCAGGATCGCGTAGGAGCCTTTCCAGCGGCCTTCGCTGTCGTCGGCCTGATAGACCAGCAGATAACCGTCGAACTCGATTTTCTTCATCGTCATTCTCACCAGGGCAATGAGGTGTCTGAGCTGCCTGAGGTGTCTGACTCCGCCGTCAGGACGGGGCGGTCAACTCAACAGCAGCAGTTTGCGGAAGTATGCCGCGCAGATTGGTGGCTGGATGTCGTCCGCCTGCGCAATCGTTTGTAGGACAAGAGCTATGGCATCATGCGCGCTGAATTGTCGCCTTGTTTGCTACCTCCGCCACCTTCATTCATCACTATGGAAATCCGCCAGCTCCGCTATTTCGCCAGCATCGTCGAACACGGCAGCATCGGCAAAGCCGCCCTGGAGCTGGGCATGGTCACATCGGCCCTGAGCCAGCAGATTACCCGCCTGGAGACCGAACTGGCCACCCGTCTGCTGCAGCGCACCTCCACTGGAGTGGTGCCGACCGCAGCGGGCATCGCCTTTCTCAAGCAGGCCCAGCTGGCGTTGCGCCACATCGACGATGCCGCCCTGGCGGCGCGACAGGCGCGCCTGTCCGGGCATGTCAGCGTGGGCATGGCCTCCAGTACGGCGGGGGTGATGGGGCTGGCCTTCATGCAGGCCATGCACGAACGCTATCCGGAGGTGCGTCTGCGCATGGTGGAAAGCCTGTCCGGTCACCTTGGCGCCATGCTGGGCGCGCGCCAGATCGACCTGGCCATCCTGTTCCAGGAAGAACCGGCACAACGCTGGAGCGTACTGCCCCTGCTGGATGAGCGGCTGTTCGTGATCGGCGCCCCCGCGCTGGCCGGCATGCCCGTTGCGCGCCAGGCACGCCTGGGCAAGCTGGGGGATCTGCCCCTGATCCTGCCGACCCGCAAGCATGGGCTGCGTTCGCTGCTGGATTCGGCTTTCCGTCATGCGGGCTACACACCCAATATCGTCCTTGAGGTTGACGGCCTGCCGATGTTGATGGACGCCGTGCGCGCCGGCATGGGAGCCACCATCCAGCCTGGTGCGGTCCTGGCCCGGGCCGAGAATGCCGACCTGGCCAGCGTGCCGGTGGCCGATGGCGATGCCTCCCGCCCCAACCTGATCGTCAGCGTCTCCGATGACGAACTGTCTCCGGCCGGGCTGGCCGCGCGGGTGCTGCTGGCCGAGGTGGCACGTACCCAGGTGGGGCAGGGCCGCTGGCCCGGTGCTACCCTGCGCGGCACCGGTCTTCACGAAAACTGAACACCCCTTGCCGGCGCGCTGATAGCGGCGCACCGGCAGGCTGCCTATAGTCGCCTCCCTGGACATATCAAAGGAGGGGACGGCGATGTTGGACGTTCTGGTTATTGGCGGTGGCAACGCTGCCCTGTGCGCGGCCTTGATGGCACGCGAGGCCGGCGCCTCGGTCATGCTGCTGGAATCGGCGCCTCGCGCCTGGCGCGGGGGCAACTCACAACACACCCGCAACCTGCGCTGCATGCACGACGCACCGCAGGACGTGCTGGTAGAGGCCTATCCTGAAGAGGAATACTGGCAGGATCTGCTGAAGGTCACCGGCGGCCTTACCGACGAACATCTGGCGCGCCTGACCATCCGCGCCTCGGCCACCTGCCGGCCCTGGATGCGCAAGCATGGGGTGCATTTCCAGCCGCCGCTGTCGGGCGCGCTGCACGTGGCGCGTACCAATGCCTTTTTCATGGGCGGCGGCAAGGCGCTGGTCAATGCCTACTACCGCAGTGCCGAGGCACTGGGCGTGGAGATCCGCTACGACACCCCGGTGGACGCCATCGAACTGGATGGCACGCGCTTCGTCGCTGCCCGCAGTGGCCGCCAGCGCTTCACCGCCCGCACCTGCGTGCTGGCCGCTGGCGGCTTCGAATCCAATCGCGAATGGTTGCGCCAGGCCTGGGGCCAGAACGAGCGCGGCGAATGGCCGGCCGACAATTTCCTGATCCGCGGCACCCGCTTCAACCGTGGCGAACTCTTGCGCTACATGATCGAGGCTGGCGCCGACAGCATCGGCGATCCCACCCAGGCCCACATGGTGGCCATCGATGCCCGTGCACCGCTCTATGACGGCGGCATCTGCACCCGTATCGACTGCGTCTCGCTGGGCGTGGTGGTCAATCGCGACGGCCGGCGCTTCTACGACGAGGGCGAGGATTTCTGGCCCAAGCGCTACGCCATCTGGGGCCGCCTGGTGGCGCAACAGCCGGGCCAGGTCGCCTATTCCATCATCGACAGTCAGGCCATCGGACACTTCATGCCACCGGTGTTCCCCGGCGAGAAGGCCGAGACCCTGGCGGACCTGGCACGCCATCTGGGGCTGCCGCCCGCACAGTTCGAACAGACCGTGCGCGACTACAACGCCGCCTGCCGCCAGGGAAGCTTCGACCACACCGTGCTGGACGACTGCCATACCGACGGCCTGCAGCCCCCCAAGACCCACTGGGCGCGGCCGCTGGAGCGGGCGCCGTTCTATGGCTATGCCCTGCGACCTGGCGTGACATTCACCTACCTCGGTTTGAAAGTGAACGACAAAGCCCAGGTGCATTTTGCCGGCAGGCCCAGCGACAACCTCTTCGTGGCAGGCGAAATGATGGCCGGCAACGTGCTCGGCAAGGGCTATACAGCCGGTGTGGGCATGTCCATCGGCACCGCCTTCGGGCGCATTGCCGGAGCGCAGGCCGCCCAGTTCGCCACCCGATCTTCCGGAGTTTCCCATGCAGCAGCTTGAAGCCCTGACCGATGCCGCCCGCCGCGACGCGCAGGCCGGTCCTGCCACCGTTGCCCCGGGCGGGGCCCGCATCATTCCCATCCTGCCCGTCAAGGCGGCGCCGGCCATGAACGCCGACGAGGCCGAAGTGGCCCGGCAGATGCAGATCTGCAATGCCTGCCGCTATTGCGAAGGGTTCTGTGCGGTGTTCCCGGCCATGACACGCCGTCTGGAGTTTGCCAAGGCCGATGTCCATTACCTGGCCAACCTGTGCCACAACTGTGGCGCCTGCTATCACGCCTGCCAGTACGCGCCGCCCCATGAATTCGCGGTCAACGTTCCCAAGGCCATGGCGCGGGTACGACTGGACACCTATTCCAGCTATGCCTGGCCGGCCGCCGCCGGCGCACTGTATCGGCGTAATGGCCTGACCCTGGCCCTGGCGCTGGCGGGCAGCCTGGCCCTGTTCCTGTTGCTGGCCCTGGCGCTCAACGGCACGCTGGCCGGCAGCCCGGCAGGCGGCAATTTCTATGCGGTATTCCCGCATGGGCAGCTGGCACGCATGTTCGGTGCGGTGTTCGCCCTGGCGGTGCTGGCGCTGGGCATGGGCGTGAGGCGCTTCTGGCGTGATATCACGGACGGCACGGCTGGCGCCCCGGGCGGCGCAGCGGCGGCCGAGGCCACCCGTGACGTGCTGGCCCTGCGCTATCTGGATGGCGGCCACGGAGAGGGGTGCAACGAGTCCGATGACGGCTACACGCTCATGCGCCGGCGCTTCCATCACTTCACCTTCTACGGTTTCATGCTGTGCCTGGCGGCCACCTCGGTGGCGACCCTGTACCACTACCTGCTGGGGCTGGAGGCACCATACCCCGTACTGAGCCTGCCGGTGCTGCTGGGCACGGCGGGCGGCATCGGCCTGCTGGTCGGTCCCGCCGGTCTGCTGTGGTTGAACCTGCGGCGGCATCCGGAGCAGGGCGACCGTCGCCAGCGGCCCATGGACCGTGGCTTCATCGTCCTGCTGCTGCTGGTCAGTGCCACCGGTCTGGCCCTGCTGGCCTGGCGTGACAGCGCTGCCATGGCGGCCCTGCTGGCCCTGCATCTGGGCTGCGTGATGGCCCTGTTCCTGACCCTGCCTTACGGCAAGTTCGCCCACGGCATCTATCGCAGTGCCGCATTGCTCAAGTCCGCCATCGAGAAGCGGCAGCCCCTGCGGCACGATCCCGGATCGGCCTGATCCCGGGCCGGCCAACGCGCCGGCCCACCCGGTTTTCATGAACACAACAGCAAGGAGACTTTCAGCATGAGCACCCAACCCGAGACGCGCGGTTCGCGCGCAGGCGCCGTCCTGCGCGTGACCAGCGGCAATTTCCTGGAACAGTTCGATTTCTTCCTGTTCGGCTTCTACGCCACCCACATTTCCAAGGTCTTCTTCCCCACCGGCAGCGATTTCGCTTCGCTGATGCTGACCTTCGCCGTGTTCGGTGCCGGCTTCCTGATGCGGCCCCTGGGCGCCATCGTGCTGGGTGCCTATATCGACGAAGTGGGCCGCCGCAAAGGCCTGATCGTGACGCTTTCCATCATGGCCAGCGGCACCATCCTGATCGCCTGCGTGCCGGGTTACGCCAGTATTGGTCTGCTGGCGCCGCTGCTGGTCCTGATCGGACGCCTGCTGCAGGGTTTCTCGGCCGGGGCCGAACTGGGCGGGGTATCGGTCTACCTGGCCGAGATGGCCACGCCCGGCCGCAAGGGTTTTTACACTGCCTGGCAGTCGGCCAGCCAGCAGATCGCCATCGTCATGGCCGCGCTCATGGGCTATGCCCTCAATCTTTGGCTGGACGCAACGCAGATTGCCGCCTGGGGCTGGCGCATTCCCTTCTTCGTGGGCTGCCTGATCGTGCCGTTCATCTTCCTGCTGCGTCGTTCCCTGCAGGAGACCGAAGCCTTCAAGGCACGCGCCCATCGTCCTGCCCTGGGCGAGGTCTATCGCACCATGCTGGCGAACTGGAAGACCGTGATCGCCGGCATGCTGCTGGTGGCCATGACGACCACCACTTTCTACCTGATCACCGTCTACACGCCGACCTTCGGCAAGTCGGTACTCAAGCTCTCGACCCAGGCCAGCCTGGTGGTGACCTTGCTGGTGGGGCTGTCGAATTTCTTCTGGCTGCCCATCGGCGGCATGGTGTCCGACCGTATCGGGCGGCGCCCGGTGCTGCTGAGCATCACCGTGCTGGCGATCCTGACCGCCTATCCCGCACTATCCTGGCTGGCGGCCGCACCCAGTGTGGAACGCATGCTGCTGGTGCTGCTGTGGCTGTCGTTCTTCTTCGGCATGTACAACGGCGCCATGGTGGCGGCACTGACCGAGATCATGCCGGAGCAGATCCGCGTGGCCGGCTTCTCGCTGGCCTTCAGCCTGGCCACCGCCGTATTCGGCGGCTTCACCCCGGCCATTTCGACCTGGTTGATCGAACTCACCGGCGACAAGGCGGCGCCCGGCTACTGGCTGACCTTCGCTGCCGTCTGCGGCCTGTCGGCCACACTGATCCTCTATCGTGGGCAGGCCGTGGCGGTTCGGGCAGCCGCCTCGCGGGCAGGCTGAGCGCCGCCCGGCATCTGCCGTTTCCGGGCATTCAGCGCACCGTAGCCGGCACCAGCAAACCATTGAGCGCATCGCCGACGATCAGTGAGGGCAGGGAGTGGTGGTCGTTGGCGAGGATGACGCTGTCCTTCTCGACATCGCCCGGCAGCACCAGCTGTGCGATGTAGCGACAGTCGCTGCTGCAGGTGTAGCGCAGCACGGTCTGGCCGCGCACCGCCTCCAGGATGGTCTGCCCGTGTTCCACGCCGTAGTAGCGCACGCTCACCAGTTGCTGTGAGGCGTCGGCATCGGGGTCGTGATAGAAGTACGTGCCGCGTTCGACCCGCGTGTAATGCGGCCACGGCATGCTGCCGGCCGGCGCCAGGCCGTCGATCTGGCGCGCATCGAGCCCCAGCCGCAAAGCTTGGGCCAGTGGCACCGGTACGGCGGCTTTACCCTGGTCGCTGATATCGGCCTGGCCTGCGGCGGCGGAAAGTTCGGCCTGACGCCGACGGTACCAGTCCAGCAGGCAGGCACGGTCACTGCAGTGCTGCTCGCGCCAGCGCCATTGCGCATCACTGGCGGCGCGAAAGGCGCGCTTGTCGGGGGCCATGTCGCGGGCCTGGCGGAAGACCCGACCCAGGGCGTCATCCATGGCCGATAACTGGGCATCGCCACAGATGGTCTTTTCGTTGCGGGAAGCGGCCTTGCCGCAATCGAAGCTGGCGGCCAAGCTACCGGAGGTGACCAGGAGCGTCAGCAGGGCCGGCAGTGCTGGTAAAGCGAAATGGGAGAGCTTGTTCATGGCGAGACTATCCGTATTGCGAGCGAATGACGGGTGCCAGCTTCGCATTGCGCGCCCCGACGCAAAACGCGGATAAGACAGGGAAAATTTCCAAAATCTTTGCAGCTGAAAAAGCGTGTTGGGTTTGTCTTCACATTCATCGTGCTGCCTGCTCGCGCAGGCCATGCCACATGGCAGTAGAATCGCGGTCTTCATGCCATTTGCGCGATCCGCGCAAGGCACATAACCAGCACACAACCAGCACGCAGCAGACCGGTGACAGGCACAGAGGACAACACCCCGCAATCGCAATTGCGCCCAGGCGAACGTGCCGGCTTCATCCTGAGCCGACACTGGCGCGACACGCCGGCGGGCGTCGAGATCGAGCTGTGGGTGGCCACCGATGACGGCCCGCAATGCCTGCGCCTGCCGCCGCAGGAGGCGGTGGCCTTCGTGCCGCAGGCCGAGGCCGAACGGGTAGACGCCCTGATCGCCGGCGAGCGCGGCATGCAGTTGCGTCCGCTGGAACGACTCAAGGACTATAGCCAGCGGCCGGTGATGGGCCTGTATGGTCGCCATTACCGCAAGCTGCTGAAGATTGAAAAGGCGCTGATCGCTGCCGGCATCCCCGTCTATGAAGCCGATATCCGGCCGCCTGAGCGCTACCTCATGGAGCGCTTCATCAACGCGCCGCTGGCTTTCCAGGGCATCGACGATGGCCAGGGAGTGCTGCTCGAGGCCCGCATCCGCGCCTTGCCGGGCTACAGCCCGCCGCTGAAGCTGGCTTCGCTGGATATCGAGACCAGTTGGCAGGGCGAGCTCTACAGCATCGCCATCGAAGGTTGCGGCCAGCGCAGCGTCTATGTGCTGGAGACGGACAGCGGAGCCGCCGGGCAGTCAGGCGAGGCGGTCGCCAAGGCGGCCGAGGCCGGTTTTGCGCTGCAATTCCGTGACAGCCGTGCCGCGCTGATCGAAGCCCTCAACGACTGGATGGCGCGCCATGATCCGGATGCCCTGATCGGCTGGAACCTGATCCAGTTCGACCTCAACGTATTGCAGAAACAGGCCGACAAATACCGCGTTCCGCTACGCCTGGGGCGGGCCGGACGGGCCCTGGAATGGCGCGAACATGGCCTGCGCGCCAACCACCTGCTGGTGTCGGCCCCGGGGCGGCTGGTGATCGACGGTATCGAAAGCCTGCGTTCGGCGTTCTGGAATTTTCCGTCCTTCAGCCTGGAGAACGTGGCACAGACCCTGCTGGGCGAGGGCAAGGCGATTGCCACCCCCTACCAGCGCATGGACGAGATCGACCGCATGTTCGCCGAGGATAAGCTGGCCCTGGCCACCTACAACCTCAAGGATTGCGAGCTGGTCACGCGCATCTTCGCGCATACCGAGATCCTGTCCTTCCTGCTGGAACGGGCCAGCGTCACCGGCCTGCAGGCCGACCGCAGCGGCGGTTCGGTGGCAGCGTTCACCCATCTCTACCTGCCGCACATGCACCGCAAGGGCTATGTCGCGCCCAACCTGGGCGATGCCGAGCCGCTGGCCAGTCCTGGTGGTTTCGTCATGGATTCGCGCTCGGGGCTGTATGACTCGGTGATCGTGCTGGACTACAAGAGCCTGTATCCGAGCATCATCCGCAGCTTCCTGATCGACCCGGTGGGGCTGGTCGATGGCACCCTCAACGAGCCGGAAGAGCAGACCGTGCCTGGTTTCAACGGTGGGCGCTTCTCGCGTCGCAGCCACAGCCTGCCGGCCATCATCGAGCAGCTGTGGCAAGCCCGGGAAACCGCCAAGGCACAGGGCAACAAGCCCTTGCAGCAGGCGCTGAAGATCATCATGAACTCTTTCTACGGGGTGCTGGGTTCGACGGTGTGCCGCTTCTTCGATTCGCGGCTGGCATCGTCCATCACCCGGCGCGGGCATGAAATCATGCATCGCACGCGTGAACTGATCGAGGAAGAGGGCTTCGAGGTCATCTATGGTGATACCGATTCGACCTTCGTCTGGCTGCGTCGCGCCCACGACGACGCACAGGCGCACCAGATCGGCCTGCGTCTGACCGAACGCATCAATGCCTGGTGGCGTGACCACCTGGCACGGGAATACGCACTGGAAAGCGCGCTGGAATTGCAGTACGAGGTGCATTACCAACGCTTCCTGATGCCCAACGTGCGGGGCGCCGATACCGGTAGCAAGAAGCGCTACGCCGGCTATGTCCGCAGCGCCGATGGCAGCGACAAGGTGACCTACAAGGGGCTGGAAACGGTGCGCACCGACTGGTCGCCGCTGGCGCAGCGCTTCCAGCAGGAGCTGTACCTGCGCATCTTCCGGGGTGAACCGTATCGCGACTACATCGTCGGCTATGTGGCCGACCTGTTCGCAGGAAGGCTGGACGATCTGCTGGTCTACCGCAAGCGCCTGCGCCGCCAGCTCGACCATTACGAAAAGAACGTGCCGCCACACGTGCGGGCGGCGCGCATGGCTGACCAGGTCAACCGGCAGGATGGCCGCCCCCTGCAATACCAGCAGGGCGGCTGGATCAACTACGTCATGACCACCGCCGGACCGGAACCGCTGGAAAAGCGCAGCGCCGCCATCGACCATCGGCACTATCTGGAGCGCCAGCTGGCCCCGGTGGCCGATGCCATCCTGCTGTTCGTCGGCGACAGTTTCGCGGCCGTGACCTCACCCCAGCAAGAACTGTTCTGATGCCTCTGCGGACGCAAAAAGGGCCGGATTCGGTGAATCCGGCCCTTTGCCTGTGAGCGCGTGATCAGTGCGAGCGCGACTCACCGTCGCGGGCAGACGCCGGCTCGCGGCGCACACGCAAGGCCAGCGGTGTGCGGCGGGCATTCTGGTGCAACCTGTGACGCAGGAACAGGCCGAAAGCCAGTACCCCCGCGACCACATAGAGGGCGTAGAAGGCGGCGAGATAGCTACCGTAGTGCAGCAGGGTGTCGATGATGGCCATAGGTCCTCCTTGGGGACGCATTCAATGTCGATGGCCTCATCGTATGCCGCCGTACGGGCGCCGCCTATCAGGGTTTTTCTGATGTGGTTGGCCGCAACGCCGCCTCAGCGTCCCGAACCTGGCTGCACCAGCGCCGCTGGCGGCTCTTGCAGGTGTTGCAATAGCTTGCTCACCATCAGGATCACGGTCAGGCCGAGGAGGCAGAAGAACACAGCCAGCGGCGTGAGGCTCTGAATGGAAACGAAGCCTGCCAGGCCCATCATTCCCGAGGACACCAGCAACAGCGCAAAACCCAGGATGGCGCTGGTCAGGCCGGCGATATGCGGGAAGATCGAATTGCCCTTGGCCATCAGCGTGGGGTACATGGCACCGGCACAGAAGGCCATGACAAGCACCGGCGTGATCAGCGTCCACACCTGCAGTCCCACGGTCAGCGCCAGCGCCAGCATGGCGAAGGCGGCCGCCGTCATGACCCGGGCGCCGAGGCGCAGGCGCACCTCGGCGCTGGGCAGGCGGGGATGATGGATGCGATTGGAGATGCCGCCCACGAAATACATCATGCCGATGGCCAGCGCCATGTAGCCGAAGAAGGTCGGCGGCTGGTGCAAGGTGTTCTGCACCATGAAGGGGCCGACGATGTTGAATACCAGCAGGATGCTGTAGCACAGGCCCTGAGCCAGGAAGCAGCTCTGAAATACCGGGCTGGTCAGCACCATGCGGGCATTGCGCAAGAGTGTGCGCGGGTGCAGGCGTACCGGCTGTGCCAGGGTTTCCCGGTAGCGCCACAGGATGGCCCACATGGCGAAGGAATAGAGCAGCAGGAAGACCAGGCAGGAGCGCCAGCCGAAGGCCTCTTGCAGGTGCGCACCGATCACCGGGGCGATGATGGGCGCAAGGCCCCAGGCGGTGGCCATATAGGTATAGGCATGCACCAGTGCCTGGCCACCGAAGGAGTCGGTGATGATGGCCTTGGCCAGCAGATTGGTGGCGGCGATGCCGAAGCCCTGCAGGATGCGGGCGGCAACGAAGGTTTCCAGGTTCGGTGCCAGCAGGGTCAGCACACAGCCCAGCGTGAACAGGCCCAGCCCCAGGGCCAGGATGCGCTTGCGGCCATAGGCATCGGCCATCGGTCCGAAGACCAGCTGGCCGCAGGCATAGGCGATCAGGTAGCCGGTCACGCTGGTCTGGATGGCCTGGGCCGAGGTGGCATAGTCGATGGCCATTTCCGGCAGCGCCGGCACGTACAGGTCGATGGCCAGCTGCCCGGCCGAGGCAAAGGCGCAAATCAGGAACAGCAGGAAGCGCGGGTGGTTGGGAGACGGCTTGGCAGAGGGGTTCATGAAGGGGATGCTGCGTGGACAAAGAGCGCTATTGTGAACCTTGGTGCGTTTTTTTGCTGGCGGGGCCGGCGGCGCCTGGAAGACGGAAGGGCGCTGGCGGGCGACGATGCCCGGATGTGACAAGTTGAGGGGACGGGAGAACGTGGTTTTATAGAATAAATTCGATGAAGGATCAGTAAATTTTCTAGATCCGATTCTCCCCGCCAGGCTCGCCGTATCGTCTGCACTCCGGCGGCGTGGGCAGGCCGGGTATTCCTGGGGAGGATTCATCGTGCATTTCATCTATCAACGGTTTTCCATCCGGCAGATCTTCATCGCGCTGGTCGTGGTGATCGCCCTGTTGATGTCGCTGGTGGCCACCGCCGCCTTCGAGGAAGAGCGGGCGCACCGGGCGCTGAACCTGGCCAACGAGCAGCGTTTCGACTCCTTCCTGCTGGCGGCCGAACTGCGCCAGAGTTCCGACGACCTCACGCGCATGGTGCGTACCTATGTGGTGACCGGCGATGTGCGCTTTGCGCAGCACTACCAGGCCGTGCTCGACATCCGCGAAGGGCGGCGCGCGCGACCCCAGCATTACGAACGCATCTATTGGGATTTCGTCGAAGCCGACGGGCGCGTACCTCGTCCGGACAGCGCCCTCACCATCGCGCTGGAGGAGCTGATGCGCCAGAACGGTTTCACGGCGGCCGAACTGGGCAAGCTGGGGGAAGCCAAGAACATCTCCGATTCGCTGGCCAGGCTGGAGAGCGTAGCCATGGACATGGTCAGCGCCCAGCAGGCCCTGGCCGAGCGCGGTGCAGCGGTGGACGAGGGCGAACTGGAGCGGGCGCGGCGCATGATGCACGATGCCACCTACCATCAGAACAAGGCTAGGATCATGCAGCCGCTCGACGAGTTCTTCGCCATGCTGGACCAGCGCACCGCCGCCCAGGTGCAGCGGGCGCGGGAAGTCGCCGAGCGCATGACGCGGCTGGTCTATCTGCTCATCGGGCTGAGCCTGCTGGTGCTGGTCGGCACGCTGGTGGTGGTGTACAAGGCCATCGCCGGTCCGCTCACGGGAGCGGTGGAAGTGGCCCGGCGCGTCGCGCATGGCGATCTGACCGCCAGCATCGAGGTCGGCTATAAGGGCGAGACCCGCCTGTTGCTGCACGCCTTGCAGGACATGCGCGATGGCCTGGCCAGCATCGTGCGCCAGGTGCGCCATGGCGCCGAATCGATCCGCGTCTCGGCCACCGAGGTCGCCTCCGGATCGCAGAACCTGTCTTCGCGCACCGAGCAGCAGGCCGGTTCCCTGCAGCAGACAGCCGCCTCGATGGAGGAAATGAACGCCACCGTCCAGCGCAACGCCGGCAACGCCCAGCGCGCCAGCCAGTTTGCCGGCACCGCCTCGCAGGTAGCGCAGCAGGCGGGCCTGGTGGTGGGGGAGGTGGTGCAGACCATGGCATCGATCAAGGAATCCTCGCATCGCATCGTCGAGATCATCGCGGTGATCGACGGCATCGCCTTCCAGACCAATATCCTTGCCCTCAATGCGGCGGTGGAGGCGGCGCGCGCCGGGACCCAGGGCCGTGGCTTTGCGGTGGTGGCCGGGGAAGTGCGCAATCTGGCGCAGCGCGCGGCGGCTGCGGCCAAGGAGATCAAGACCCTCATCGACAGTTCCGTGAGTCGGGTGGAGACCGGCAACCTGCTGGTCCGGAAAGCCGGGCAGACCATGGCCGAGGTGGTCCAGAGCGTGCAGCGGGTCAGTGATGTGATCGTCGACATCGCCGGTGCCAGTGTGCAGCAGTCGACCGGTCTGCAGCAGATTTCACAGGCGGTCAAGCAGCTCGACGACGTCACCCAGCAGAATGCCACACTGGTCGAGCAGGCTTCGGCAGCGTCCGAATCGATGCAGCAGCAGGCGATCCGGCTGGCCCACCTGGTAGGCGAATTCCAGTTGTTGCCGACCCTGGACGACGACATGCCCTACCTGATGATCCAATAGCGGACTCGTCAGGCACCCGCGCCGCGCGACTCAGGCCGCCAGCCGGGCACGCAGCTGATCGAAGCGGGCCGGCCATTCCCGGCGCCAGCGCTCGCGCAGGGCCGGTGCCATCCAGGCAGCATCCAGGCCGTTGAGCATGAAGCCGCGCAGGGCATCGATGTCGGCCCCCAGTTGCAGCATCATCAGCCAGGCCCCGGTGGGGGTGACCAGATGCAGGGTCGGGTCGTCGGTGTTGGGGTGCAGGCGCAGGCCGGCGGCCAGCATCTGGCGGATCGGATGGTCCTGCGCCCAGCGTTGTGGCGCCAGCGTGCGCAGGTAATAGGAGTTGGTCGGCACCACCGTGAAGATCAGACCGCGTTCGATGCAGCGCTGCAGCAGTGCCGGGTTGTCGACGATGGTATAGCCGTGATCGACGCGGTCCACCTGCAGCAGGTCGATGGCGGTGGCCACGTTGTTCCAGGGCATGCCGAATTCGCCGGCATGCGCGGTAGTCTTGAGGCCTGCTTCGCGCGCCAGGCGGTAGGCGGTCTTGAACAGCTCGGGCGGACGGTCGTTCTCGCGGTAGTCCATGCCGATGCCCAACACCTGCGGCGCCGGATGCTGCAGCATCCACTGCACCATGCTCAGGGCCTCGTCGGGGCTGGCTTCGCGGTCGATGCTGGGGATCAGGCGGCCGATGATGCCGATGTCCCGTTCTGCATCCGCGATGGCGCGCACGATGGCGTCTTGTGCGGCGTCATAGGCAATGCCCGAGACCCGCACCGTGCCGGTCGGGTTCCAGAAGAATTCGCTATAGGCCACGCCGTGTTGCCTGGCGTCCTGCAGGTATTCGTAGGTAATGCGGTAGAGGTCGTCGGGCTGCCGGATCAGCACAGCATCGAGGGCGCGCAGCACGCGCAGCACGCCGACCGGCTTTTCGCCACGGGTGTAGAAGGCTTCGATCTCTTCGGCCGAGACCGGATGGCCGGCGCGCGCGGAAAGTTCGCTGAAGGTCTGGCGGCGCACCGCGCCGAACAGATGGCAATGCAATTCGACCTTGGGCAGGGCGCGCACGAATTGTTCGAGCGTCAGCGGGCCGGTATCGGTGGGGTCGTTAAAACTCATGGACGAAACATCGCGAAAGATCGGTTCAGGGAGGAGTGGCGGGGGCGTCTTCAGGACAGCGTGCCCAGCAGCTCCTGCATCATGCATTGCATGGCACGCGGGCCATCGACGGTCATGGCAACCTCGGTATTGGCCGGGGCGCGCCGGGGGACGCGGAATTCGCACACCGTCATGCCGCGCGTGAGCCGGCCCTGCAGTTCGATATCCACCCGCGCCGAGCGGAAGCTGAACAGTTCCGGACGCTTGAGCCAGATCGCCACCGCCGGGTCGTACATCGGCATGGGCACCGAGCCGTCCGGACTGCGGATGCGCAGATAGGCATCGAAGTAGCCGGCCAGCCAGCGCGCGCGGGGCGTACCCAGGGCGCGCACCTGCTGCACCTCGTCGGCGGTCACCAGCAGTTGACGGCACAGGTTCAACCCGAACATGCGCAAGGGGATGCCCGACTGGAACACCACATCGGCCGCCTCGGGGTCGGCAAAGATGTTGAATTCGGCCGCCGCCGTGTGATTGCCCTGGTCGGCCGAGCCCCCCATGAGGATGATTTCCTTGACCATGGAGGCGATCTCGGGCGCACGCTGCAGGGCGATGGCCACATTGGTCAGCGGCGCGATGCACATGAGCGTGATCTCGCCGGCGTGCAGGCGGATCGCCTCGATCATGGCATCCACCGCGTGCGGCAGCGGCGAGCGCTGCAGTTGCTGCGACTGGCGCGCTTCGAGTTCGGCGATGTCGACCTGCGGCAAGGCGTCACCGGTGGTGGCCATGCCGGCTTGGCCGAGGATGGATTGCGCGGTTTCGATGTTGCCGGCCAGCGGCTTCTCGCAGCCGGCATAGACCGGGACATCCAGCTGGTAGTGCTGCTTGATGCGCAGCGCATTGTCGTAGGTGGTCGCCAGCGGCGCGTTGCCCGCCACCACCGACACGCCCAGCCAGTTAACATCGAGATTGGCCGACAGCATCAGCATGGCCAGCCAGTCGTCGAAGCCGGGGTCGGTATCAAGCCAGATCTTGTGCATGTTCTTGTTTTCCTTGGAGGGTAGGGGCGGGCTCAGGCCGACAGTGTCAGGGCTTGTTCCAGCGGCAGGTGGAAGGCCACGTCGTCGCCTTCACGGGCTAGTGCCTGGGCCGCCGGGGCCATGCCGCGCACTTCGCCCAGGGCCGTCTGCAAGAGATATTCCACCGATTCACCCAGGAAGCCCCGTGACAGTACGCGGCCCTGGTAGTTGCCGCTGCCGACCTGGACCTGCTGCACGCGCCAGCCGGCGCAGGCGGTGCCAGCGGGCAGGCCTGGGCAGGGCAGGCTGCCCTGCGGGCCGTGGAGGGCGCCGTCGCGGTAGTCGAACAGGTTTTCGAATCCCATGAAATTGGCGACGAAGCGGGTGCGCGGGGCATTGAAGAGGCGCTCCGGGGTATCCAGCTGCTCGATCTTGCCGCCGTTCATGACCACGATGCGGTCCGACATCGCCAGCGCTTCATCCTGGTCGTGGGTGACGTAGAGCATGGTGATGCCCAGCTCGCGCTGGATGCGGCGCAGCTCGGCGCGCATCTGCACGCGCAGCTTGGCGTCGAGGTTAGAGAGCGGTTCGTCCAGCAACAGCAGCTTGGGCTCGATCACGATGGCCCGTGCCAGCGCCACGCGCTGCTGCTGGCCGCCCGACATCTGTGCCGGCAGGCGCGCTTCAAAGCCGGCCAGGCCGACGGCAGCAATCACCTTCTCCACCCGCTGGCGCAGTTCGGCCGCAGGCACCTTGCGCAGGCGCAGGCCGAAGGCGACGTTGTCGAACACGTTCAGGTGCGGGAACAGGGCATAGGACTGGAATACCAGCCCGATGTCGCGCTTGTTGGGCGGCAGGCGGCTGATGTCGCGTCCGTCCAGCGTGATGCTGCCGGCGCGCAGCTCGATCAGGCCGGCGATGGCGCGCATGGTGGTGGTCTTGCCGCAGCCGCTGGGGCCGAGCAGGGAAATCAGCTCGCCCCGGGCCACGTCCAGGTCCAGCCCTTGCACGGCGGTCTTGGCATTGCCGTAACCGAGGGCGACTTGCTGCAGTGTCAGGTAACTCATCACGTTCTCACATCACATGTATTTGGAAATGCCCAGCACCTTTTCGGTGACCAGCACGAAGGCCATGGTGAACAGCACCAGCAGCGTGGACAGCGCCGCGATGGAAGGATCGAAGCTGTTTTCCATGTGGCCCAGCATCTCGATGGGCAGGGTGCTGATGCCAGGTCCGGTCAGGAACAGCGACACCGGCACCTGGTTGAAGGAGGTCACGAAGGCCAGGAAGAAGGCCGCGATCACGGCGCCCCGGATATTGGGCAAGACCACTAGGCGGAAGGTCTGGGCGCGGGTGGCGCCGAGGGTGATGGCGGCTTCCTCGATGTCCACGCGCAGATTGGCCAGGCTGGAATAGACCACCCGTACCGCATAGGGCGTCAACAGGCCGACGTGGCCGATCAAGAGACCCAGGAACACCGGCGCGTCGATCACCAGCACGAAATGGCGCAGCAGGCCCAGGCCCACCAGCATGGCCGGGATGATCAGGGGCGAGGTCAGCACCTGCTTGATCACCGCCATGCCGGGCGGCGGCATGCGTGACATGGCATAGGCCACGGGCACGCCCAGCAGCAGGGCGATCACGGTCGCCAGCAGGCCGATTTCCAGGCTGGTAGCGAAGGCCTGGCGGAATTCGTCGGCCTGCAGCACCGCCACGATCCAGCGCAGCGAATAGGAGGGCGGCGGGAAGGCCAGCGTCTCGCCGCCGCTGAAGCCGGCCAGGAAGACGATGATGAACGGCCCCAGCAGGAACAACATCACGGCCCACAGCACCAGGCGCGGGAACAGTCCTTGTTTCATGTCGTCCTCCGGGGAGCGGCAATGCGTTTCAATCCGGCGTTGACGGCCAGCGTCATCGCCACCAGGATCACCGCGATCACGTTGGCGGTGCCGAAGTCGCTCTCCACGCTGACCTTCTGGTAGAGCAGGGTTTCCAGCATCAAGACCTTGGGGCCACCCAGCAAGGCCGGGGTGACATAGGCGGTGACGCTGCCGGTGAACACCAGCGTGCCGCCCACGATCAAGCCCTCCTGGGTCAGCGGCAGGGTGACGCGGGTGAAGACCTGCCAGGCATTGGCGCCCAGGGTGGAGGCCGCCAGCGCCAGATCGGCGGAGATGTTTTCCATCGCGCTGACCAGCGACATCAGCATCAGCGGCAGCAGCAACTGCAGCAAGCCCACGAACACCGCCATCTCGGTAAAGAGCAGGCGTTGCGGTTCATCGGTCAGGCCCAGTTGCAGCAGCACGGCATTGACCGCGCCATTGCGCCCGAACAGCACGATCCAGGCATAGGTGCGCGCAATGGGCGACACCATCAGCGGCAGGATCATCATGCCCAGCACCAGTCCGCGCCAGCGTGGTGCCACCCGGACGATGGCTTGCGCGGCGGGATAGCACAGCAGGGCCGAGCACAGGGTGACCAGGGCGGCGATGCGCAGGGTGCGCCACAGCACCTGCAGGTGCAGCGGTTCGGCGAAGAAGTCGGCGAAGCGGGCCAGGCTCCATTGCAGCGGGCCGCCGTCCAGGCTGTCCGGGCCACCGGTGCGGAAGGCGCCCAGCAGCAGGGCGGCCACCGGCAGCAGGAAGCAGACCACGGTGAAGATCAGCGCCGGCGTGACCAGCATCAGGCCGAGGCGGGTTTTGGATTGGGCGAGCATGTTGGGCAAACGATGTCAGGAAGATGAACGACAGCGACGGCCGCCATCCCGCAGGAGAGCGGCCATCGACGATGGCGTCGGGCGTGTCGGCCGGATTACTTGCTGATGCCCTTGTTCCACTGTTCCAGCCAGCCGGAGCGATGCTTGAGCAGGTCTTCCGGCTTGACGAACTTGAGCGAGGCGATATGTTCGCCGCCATAGGTATTGAATTCGGCCTTGTCCTTAGGCAGCACCACCTGGGTGTTCACGGGCGAATCCACCAGTTCCATCGCCAGTGCGGTCTGCACGTCCTTGGACAGCCAGAAATCCATCAGTTGGTAGGCCAGGTCGGCGTTCCTGGACTTGGCGACGATGCCCATCACGTTCATGCCAGCGGCCTGGCCCTCGGCGGGGATGGCCCACTTCAGCGGCATGCCAGTCTTCATCAGCTGCGACCAGGTGAAGCGCGCCACCGGGGCGACCCAGATTTCATCCTGGGCAAACAGCGAGGACAGCTGCGCGCTGTTCTTGGTGAAGGTCACCACGTTGTTCTTGATGGACAGGATCTTCTGCATGCCGGCGGCATAGTCGCCGCCCTTGCCGCCCCAGGCCAGATCGGCCATCTGCAGCGCCAGCGGGCCCTGGGTGGTGCTCACATCCGGCAGGGCGATGCGGCCCTTCAGTTCGGGATTCCAGAGGTCCTTCCAGGACTTGGGGGCGGCGGTCTTGTCGCTGCGATAGACCAGACCCACCGAGTAGATGGTGTAGCCCACGGCGTAGTTGCCACCGATGGGATTGCGGGCAAAGGGGTAGATCTGGCTGTAGTTCTTCAGCTGGCTGTAGTCCAGCGGCTGCACCAGGCCCTTGCGGGCGGCTTCCAGCATGCCGAAGTCCGACAGCAGCACCAGGTCCACCACCGGGTTGTTGCGGCGGGCATCCAGCTTGGCGATGCGGTCGGCATTATTGCCGGTCTCGACCACGATCTCGCAGCCGCATTTTTCCTTGAACGGTGCATAGACCAGTTTGTTGAACAATGGCTGCGAAATCGGGTAGGCCGACAGCACCAGGGTGCGCTTTTCCGCGTGGACCGGAGCGCTCAGCAGGGACAGGCCAAGGCCGGCAGTGACCAGGGCGGCCGAAGCACGGGTGAAGGGGGCTTTGTTCAACATGACTATCCTTGAAACCGACAAAAGACTTGTATTGTAGGCCCGACCGCCGCGGGAGCCGGCGGCCAGGCCTGGGGAGAACAATCAGAAGACGTGACGCACGCCCAGCATCAGCACCGCCTGCTTCTTGTCGCTGGAGGACGGGAAGCCGAAGATGGTGGCCTTCTTGGCATCGCCAGCGGCCATCTGGTAGCTGTAGGTAATGGCCACGTCGGTGCGCTTGGACAGGAAGTAGTCAGCCTGGAAGTTGACCTGGTGCCACTTGGGGTTGGTGTTGATGGTGTCGTACTTGCCGGTGGTATAGAAGTAGGACGCGCCCAGGTTCAGTTGCGGCGTGTAGTGGTGCACCAGGTTGATGTCCACGTTCTGCAGGGTCAGCTTGGTGTTGTCCAGGTATTCATACTTGACGTTGCTGTACATCGCGCCGAAATCGGTATTACCCACGATGTAGAAGCCGCCGGTACCGGCGATGCGCTGGCGGCGCACGCCAGCCGAGCTGTTGACCGCGCTCTTGTTGAAGATCAGCAGCGAGCTGGCATAGTCGTTGCCCATGGCGCCGTCCGGGCTCTTGCTGCTGTTGGGCTGGTCCATCTGGGTGTAGGCCACGGCCCAGCGGAAGTTGCCGCCCTTGTAGCCGGAACCGATGCTCATGACGCGGTTGATGGCTGCGTCGCCGGCCGCTTCGCCGAAGCCGTAGACGGCGGTGACGTTGAAGTTGTTGAAATAGGGGCTGACGTACTTGACCGAATTCTGCACACGCAGGTTGTTGTAGCCGTTGTCGTTGTCGCCGATGTGGACGCCGTTGCTGGCGATGACCACGGGGCCGAGGTAGTCCTTGACGGCTTCGTACTGGCGGCCCAGGGTCACGGTGCCCATGCTGTTGGAGGACAGGCCGAGCCACGACTGGCGACCGAACAGACGACCGTTCTGGGCGGTGCCGCCGGTCATCATGTTGAAGCCGTTTTCCAGGTTGAAGATGGCCTTGTTGCCGCCGCCCAGGTCTTCCTGGCCGCGGAAACCGATGCGCGGATTCTGGTTGGTGCCGGACAGCGCCTCGAAGTTGTGCGGACCGCCTTGATTGGACAGGTAGCCCACGCCACCCGAAATCAGGCCGTAGATCTCGACCTTGCTTTGTGCTTGCGCCTGTGCGCCTGCCAGCGCTGCCGGAATAGCCAGTGCGCCGATCATCCAGTGTTTTTTCATTCCTGCCCCTGTGGTGAGTCTTGATGGTGGTACTGCGAACGGTGTGGAGGATAGGGCAAGTGCTTAAATAATATAATTTGTTTATATTTATAATTTCATAAACTGGGTTTATAACCGAGGCGGTTTTCCTGCCCTGTCTTTTTGGCAATGCCATGATCAAATTGAATCAGAAAGTCACCCTTCGTCACCTGCAGGCGCTGGTCACGTTGGCCGACACCAACAGTTTCAGCCGCGCCGCCGATGCACTCGCGGTGACCCAGCCGGCCCTGTCGGCGTCCATCAAGCAGCTCGAAAACCAGCTTGGGACGCGGCTTTTCGACCGTACTACGCACCAGATCAGCCTCACCGCGCAGGGTGCGGTGGTGCTGGAATACGCGCGTCACCTGCTCAATACGGCCAGCAATATCTTCGACGATATCGAGCATGCCATCGGCACCGGACGGCACCGCATCCGGGTTGGCGCCATCCCTTCGGCGGTCACGCTGACGGCGGCGGTGATCGCCCGTTACAACCAGGCGCACGACGAGCATGTGGAAATCCTGCTACAGGACATGCCCAACGACGCCCTGCTGGACGCCTTGCACTCGGGCAAGCTGGACTTCTGCGTGGGCATCAAGCCCCCCGATTCACTGTCGTCCCAGACGCTGGAAACGGTGACTCTGTTCGAGGATGAGCTGGTCCTGATCGTCTCCCGCCACCATGCCTTGGCCGGGGCCAAGGAAGTGCAGTGGCGACAGATGGCCGGGGAAGAGATCGTGCTGTTCACCCAGGGTAGCGTGTGGGAATTCGCCTCGGCAGCGCTGATGCAGCACGGACTGGCGTCCTCGCGCCGCTATCAGGTGGTGCACAGCGAATCGCTGTACGGGGTGGTACGGGCCGGCATTGCCATCGGCATCATGCCCAGCCTCTACACCACCTACCTGCGCGACGACAGCCTGCACGTGGCACCGCTGCGGCAACCGACCTTGAAGCGCAAGATCGTGCTCATGCGGCGTAACGAGATCAGTCGCAGCGACTGGACCGACCATTGCTTCCGTGAACTGCGCAGCGACCTGAAGCAGGCCAATCACTGGTTCTGAAGCCTGGCGCTGCCGGGCAGTTTTGATGGTGCGCACAAATGTCCGTTGCCCCCCATGAAAAAACGCCGCCCGGTACAGGATGCACCGGACGGCGTTTCGTCTAAAGGCCGGTCTATTTGCCGGAAGACCGCAGCGACATGCGCTGCAGGATGGGCATGCGATCGAAGAACTGGTGCCACAGCGCGCCCAGCACATGCAGGCCCACCAGGAAATAGACGGCATTGCCCATGAATTCATGGACTTCCTTGATCGGCCCGCGCAAGGCCATGTCCTTGGCCAGGATCACTGGCAGGGTGCTACCGAAGAACACCACCTCGCGGCCACCGGCCTGGGTGAAGAGGATGCCGGTAATGGGCAGGCCGATCATCACCACGTACAGCAGCAGGTGGACCGCGTGTGCGCCCAGGCGTTGTATCCGGGGCAAGGGCAGTTCGGGTGGCACGCCCAACATCTTGCGGGCGATCAGGCGCACCACCACCAGGATCAGCACGAGCTGGCCGGCGTGCATGTGTACCGTGCGCAGCAGGTCGCGTAGCGGATCGCCCTTGGGAACGTCGTCGCGGTATTCGATGGTGGCCAGCGCCACCACGAAGAGCAGGAACATCAGCCAGTGCAGAGCGGCCGAGAGCGGGTGATAGCGTGTTCGTTGCAGGGTGTCGGAAGGTCGGTTCATGCTGGCTGCTCCTTGGCTGGCGAAACCGGAATAGTAAAGGCAGAAACTTAGACCGGCATTAGCCTGGCTCAAGAAATCGTGCGGCAGGCAGAGTCCTCTCCGGCCGGAATATCGAGGATCACCCGCAGGCCTTGGCCTGTAGACGCATCAGCGTGCTCCAGCCGCAGGGCGATGTCCAGGCGCGCTGCAAGTGATTGCACGATGGAAAGTCCCAGACCGGAGCCGGGCGCGCCCGCCGGGTCGATGCGATAGAAGGGCTCGAACACCCGCTCCCGCTGCTCGGCGGCGATGCCCGGCCCGGTGTCGCTGATTTCCAGGCGCACTTGACCTGCCTGGGTGGCGGCTTCGCCTGCCATGGCGATGCTGACGCGCCCGCCAGGCGGGGTATAGCGCACCGCATTGTCGATCAGGTTGTTTAACAGCAAGCCCAGTTCCAGCGGGTTGGAGCAGACCTCGACCTCCAGGCTGCCATCGACGCCCAGGTCGATATCCTTCTGTTGCGCCAGCGGCAAGAGATCTTCCAGCACCGGTCGCACTGCTTCGCGCAAGACAAACCGGCGACACTGCGAGGCATTGGCCGACTCACCGGACTCGCCACCCTGGGCGCGAGCCAGGGCCAGCATCTGCGCCACCAGCGCCTTGCTGCGTTCGATGCCGCTGCCCAGGCGTTGCAAACGTTCGCGGGCGGTGTCGGACATCTCGCTCTGCTGCAGCCGCTCGGCCTGCAATGACAAGGCGGCCAGCGGGGTACGCAACTCATGGGCGGCATCGGCCACGAAACGTCGCTGACTGCGCATGGCGCCTTGGATCCGGGCCAGCAGGCGGTTGATGGCCTCCACGAAAGGAAGGATTTCGGTGGGCAGGGCGGTAGTGGCGATGGGTTCCAGCTGATCATCGCGACGCTGGTCGATGTCCCGGCGCAGGCTCTGCAGCGGGGCGAACAGTTTGCCGATGATGCGTTGCAGGGCCAGCAGCAGGACCGGCACCAGGATCAGCACCGGGATCAGCGCACGCCAGGCATTGCGGTAGGCAATGCGATCGCGGACATCGGTTTCCTGCGACAGGGCGATGCGCCGACCCGATTCCAGCGCTTGCACGTAGACCCGGAAGTTCTCGTGATGCATGAAGACGGTCTGCAAACCGTCATGCAGGTCCGCCGGCAGTGGCAAGGGGGACCGGGCATGCTCGGCCTCGGGCATCGTCTCTCCCGGTGAGGGCAACCATTGCACGGCGATGCGAGATTCGTGATCGCCACCGGGATAGCGGCCTACGGCACCGGCCTCGGGCAATGTGCCGCCCATGCGGGCGATCAGGGCGCCCACCTGGCGCAACATGTCATCCTGCATGCGGATCGAATCGCGATAGGCGCTGATGAAGCCGAAGCAACCCGCGCCCACCGCCACCAGCAGGATGGTCGCGGTCAGTGCCAGCGACAGGCGCGCCTGCAGGGAGCGGCTCATGCCGGACGCGCGACCATCCATCCCATACCCCTGACGTTTCGGATGGCGTCCTTGTCCAGTTTCTTGCGCAATGCATGGATCAGGAATTCGACGGCATTGCTCTCCACTTCCTCGCCCCAGCCGTAGATGCGTTCTTCCAGATCGCTGCGCGAGAGAATGGCGCCGGGGCGTTGCATCAGCGCCTGCAGCAAGGCGAACTCACGGGCCGACAGGCTTACCGGTGGCGATTGCTGCCAGCGGGCGGTCTTGGTGCCCAGGTCCAGCTGCACGGCGCCATTGTCCAGCAGGTCGGTGGCGGCACCCGATTTGCGCCGCATCACGGCGCGCAGGCGGGCCAGCAGTTCGCCCAGGGCGAAGGGCTTGAGGACATAGTCGTCAGCCCCTGCATCCAGGCCATCGATGCGATCCTGTACGCCATCGCGGGCGGTGATGATGAGTACGGGAATGTCGCAGCCACTGCGCAACTGGCGCAGGACGTCGAGACCATCGCGGCCAGGCAGGCCGAGATCGAGCAGGGCGGCCGCGTAGACCGGCTGGTGGATGGCCGACAGGGATGAGGCAGACGACAGTGCGGAGAGTGCGGAGAGGGCAGCGGCCCCGTCACGTACCCAGTCGACCGCATACGAAGCCTCGCGCAGCGCCGCGCGGACCTCCTCGCCGATCATGATGTCGTCTTCTACCAGCAGTATTCTCATCGCCTTGCCTGGGTGGAGCCGGGACGTTCTACCGGCGGCGTTAGAGTCTACGGCAAAAGTGTGGGGGAGGAAATGCGCGGGCCGGTTCAGGTGACGGCGCGACCGGTTTCTTTTCGGTCAGACTGGGTGTCATCAGCGAAGTCCATGAGAACGCATCTCACGCCTATCGATGAAATGGGGTTCTAGTCGAGCGCCCCGTCATCTTCCCCGGGGGTCAATGTCACGTGTTCCAAGCCATTGCGTACTTCGTTGGCATTGGCCATCCATTGCCACAGGATGTCCTTTTCTTCGATGCCGGGGCGGTCGGTGACCACGGCAGGAAGCGGCATGCCCTTTCTCACATAGGCCTGCCGATCCCAGCGATTGAAGGAGGCATGCAAGGGATGTGTATCCGGTAGATAAGGACGCCATATGCCGGTGCGCGGGCAAGGTGAATGGCTTCTGTAGTAGCGCTCCGTTTTCGGGATATCGCCATAGCGCGCTGCGCGGCGGGCCACACGGGGATCGTCCTTCATTGGCGCCGGTGGCAATTGATCGATGGCCTCACCCAGATAATGGAAGCGGATGCGCCCATCTTCATCTTGCAGGCCGGTCCGGCTGCGATCGAAGAGCTCACCCTTTAGATAGCGCATCGGTAGCTGCTGCGCATCCCATGCATAATGACGCTCGCTCACAGGATGCATCAGGCGGGCGATCCAGTAGCCGGTTTCGGGGGCTGCCGTGCTTTCGTACTGCGGCATGATCTGGCGTTGTGGTTGCTCGGGTAGTTGCCGGCCCGGTTCGATATGGGCACGGCCGGTAAGC
>NZ_DASQOH010000013.1:0-76694 GCF_035644555.1 Herbaspirillum sp.
GAAGGCGCAGGAAGAAGCGACCCGTTCGCGCGACGCCATGGAAGATGCGCGCCAGGAAGTGGAAAAGGCCGAAGATCGCATCCACACCCTGGAGCAGCAGTTGCAGCAGATGGGCGAACTGGTGCGCGAGGACCAGCTGACCGGCAGTCTGAACCGCCGTGGCATGGATGAATCGCTGGACCGCGAGATCGCCAATGCGGTACGGCGCGACACGCCGCTGTGTGTGGCCCTGTTGGACCTGGATGATTTCAAGCGCATCAACGACACCCATGGCCATGCCACCGGTGACGAAGTGCTGGTGCACATGGTGCAGGTGATCAAGGAGACGTTGCGCAAGCTGGATGTGATCGCCCGCTTCGGTGGCGAGGAATTCGTGGTGCTGATGCCCGAGACCACACCGCAGGATGCGGTTCAGATCATCACGCGGGTACAGCGCGAACTGACCAAGCGCATCTTCATGCACGAAAGCCAGCGCCTGCTGATCACCTTCAGTGCCGGTGTGGCCGTCTACCACCCGGGGGAGAGCCAGGCAGAGCTGCTCAAGCGCGCCGACGTCGCCCTCTACAAGGCCAAGAACGCCGGCAAGAACCGCATCATCTTTGCCGAACCGCCCGCCGGTGCCGCACCGCTGGTCTAGCCGCAGCGCCGGGCGCAGCAGCTCCGTACGGGCTCAGTACGGACTGCCGCTGCCGGCCAGCTTCCAGCGTCGCCAGCCGGCGGCGGCCATCACCACGAACAACGCATAGAGCATGGCCGTCAGCGTCAGGTGCTTGTACAGGTACAGGCCGACGTAGAGCACGTCCACCGCGATCCACACCAGCCAGTTCTCCAGCTTCTTGCGCGAGAGCAGGAACTGCCCCACCAGGCTGCCGGCGGTCAGGAAGCCATCCATGTGCGGCACGTCGGTATCGGTGTAGCGCTGCAGGAACCAGGACAGCAGCCACCACCCGGCCAGCCAGGCGGTCGCCATCATGGCCCAGCCGGATCGCGCCAATGTCGACACCTGCAGCGGCCTGTGCTGGTCGCCGCCCCGCAGCCACTGATACCAGCCCCATACCGAGACCGCCACGAACACGAATTGCAGGCCGGCATCCCCGTACAGGCGGGCGTCGGCAAATACAGCCGCGTACAGCAGCGAAGAAAGGATGGAGAACAGCCAGGCCCAGTGGTTCTGGGCGATATTGAGCCTGACCGTGATCACGGCCAGGACGAAGGACACCAGTTCCAGGGGCGTGGTGGTGAGGCCGAGCCAGGTCAGCGGTGTATCGGGACTCATGCAGCCGGAACGACGATCAGCAAGGCCGCATGCCGTCAGCGCGCAGCCGCGCGGCCACTGGAAGCCGGGGCATTGGCAGGCACGGAGACGCTGTTGGGTTGCCCGGAACCAGGCATGTAGGGATTCGGATTGACGCCATTGGCGGGCCTGCCGGAACTGCCATCGAGCAGCTGGATGAAGATTTCATTCTGCTTGATCATGCCCAGCTCGAAACGCGCACGTTCTTCGACGGCACCCTTGGACTGCTTCAGGTCGTCCACTTCGGAGGCGAGCTTGGCGTTGCGCTCCTTGAGTTCGTCGTTCTTCTTGTGCGCCAGCTGGACCTGACGGTCGAGCTCCCAGACCTTGAACCAGCCACCCTTGCCCAGCCAGAGCGGGTACTGGATCAACACCAGCAGGAAGGACAGGCAGAGGATGATCAGGCGCATAGCCGGGAGCTCTCTTTGCGGCGCCTGCCTTCAGGGTCGGCGCCGCAAATGTGTTACTTCAGGTTGTAGAACGCAGCGCGGCCCGGGTAGCTGGCGATATCGCCCAGGTCTTCCTCGATACGCAGCAGCTGGTTGTACTTGGCCATGCGGTCCGAACGCGACATCGAGCCGGTCTTGATCTGCAGGGCGTTCATGCCGACGGCGATATCGGCGATGGTCGAGTCTTCGGTTTCGCCCGAACGGTGCGAGATCACGGCGGTGTAGCCGGCGCGCTTGGCCATTTCGATGGCGGCGAAAGTCTCGGTCAGGGTGCCGATCTGGTTGATCTTGATCAGGATGGAATTGGCGATTTCCTTGTCGATGCCTTCCTTCAGGATCTTGGTGTTGGTGACGAACAGGTCGTCGCCCACCAGCTGCACCTTCTTGCCCAGGGTTTCGGTCAGCAGCTTCCAGCCAGCCCAGTCGTTCTCGGCCATGCCGTCTTCGATGCTGATGATGGGGTACTTGTCGCACCAGGAGGCCAAGAGACCCGTCTTCTGGGCCGGGGTCAGCACCATGTTTTCACCGGCCAGGTGGTAGTTGCCGTCCTTGTAGTACTCGGAAGCGGCGCAGTCCAGGCCCAGGGCGATCTGGGTACCCGGCTCGTAGCCAGCCTTCTCGATGGCTTCGATGATCAGCTTGATGGCTTCTTCGTGGCTGGAGACGTTGGGTGCGAAGCCGCCTTCGTCGCCCACCGAGGTGGCCAGGCCGCGGTCATGCAGGATCTTCTTCAGGGTGTGGAACACCTCGGCGCCGTAGCGCAGGGCTTCACGGAAGCTCGGTGCGCCCACCGGGATGATCATGAATTCCTGGATGTCCAGGTTGTTGTCGGCGTGTGCGCCGCCGTTGATGACGTTCATCATCGGCACCGGCATCTGCATGGAGCCGCTGCCACCGAAGTAGCGATACAGCGGCAGGCCGGCTTCTTCAGCGGCAGCCTTGGCCACGGCCATGGACACGGCCAGCATGGCGTTGGCGCCCAGGCGGCTCTTGTTCTCGGTACCGTCCAGGTCGATCAGGGTGCGATCCAGGAAGGCTTGCTCATTGGCGTCCAGGCCCATGATGGCTTCCGAGATTTCGGTGTTGATGTTTTCGCAGGCTTGCAGCACGCCCTTGCCGAAGTAGCGGCTCTTGTCGCCGTCACGCAGTTCGATCGCTTCGCGCGAACCGGTGGATGCGCCCGAAGGCACGGCAGCGCGACCCAGCACGCCGGATTCCAGCAGCACATCGCATTCCACGGTGGGATTGCCACGGGAGTCGATCACTTCGCGGCCGATAATATCAACGATTGCACTCATTCAGATCTCCATCAAGGTTTTAAAAATTGTTGGCGGGTGCAGGCCCGGTGGCCGGGGCGCCCATGATGAAACGGCCGCCCGACGGCAGCCGTTTCATGCACACATTCAGACCGTCACGCCTGGCCTTTGATTGCCGCGTGATGCGCCAGCGCCGCGCGGATGTACGAGATGAACAGCGGATGGCCGTCACGCGGAGTGGACTTGAACTCCGGGTGGTATTGCACGCCGATGTAGAACGGGTGAGCGTTCTCGCCGGAGCGCGGCAATTCCATGATCTCGCACAGATCTTCGGACGGGGTACGGGCCGAGACCACCATGCCGGCCTCTTCCACGCGACCGAGGTAGAAGTTGTTGGCCTCATAGCGATGGCGGTGACGCTCGGTCACGCTGTCGCCGTAGATTTCTGCGGCCAGGGTACCCGGCTTGACGGCGCAGGTCTGCGCACCCAGGCGCATGGTGCCGCCCAGGTCGGAATTGGCATCGCGGCGCTCGACCTTGCCATCGTGGTTCTGCCATTCGTCGATCAGGGCCACGACCGGCTGTTCGGTGTCCGGATCAAACTCGGTCGAGTTGGCCTTGGTCAGGCCGGCCTTGTTGCGGGCGTATTCCAGCAGCGCCACTTGCATGCCCAGGCAGATGCCCAGGTAAGGCACCTTGTTTTCGCGGGCATAGCGGGCGGCGGCGATCTTGCCTTCCACACCGCGCTTGCCGAAGCCGCCCGGCACCAGGATGGCATCGTACTTGCCCAGACCGTCGGTACCGTTGGCTTCGATCTCTTCCGAATCCAGATACTCGATGTTGACGCGGCTGCCGGTATGGATGCCGGCGTGACGCAGCGCTTCGGTCAGCGACTTGTAGGACTCGGTCAGGTCGACATACTTGCCGACCATGCCGATGGTGACTTCGTGCGAAGGATTGTTCTGCGCATCGATCAGCTTGTCCCACATCGACAGATCGGCGGCCTTGGGCGACAGGCCCAGCTTTTCGCAGATGATGGTATCCAGACCCTGGTCGTGCAGCATCTGCGGAATCTTATAGATGGTATCGGCATCCCAGACCGAAATGACGGCATCGGCCGGCACGTTGGAGAACAGCGAGATCTTGTCGCGTTCGTCGTCCGGGATGCGGCGGTCGGCACGGCACAGCAGCGCGTCAGGCAGGATGCCGATCTCGCGCAGCTTCTGCACGCTGTGCTGGGTGGGCTTGGTCTTGAGTTCGCCGGCCGAGGCCAGGAAGGGAACCAGGGTCAGGTGCACGAAGGCGGTGGCGTTGCGGCCCGAGCGCAGGCTCAGCTGGCGCGCTGCTTCCAGGAAGGGCAGCGATTCGATGTCACCGACGGTGCCGCCGATTTCCACCAGCGCCACTTCGAAGCCTTCGGCGCCACGATGGATGAATTCCTGGATCTCGTTGGTGATGTGCGGAATCACCTGGACGGTCTTGCCCAGGTACTCGCCACGGCGCTCCTTGCGGATCACCGATTCATACACCTGGCCGGTGGTGAAGTTGTTCACCTTCTTCATCTTGGCCGAGATGAAACGCTCGTAGTGGCCCAGGTCGAGGTCGGTCTCGGCGCCGTCGTCGGTGACGAACACTTCACCGTGCTGCAACGGGCTCATCGTGCCGGGGTCGACGTTGATGTAGGGATCGAGCTTGAGGAGGGTGACTTTGAGGCCGCGCGATTCGAGGATCGCAGCCAGGGACGCGGCGGCAATCCCTTTACCCAGGGAAGACACGACGCCGCCAGTGACAAATACAAACTTGGTCATTACAGATGAGTGCCGAACGGCACATGCGGGAAATTCAAATTATACCCCAAAATGCGCTCGTTTTTTAAGACAGGCAGCGATAAGTGTCGCCGATGTCGCGCCTTCGCCAAACTTGCAGCAGGAAAACATGCGTCGCGGAGCAGGCGGCTTATAGGGTCAGCTTCTTGACTCTGTACGTGCAGTTTGGTTCAGCCCGGCAGGCCCTGCAACAGCTCGCTTATCATCGCGTGCGTCGCCTGGGCGGCCTGTGCGGGCGACTCCATCGGGAACAGATGGCCGCCGGGAATCTGGCGGAAGTGCGCCCCCACCAGCCGGCGCGTGGCCTCCAGCCCGGCCAGCCGGCATTCCACCGAATCGACACCACCGACGAAGCCGATCGGCACCGGGTAAGGCTGGCGCAGCAGGCGCCCCAGATGATGGGGAATGGTGCGATAGACCGCCGTTTCGGTCTCGCGCGAGAAGCGCAGGCGCACTCCCCCGCCGGCGTGCGGCTCCAGGCCGTGTGCCACGTAGTCACGCAGCACCTGCTGCGGCCAGGCCGCGAACAGCGCCTTGGCCGCATAGTGCTGGTAGGCCGCCTCGATATCGGGCCAGTGCTCGCGCCGCCGCGCCGACGCCACCGAGGGCGAGTAGCGGCTCTCATACTTGAACAGCTTGGACAGGCGCAACACCTGCGCCCGCCAGCCCGCCACGATCGGCGAATCCAGCAACACCACGCAGCGCACCAGTTGCGGGCGTTTGCGGGCGGCCATCAGTGACAGGATGCCGCCCATGGAATGGCCGACCAGGATCACCGGCGCCTGGTAGCTACGCTCCAGTTCCTCGCGCAACTCCCGCGCCAGGGTGCGCCAGCCGTCATCGACCGGAAAGCGCGGATCATGGGCGTGGATGGCCAGGGCACGCACATCGTAATGGGCGCGCAACTGGTCGAAGAACATGCCATAGGTACCCGCCGGGTAGCTGTTGGCATGGGCGAAATGCAGGATGGGAAGGTGCATGGAGAGCGGGATGCAAGACAATGGCCGCAGCATAGCAAAACGGCCAGGGTCGCGAGCGTGCTATTTTCCCGCATCGCGAAATGCCGTTCAGGATGCCCCTAGCGGCCGTACCAATAGCGCGCATGCTGCTTGCGATATTGCTCCACTTGCAACTGGTCACCCAGGGTCATGGTCAGCGCGCCGGATTCGTCGGTGCGCAGACGGCGTATGCCCAGCCGGCCGTAGCGCTCGTAGACCTGAGGCGCGGGATGATTGAAGCGATTGCGGTAGCCGACCTGGAACACCGCCAGCTCCGGCCGTACTGCCCGCAGGAAGGGTTCGGTGGACGAGGTGCCGCTGCCATGATGGGGTGCCAGCAGCACTGTCGAAGGCAGGCGCTCGGCCATGCGGCCGTTGAGCAGTTCGTCTTCCTGCACGGCTTCGATATCCCCGGCCAGCAGTACCGACTGCCGGCCGATCTGCACCTTCAGGACGCAACTGCGCGCATTGGGACGCCATTTGTCGCTCTCATAGCTTGCTGGCGTCGGATGCAGCATGGTAAAGCCGATGCCGTCCCAGTTCCACGACTGGCCCGCCTCGCAACGCGTGGCCAGCGGTGCTGCGCGCAGGATGAGGCCGTCCTCCGCCAGCGACGAATAGACGCTGTCCACGGCCATGTTCTTGAACAGGGACACCGCCCCGCCCGAATGATCATTGTCGTTGTGCGAAATCACCACCCGGTCCAGATGATCGATGCCGCGCGCGCGCAGATACGGCAGGATCACCCGCGTCGCACCGTCCGATTCGGCGCTGTAATAGGGACCGGTGTCATACAGCAGGCGGTGGCCCGGGGTTTCCACCAGCACCGCCATGCCCTGCCCGATATCGAAGGCGGTCACCCGCATGGTGCCTTCTGCCGGTGCCACGGGGGCATTGAGCAGCAGTGGCAGCCATCCGAACAAGCCCAGCCAGCGTACCGGCCAGCCGCGCGGCGCCAGCGCCAGCAAGGTGCCGCCCAGGGCCAGGGCGAATACCCAGCCATTGGGCAAGGGCGTCTGCCAGACCGCCCAGGGCATGGCGCTGAGCGCCTGCAGGAGATCGGCCAGCCACACCAGCAACAGGTGCGGCACCTGCAGCACGAACTGCGCCAGCACGGTCGGCAGCACGCTACCCACCAGCGCCAGCGGCGTGATCACCAATGACACCAGCGGAATGGCGATGGCATTGGCAATGGGACTGACCAGCGAATACTGCCCGAACAGCAGCATCGTCAGCGGCACCAGGCCCAGCGTGACCACGTATTGCGCGTGGCTGGCCTCCTTGATCCGCTGCACCAGCGCCGCGCCCCAGTGCTTGCTGGCCGCGGCGGCCGCCATCGCCTGCGGCGGCTGCATGCGCCCCACCGTGCCATACAGCAGCAGGGCCACCGCCCCGAACGACAGCCAGAAGCCCGGCCACATCAGTGACCACGGATCCAGCAGCACTACCAGCGCCAGCGCCAGGCACAGCACCACCGAGACCCGCACGATGCGCCCGCGCCAGAAGGCGATGCCGACCACCACCAGCATGTAGAGCGTACGCTGCGCCGGCACGCCAAACCCGGCCAGCAACACATACAGCAAGGCCACCAGCATGCCGACGATCACCGCCACCTTCTGCGCCGGCAGGCGCAGCGGCAACTGCGCGCCAGTGAAGAAGGAGCGCCGCCACAGCCAGCTGGCCAGACCACCGCACAAGGCCGCCAGCATGGTGATGTGCAAGCCGGAGATGGCCATCAGGTGACCGATGCCGGTGCGGTTGAAGACATTCCAGTCGGACTGGCTGATGCCGCGCTGGTCGCCCATGACCAGCGCCGCGATCACGCCCGCATAGGGCGCATCCGGCAAGGCCTGGTAGACGCGGTCGCGCAGCCAGCCGCGTGCGGTATCGATCACATGCCAGGGCGTCCAAACGAAGGCATCGAGACGACGATTCACCGCCGATGCAGGAGCGGAAGCCGCCGCCGGTCGCCCGACCACATAGCCGGTGGCCCGCACGTCATCCTGCAACAGCCACAATTCATAGTCGAAGCCATCCGGATTGGCATTGCCATGCGGACGCTTGAGCCTCACCTGCAGGCGCCAGCGCTCGCCCGGTTGCAGGTCCGGCAAGGCCAGCCGCGCCGGCGCAGCCTGTTCGCCATCCTCGGTGGGCGCCTGGTAGCGCTGGTTGCCATACCAGCTCAAGGCCAGCCGTGGCGGGATGGGCGGCTTGACCCCACCCTGCAGCACCACCTGTTCGACATCGAAACGAAAACGCAGGCCCTGCCCCGTCGGCGAAGGCAGATCGGCCACAGTACCGATGACGGTGACGTCATGCCCTTCCCAGGCCGTGGGCAGCTCCTGATCCAGGTAATAGAGTGCAAACGAAGCCGCCCACAGGAAACCCAGCCAGGCCCCGCAGGTCAGCAGCAGCGGCACGCGCAGGAAGGGTTGCCAGAAGCGGCGGGCAGTGAAGGCCAGCAAGCCCGCCAGCACCAGCCCGATCACATACCACTCGATGCCGGGCAACTGCGACTGCAGTTGCAGCAGGCCTGCACCCAGTGCGAAACCGATAATCAGTGCGCGCATCAGAGACCCAGCCCGGCGTGCGCCAGCCGCGGCAGCGCAGCCTGGGCATTGGCGGTGGTGGCAGCCGCGATCTCGTGCAGCGGCATCTGGCGCAGCTCGGCCAGGACCTCGCCGATGCGCGGAATCTGGTCGGGGGTATTGATGTCGGGATGGCGCCAGGCCGGCGAGATATCGGGCGCGTCGGTCTCCAGCACGATGGACGACAACGGCAATTCGGCCGCCAGGCGACGGATCTGCAGCGAACGCGGGAAGGTCATGGCACCGCCGAAGCCCAGGTGCAATCCCAGCTCGACGAAGGTGCGCGCCTGCTGGTCGCTGCCGTTGAAGGCATGGGCGATGCCGCCGGGAACGCGGATGCGGCGCAGGTACTTCAGGATGATGTCCTGCGAGCGGCGCACGTGCAGCAGCACCGGCAGCTGGAAGTCACGCGCCAGCTTCAGCTGTTCGGCAAAGAAGAACTCCTGCTTCTCCCGCAGCGGCGCCTCCTTCAGGGCCGGCACGAAGAAATCCAGCCCGATCTCGCCGATGCCCACGAACAGCGGATCTTCCAACGCACTGGCGATGGCCTCGCGCAGTACCTGCAGGTCAGCTTCCTGCGCCGTGGGCACATACAGCGGATGGATGCCCAGCGCATAGACCGCATTGCCGACTTGCCGCGCCAGGCGCCCGACTTCCTCGAAATTGGTGCGCGCGATGGCCGGGATGACGATGCCCCGCACCCCCACCTGCGCGGCCTCTGCGGCAACGGCTGGAGAGCGGGCGCCGAATTCTCCGGCGTCGAGATGACAGTGCGTATCGACCCACATGTGCTGGCTGGCCTGACGAAAATCGACAACTGCACCCACGGGACGCCGCTGCCGGATGACGACACACGCCACGGGGATCGCACCCTTGCCTGTCCGGCTTGCTTCCCCCGAAGCGTATTGTTTTTTGTACAGCTACCTTGACTGATGCCAAAGCAGAAAACGGCAGTTTACCGTCTAAGCCGCCCTTGCAGACATTAACAATCGTAAAGAATTGCCGCGCTGTTCTCCGGATGCGGACATGAAAAGGGACGCGATCACTCGCGTCCCCGCTCATTACTTCTTCTGCCGACCAGCCCGGACCGGCGCCGGCCGATGCCGGATGTCTCAGGCCGGCTGCAGCGACTTGCCCAGCTTGCGCAGGAACTGCTCGCAGCGCTCCATCTGGGCCAGCGTCACGAACTCGTTGGGCTTGTGGGCATTGCCGATGTCGCCAGGACCGCAGACGATGGTGGGGATGCCGATCTGCTGGAACAGCCCGGCTTCGGTGCCATAGGCCACCTTGCGGGTCTCGCGGTCTCCCGTGAGGGCGCGCACCAGTTCGGTGATGGCCGCCTGCTCCACCGCTTCCAGCGCCGGGCTGCCGGCGAAGTTGTCGATTTCGATGCGGGCGTCCGGGAATTCGCTGCGCATCTTCGGCAGCAGCACCTCGGCGACGTACTTGTCGATCTGGGCCTGGATGTCGGCCACGCTCATGCCCGGCAGGTTGCGAAATTCATAGGTGAATTCGCACAGCTCGGGGATGGTGTTGACCGCAATGCCGCCACGGATCTGGTTGGTGGTCATGGTGCTGAAAGGCACGTCGAAGAACTGGTCGTAGGGGCCATTAGCCTTGTAGCCATCGGCGAAATCGCGGATGGCGCAGATCAGGCGCGCCGCGTGCTCAATGGCATTGCAGCCCTGTGGCGTGAGCGAGGAGTGGGCCGACTTGCCGTGCACCTTGCAGGCGAATACGTTGATGCCCTTGTGCGCCACCACCACGTTCATGCTGGTGGGTTCACCCACCACGCAGCCGTCCACCTTGATACCGCGCTTGACGATCTCTTCCAGCATCACCGGCGCGCCGATGCAGCCGATTTCCTCGTCATAGGAAAAGGCCAGGTGGATCGGCTTGGTACGCGGCATGGCCAGGAATTCCGGCACCAGGGCCAGCGAGGTGGCGATGAAACCCTTCATGTCGCAGGTACCGCGACCGAACAGGCTGCCATCCTTCTCGGTGATCTTGAAAGGGTCGGTATCCCATTTCTGACCATCCACCGGCACCACGTCGGTGTGGCCGGAGAGCACGATGCCGCCCTCGGTGCTGCCGGCATTGGGACCAGCCGTGGCCGGCAGGGTCGCGAACAGGTTGGCCTTGGTCTGCTCCTTGTTGTGTGCCAGCCAGGAGGAGATGCCCTGCTTTTCCAGACTGTCACGCACGGTCGTGATCAGTTCCAGGTTGGAATTGCGGCTGGTGGTATCGAAGGCGACCAGGGTCTCTAGCCATTGGCGGGTATTCATGTTCACTGACTCCATGTTCCATCTGTTCAAAAGCACACCGCCGTCTTTCATGGAGACGGCGGCGGAAAACTGCAAGCTTACCCGGATTGCGTCAGCCCTGCTGCGTCACCGCACGCAGACCCAACTCCGACAGGCGCAGCACGCGCCCGCAGCGACCGGCCAGTTCGCCGTCGTGGGTGACGATGACGAAGGCCGTGCCCAGCGTGCGCGAGAGTTCGATCATCAGTTCGAAGGTGCGGTCGGCCGTACTGCGGTCCAGGTTGCCGGTCGGCTCATCGGCCAGCACGCAGGCCGGTCGCGTGACCAGCGCGCGCGCCAGCGCCACGCGCTGACGCTCGCCACCCGAGAGCTCGCCCGGCACGTGGGTCACGCGCTGGGCCAGGCCCACCTTCTCCAGCATCTCGCGGGCCTGCTCCTGTGCCTGGGCGCGCTTGACGCGGCGGATCATCAGCGGCATGGCCACGTTGTCCAGCGCCGAGAATTCCGGCAGCAGGTGGTGGAACTGGTAGACAAAGCCCAGCGACTGGTTGCGCAGCGTACCGCGCTCGCGCTCGCCCAGGCTGGCAAAATCCTTGCCCTGCAGGCTGACGGTACCGGCGCTGGGGGTATCGAGCCCGCCCAGCAGATGCAGCAGGGTCGACTTGCCGGAGCCGGAAGCGCCGACGATGGCGACCTGCTCACCGTGGTAGACATCGATATCCACATTACCCAGCACCTTCACCGAATACTTTCCCTGGGTGAAGGTCTTGCCCAGGCCGCGTGCAGACAGCACGGCCTGGCGGTTCAGGATGGAATCATTCATAGCGCAGCGCCTCCGCCGGTTTGACGCGGGCTGCCGACCAGCTCGGGTACAGCGTGGCCAGGAATGCCAGTACCACGGCCACGCCGCCGATGATATAGACGTCCGACCAGATGAGGTCGGAGGGCAATTCGGAAATCACATAAATACTCTTGGGCAGGAACTGCACGTGGAAGGCGTGCTCGATGGCCGGCACCAGCACATCGATGTTCAGTGCCACCGCCACCCCCAGGGCGACGCCGGCAGCGGTCCCGATCAGGCCCACCAGCGCCCCCTGGATCACGAAGATCTTCATGATGGAACCGGGCGACGCCCCCAGCGTGCGCAGGATGGCGATGTCGGCCTGCTTGTCGGTGACCGTCATCACCAGCGTGGAGACCAGATTGAAGGCCGCCACCGCAATGATCAGGGTGAGGATGATGAACATCATGCGTTTCTCTGTCTTGACGGCGGCGAACCAGTTGCTGTTCTGCTGCGACCAGTCGCGCAGGTAGAGGTCACCGCTGAGGGTGCGCGCCAGCTCCTGGGTCACCTCCGGCGCCTGCAGCATGTCGCGGATGCGCAGGCGCACCCCGGTGGGCGCATCCATGCGGAACAGGGTCTCGGCGTCCTGCAGGTGGATGAAGGCCAGCGAGGAATCGAACTCGTAATGGCCGGCCTCGAAGATGCCGGTCACGGTGAACTGCTTCAACCGTGGCAGCACCCCGGCCGGGGTCACCTGGCCTTGCGGCACGATCACCGTGACCTTGTCACCCAGCCCCACGCGCATGCCGCGCGCCAGCTCGCTACCGAGGACGATGTCGAAAGCACCAGGCTTCAGGGAATCGAAACTGCCCTGCTTGATCTGACGCGCCACGTCCGAGACCTTGGGCTCTTCTTCCGGCAGCACGCCGCGCACCAGCACGCCGCGCAGGTTGTCGTCGCGCGTCATCATGGCCTGGCCGGCCACATAGGGCGCCGCACCCAGTACTTCCTTGTTCTGGAAGGTCTGCTTGGCCACGCTCTGCCAGTCCTTCATGGAACCGGAGGCGTCGAACACCTCGATATGCGCCAGCACCGAGAGCATGCGGTCACGGACTTCCTTCTGGAAACCGTTCATCACCGACAGCACCACGATCAGCGCGGCCACGCCCAGGCCGATGCCGGCCATGGAAATGAGGGAAATAAAAGAAATGAAACTGTTGCGACCGCTGCGCTTGCCGGCCCGCGTGTAGCGGATGCCGACCAGCCATTCGAACGGCAGGTTTTTAATCAGACTCAAAATTGCTCCGGGAGAGGGCCTGCAAAATGTGCCGGCGAAATCCCGTCGAAACCGGACCCGCCGCACGCCAACACGGGCGAGGACAAAGCGCGAAGTTTGCCACAGAATGGACAGCCGGCCCATCCCTGGCCCCTGCCCTTCACTTGCGCACGTTCCCGCGTGCAGGCTATAGATTCACTTCCACGGCAGAGGTTCGCGGCGCCCCGCTTCATATCTGTGGCAGTTGGATATTGCGCACCGGACTGGTTATATATACAGTATCTTCCTGCCATTGCTCTCCGCCACCTGAATTTCCCTTCGCCTCATGCCACCCGACCTCATCCGCGACGTCTCCGCCGCCCCCGCCCAGGACGCCCCGGCGCCGCCCGCACAGGAACGCGATCCCTTCGCCCGCCTCAATGCCGAACAGCGCGCCGCCGTCGAGCACGGCAGCGGCCTGCCGCCGGCGCAACAGACGCCGCTGTTGATCGTGGCCGGCGCCGGCTCGGGCAAGACCAATACCCTGGCGCACCGGGTGGCGCGGCTGGTGCTGGAGGGCGCCGATCCGCAACGCATCCTGCTGCTGACCTTTTCGCGCCGCGCGGCCGGCGACATGGGCCGCCGCGTGGGCCAGGTGATCCGCCAGGTACTGGGCCTGGCCGCCGGCGATGCCCCGCCGCAACTGCCCTGGTCCGGCACCTTCCACGCCATCGGCGCGCGCCTGCTGCGCGACTACGCCAGCGTGATCGGCCTGGAAGACGACTTCACCATCCAGGATCGCGGTGACTCGGAAGACCTGATGGGCCTGTTGCGCCACGAGATGGGCCTGTCTTCCACCGACAAGCGCTTTCCGCTCAAGGCCACCTGCCTGGCGATCTATTCGCGGGCCGTCAACACCCGCCAGGACCTGGCCCAGGTGCTGCAGGTCCATTTCCCCTGGTGCCGCGAGTGGGAGCGGCCACTGGGCGAACTCTTCGCCCGCTATGTGGATGCCAAGGAAACCCAGCACGTGCTGGATTACGACGATCTGCTGCTGTTCTGGGCCGACATGCTGTCGGACCCGGAAATCGCGCAGTCCGTCGGCGCCCGCTTCGACCACGTGCTGGTCGATGAATACCAGGACACCAACCGCCTGCAGGCCGAGATCCTGCAGCGCATGAAGCCCGATGGCGCCGGTGTGACCGCCGTCGGCGACGACGCCCAATCGATCTATTCCTTCCGCGGCGCCACGGTGCGCAACATCCTCGACCTGCCCTCGCTGTTCACCCAGCCGGCGCGGCTGCTGACGCTGGAACAGAACTACCGCTCCACCCAGCCTATCCTGCAGGCGTCCAATGCGGTCATCGCCGATGCCCCGGAACGTCACTTCAAGAACCTGTGGAGTGACAAACCCTCCTCGCAAAAACCGCAGCTGGTGGTCATCCCCGACGAAGCCGAACAGGCGCGCTGGGTCGCCAACCGCATCCTGGCGCATCGCGAAGAAGGGCTGACGCTCAAGTCCCAGGCAGTGCTGTTCCGCACCGCCACCCACAGCGCCGCGCTGGAGCTGGAACTGGTCCGCCGCAACATCCCCTTCGTGAAGTTCGGCGGGCTCAAGTTCCTGGAGAGCACCCACATCAAGGACCTGCTGTCCCTGCTGCGGCTGGCCCACAACCCCAGCGGCCGCATGGCAGGCCTGCGTGCCCTGCAACTGATTCCCGGCGTCGGCCCGGCCACCGCCCGCAAGGTGCTGGACCTGATGGCCGGCGCCGCCGACCCGGCCGATGCCCTGCTCAACTTCGGCGCCCCGGCCAATATCGCCCTGCAGTGGCAGGCCTTCGCAGATACCTATGCCCTGATGCGGCGCGCCAGCGCGGCCTGGCCGACCGACATCAACGCCGCCCGCGACTGGTATCTGCCGCGGCTGGAACAACGCTACGAGGATGCCGACGCCCGCGCCGCCGACATCGAGCAACTGGCCGCGCTGGCCCGGGGCTATGCCTCGCGCGAGAAATTCCTCACCGAGCTGACGCTGGACCCGCCCGAATCCAGCAGCGACTTTTCGGCGCCGCCCTATCGGGACGAGGATTACCTGACGCTCTCCACCATCCACTCCGCCAAGGGCCAGGAATGGCGTTCGGTGCATGTGCTGAACGTGGTGGACGGCTGCATCCCCTCCGACCTGGCCACCGGCAGCGAGGCCGAGATCGCCGAAGAGCGCCGCCTGCTCTATGTGGCCATGACCCGGGCCAAGGAATATCTGCACCTGATCGTGCCGCAACGCTTCTTCATCACCCAGCAGACGGCCCAGGGCGACCGCCATGTGAATGCCATCCGCAGCCGCTTCATCACTCCGCGCATGCTGCCCCATTTCGAGGACAGCCTGTGGCTATCGGCCGAGACCAATGGCGCCCGCACACCCATGCCCGAAAGCGTGCGCATGCTGGTGCGCCAGCGCGCCAAACAGGCCTGGAACAAGTCTTGAGCGTTTTTTTAAGGGCCTTCAGTCACATAAGTGAAGCTATGTACAGGGGACGCCCAGGCCAAGCGGCCCGCCAGCCGCTAAAATAGCGCCCCATGAATCAACTCGACATCCTCGTTCCCTTCGCCCTACCCCCGGCCGAGCTGGCCCGCGACCTGCTGCGCCAGAGCAAGGCGCCCTCCCTGGCCATGCTGCTGGGCCGTGGCAAGGCGACACCGTTGCAGTCGCACGACCCGTTTTCGCGGGCATTGCCGCATGAACACTGGCTGGCCCGCCGCTTCGGGCTGCCGCCGACCCCGCAGGATTCCAGTCCCGGTGCGGCCGCCGCATTGATGCAGTGCCTGGGCCACGCACCGGCCGCCGGTCACTGGTTCGTACTGCACCCGGCGCACATCCACGTGGCCCGCGACCACCTGGTGCTGACCGACATCGGACAGCTGCAGCTGGAAGAGGAAGAATCGCGACGCCTGTTCGCCGCCGCCCTGCCGCTGTTCGAGGAGATCGGCCATGAACTGGTGTATGGCGACGCCCGCACCTGGTTCATCCGCGCCGACGCCTGGGCTGGCCTGCGCACCTCCACACCGAGCGCTGCCAGCGGCCGCAACGTCGACATCTGGATGCCGGAAGGCCCGGGTGAACTGGCCTGGCGCAAGCTGCAGAACGAAGTGCAGATGCAATGGTTCGCCGAGGCACTCAACGAGCAGCGCGAAATGCGTGGTCAGAAGGCCATCAACTCCATCTGGATCTGGGGCGGCGCCGATGCCGGTGCCAGCGCGCAGCATAGCTATGCCGCCCGCTTTGGCCTGCGCGGCTGGATGCGCGCCTTCGGCGATGGCGCGCAGACCGACCAGGCCAAGGCCATTGCCAATGCCAATGGGAACCAGGTGAACGACATCCTGCGCGGGGACGGACACCGCCTGCTGGTACTGGATGCCCTGGCTGAAGCAGCACTGGCCGAGGAGTGGGGCCTGTGGCTGCAGCACCTGGAACACCTGGACCGCGAATGGCTGGCGCCGCTGCTGGTGGCGCTGCGGGCCGACACGTTGGGGGCCGTGAACCTGGTCCTGACCGGGTCTGACCGCCTGGTCGAGGTTGCCGTCACCCGTGGCGCCTTGCGGCGCTTCTGGCGCAAGCCCTCGCTGGCGCTGCTGGCGGAGCGTTGCGCATGATCCGCGTCGCCACCCGCCCCTATCACCCCGGCCAGGCCGACCAACTCATCGCCGAAGGCGTCCACCCTGTCCTGGCGCGGGTCTATGCGGCGCGCGGCCTGTCCACCGCGCGCGAACTGGCCAGCGAACTCAATGCGCTGTTCCCGCCCGCCGGCCTGCTCCATATCGACGCTGCCGCCAGCTACCTGGCCGACGCCATTGCCGCCGGCAAGAAGCTGGTCATCGTGGCCGACTATGACTGCGACGGCGCCACCGCCTGCGCGGTCGGCCTGCGCGGGCTGCGCCTGCTGGGCGCGCAGGTGGACTACATCGTGCCCAATCGCTTCGAATACGGTTACGGGCTCACCCCCGAAATCGTCGAACTGACGGTGCGCGAAAAGAACCCCGACATCATCGTCACCGTCGATAACGGCATCGCCAGCATCGACGGCGTGGCCGAGGCCAAGCGGCGCGGCATCGACGTGGTGGTGACCGATCACCACCTGCCCGGCGATGCCCTGCCGGACGCGCGCGTGATCGTCAATCCGAACCAGCCGCAATGCGGCTTCCCCAGCAAGAACCTGGCTGGCGTGGGCGTGATGTTCTACGTGCTGCTGGCGCTGCGCGCCGAGATGCGCAAGCGCGGCCTCTTCGACGCCCAGACCCAGCCGCGCCTGGATACCCTGCTGGACCTGGTGGCCCTGGGCACGGTGGCCGACGTGGTCAAGCTGGACGCCAACAACCGCATCCTGGTGGCCCAGGGCTTGAAGCGCATGCGCAGCGGCAAGATGCATCCTGGCATTGCCGCACTGTTTCGTGCGGCCGGGCGCGAAGCCCGTCGCGCCACCCCCTTCGACCTCGGCTTTGCCGTGGGGCCGCGCCTGAATGCGGCTGGCCGCCTGGCCGACATGGCACTGGGCATCGAATGCCTGACCACCGACGACGAAGGCCGGGCCTGGGCGATCGCCCAGCAACTGGATGCCATCAACCGCGAACGGCGCGACATCGAAGCCGGCATGCAGGACACCGCCCTCTTGCTGCTGGATGACTTCAACCCGGCCGATCGCCGCACCATTGCTGTTTTCGATGCCTCCTGGCACCAGGGCGTGATCGGCATCGTGGCCTCGCGCCTGAAGGACAAGTTCTATCGCCCCACCATCACCTTCGCGCCCGGCGACGAAGGTTTCATCAAGGGCTCGGGCCGGTCGATTGCGGGCTTCCACCTGCGCGACGCGCTGGACCTGGTGTCCAAGCACGCACCCTCGGTGATGACCAAGTTCGGCGGCCACGCCATGGCGGCCGGCCTGACCATCCATGCCGAGGCCTTCGACGCCTTCGCCGAAGCCTTCGAGGCCGTGGGCCGCGACTGGCTCACGCAGAACCAGCTGGAGCGTGTCATCGAGACCGATGGGGTGCTGGAGGATGCCTATTATTCGGTGGAATTCATCAGCCTGATGGACCAGCAGGTCTGGGGCCAGGGCTTTGCGCCGCCGGTCTTCTGCGATCACTTCCGGGTGCTCAACCAGCGCATCCTCAAGGAGAAGCACCTCAAGCTGCAACTGGAGAAAAACGGCCGCAAATACGACGCCATCTGGTTCGGCCACACCGACGCCTTGCCCGACCACGCCCAGGTGGCGTTCCGGCTGGATGCCAACGAGTACAACGGCAAGACCACCGTGCAACTGATGGTCGAACACGCCGAGCCGGCCTGATCGCCTCAGCCCTGCCCCAATGGGCGCAAAGCCTTGCCCCGCAAGGATTGCAGCAGGGAAACAGGACATCAAGAAGGGGACAAAAAAAAGCCAACATTGTGGCGTTGCAGTGGCACAATGTTGGCTTGGAGCGACTTTCTGCCTGCCAAACGGAAGGGGCAAGCCTAGAGATCGCTCCAGACAATAACAACAAGACCAACCCGATGATGATCAAGCGCATTCACTGCAGCCTGGTGACCCGTCTCACCCTGTTCGGACTCTTGCTGATTCTGGTGAGTGCGGTCTTGCGCTACAACATCCTGATCGGCTTCCTCGAAAAGGAACAGGCCCAGGTCGCCGCCGACCAGCAAAGCACCATTGCCAGCTACCTGGCGCAGGACATCGGCTATCGCGTGCAGGAGCGTGCCAGCTATCTGGAACGCCTGGCCGGCCACTTTCCGACCGCGCTGTTGGGCGACCGCGCCGCCATGCGCAGCTGGCTGCAGGATCACCAGCAACTGCTTCCGCTGTTCGCACAGGGCCTGTTCGTGGCCGACGGCAATGGCACCATCGTGGTCGACTACCCCACCCTGGATGGCCGGCGCGCGCTTTCCCTGACCAACTACCCCGATTACGAGCGCGTGCTGCAGGGTGCGACCGTTCTGTGTCCGCCCCTGAACAGCCCTGCCAGCGGCAAACCCATCATCGCCATGCTCACGCCGCTGCGCGACGCCAGCGGCCGCATCGTGGGCGTGCTGGGCGGTAGCAGCGAACTCACCGCACCGGGCTTCCTGGACCATCTGCAACAGGCACGGCTGGGACCGACCGGCAGTTTCCTGCTGGTGTCGCCGCAGCAGAAGATGATCATCGCCTCCAGCGACGAGGCCCTGGTATTGACCCAGCTCCCATCGGCAGGCCGGGACAAATTGATGGACCAGGCCCTGGCGGGGTACCGGGGCAATGGCGTGGGCATCGCGGCCAATGGTGTCAACGAGATCAAGGCCTTTGCCTCGGTGCCGGGCACGTCCTGGATGGTGGCGGTGACCATGCCGCTGGCCGCGGCCCTGCCTACAGTAGAACGTACCCGCGCCCTGATTGCACGCGGTGGCGTGATACAGGGGGTCATGGTCGTGTTGCTGCTGGTGCTGGCTTACCTGTGGTTCTTCCGCCCGCTGCGACGGGCCGCCGCCCTGGCCGACCGCATGACGCGCGGCGAGCTGCCACTGTCGCCGCTGCCGGTCGAACGGCGCGATGAGGTAGGCCACCTGACCATGGCCTTCAACGGCCTGCTCTCACGACTCAAGCTGCACCAGGCCGAATTGCAGCATCAGGCGCACCACGATGTGCTCACCGGCCTGCCCAACCGCATGATGCTGGCCGAGCGCATGGAAGCCGCGCTCACCCATGCCTGCCGCGAACGCAACGGTGTGGCCCTGCTGTTCCTGGACCTGGACGGCTTCAAACCCATCAACGACACCCTCGGCCACAAGGCCGGCGACCTGGTACTGCAGGAGATCACCCGGCGCCTGCACCAGGTGGCAAGGCACGGCGATACGCTGGCCCGGGTGGGAGGCGATGAATTCGTCCTGCTGATCACCGATCTCGGCGCGCCCTATGAGCATGGCGCCCAGGTGCTGGCCGAAAAGTGCATCAAGGCGGTCTCCGAACCGCTGCACCTGGCGCAGGGCGAGTACCGGCTCGGCGTATCGGTGGGGATCGCGGTCTGCGACGGCAGTTGCGACGCCGACAGCCTGCTGCAGGCCGCCGACAAGGCCATGTATGCCGCCAAGGGCAATGGGCGCGGCTGCTACGTGATCGCGCCGGCGCGCGCGATCGGCCCGGAGACGGACCTCAGCGCACCGGGAGGAACTGCAGGAACGACCCGCCCAGCAGGTTCTGCACATAGCTGATGCCGGCCCGGCGGTAACGCTCGGTGCTGAATTCGGCCATCAGGTCCAGGCGTCCGACGATCTTGCCGAACTCGCGCTCGAAACTGAGGTTGCGCACATCTCCCCCCATTTCGTCGGACAGCAGCAGGGGCGCGCCCGCCGCATTGCGTCGGCTGGCCAGCACCCAGGCGGCGATTTCGACGTTGCGGGCGGCGTTGTAGAGATGCTGGGCATCCAGCCCGTCGACCAGGAAGAACTCGATCTTGTTGCCATGGGCGACGATGATCATGTCGGCGGTGGCATCGATGAAGGCCGCTACCCTGTCACCCTTGAAGTCCGGCGCCAAGGCCAGCGTCATGGCGACGATGTCGCGCTTGCCCTGCAGTTCCGGCCACGGCTGGCGCTGTTCGATGGCGTCACGCACCTTCTTTTCGGCCTCTTCCCGGGTGGTCGCGGTCTTCTTCCATTCGGCCGGATTGCGCCGATACAGCTTGGACATCAGCAGATACAGGCTATCCAGATTGGCGCGCATGGCCAGGGTGGCCACGCGATTGCTGTCGGACTGGCCCATCTCGCGCGAGCTGGCCTCGGCCCCCTTGACCTGGCCGTGCGGCGCGGGAGAGCTGGCGCAGGCCGCCAGCAGGGCAACACAGGGAAGCAGCAGGGGAAGCAGCGTTGTTCTTGTCATCGGCGGGCAGGACGAAACGAGCTGATAGGACCGATCCTAGCAGATTGCGTTCCGTGCCGGCCCGCCGCGACGACGGACCCGGCCTCAGCTCCTGGCCGAGTACGGCAGACCGGTCAGGTAACCGACGGTGGCGCCGAAGCGGTCCTTGTAGTTGGCCCGCACCAGCGCATCGAGCTTGTCCTTGACCTTGTCGTGCAAGCCCTTCTCCCAGTCACCGGCGTGCTGGAAATTGCTCATGACATAGGTCCAGCCGTTGATTTCATCGACCGCATGCAGACCGGTCGATTCAGCCCCTGCCGGGCAGGACAGAACCCGGGTCAGCGCCTTGGTATCGACGTTGTAGGCCCACAGGAAGTTGTTGACGTGCATGCCGCTGTCTTCGCCGATGAAGAGCGTGCGCAGCTTCTCGGAGAACTTGATGTTGTCCGGATTGGCGATGTGTTCCTGATCGGCCAGGTTGCCCAGGGCATCCGGGGTCTTCAGGTCCACGCCCACCAGCGCTGCCGGCGGGGCCATGTCGATGGCCACCCATTCGCTGTCGATCACATTGCCGCCGGCATCGCGCTGGCCGCCGCGCAGGTTCAACGCATACACGGCACCGGCCTTGGGGCCTTCGACCTTGATGTGGCCGGAGCCATTGAGCATCGAGGTCTGGATATAGGACATGGCGGAATAGGCGATCTTGTCGCGGGCATTGACGGTGGTGCCTTCCATCTTGGTGAAGCCCAGGCTGCCACCGGCCAGGGCGGCGTAGCGGTGGGTTTCCAAAAAGGCGGCCGCCTTCTGCATGCCCGGCTTGACGCGCACCCAGTTGAACTTGCCGTTGAAGGGAATCCTGGAAAAGGAGCCGTCGGCCGGGTCGGTGGTGCGGATATCCATGATGTCGGCGGCCTTGTAGCGCTCCGCCATGGCCTTGACTTCGGCGCTGGTGGCGCTGCCCAGGCGTACCCAGGACAGCTTGCCGGCGCCCGGGCCGACACTGGAGACCTGCTCCCAGCGCGCCACGTAGAGCGTGCCCGAGGACAGGTCGGCGGCGCGATCGGCGATGAACATGAACAGACCGCCGTTGGTGGCGTCGTCACCCATCAGGACGGTGCGCTGGTCCGGCATGACCTGTACCAGTTCGTGCGAGATGCGACCCAGGCAGTAGTGCTTCTTGATGGAGCCGGTGCCGTCGGGGTTGACCGTCACTTCCGGCAGATGGCCGTAGTGGTAGGGATTGGCGCGGTTTTCGTCGCCGTACAAGTTCTTGCTGAAGGCCTTGAATTGCGGGTTGGAGGCGATGGCCGAAGCGTCCGGTTCATATTCTTCCGACGACAAGTGCGTATTCCAGGGCGACAGGCTGGCGCCGCAGGTGATCCACAGGCCGTTGACCTGGGAGGTGTCGACATTGTGGTACTTGATCAGGGTGAGCTTGCCCGAGGACGGGTCCTGGTCTAGCGTGAGCACGGCGATGGGCGAAGGCAGCTGGCCATACATGGCGGCCTGCTTCTGGTCGCGGGTGGTGTATTCGAATTGCACCACGGCAAACACTGCGTTGCCTTTTACGCCGGGCACCTTGGCGCCCGGCACGGTCAACAGCGAAGAGCCGTCCGGGCAGTCCGAGAAGAACTGGCGTTCACGGCCGGGCAGCGAGCGGTCGATGATGGGCTGGTTGTTGATGTCCAGATAACCGCCGGCCAGGATGCTGCCACCACGGCCGTCCGGCACCATGTCGCCGGTCATGAAGAAGGGCTGGTAGGCCAGCTTGTAGCTTTGCTTGCTGCCATCGGCAAACGTTACCTCCAGGGCCGAACCAACGGTGGTGGAGGCCATGGCGGCCGGATTGTCCAGGGTGGGTGCCGGCATGCCGGTAAAACGCGCCGAGGCGAAGGGCTTGCCGGCACCGGGCGTGGCGCAGGCCGCCAGCAGGGCCGAGGCCGACAGACCACCGGCCAGGGGCAACAGTGGTGCCGAGGCAAAGGCCTTGAGCAGGCTGCGGCGACCGGCTTGCGGCTGGTCGACGGTGGAAGGGAGGGACGTGGCGGCGGGCTGTCTCATCGAAGATTCTCCGGTAGGGGCTGGCAGGTATCGGGCAGCGCCGTGCGCCACCGTCAGGTTTTTGTCAGTAAAACAAGCGCGCCGATGGTAGCGAGCGAAAATGACAGGCGCGTGACGGGGATGAAACTGCCCTGCTCCTCTTGTATAATGTGAGGTTTGATCGCAAAAGAAACCATCATGGAAGCAGAACGCCTCAATTCCCTCCAATCACTGCTCGACGACCTGGCCACCCGCGCCACCGAGCTACGGAGGTATCTTTGACTTCGATGTGAAGTCGGAGAAACTCGAGCAAGTCAACGCCGAACTGGAAGACCCCAACGTCTGGAACGACCAGAAGCGGGCCCAGGACCTCGGCAAGGAAAAGAAATCGCTGGAAGCGATCGTCCATACCCTCATCAAGATCGACAGCGAGCTGAACGATGCCCGCGACCTCTTCGAGATGGCGCGCGAGGAAAAGGACGAGGACACCATCGTCGCCATCGAGGCCGATGCCGAGAACCTGAAGAAGCTGGTGGAGGAAATGGAATTCCGCCGCATGTTCAGCGGCCCCATGGACGCCAACAACTGCTTCATCGACATCCAGGCCGGCGCCGGCGGTACCGAAGCCCAGGACTGGGCCTCCATGCTGCTGCGCCAGTATCTGCGCTATTGCGAGCGCAAGGGCTTCAAGGCCGAGATCATGGAACAGTCCGACGGTGAAGTGGCCGGCATCAAGACCGCCACCATCAAGGTCGAGGGAGACTACGCCTATGGCTTCCTGCGCACCGAGACCGGCGTGCACCGCCTGGTGCGCAAGTCGCCGTTCGACTCGTCCAATGGCCGCCACACCTCGTTCTCGAGCCTCTTCGTCTACCCTGAGGTGGATGAATCCTTCGAAATCGAGATCAACCCGGCCGACGTGCGCGTCGATACCTACCGCGCCTCCGGCGCCGGTGGTCAGCACATCAACAAGACCGACTCCGCCGTACGCCTGACGCACGCCCCGTCGGGCATCGTCGTGCAATGCCAGAACGACCGCAGCCAGCACCGCAACCGTGCCGAAGCCTGGGACATGCTGCGCGCCAAGCTGTTCGAACTGGAACTGCGCAAGCGCATGAGCGAGCAGCAGAAGCTGGAAGACTCCAAGACCGACGTCGGCTGGGGCCACCAGATCCGCTCCTATGTGCTGGACCAGTCCCGCATCAAGGACCTGCGCACCAACTTCGAAACCGGCAATACCAAGGCCGTGCTCGACGGCGACCTGGACGACTTCATCGCCGCTTCGCTGAAACAGGGCGTCTGATCCACGCCGGCCGCGCAGTCCTTGCGCGGCCGGTTGCTGACTGAGCTACCGTTCAAACCTCAAGAATTCCAACCATGACCACGCAAAACACCCCCGCCGCCCAGCCGGCAGCCGACGAGAACAGCATCATCGCCGAGCGCCGCGCCAAGCTGGCCGCCATCCGCGAGCAGGGCGTCGCCTTCCCCAACGATTTCCGCCCGGCCAACAATGCCGCGGACCTGCACGCGCAATACGACGGCTTCGAGAACGAAGCGCTGGAAGCCGAACCGGTGACCGTCACCGTGGCCGGTCGCATGATGTTGAAGCGGGTCATGGGCAAGGCGGCCTTCGCCACCCTGCAGGATGCCTCTGGCGCGCGCGCCGATGGCCGCATCCAGCTCTACGTGACCCGTGACGTCACCGGCGAAGAAGCCATGGCCGCCTTCAAGCACTATGACCTGGGCGACATCCTGGGTGCCGAAGGCACGCTGTTCAAGACCAAGACCGGTGAACTGTCGGTGAAGGTGACCAAGCTGAAGCTGATCACCAAGTCGCTGCGCCCGCTACCCGACAAGTTCCACGGCCTGGCCGACCAGGAAATGAAGTACCGCCAGCGCTACGTCGACCTGATCATGAGCGAGGAAACCCGCCGCACCTTCAAGGCGCGTACCGCTGCGATGTCGTCGATTCGCCGCTTCATGGAAACCAATGGTTTCATGGAAGTGGAAACCCCGATGCTGCACCCCATCCCGGGCGGCGCCGCGGCCAAGCCCTTCATCACCCATCACAATGCGCTGGACATGCAGATGTTCATGCGCATCGCCCCTGAGCTGTACTTGAAGCGCCTGGTGGTGGGCGGCTTCGAGCGTGTCTTCGAAATCAACCGCAACTTCCGCAACGAAGGCGTCTCGCCGCGTCACAACCCTGAATTCACGATGATGGAGTTCTACGCCGCCTACGTGGATTACCAGTGGCTGATGGGCTTCACCGAACAGGTGATCCGCCAGGCCGCCATCGATGCCCACGGCACCGCCGTGCTGACCTACCAAGGTCGCGAACTGGACCTGTCCAAGCCCTTCGACCGCCTGACCATCACCGGTGCCATCCTCAAGTACGCACCGAACTACACCGCCGAGCAACTGGCCGACATCGACTTCCTGCGCACCGAACTGAAGAAGTTCGGTGTCAAGACAGACCAGGCCCCGCTGGCCGGCGCCGGCATCGGCGCCCTGCAACTGGCGCTGTTCGAAGAGACCGCCGAGTCGCAGCTGTGGAACCCGACCTACATCATCGACTACCCGGTCGAAGTCTCGCCGCTGGCGCGCGCTTCCGACACGGTGGCCGGCATTACCGAGCGCTTCGAACTGTTCATCACCGGCCGTGAAATTGCGAACGGTTTTTCCGAGTTGAACGACGCCGAAGACCAGGCCGCCCGCTTCCAGGCCCAGGTGGCCGCCAAGGATGCCGGCGACGAAGAAGCCATGTACTACGACGCCGACTACATCCGCGCCCTGGAATACGGCATGCCCCCGGCCGGCGGCTGCGGTATCGGCATCGACCGTCTGATGATGCTGATCACCGATTCGCCCAATATCCGTGATGTGATCCTGTTCCCGCACCTGCGTCGCGAGGACTGAGGACCGCTGCCCAGCTAAGGCAGCAAAGTGCAGAGGGGACGGCCACGCGGCCGTCCCTTTTGCATTGTGGCGCCCCACCGCAATTCAGCTACCTTCGCGCAAACCCGCCACCCTGGCCGCTTTTGCTTCATTACAAGTTTTTACAACTGACACAGAATCGGGATTTTTTTTCGCCGACGACCACTCCATAATTCAGTCATCCACTCATCAACGACAAGAGAACAACTAGAGAGGTCATCATGGATAGCAACACCACACAAAACCTGACTACCGGCAACAACACCGTGACCAAGGCATCTCCCGGTCGCCTCCATCCCCTGGTCGCCGGCGCAGCCGTGGCCGTGATCCTGGTCAGCCTGATCGGCGTGGCCGCCATGACCGGCCTGCTGCCCAATTCCAAGAGCGCCAATTCGCCGCAGCAAGTGGCGGCCCTGGATCAGAATGCACCCGCCCCGGCCGTGGCACCGCCTGCCCCGCAGCGCAGCACCTCCTACCAGCCACAACAGTCGGCCTATCCGGCCCAGGCGGCCGCCCCGGTGGCCCAACGTGCAGCAGCGATCTGCACCAGTTGTGGTGAAGTGGTGAACGTACGTGCCGTGCGTCATGCCGCGCCCACCAGTGGTGTCGGTATCGCTGGCGGCGCCGTGGTCGGCGGCCTGCTGGGCAACCAGATCGGTGGCGGTACCGGCCGTACCCTGGCTACCATCGCCGGTGCCGTCGGCGGCGGCTATGCTGGTAACGAGGTCGAAAAGAATGTCCGCGCCACCACCAGCTATGTGGTCGATGTGCGCATGGAAAACGGCAAGACCCGCAGCTTCCCGCAGACCAGCGAAAACTGGCGCGTGGGTGATCAGGTGCGGGTAGTCAACGGTCATCTGGAAGGTCGCGGCTGATCGCTCGCCCTGCCCCACCTTCCCGCCCTCGCTTACCCTTCCATTGAGCCCTTCGCACTTCGGTGTGAAGGGCTTTTCGATTATCTCCGTCGAACATCCCCTTTGTGCATTTGTCTATTATTGTTGCCCAGGCGAAAATAATGATGAACCAATTGCCAATTGTTGTACACCAACGTCAGGGTCGCGACGTTATCCTCTCATGATGCGGTCATCTTCCTGCCGGTTGGCAATATCTGCCTCCCCTCCACCGGCGTATCGGGAATGTTGACGATAAAGGCTGGCAACATTTTCCTCCGGCAGTTAGACTTCGGCAAAAAAGTCGGCGCCGGGACGGCAGCGGACCAGGTAGCCGGAAACAGAACGCCCTCAGGCGTCGACCAGCTTACTCGTAATGAAACGGGGGGCGAACGATTCGCCAAAGCGCGCCTCACGGCGCGAATGCGTTTGAAGATTTATGGACTCACAGTCATCCACCGACAGCAGCACCCTGGTCTCCGAGGCCCGCAACGATGACCGCCACGGCGGTCCCCACAAGGACCATGCGGTCATCCTGCTGCACGGTCTGTGCGGCTCGCAGCTCGAAATGGGCTCGATTCCCAAGCAGCTCAAGAAGGCCGGCTGCACCGTCATCCCCCTGAACATCGACAACTATTCCGCCGCGCTGACCAATCCACGCATCTCGCCCGACTGGGAAGCCTGGTGCGCCGTGGTCGAAAGTCGTGTGGCCCGGCTCAAGGAAGAATTCCGCACGGTCTCGCTGTGCGGCCTGTCCATGGGCGCCACCCTGGCCCTGGCGGTGGCCGCGCGCAGCAAGGACCTGTTGTCGGTGGTGCTGCTTTCGCCGGTGCTGCAATACGACGGCTGGTCTGTACCCTGGTACTGGAAGCTGTTGACGGTGGTCTATGACATGGGCATCCGCAACTGGTCCTACAAGGAAAGCGAACCCTACGGCATCAAGAACTTCGAGATGCGTCGCCGCGTCGCCGCCGCGCTGGAAAAGGATGGCGTGGCCGCCGTCGGTGCCGCCTCGATCCCCGCGCGCCATCTGCGCACCGCCCTGCGCATGATCGCCTTCGTGCGCAAGTCGCTACCGCTGGTACGCACCGATACCCTGATCATCCACTCCATCGACGACGAAACCGCCTCCCCGCGCAATGCCGAGGTGATCCTGCAGCACATCAATGCCGAGGTACGCAAGGTGATCTGGCTGGGCGACTGTTATCACATCATCACAGTGGACAACGAGCGCGAAATCGTCACCAACGAGACGGTGATGTTCATCAAGCGCAGCATCGAGATCCATGGCAATGAACTGAGCCGCAAATACCTGGGGCACTCCTCACCACTGAAGGACCGCCGCCACTAGCCCTGGTGCAGCATTACAACGCAATACCGGCATGCGGCTGCAGGGTGGCGCCCGGTAAGCCTTTTGAAAGAATGGTTTCTTAACATGAGCACATTGCATCGCCGTGCAATGTCAACGAAGATGGACACGACGCGTCACCACAGCAAAGCCCTCATGAGCCTGATCAGACTGAAGAACGCCAGGAGCTGGCGGCCGCAAGGTTTCCGACCGCTGTATGTCAGCGCGTTCGGATTCGTGGCCGCCTTCGGCTTGCGCTACGCCCTGGCGCCCTTCGTAGACGAGGCACTATCAATGGTCTTCTTCGCCGTCAACTGCATCGTCATGAGCTACCTGTTCGGCTGCGTGTATTCGCTGGGATTGCTGGCCATCAGCATCCCCACGGCAATGTTCTTCTTCCGCAAGCCTTTCTATACGATGGATGGCCTCAACGACAAGGACGTCTTCATGATCCTGGTCTACACCATCATCGTGATTACCGCCTCGGTGATCATCGAATGGCTGCAGCGCGAGCGCTACGCAGCGGTATTGCAACAGCGCGTCTCGGAAACCCGCTACCGCCTGCTGATCGAATCCGACCAGGCGCGCCGCGCCGAATACAGCCGCCAGTTCGAGAGCGGCAGCGGCGAGCAGGCCTGAGCGCACGGCGCGGCCTGCTTCGGCTGCGCCGCCCTGCACACCGCCGCCAGACCCCTGCGGCCTGGCCGCCACGCTCCCAGCCCCATCAGGAAGCTCCTGATATCCTCCCTGCCCAGCCTCTCCTAAGATGCATCCATCCCAGCAAGGAGGCTGCCATGTCCCTGACCCATCACCTGCCCCGCATCCTCGTCATCGACGATGACCTCGATGCCATCGAAATGGCGCGTTTCACCCTGTGGCGCAACCAGCTGCCCTGCCAGTTCGAGTGGTTCGACGATGCCGAGCTGGCCAATGCCTCGCTGCTGACCCAGGCCCTGTGCCGCGCACGCGACCTGCCGGCACTGATCCTGCTGGACCCGCGCAGCTTTCCTGGCACCGAAGGCTACGAACTGCTGCGCACCCTGTGCGTGTACCAGAACCTGGCCCACATCCCGCTGGTGCTGTTCACCGCCGCGCCGCTGTCCAGCGACTTCGCGCAGGAGCCGGACGGCCGCATCTGGTATGCCACCAAGCCGCAGCGCGGTACCGACTACATGAACCTGGTCACGCGCTGCGTGCAACAGCGCCTGCATCAACCCGAACATCTCTGATCGCCTCCGCCAGCGTCTGCGCGCGCCGCAACACCTGCGCCAGCTGCCGGGTAGACGGACCGAAGCGCTCCGACGAGGTGTTCCCGTAGTCGATCGCCAGGCCATTGCTGGCGGCCTGCCGGGGCCGACCGCGCTTACCGGGGCGACCTCAACTGCTTGAGTTCCCACAGGGCTTCCAGCACATGGCGGGTGGCCGGTTCCGGCTGGCCGGCGCGATGGGCGATGCCCAGTGGCCGCCACAGTGCCGGGCGCAGCGGCCGCATGGCGATGCGCGGATCCGACGGCAGCGCGCGCCCCTGGGCGCTGGCTTCATGCGGCAACAGGGTGGCGCCATAGCCGGCCGCCACCAGGCTCTTGATGGCGTCGTTGAAATTGAGTTCGATGCGCGGCAGCGGATGCTCGCCGGCACTGGCGAACCACTCCATGGTCAGGCGCGAGAGCCGGGTCTCGGGAGCATTGAGGATTAGCGGCTGCGCCGCCAGCCAGGCCGGCGTCACCACCCGGGGCGAGGGCCATGCCGCCGGCAGGAAGGCCATCACCGGATCGCGCCGCCAGGGCTTGACGGTCAGCCCGCCAAGGGGTGACTGCGGCAAGGCCACCAGACCGATATCCAGCGTGCCTTCGACCAGTTGCGCCAGGGTTTCCTGCGAAGTGAGGATGCGCACCTGCACGTCGATACCGGGATGCTGCTGCCCCAGCCGCTCCAGCACCTGCGGCAGCAGGTAGGCGATGGCGCCGGTGGAGGCGCCCAGGCGCACCCGTCCGGCCAGGCCCTGGACCTGCCGCTGTACCTCTTCCAGCGCCTGCTCGGCACCGACCAGCAGCTGCCGCGCCCGCGCCACCAGGGTGGCACCGATACCCGAAGGGCGCACCTGGCTGCGCTGGCGCAACAGCAGGGACGCTCCGACGCGCGCCTCCAGTTCACTGATGTGCAGGCTCACCGTCGGTGGCGCCAGGTGCAGCGCGCGCGCGGCGGCGGCAAAGGAACCCAGGTCGACGATGGCGACCAGGGTGCGCAGGCGGTCCAGGCTCAGTTCACGCATGGGAAGACTCCGGCAACGCGCAATATCAATTCAGGAAATCTGAATGATCTCTTTGCGATATTCAACTTTTACAATTATACGATTTGTCGCACCATGCAGGACATCGGCATTCCCGCGCCATGCCGGTCTCTGCTTCTGACCTTTCATCCGGGCGCGTCCACTGCTTACCGCTGAATGGAGTACACCGTGAGCAACCTTCCCCTGATCTTCATCGACGGCGACCAAGGCACCACCGGCCTGCTGATCCACGAACGCCTGCGCGAGCGCACCGACCTGCGCGTGCTGACCCTGCCGGCAGCCGAACGCAAGGACCCGCGGCGTCGCGCCGAGGCCATCAACAGCGCCGACATCGCCCTGCTCTGCCTGCCGGATGCGGCCGCCCGTGAAGCGGTCGCGCTGATCGAGAATCCCCGGGTGCGCGTGATCGACGCCAGCTCGGCCCATCGCACCAGCCCGGGCTGGGTCTATGGTTTCCCGGAGATGGCGGCGCAGCAGCCGCAGGCGATTGCCCACGCCCGGCGCATCAGCAACCCCGGCTGCTACCCGACCGGTGCCATTGCGCTGCTGCGCCCGCTGGTCCAGGCCGGTCTGGTACCAGCCGACTATCCGCTGACCATCCAGGCGGTCTCCGGGTATTCCGGTGGCGGCCGGGCCCAGGTGGAGCAATACGAGGGCCCCGATGCCGCTAGCGCCGCCCCCTTCGTACTGTACGGTCTGAACCTGCAGCACAAGCATCCGCCGGAAATGCAGATGCATGCCGGCCTGACGCAACGCCCTATCTTCGTGCCGGCCTATGGCGCCTTCCGCCAGGGCATCGTACTGTCGATCGCGCTGCAGACGCGCCTGTTGCCCACCGGTGCCAGCCTGGAAGCATTGCGCGCCGCCCTGCAGGCCCACTATGCCGGGGCGCACCATGTCCATGTGCTCGACGCCGGGCAGAGCGCCGCCACTGCCCAGCTCGACCCGACCCGCCACAACGGCAGCAATGACATGACGCTGGGTGTCTTCGGCAGTCCGACCGAAGGCCACATCCTGTTGTGCGCGGTGTTCGACAACCTGGGCAAGGGCGCCTCGGGTGCCGCGGTACAGAACCTGGAACTGCTGCTGGACGCCATTTGACTCGCGTATTCCGGCACCCGACAGGCAAAGACGGCCGGCTTAAAGGAAGGCCGTCGCCGCAGTCGGCCACCCATCTACGGCACCTGACTCGTAAAACGGCTTAAATGCCTGATCGGGAGCACGGCAAGATCGCCCAGGCTGTGGCATCATTCGTCACTTGATTCGCCACCACAGCCTGCCGGCGTCGGCTTCCGGCAAGATCCGGTCCCGCCGCCCCGCTTCCAAGCAAGATGTCCACCACCCTAGGCGCAATAGCGTGCAAGTATCTCGACGCCACCATCAAGCTGACCCCGGTCCTACGTACTGACGGCAAGTGGACGGCGTTCGTCCATATCGACTTCCCCGATCGCACCACCCACGAATTCGGTGACTTCAAGCCCGGCAATTCCAAGATGGAAGCCTTGCAGAACGCCGTCACGGCGGCCGAGAACTACGTCGTCACACGCAAGAAAAAATAGACAGCCGGCTCACGCCGGCCCATGCAAAACGGCCTGCATCGCTGCAGACCGTTTTGCCCATTCCTGGCAGTCACCGCTCAGTTCATCTTGACCCCGGCCGCTTCGCTTTCCTTGTAGATCGCATCGATCAGGTCCTGCCCCACGCGCGAGGCCATGGACTTGTGCACCGGCAGCAGCGCCCGCCGCCACTCCGCCTTTTCCTGCTCGGAGAGGTAGTACACCCTGGTCTTGCCGCTGGCCTTGATGGCTGCCAGCGCATCGTCATTTTCTTTCTGGGCGATCTTGTTGGCGTAGACCGTGGCTTCCTTCATGGCGCCATCGAGCTGGGTACGCACATCGGCCGGCAGCGCGTCCCAGAACTTCTTGTTGACGATGACGGCATAGCCGATGTACCCGTGATCGGACACGGTCAGGTCGGATTGCACCTCGTGCATCTTCTGGGTGTAGACATTGGAGGGCGTATTCTCGCTGCCATCGACCACCCCGGTCTGCATGGCCTGATAGACCTCGGAAAAGGCCAGCACCTGCGGATTGGCCTTCAGCGCGCGGAACTGCTCGTCCAGCACCTTGGACGACTGGATGCGCATCTTCAGCGCCCGGAAGTCAGAGACCTTGTGCAGTGGCCGGTTGGCCGTCATCACCTTCATACCGTTATCCCAGTAGGCCAGGCCCTTGATGCCGCGACTCTCCAGCTTCTGAAACAAGCCCTGCCCGATCGGCCCTTCGGTGACACGCTTGAGCACCTCCTTGTTGGGGAAGATGTAGGGCAGATCGAAGACTTCGAACTCCTTGGCGCCCAGCGGCCCGAACTTGGCCAGCGAGGGCGCCAGCATCTGCACCGAGCCTAGCTGCAGCGCTTCCATCTCTTCCTTGTCCTTGTAGAGCGTGCTGTTGGGATAGACCTCGACCTTGACGCGTCCGTTGGTGGCCTTCTCGGCCAGTTCCTTGAAGCGCTCGGCGCCCTTGCCTTTGGGCGTGTCGTTGGCCACCACATGGCTGAACTTGATGACGATGGTCTGTTGCGCCAGCACTACCGTGGCCGGCAGCGTCAGCGTGGCGAAGGCGCAGGCGGTCAGTGCCGCCCGCATTGTGATGATGGTCATGGTTGTCTCCTTCGGGGGGATGAAGCCGGCCGGCCGATGACCTCGGCCTGCCGGCGTTAAAACACGATCAGGTCACGCAGGCCCTCCCCGCTGTGCAGGCGATCGAAGCCGCGATTGATGTCGGCCAGCGCCAAGCGCTCGCCCATGAGCTTGTCCACCGGCAGGCGACCGGCCTGGTACAGGCCGATATAGCGCGGGATATCGCGCACCGGCACGCAGGAGCCGATGTAGCTGCCCTTGACGGTACGTTCCTCGGCCACCAGGCTGACCTGCTGCAGGGCCCAGTTCTGCCCGGGCGCGGGCAGGCCGGCCGTGACCGTCATGCCGCCGCGCCGGGTCATGCGATAGGCGGCTTCCATGGCCTGCACCGAGCCGGCCATCTCGAAGGCGTAATCGACCCCGCCCTTGGTGAGTTCCTTGACCTTTGCCACGGCATCCGGATCGCGGGCATTGACGGTGGCCGTCGCTCCCAGCGAGCGCGCCACTTCCAGCTTGCTGTCATGCAGATCGACCGCGATCACCTCGCGCGCGCCGGAGGCCAGCGCCCCCAGCATCGCGCACAGGCCCACGCCACCCAGGCCCAGCACCGCTGCCGTGGTACCGGCCTTGACCTCGGCCGTATTGACCGCCGCGCCCACGCCGGTCAGCACCGCGCAGCCGAACAGCGCGGCCTCCACCGGATCGATGTCGGATTCGATCTTCACGCAGGAGCGGCGCGACACCACCGCATGATCGGCAAAGGCCGATACCCCGAGATGGTGATGCACCGGCTGGCTCCGGTCGCGCAGACGGCGCTGGCCGGAGAGCAGTTCCCCCACCGTATTGCTGGCCGCACCCGGCTCGCACAGCGCCGGCCGACCTTCCATGCAGGGCAGGCAATGGCCGCAGCTGGGCACGAACACCAGCACCACCAGGTCACCCGCTCGCAGGTCGGTCACGCCGCTTCCGACCTGCACCACCTCGGCCGAGGCTTCATGGCCCAGCGCCATGGGCACCGGACGCGGACGCACCCCGGTGATGACCGACAGGTCGGAGTGGCAGAGCCCGGCCGCCTTCATCTTCACCAGCACTTCGCCGGGGCCGGGCGGATCGAGATCCAGCTCCTCGATCTTCAACGGCTGGCTCACGGCGAACGGATGGGCATCGCTCATTTCACGTAATACGGCGGCCTGGATTTTCATGTGGTCGTCTCCCTCATGGTTGGAAAACGTCTAGGTTACACGAGCACGGCGCCGCTCAATCAGGCAGTAAACCGGCCTGGCGCAGGAATTTCTCAGCCTGCAGGATCACGGGCCGGTCGATCATCTTGCCGTCCAGCGAAATGGCGCCACCATCGCTGGCCTGCACCGCCGCCATGACGGCACCGGCCCAGGCCAGCTCGTCCTGGCTGGGCATGAAGCCGCGCCGTACCGCCACGACCTGGCGCGGATGGATGCACAGCTTGGCGCCGAAGCCGAGCCGGCGCGCACGCGCGACTACGCGCTCCAGAAGGGCATCGTCGTTGAAGTCGGGGGTGACACCATCGATGGGCGGTGCAATGCCGCCCAGGCGCGAAGCCATCACCATCTCCAGGCGAAAGTGCGTCAGTTCCTCCTCTTCCGGACCGCACTGCATACCCAGATCGACCTGGGCGTCGATGGAGCCGAAGGCCAGCCGCTGCACGCCCGGCACCGCGGCAATCTCGCGCATGGCCGCCAGCCCGGCAGCGCTCTCGATGAGCGCGATCAGACCGCGCCCCGGACCCAGCCGACGGGCGATGGCCGACAGCCCCTTGGCCTGCTCCGCCTTGGGCAGCACGATGCCCGCTATGGACAGCGCCGCGAAGCTGGCCAGGTCGTCGTCATGCCAGACCGTATCGGCCGCGTTGATACGCACCCACAGGCGCGGCTGCGGTCCCTGCTGGCGCAGCCAGTGCGCCAGGACCTGGCGCGCCTGCTCCTTCTGCGGCAATGCCACGGCGTCTTCCAGATCGACGATGACGGCATCGGCCCCGCTGGCCAGCGCCTTGGCGTAGCGCTCCGGGCGGTTGGCCGGAACGAACAGGAAACTGCTGGCACTGGCGATGTGCGGTGCCATCACACCGCTCCCCGTGCGCGCAGGGCAGCGATCGCCGCATCGTCATAGCCCAGCCCGCCAAGGATGGCATCGGTATGCTGGCCCAGGGCGGGAATGGCCTCCATGCGATAGTCGTAGCTGTCATTGACACCCGGTGGCAGCAGAGCGGGCAGCCTGCCGGCCGGCGTATCGACCTCGGTCCAGCGCTGGCGGGCTGCCAGTTGCGGGTGCTGCCACAGGTCCGGCATCGCATTGACGCGAGCATTGGCGATCTGCGCCTGGTCCAGGCGCGCCACCACTTGTTCGGCGCTCATGCCGGAAAACATGTCCAGGATCAGCTGGCGCAGTGCATCGCGATGTTCATGCCGGCGCGAATTGCTGGAAAAGCGCTCATCCACGGCCAGAGCAGCATCCTCCAGCACCACCTCGCAAAAGACTTTCCACTCGCGCTCGTTCTGCAGGCCCAGCATGACGGTCTTGCCATCGCCGGCCGCAAACGGGCCATAGGGATAGATGGTGGCATGCTCGGCACCCGAGCGCACCGGCGCACTCGCGCCCTGATAGGCATAGTAGAGGGGGAAACTCATCCACTCGGTGAGCGCCTCCAGCATGGACAGGTCGATATGGCTGCCACGTCCGTCGCGCCCGCGCTTGATCAGCGCCGCCAGGATATTGGAATAGGCATACATGCCAGCGGCGATGTCGGCAATCGAACAGCCCGCCTTGACCACCTCGTCGCGGGTACCGGTCACCGAGAGGAAGCCGGCCTCGCTCTGGATCAGCAGATCATAGGCCTTCTTGTCGCGATAGGGGCCGTCCTCGCCATAGCCGGAAATGTCGCAGACGATCAGGCGCGGATGCTTTTCATGCAGCACCCCGGCCGACAGCCCGAGCCCCGCGGCAGCACCCGGCGCCAGGTTCTGCACCAGCACGTCGGCCTGTTGCAGCAGCTGGTCGATGATGCGCTTGCCGTCCTCGTCCTTGAGATTCAAGGTCAGGCTTTCTTTGGATCGATTGGTCCACACGAAGTGTGAGGACAGACCATTGACGCGCGTGTCGTAGCCACGCGCGAAATCGCCCACGCCGGGACGCTCGATCTTGATCACACGGGCCCCGAGGTCGGCCAGCTGGCGGGTACAGAACGGTGCGGCAATGGCGTGTTCCAGGCTGACCACGGTAATGCCCTCCAGCGGGCGGTTGGCTTGCGACATGGTGCGTCCTCGCTCGGTGGTCCGGTTCAGAAAGAACGCGGCAGGCCGAGTATGTGCTCGGCCACGTAAGAGAAAATCAGGTTGGTCGAGATCGGCGCCACCTGGTACAGGCGCGTCTCGCGGAACTTGCGCTCGACATCGTATTCGCAGGCGAAGCCGAACCCGCCATGGGTCTGCAGGCAGACATTGGCCGCCTCCCACGAGGCCTTGGCCGCCAGGTACTTGGCCATGTTGGCCTGGGCGCCGCAGGGCTGGTGCGCATCGAACAGCTCGCAGGCCTTGTAGCGCATCAGGTTGGCGGCCTCCACTTCGATGTAGGCGTCGGCGATCGGGAACTGCACGCCCTGATTCATGCCGATGGGACGGTCGAATACCACGCGTTCATTGGCATAGGCGGTGGCCTTGTCGATGAACCAGTAGCCGTCGCCGATACACTCGGCGGCGATCAGGGTGCGCTCGGCGTTGAGGCCATCGAGGATGTACTTGAAACCACGTCCCTCCTCGCCGATCAGGTTCTCGACCGGAATCTCGAGGTTGTCGAAGAACAGTTCATTGGTCTCATGGTTGACCATGTTGAGGATGGGCCGCACCTCCATGCCATGGCCGATGGCCTCCTTCAGATCGACCAGGAAGATGGACATGCCCTCGGACTTCTTCTTGACCTGATCCAGTGGCGTGGTGCGCGCCAGCAGGATCATCAGGTCCGAGTGCTGGATGCGCGAAATCCAGACCTTCTGCCCGTTGACCACGTAGCGGTCCCCCTTCTTGACGGCCACCGTCTTGATGCGCGTGGTGTCGGTGCCGGTGGTCGGCTCGGTCACACCCATGGATTGCAGGCGCAGCTCGCCGGTGGCAATCCGCGGCAGGTAGAGCTGTTTCTGCTGTTCCGAACCATGGCGCAACAGCGTGCCCATGTTGTACATCTGTCCGTGGCAGGCGCCGGAATTGCCGCCGGCACGATTGATTTCCTCCATGATCACCGAGGCCTCCGTCAGGCCCAGGCCGGAACCACCATACTCCTGCGGGATCAGCGCGGCCATCCAGCCGGCGCCGGTCAGGGCATCGACGAACTGTTCGGGATAGCCGCGCGCTTCATCGACCTTGCGCCAGTATTCCGGGGGGAAGGTATTGCATAGATCGCGCACGGCATCGCGCAGATCGCCATAAGCGTCATTGGGCGCCTGATAGGACATGGATGGGTCTCCGAAAAAAGTATCTGTCGTCAGGCCAGGATGGCCTCGGCCTGCATGGCCAGTTCGCCGCGCTCGTTCTGCGCCCATAGCGCGACACTGCGGCCGTCCGCAGCAGGCTCGCCGCACAGGATGAAGGGCGCGGTGTCGAACAGACTGCCGACGGCCCGGAAGTTGAATTCGCGCAGCACCGCCTGCGGCATCTCGCGCGCCAGCAGATCGGCCAGCAGCGTGGCGATCAGCGGGCCATGCACGATCAGGCCGGGATAGCCTTCCACCCCGGTGACATAGCTGCGGTCGTAATGGATGCGATGGCCGTTGAAGGTCAACGCCGAATAGCGGAACAGCAGCACCGGATCGGGGTCCACCCGCCGCTGCCAGCGCGCCTCCGACGGTGCTGCCCTGGGCGCGACCGGCGCGGCGCCGGGCTGCGGCAGATCGCGATAGACGATGTCATGCTCTTCAGTCAGGCAGACCCGGCCTGCATGCAGGATGCTGTGATGCACGGTCACGAAGGCCAGCGCCCCGGTACGCCCCTGCTTCACATCCACACTGGCGATGCGCGAAACCTTATGCGCCGTCCCACCGATGGGCAGCGGCGCCTCGAAACGCAGGCGGCCGCCGGCCCACATGCGGCGCGGCAGGGGCACCGGCGGCAGGAAGCCGCCCCGTTGCGGATGACCATCGGCGCCTACCTCGGACTGGCGACACACGCTCCAGAAATAGATCCAGTGCCACAGCGGCGGCAAGGCTTCCCCCGCCACCGGCTGGCGCGGCCCGTCCAGGGTGGCCGCCAGCGCTGCGGCCAGGGTCGGGCTGATATCGTCATCACGCGTTTCGGTCCGCTCCAGCCACTGTTGCAGCAGGGCCAGATCCAGATCTGGATGTGCCATGTCTCCTCGCATCGTTGTGCTTGATGGAGCGCAAGTCTGTCGCGCCTTGCAGGCTGGAACAATCTGTATTTTTGGAAGGGGGGCTTTGGCAGAACTGAAGGCAGGCGTGGGACAAGATCGTGGCACCGATGTGGCGGCGCAGCACACAAACCCCGTCTGAGGGCAGGCGAATCGGCGTAACATGGGCAGCCATCGAGTCCGTGCGGCATACACGCGAGACGATGCGCCGCACACCGCGAGGTCGCCCTCGTCGTCACTGCCCGCAGTGTCAGCTACGCGCGCGCGGCTGCTTCCCCGAACCCCATCCGGAGCCGACATGCTTTTCGACCTGACCGACCTGCGCCTGTTCATCCTGATCGCCGAGCTCAACAGCCTCACGCGCAGCGCCGAACGCATGAACCTGTCGCTGGCCGCCACCAGCAACCGCATCAAGGAAATGGAAACGCGCTTCGGCACACGCCTGCTCTACCGCGAGAGCAAGGGCGTGCAACTGACCCCGGCCGGACAGACCCTGCTGCATCACGCCCAGCTCTTCATGCAGCAGGTGGAGCACCTCAAGAGCGACATGCAGCAGTACAACAACGGCATCAAGGGCTACATCCGCATCTTCGCCAACACCACCGCGGTGACCGAGTTCATGCCCGAGATCCTGGGCAAGTTCCTGGCCGTCCATCCGCAAGTCAATGTGGCCCTGGAAGAACGGCTGAACCACGACATCCTGCGCGGCATCCAGGAAGGCACGGCCGACATCGGCATCGTCGCTGGCCCGGTGCAGGGCGAGGGTCTGCAGATCCTCAACTTCTCCACCGACCGGCTGGTCCTGGCCACCGCCCTGGAACATCCCCTGGCCGGCGCCGGCAGCATCCCTTTCCTGGACACGCTGGAGTACGAACACATCGGGCTGCACGAAGGCAGCACCCTGCACCACTTCCTCAACCGCATCGTCTCCGACCACGGGCAACGCCTGAAGCTGCGCATCCAGGTGCGCAGCTTCGAGGCCATGTGTCGCATGATTGAAACCAATGTCGGCATCGGCATCGTGCCGCGCTCGGCGGCACAACGGCATCAGCAGACCATGCAGCTGGCGGTGGTGGAATTGAGCGATCCGTGGAGTGTGCGCGAGCGCAGCATGGTGTTCCAGAACATCGACACGCTCTCACCGCATGCCCGCAACCTGGTCGATTTCATCGGAGAACAGATGCGTCAGGGTGCGCAGGACGACAAGCTCGTGCTCGTCGACACCGCCCGGAAACCCGCCACGCGCCAGAAGAAAAGCGCCTGACGCCAGGAAGCGGCGAAGCGGCGACAGGTCGACCTCAGCCGCCGAACATCATCCACAGCGATAGCGCCAGCAGGGCAGCGCAGAACAGGATGCGCAGGCGCCGCTCCGGCAGATGGTGCGCCAGCGCCACGCCCCAGGAAATACTGAGCACGCCGCCCAGCGCCATGGGGATGCCTACCGTCCAGTCCACATGACCGGCATGTGCATAGGTCCACAGCGCCACCAGGGTCCCGGGAGTGACCATGGCCAGCCCCAACCCCTGCGCGGCAGTCTGCGTAGCCCCGAAGAAGGCCGTCAGCAGCGGCACCGCCACGATCGCCCCACCCACACTGAAGAAGCCCGCCGACGCTCCCGCCGACAACCCCACCAGCGGAATATAGCGACGCCCCAGCCGCAGCGAAGTCTGCATCTCGCGCTTGCCGCGCAACAGCGTCCACAGGTAATACAGCGCCAGCAGCCCCATGAAGAGCGCAAAGCAGAAATGCAGCTTGCGCGCATCCATCACCGTGGCCAGCCGCGCCGAGAAATACGTCGCCACCACCGCCGGCCCGCACATCATCGCCGCCGCACTCCACTCGATCCGGTTGCGCTGCTTGTAGCGCCAGAAGGCGATGACCACGTTGGGCACGATCATCACCAGCGCCGTCCCCTGCGCCAGCTGCTGGTCCATCCCGTACAGATAACCCAGCACCGGAATGGCGATGAGCCCGCCACCGATCCCGAACAGACCGCCCATGGCACCCAGCACACCGCCGAGCAGGAAGTTGACTACGCACGAGAAAAACAAGGAAGCCGTCATCGGTGTAAAGTGATGCCTCTGCCGCCGGGCTGCAATCAGTAGCGAAAGCAGCGGCAGCATCGAAAGATAAAAAAGGAGACTGACATGAGCGGCGTCATCGTGTTTGCGCTGGAGATGGGCGTAGTCGCCATCATTGCGCTGGCCATCTACATGGTGATGAAGAAATAGCGCCCCTGATCAGGTCCGACAGTGTAGCGCAGCCCGCCCCTGCTGTCCCGGCGGCCCTGCGCCCTACCATGCCAACCCCTCAGCAAAGGAAAAAACGATGGATTTGAAACTCAAGGGCAAGACCGCGCTGGTGTGCGCATCCAGCAAAGGCCTGGGCCGCGCCTGCGCGCTCTCACTGGCGCGTGAAGGCGTGCACGTGACCATGCTGGCACGCGGAAGCGAAGCGCTGGAAGCCGCCGCCGCCGAGATCCGTGCCGAAGTCGCCCCCACCGGCGCGACCATCACCACCGTGGCCTGCGACATCACCACCCCCGAAGGCCGCGCCCTGGCCCTGGCTGCCTGCCCGGCACCGGACATCCTGGTCACCAACGCCGGCGGCCCCAAGCCCGGCGACTTCCGCGACTGGACCCGGGACGACTGGATCGCCGCCGTGGACGCCAACATGCTCACCCCCATCGAGCTCATCAAGGCGACCGTCGACGGCATGATCGCCCGCCGCTTCGGCCGCATCGTCAACATCACCTCCAGCGCCGTGCGCGCACCGATCGACATCCTGGGCCTCTCCAACGGCGCCCGCTCCGGGCTGACCGGCTTTGTCGCCGGCCTGTCCCGCAAGACCGTGGCCCACAACGTCACGATCAACAACCTCCTGCCCGGCCCCTTCGAAACCGACCGCCTGCGCTCCACCGCCACTGGCGCGGCGCAAGAGAGCGGCCGCACGGTGGACGAAGTCCTGGCCGAACGCCGCAAGCTCAACCCGTCGGGTCGCTTTGGCGACCCGGCCGAGTTCGGCGACGCCTGCGCCTACCTCTGCAGCGCGCAAGCCGGCTTCATTACCGGCCAGAACCTGTTGATGGATGGCGGGGCTTATCCCGGAACGTTCTGATTGAGCTTGCGGCTGCCTGCGGGCTGGCGGCCGCAACAGCGCTAGATGAGCGGCATCTGCTTGCATCGCGGAAAGAGGTGGATGCAAAGAAATTGATGTGATGTATAATGCGGCCCTCGTGCGACAGGCAAGGCCCTGTCGCATCGCAAGGAGGTTTGGGTGAGTGGTTTAAACCAGCAGTCTTGAAAACTGCCGACGGGGTGACCCGTCCGTGAGTTCGAATCTCACAGCCTCCGCCAGAACATCATGTAGAACGGGCCTTTGCGGCCCGTTTTTCTTTTGATCCCACATAAAAAAATACCGTTTACGCGTCAAATGGCGGATTTTTCTCTTAGCGACGTCAAGTGCTCGCAATGCGAGCTTAGCTCTGACTCTCTGCGTTCAAATACCCGAACCCGACCTCAAACTTCCCTAGCGACGTATTCCTGCAACCCCGACTACATGACTCGTCTTCGAGAAATCAATATTCTTCGAGCATGGGGTATCCAGTTCGACAACCAAGGCCGGATCGTTGCTACTCCAGAAAATGAGCGACATCTTGCACGTCCTGTTGGATCATCGCCTGCGGTCCGAAGAGAGAAGCCAGTCAACAGCTGGCCTCACACCCGCCCTGCCGCTTGGCCATTGCGCGCCAGCAGGTCCCGCGCCATCGTCACGGCCTGCTCACGCGACGCCGCCAGCAGCAGCGGGTATCCCCAGAACTTGGCAAAGACGACCGCAAAGGGCTTGAAGCCCATTCGCTTGGCCGCGTTGGGCTCCACCACGATCATAGCCAGCACCAGCTTGCGCAAGGCTTGCTTGTGCTGCTTCATCCAGAGGGCGGTGCGTTTTTTCTCCTCTGCAGAATGCTCGTGGTCCTCGGCAGGGACGGTATCGGTGAGCAGCACGAAGGGCTCTTCGCGTTGCAGGTTGCTTTCAAATTCCAAGAAATCCTGCTCGTGATCATGTCCGGGTTGCCGGGCGAGATTCATCCATACAAGCGGGAAATCCGCACTATTCATCGACACGGCCTGCTCCTTTGCGATTGAGGTTGCGCCAGGTGACCGTGATGGCGAACACGCCCGGCAGTGAAATGAAGAACACCGCCGAGAAGGCAATGTGCCAACCATCGCGCAATCCATCGGCAATGCCGCCCAAAGTGTTGAGGACAACCAGCAGGCTGCCCAGGATCAGTGCGCTCCATCGGGTCGCGCGGTTGGCGGACAGGGCGAGCAGGACTGTGACGATCCAGCAACCGTAATAGGCGGAAAACATCCACAGCGCCTTCCTGTCGAAGGTGATGGCGGGCACGCCGCCCTGCGTTCTCACGAAATCGTTGACGTAGAAAAACAGTTGGAAGCTCACGAAGAGCACGGCCCCCATGGCAGTGGCCAGCCAGAACAAGGCGGTCTTGTCCGGATGCCGGATCGGCAGAGGATGCCCGGGGGAAAGCGGCGACTGAGTTGACATATCATTTTTCCAGATAATTAAAAGAAGAAGTCATAAGAAGTGCTGATGATGAAAAAGGCGACTGCGCAGAATCAATACCGGTAATCCAACGTCACCATCATGTTGCGTGGAGCACCGTAGGTCACGGTATCGAAGTCCCCCTTCTGCAGCGCGTACGTCTTGTCGAAGAGGTTGTTCACCTTGAGCGCCACCGTGGTTTTCTGCGAGACGACATAACGCGCCATCAGCGACGCCAGGGCATAGCCGCCCTGCTGGCCGCCCAAGGTGCTGGTGCCGGTATTGGCCGCCTCGTAGATGCCGCTCTGCCATCTCACGCCGCCCCCCACCGTCAGCTTGTGCCACGCGCCGGGCAGGCGATAGGTGCTGAACAACTGCGCCGTGGTACGCGGCAGCTGCGAATTCAGACGCACACCGTTGCCATCCTCGGCGATGAAATGGGAGAGGCCTGCGTAGACATTCCAGCCGCGTGCCAGCTCGCCCTGCAGATCCACTTCGACTCCGCGCGACTTGGTGCCATCTGCCCCGCTGTAGGCTTGCGCGCCCGCAGGCGTGAACGCACCGGCGACGATCTGGGCCGCATTGTCCAGCCGGGTTTCGAACAGGGCCACCGAGGCTTGCAGGCGTCCATCAAGGTACGCCCCCTTCAGGCCGATCTCCGTCGTCTTTCCCGTGGCCGGGGTGAGGACGTTGCCCTTGCTGTCCTGGTAGTCGGTTTGTGGATTGAAGATGCGCGTATGGCTGAGATAGGCCGAATAGATCCGGTTGATGTCGTAGACCAGCCCCGCATAGGGCGTCAGTACACCGTTCTTTTCGTAATGCATCGCCGCGCCGCCGACGCTGTTGTCAATTTCATAGTTGCTCACGCGTGCACCGACGATGAGCTTCAAGGAATCGGCCAATGACAGACGGGCCGCACCGTAGACGCCACTTTGTTTGATCACGGTGCTGGTGGGAACCGACGACATCGCTGCGAAATCCGGGCGGGCAAACGGTGTGCTGAGATCATTGATATTGACCGGCATGAAGCCGGCATAGAACGGGGCGATGTCATTTTCGTCCGAGGTACGGCGGGAGGTCGTGGCGCCCACTATTCCCTCGTGACGGCGGCCCAGCAGTTCAAACGGGCCGCTCATCATCACGTCGAAAGTGTTGGTACGGCTGCTGCCCTGCGACGCGAGGGCAACCGGATACGCCCCGAAGGGATAGGTGCCCAGCCCGGTAGTACGGTCCGGACGGCCGACCAGGCCGAGCAGTTCGGCATTGAAGTCGGTGCGGTACTGGGTGGCCATAGCATGCAGTTTCCAGCCATTGTCAAAACGATGATCGAGCTCGCCAAAGGCTGTCTTGAGGGTCGTATCCCAATGGCTCCAATCCTGTGCATAGCTCTTCGACGAGGCGTAGGCAGCCTGCGTCCCGTCGCTGAACCAGAGAGGCAACCCGCCCCAGGTAGCGCCGGCCGAGGTGATGTGCTGGTCGTCATAGCCCAGGCTGACGGTAGTGTGCGAGGTCAGGTCGGCCTCGACGATGCCGTAGAACGTCTTCTTGCCGGGCTTGTAGCCATCGATGTAGGAATGTCCGTCCTGATCGCTGCCGACCAGCCGCGCGCGGATGCGGCCATCTGCTGTCACAGGGGTCGATAGATCGACCATGGCGCGATGGGTATCCCAGCTGCCTGCGCTGAGCGAGGCCGTCGCCGCGAAATCCTGGGTCGGCCGCTTGCGCACCAGATTGATGGCGGCCGACGGATTACCCGTTCCGGTGAGCAGGCCGGAACCACCCCGCACCACCTCCACGCGATCATAGAAGGCGGTATCGACCGCACTGATCCCGCTGCCATTGACGGTATTGCCGAGTACCGTAGGGATGCCGTCGTACTGCACATTGTTGATCAGGAAGCCGCGCGAATAGAAACTCGTGCGCTCGCTATCGGATTGGTAGGACGTGATGCCAATGGTGTTCTCCAGCACGCCCTGCACCGAGTTCAGTTGCTGGTCATCCATGCGCTGGCGCGTGACCACCGTCACCGCCTGCGGCGTCTGCTGCAACGACAGCGGCAAGCGCGTGGCCGCCGCTGTCTCGCCTGTGGTGTAGGCGCCGGTACCTTCCGTGGTCGCCGACTCCGCATGCCCGGTGACGGTGATGGCCGGCAAGCTGGTTTGCGCTTGCGCAGCCGTCCCGGAATCGGGCCGGCTTTGCAGGTCTGGCGATGCATCAGCGGCGAAGCCGGCCTGCGCGCCCAGCAGAACGGCGGCCGCGACCGCCGAATTCAAGACCTTGTGGGGCGTGCGCCTGAGCAAGTCCCGCCTGGCCCTGGCGGAGAGCCGACAGGATAACGCGGGGGCGCTTGAAGCGATGAAGCGACGAGAAGATGAAACAGCATGGCGAGAGGACATAAACGATAATCATTGTTATTTGGAGTAGCCATTTAACAATGAAGGCGGGTTGTCGCAATAGCGAAACCAGGCCAGATTATTTCGCATTTCGGCCACGATCAGGGTGTGGCGGGTCGGCGCAATTCAGCAGCGGTGTCCGGTCGGCAGCGTGATGGCCGGTACCGGTGCAGGAACCGGGATAGCCATGCGATCGGACAGGTAGCGTGCCGGTGACTTCCCGGTGGCCTTGCGGAACATGGTGATGAAGCCACTGGCGTTTTCGTAGCCCAACTCCAAGGCCACGGTCTGCACGCTTTCGCCCCTGGTCAGGCGTTGCAGCGCCAGAATCACGTGCAATTGGCGGCGCCAGCGGCCGAAGCTCATTCCGATTTGCTGCTGCAGGAGGCGGCTCATGCTGCGCTCGCTCATGCCGATGCGATGGGCCCAATCGGCCTTGGGGGTCTTGTCGGTGGGATCGGCCAGCAGCATGTCGGCCAGACGCCGCAGGCGCAGGTCGCGCGGCATCGGCAGATGCAGGTCTTCCACCGGCGCGCACACCAGCTCGTCAAGCAAGGCGGCGATGAGGCGCTCTTCTCGTCCGCCCAGGGGATACAGCTCGGGAAAACCTGCCGCCTTGAGCAAAAGCTCGCGCAGCAAGGGCGACACGGAAATCGTACAGCAGGTGGTCGGTAGATCCGGGACGGCATCCGGCTCCACGAAGAGGCAATAACACTCCGTCTCCCCTGCCCCACGTGCGGCATGGGGCAAGTCGCCCGGAATCCACACGGCGCACTGCGGGGGCACGATCCAGACGCCGTCCTCAACTTCGCAGTTGAGCATGCCGCGCACCGAATAGATCAGTTGCGCCTTGCGATGCTGATGCCTGGCGTTCTCCCAGTCCTTTGCGACCGATGTGGTGCCGAGGGCCACGACGGGACGGCAGACGCTGTCCACGTCCCGGGGAGCCACGATCTGGCCGGTGATTGCAATGCGCGACATGATGTTCTGGATGAGCTCGTGCAGGATGAAGTGGGCAGGCCAAGGTGCGAAACATTATGACCAACTTGTAGATAAGGCGTCGATCCGGGCAGGTTTCCGTCTCTCTTGTTTTTTATCGGCGGCATCTACAAGCCGATCGCATCCTTCAAGGTGAATTCGAACAGCACTGGGCACAGAAGTCGATGAATGCGCGGATCTTGGCGGGAATGTGTCGACGCATACAGGGACTACCAGCTCCGGTGGATATTTTCTGCGCCTTGGCTCTGGCGATCAAAGGTGTGGCGCGCCCGGCGGAAGTCCTCCGCGTGTTCCACTACCCAAGTCCAGATCGGTGACATGCGCAGCAGCAATTCCTTGCCCAGCACAGTGAGTTCGTACTCCACGCGCAGCGGCTTTTCATCGGTTTCGTGACGCAGCAGCAGGCCATCGCGTTCCAGTGTGCGCAGGGTCTTGGTGAGCATGCGCTGGGTCACGCCACTGAGCTGGCGCTTGAGCTCCGCGTGGCGCAGCGTACCGTACACGCCGAGCGCGTGCAGGATGCCGAGCGCCCAGCGGCTGCCCGCATGCGCAAGGACATCGCGCCGGACGCCATCGTCATCCTCGCGCAAGGTCTGGCAGATGGCTTCTGCCTCCTTCAGTGCTTCGTCAGCAATGATTGCTGCCCTTGGTATCATCTGTGTGCCTTCTTGAGAGCGTTGCGTGATCGTGCAACCATGCGGCCATCTTATCAGCAACGACCCTCAGGACAGATCATGCATGCCACACCCCAACTCCCGCCCCAATCCATCCTCGTGTTAGGCGCAGGCGAACTCGGCCTTCCGGTATTGCGCAATCTCGCGCGTGTGGCAGAACGTGCGCCCGGCTCGACCATCAGCGTACTGCTCAGGGAATCGACGATCAATACACGAGTGCCCGCAAAGAAAGCGGAGATCGACGAACTCCGCGCGCTGGGTATCCGGATGGTGGCGGCTGATCTTGTGAACGATACGATCGATCAGCTGGCAGAAATCTTCGCGCGCTTTGATACCGTCATCGGCTGTGCCGGCATGGTCGCCGGCCGCGAGACGCCGATGAAGCTCGCCACGGCCGCCTTGCGCTCGGGAGTAAAGCGCTACTTCCCGTGGCAGTTCGGTGTCGATTTCGAAGCCATCGGACGCGGCAGTCCGCAGGACCTGTTCGATGCACAGCTCGATGTGCGCGAACTGCTGCGCGCGCAGAGCAAGACGGAATGGGTCATCATCTCGACCGGCATGTTCACCAGTTTCATGTTCGAACCGGTGTTTGAAGTGGTGGACTTCGCCAACGACACCGTCAATGCCCTGGGCAGCCTGGACACCAGCGTGACGCTGACCACACCGGATGACATTGGCGTGCTGACGGCGGAGATCGTCTTTTTCGAGCCGCGCTTCAAGAATGAAATCGTCTATCTGTCGGGTGATACGGTGACCTACGGCGAGGTGGCCAATATTCTGGAACGCGTCCTCGAGCGCCCTTTCCGGCGCAATGTCTGGAGCGTGCCTTACCTGCTCGACGAACTGAAAAAGGATCCTTCTCATCACATCAAGAAATACCGCGCCGTCTTTGCGCAAGGCAAGGGTGTGGCTTGGCCGAAGGCAGGCACGTTCAATGCCCGGCAATCGATTGCGGTCACCACCGCAGAGCAGTGGGCCGAGAAGAACATCAAGGACAGATGATTGCGGGCGGCAACGAATGCGAGACATGCAGCCGCGCTCGCTGCTGCCTTGCAGAGGCCCTGGCTCACCGGCCAGGGACGCCTGTTTCACCCCTTGGTTGCCAGATCAACCGGCTTGATCTCCTGCACCACGAACAGCATCGACATGGCCGAGATCAGGATGCCGACACCGGCCACCAGCAACGCCAACTGGAAGCTCCCGGTGAATTTGTAGATGAATCCGGTAATGGTCGGGGCCATGACGCCAGCGATCGAACTCACGGTATTGACGGCGCTGGCGACGGTGCCCCCCATGCCCTTGGGCGAAACCTCGGTCAGGATGGTCCACATGATGCCAGCCGAGGCGGACTCACCGGCGATGTTGACGGTCAGCAGGATGACCGCAATGAGCGGATCATCCACGAAGCCCACCGCAATGACGGAAGCCGCAACCGCTTGCGAACCCACCAGCGCATACTTGCGCGCCTTGGTCACGCTGACGCCCTTCTTGATGAGCCAATCGGAGAAATGTCCCATCGCCGGCTGGGCGATGAATCCGACGATCCACGGAATCGAGGCGTACAGCCCCATCTTGAGGAAGGAAAATCCGCGCTCCATGACCAGGTAGCTGGGGAGCCAGCTGATGAAGACCACCCACAGGTAGTCCAGGAAGAATTTGGTCAGCATCAGACCGAGGATGGTGCGGTTGCTCAACAGCTTTTTCCACGGAATCGGCATGCTCCCCGGTTTTGTGCCCTCTTCCCCGGCGGTATCCCGCTTCTGCTCGCGAAACAACACATACCACGCCAGACACCACAGCAGGCTGCCGATACCCGTCACCAGAAAAGCGGTACGCCAGCTCCACCAGGTCATCAGGAATCCCATGATGACGGGCACGGCTGCCATGCCCAGCTTGGTACCCGACAGGCACCACGCGGTGGCGCGCGCACGCTCGGCCGACGGGAAATTCTCGTTGATGACTTTGGCGCTCAAGGGATTGCCCGCCGTCTCGCCAGCACCCACGCCGAGGCGCACGGCGATCAAACCATAGAATCCCTGGATCAGCCCGGTCGCAGCCGAGGCCACTGACCAGAATGCCGCCGCCCAGCCTAGCGCAGTCTTGGCACCGTACTTGTCGGCCAGTCGGCCGACAGGAATCATGCACAGGATATAGCTGCAATAGAACGCTGAGAGGGCAATGCCCATCACGCCCGGATCCATATTGAGATCCTTGAGCATTTGCGGGGCCGCCACGCCCAGTGCGCCCCGGTCGATGGCGTTGATGAACATGCCGAAGGCGAGCAGCGCCACCAGCGTGAATTTGTTTGTTTTCATGTTTGTCTCCGCGAGGGCCTGTGCCTGACAGGCTTGTTGTTCTCTTGGTCTTCAATGATGACTTCAGCAGGATGCCTGCCGATCTGACGTGCTGCGCCGGCTAGTCTTTCCAGTACAGCCGCCCGGGGTTGTCCACCAGGATGCGATGGCGCACACTCTCCTGCGGCGCCCAGCGCACGAGCCGATCCAGCATCGCGGCATCGTCGGGCTTGGGATCGGTGGTGACCAGGGTATGCGGCCAGTCGCTCCCCCACAGCACGCGTTCCGGAGCCGCCTTGATCAAGGCCACTGCGACCGCATCTAGATCCGCGTAGCCCTGCGGCCCCAGCCGAGAGGTAATGTACGGGGCAGACAGCTTCACATAGGTCTTGCCGTTGGCCAGCAGGCGCAACAGGGCCGCCATCGTCGGATGCGCCGCGCCTTCCGGCTGGGGCACATAGCCGAAGTGATCGATGACCAGTGTGCAGGGCAGCGCCTGCAAGGCTGGCTCGGCCGCCATCAGTGCTTCCCCCTCCACGGCGATGACCTGGATGTGCCATCCCAGGCGCTCGATGCGGCGTGCATAGTCGATGAAGCGCTCCGGTGGCGTCGGCGCATCGCCGATCAGGTAGAGACGCACGCCGCGCACGCCGTGAAGATGCAGGCGATCGAGTTCGGCGTCGCTCACATCCGGCGGCACCGCTACCACGCCACGCGCTTGTTCCCCCAGCGCATCGAGGGCGTCAACCAGGCAACGGTTGTCGAAGCCGTAGCTCTGGGGCGAAACGACCACCGAGCGGCTCAGGCCAAGCCGCTGCTTCAGGCGACGATAGTCATCCACCGTTCCCCAGATCGTGCTGCGGCTATTGGCGCGGGGAAAGCGCGGATCGAAGATATGGTGATGGCAGTCCACGGCACCCGGCGGCACCGGATGGTGTGGCGCCTGACTCCCCCCCGAGTGCGGCACTTCCATCGCCGTGCCCGGCACGGTGCCAGAGAGCGTATTTGCTGGCGATGTCATGCGCACGCACCCTGCGCTTGTCCCGGGCGCATGAACATGGCAGCGACGCTGCCCTGGGTGGGAGCAGCGAGAAAGGTCTGAATCAATTTACTTTCCTTGATGGAGGCAATCAAACACGCCGGGCAGGCAAGGCGCCACTGCAGATGCAGATGGCGGCCTTGCTGCCGGGACAATTTACCTGGTGGCTTCTTTCAGCGCGGCGCCAGGACGGCTCGATTTGCGGCTGAGGAAGAACAGGATCGTGACGCTGGCCAAGGACATCAGCACCATCGGCAGCAAGGCCATCGAATAGCTGCCGGTGGCCTCCTTGACCCACCCGTAGACGTTGACCATCAGGCCGCCGCCGATCAGGTTGGACACCGCGTTGATCCCCGCCAGTCCGGCCGCTGCCGAGCCGGTGGCAAGCCAGCTGGTTGCCATTGCCCAGAACGGGCCCTTGAAGGAATACGCCCCGATGAGCACCATCGACAGTATGATCACGGTCGGTACCAGGGAGTGGAATACCGAGGCCAGGGCCATGCCGCCACCGATCAACAGCAGGGGAATCGCGGTATGCCAGCGACGTTCGCCAGTGCGATCGGAGTGGCGTCCCCACCAGACCATCAGGATTGACGCCACGGCGTAGGGAATCGAATTGACCAGGCCGGTCTGGAGTACGGTGAGGCCGAAGGATTTGAGCAACTGCGGCTGCCACACGTTGAGCACAGTTCCGGCTGCCGAGGCGCAGGAGCAGATCAGCGCCATGGCCCACACCTGGGGCGTACTGAACAGTTTCCAGAGCGGGACATGCGTCTTGGCGGCGCGGGCGGCCGCCTCCTTGTCCATGGTCTTTGTCAGCCACTCGCGCTGCTCCACGCTGAGCCACGATGCCTGAGCGGGACGGTCAGTGAGGAAGCGAAGGCAGATCACGCCAAGCAACACCGTAGGTAAGCCTTCTATGATGAACAGCCAATGCCACCCTCGGAGCCCCCCGATGCCATCCATCTGTAGCAGCAGCGCGGAAATCGGGGACGCAATGAAACTGGCGGCCGGAATGGCGACCATGAAGAGCGCGACGATACGGGCCCGATAGGCCGCAGGAAACCAGTACGTCAGATACAGCACGACGCCTGGGAAGAACCCGGCCTCTGCAGCCCCGAGCAGGAAGCGGACCACATACAGGGAGTGCGCGCCCTGTACAAAGGCCGTACTGGCAGAAATGAGGCCCCAAGTGATCATGATCCGTGCCAGCCACTTCCTTGCCCCATAGCGCTGCAGGGCGAGATTGCTGGGTACTTCAAAGATGAAGTAGGCGATAAAAAAGAGGCTGCCCGCAAAACCGAACATCTTTGAAGACAGTCCGATGTCATGGTTCATCTGCAATGCTGCCATGCCAATGTTGCCGCGATCGATGAAAGCAAACAGGTAGCACAGCATCAGGAAAGGCATGAGGCGCCAGATGATTCTCTTGATGGTCGCCTCTTCGAGCTTCTGCTCGTTATTGGTTGTAGTCTCCATGAACTCTCTCTCAGGAGACGGTCTCCGCCTTGTCCCTGGCGGCTGACCGTCGTTATTGTCGAATCAGGCAATCGCTTGTTCTGCCTCGACCACCGCCAGCAAATTGGCCGCAGCGCCCGTGCCCATCGCGACGTAGGCATGATCGGAAACGCCACCGACGTGGGGGCTCAGGATCACGTTGCTGATGTTTTGCAGCGGGTGATTCTGCACCATCGGCTCCTGCTCGAAGCTGTCCAGGCCGGCGCTGCGCAACTTGCCGCTGGCCAATGCCTCGATGAGCGCCTTCTCGTCGATGAGGCCACCGCGTGCCGTGTTGACGAGAATGGCCCCCTGCTTCATCTTGGCCAGGGATTGAGCATTGATCATATGCTTGTTCTCGGCAGTGAGCGGGCAATGCAGGGAGAGTACATCCGCTTCGGAGAAGATGCGGTCCAGGCCCACCACTTCCACGCCGGCAATGGCGTCCTTGGCGTAGGGGTCGTGTGCAATGACGCGCATGCCCAGTGAGACCGCAGTGGCTGCAACACGGCGGCCGATGGCCCCCAGGCCGACCAGACCAAGGGTGCGGCCTTGCAGCTCCAGGCTTTTGTGGGTCGACTTGTCCCAGTGGCCCTGGCGCATGCGCGCGTCCAGGTGTACCACACCCTTGGCGCAGGCGAAGATGAGTGCCCAGGTATGCTCGGCCACGGCCGGCGCGTTCGCGCCGGTGGCCGCCTTGACGGCAATGCCGCGCTCCTGCGCCGCCTTGCTGTCGATGGTATCAATGCCGGTGCCGTGCTTGGAAATGACGCGCAGCGCCTTGTTGGCGTCCATGATGCGGGGCGTGATGGCTCCGTATCGCACGATGATGCCCACCGGCTTGTGCTGCTCGGACAGCTTGACCAGGTCATCTTCGGTCGGCTTGGAACCGGCGAAGACCAACTCGTAGTCACGCAGCATCTCGACGGCTTGCGCTGCCAGATCGACACCGGTGACGACCACTACCCCTTTTTTATCGCGCCCGCTCACAACACTTCTCCTTCGCCCAGGGCACCGGCCTTGCGCAGTGCGCCTTCCAGCCAGCTCGGACGCAGCGGACCACCGGTGCGGATTTCGGTCAGGCGCTTGGTCTCGTCCTGGACCTTCTTTGCTGCGGCCGCCAGCAGCCCCGGCGCTTTCTCGCGCTCGACGACGACCACGCCATCGGCGTCACCGACGATGAGGTCGCCCGGCTGCACCGAGGTCCCGCCCACCGAAATCGGCCAGTTGACACGGCCGGCGATGTTCTTGGTCGGGCCGTTCGGGTTGGCGCCCACCGCATATACCGGGAAGCCGATTTCGCGAATGGCCTCGGTATCGCGCACCGAGCCGAAGATGATGATGCCGGCCACACCAATGGCCTTGCATTGGGAGACCATGATCTCGCCCATGAGCGCGCAGCTTTCATCGCCCTTGCCGTCGATCACCAGCACGTCGCCGGGCTTGGCAACGGCCATGGCGGCATGGATCATCAAGTTGTCGCCAGGACGGACTTCCACCGTCAGGGCCGGACCGGCCACCCGGGTTTCGGGAGTCAAGGGGCTGATGCGGCTGCTGAGGGTGCCGCGACGGCCCGCGACATCGGCCAGGATGGAGGCGGCGAATTGGGAAGCCTTGGCGACGGTGTCGGCATCGACGCGCTCGAAATCGCGGATCAGGTCAGGTTTGGTGGTGCTCATGTTGGTCCTTTGTATGGAAACGGATGGATGAGAAAGGTCTTCTTGTGAAGGCTCACGCTGCGTGGGAGTACATCGGCAGACCCGCCACCGGTACCTCCGCGCGAAGAATGGAACCGGTGGCCGATTCCGTGATGAACAGGCTCTTGTTGTCCGGACCGCCGAAGGCCAGGTTGGTGGTCGAGATGCCCGCATTGGAGCGGATGCGCAGCAGCGGTTCGGCAAAGCGTGACAGGCGCCAGATGGAACCGAAACCGGTATGGGCGATGTAGAGGCAGCTCTCCGAGTCCAGCGCCAGGCCATCCGGGCCGGCCATGCCGCCGTGCAGGTTGGCGAATACGCCGACCTTGCCCACCACGCCCCTGTTGTGCAGGGGAATGCGCCAGATCTGCTGGGCGCGCGTGACGGCCACGAGCAGGTGGTTCAGGGCGGGGTCATAGACGATCCCGTTCGGGCTGGGAATCGTATTGATGAGGCAGGTCAGCTCGCCCGAGGGGGCAAGCCGGTAGACCCGGCCGGTCGGATCCTGCAGGCCCGACTGTCCCTGGTCGGTGAAATAGATCTCTCCTTCCGGCCCGAACACCAGGTCGTTGACGCCCTTGAAGCCTTCGGATCCCACGGTCTCCAGCAGCGGGGTCACCACACCGGTCTGCGGATCGAGTTCGACCAAGCCGCGCCGATAGTCTGTGATGACGATGCGACCGCTCTTGTCGATTTTCAGTCCGTTGGGCCAGCCGTCGTATTCGGCCACCAGCTCCCAATCGCCACCCATCGAGATGCGGAAGATGCGGCCATTCGGGATATCGGTCACATACAACCGTCCCTGACGGTCAAAGGACGGGCCTTCGAGGAAGGAATCAATGGGTTGGCCACCGCGATTGGCATCGGCCCAAGAGGTCTTGCGAAGCTTGCGGAAATGCTCCGGCAGTCTGGTAAAGACCGTCGTCTCGACGGTGGGGGGAGGCGCAAAGAAGCTCATGATCGGATTCCCTGAAAGCGATTTATTTGCTGCGGGCCGGATTGCCGAACACCAGCGTGATGACCGCACCCAGCAGCAAGGCTGCAGAAACGAAGAGCAGCGGATAGGTGAAACCCTGCGTCTCCTGTCTGATGAAACCAATCACCGAAGGACCCACGAAGCCGCCGAGATTACCGATCGAGACGATCAGCGCCAGGCCACCGGCTGCGGCACGTCCCGTCAGGAATGCCGAAGGAATGGCCCAGAAGGTCGCCTGGAACGAGAGGATCGACGACACCGCAACGGTGATGGCCAGCATCTTCAGGAGCGGGTCATGCAGGAAGGCCGATACGCTCAGCGAGACGGCAGCGGCCGAGATGGCACCGGCCACGAAGAACAGGCGATTGCCGCCGCGGTCAGCGAGCTTTGCCCACACGGTCATGGCGATGGCGCCGACCACATAGGGGAATGCGGCTACCAGGCCGACCTGATGCGATGGCAGGCCGAATTCCTTGATGATCTGCGGCAGCCACAGGCCAATGCTGAGCGAACCCAGAATGCCGCAGAAGTTGGCACCGGCCAGGGCAAAGACGCGCGGGTTCTTGAAGGCATCCTTGAGCTTGTTGCCGTGACGGGCGGCCAGGGAGCTCTGTTCGGTTTCCAGTTTGGATTCCAGCCAGCCCTTCTCGCTCTTGCTCAGCCAGTTGGCCTTGGAAGGGCTGTCTGGCAGGAGGAACCAGCACATCACGCCCAGTACCACTGCCGGCAGGGCTTCCAGCAAGAGCAGCACTTGCCAGCCCTTGAATCCCCACATCCCGTGCAATTCCATCAGGGCGCCAGAGATGGGCGAGCCGATGATGTTGGCGATCGGGATCCCGACAAGGAAATAGGCCGTCGCCTTGCCACGCCAAGCACCGGGGAACCACTTGGTGAAGTAGAGATAGATGCCCGGCGTGAAGCCGGCCTCGGCCATCCCCAGGAGGAAGCGGGCCAGGGCGAAACTCTTCGGTCCCACGACAAAGGCGGTGGCCATGGAGATGAGGCCCCAGGAAATCATGATGCGCGAAATCCACATCCGCGCGCCGAATTTATGCAGCGCGAGATTGCTGGGAATCTCGAAGAAGAAATAGCCGATGAAGAACAAGCCCGCCCCCAGGCCGAACTGCGCGGGCGTGAGACCGAGGTCCTTGTTCATGGTCAGGGCCGCGAAGCCGACGTTGATGCGATCGAGATAGCTGACGACGTAGCAGAGAAGGATGAAAGGAATCAGGCGGCGCAGCACCTTTTTCATCGTCACCTGCTCGTCCACCTGGACCTCGCCGGTGGCCGAGGCATGCCCCTGGAGTTTGATTTCTTGTGTTTGGCTCATGATCTGTCGTTCAGAAGTGATACAGGCGCGCCGGGTTGTCGACCAACAGTGCCTGGAGTTTTTCCCGGGAGCCGGCCCAGTGGACCATCATGTCCACCAGCGCGGCGTCGTCCGGCTTGTGCTGTTCGGTCGGATGTGGCCAGTCGCTGCCCCACAGAACCTGCGTGGGCGCCAGGTCGACCAGCTTTCTCGCCAACGGGGCCACGTCGCCGTAGCCGGGCGCGCCGATCTTGCTGACCAGGTAGGCCCCGGAGAGCTTGATGTAGGCGCACTTTTCCGCCAGCAGTTCGGTGACGAACTTGAACACCGGGTGCGACGCGCTGTCCTGGACCGGAATCTTTGCAAAGTGGTCGAACACGATGGGCACTGGTAGCCTGGACAGCATGTCACGGTGGGCGAGCAGGTCGTCATTGGACATGTTCAGCTGCAGGTGCCAGCCCAGGGGGGCGATCCGGCGTGCCATCGGCTCGATCATGTCCGGCGTCATCACTGAGGTGATCGCCACGTTGAAGCGCAGGCCCTTGATGCCGGCCTGATCCAGGCGGGCCAGCTCGCCATCGCTCACGTCCTTGGCCACTACGGCCACCCCACGTGCATCGGCACCAAGCTGCGCCAGCGCATCCAAGGTGCAGCTGTTGTCCGTACCATACGCCGACGGAGTGACCACCACGGTGCGGGTCGTTCCGTTTCGCTTCTGGATCTGGCGATACATGGCGACCGTCGCTGCGGGGTGGGCCAAGCGCGCGCCGGGTACGGGAGCAAACCGGTCGTCGTAGATATGCATGTGGCAATCACAGGCATTGGCGGGGAGGCTGCGGCTGGCGCGCTCTTGCCCGCTCGAATGGGGAAACGCCGCGTCAGCCGCCATGGCCGCAGGCACGGTCCCGGCCGTTGCCAGGCTGGCCAGCACTGCGCCCGACTGGAACAGGAAATCACGTCGTGTCTGAGTCGTTTTCAAAGTCACTGTCTCCGAATTTTTTTGGGCCATCGATGCCCGGTTTCTTGATTTTTGGAGGAGTCTACGCGCTGACTTTTTTAATGTATATTTTCTTTTTGTTTCATAACCAATTACTTTTGGTAATCAATCATGGACTACAGAGATCTGAAATATTTCGAAGTAATCGCCGAAGAATGTCACATGGGCAGAGCAGCGGAGAGGCTCTATAAATCTCAGCCGGCACTGACAAAGTGCATTCACCGGATAGAAGAACAACTGGGCGCGCCGCTGTTTGCCCGCGTGGGCAGAGGGATTCAACTGACCTCGGTTGGCCATGCCCTGCTGGTACGTGCACGAAAACTTGGGCAGATGATGGACGACACGACCAGGGAAATCAGCGACTATGCATCCGGCAAGGCGGGCAAGATCCGCCTGGGGTGCATACCGACGCTGGCCGAGCACATTCTTCCGTCCGTCTGCGAAGATCTTCTTGCAGAGGCAGCCAACGTGACCATTGAATTAAAAGTGGCCATGAATGATGCTCTGCATGAGGGGCTGCGTGCAGGCGAACTCGATATCGTGCTGGGCCCCTTGCTCAAGACCGAGGAAGACTTTGAAACGGAAGTGATCATCCAGGACCAGATGGTGGTGATGGCGCGCGCGAATCATCCGATCTTCAAGAAAAAAAGGTCGCTACGTACCCTGCTCGAATATCACTGGGTGCTTCCTGCGGAATCGGTCCTGAGCCGCCAATGGCTCAATAACGTGTTCGACAGAAACCACCTTCCCAGGCCGACCGTTCAAATTGAACCGACCGTTCTCAATATGATCTTGCCGTTGATTGAACGCACCAATTTGTTGGGCTTTGCGTCAAGATTGAACTTCAAATCAGGGCACAAGGAGCTCAAGGAATTCGTCCTCAAGGAAACCACCATGCACCGGCCGATGGGCGTCACGTATCGCCGCGGCGTGTATCTCTCCCCTGCCACGCAGCGATTGATTGCCATCCTGAAGCGGAAATACAAGTCGTAGAGCGCATTGATCTTTGTGGCGCCGACGCTGCCTCAAGCTCGTTGCATGTTGTCTCGCGACGGCACGTAACCCAGGCCGAAGCGCCGTCGCAGATCGCCCGTGCAAGCAGGGTCACGGCATTGCCTGAAACTGTCATTGTTTTGTAATGGGTACGTCATCGTTTTGTCTCCCCCGGCGATCTGGAGTGGCTGCTCTCTCATATTTCCCAAGGAGTTCTGATGACACCCCGTTCGATCGCACTCTCCCTGTATCTGGCCTGCGGCCCGATTGGCGCTACAGCCATGCCCGCAGCCTATGCCGCCGAAGCCGCTTCTGCCGAACCGGTGAAGAACATCGTCCTGGTGCACGGCTTGTTTTCCGACGGCTCCAGCTGGTCCAGGGTCATCCCGCTCCTGCAAGCCAAAGGTCTGCATGTGACTGCGGTGCAAAATCCTACGACTTCCCTGGACGACGACGTGGCCGTAGTCAACGGCGTACTGGCCCAGCAGGATGGTCCGGTGATTCTGGTGGGCCACTCTTATGGCGGCATGGTCATCATGCCAGGCCGGCGACGCACCGAAGGTCAAGGGACTGGTCTATATCGCAGCGCGTACTCCCGAGGCTGGCGAAGACTGTCCCCCCTTGACCCGGCGCTATCCGCCAGCCCCTGCGGGTACTGGATTGAAATGGTCGGCCGACTGCTGCGGCAGCCTCAGCGAAGAGGCCTTCGTCAAGGATTTTGCGGGTGACCTGCCAAAGGCCTAAGCAGAACCCTACTATGCCGTACAGCAACCCATAGGCGAGGCCATCAAGACAGCCAGGACCACGGTCGCGGCCTGGAAGGCATGCAGGGGAGGCCATCGCGCTGAGTGCGCAAGCCCATTCATCAGGCACGTCGATCAAGTTCCTCAATCACGGGCCAGATATTGACAGTGCGGATATGAAAAATATCTTCGACCGATTTTTCCAGGAGGATCCCTCGCACCAGCACTCAAGCCAGTCCAGGGGACTGGGCCTGTCCATCGTGCGTTCCATCATGCAGTTGCATGGTGGACGCTGCCGGGTGGAGAGTGGCGGTGGTCTGACGTGTTTTCATCTGGGTTTTCCGTATCGGAAAGCTGGCGGCGACGCTGCCAGCTCTGCAGGCCGCCAGGCCGATACCGCGCATGAATTTCAGAAGGCACGCTGAATCGGCAGCCTGGGCGGATGATCCGATCAGGCTGCCAGCACCGACCTGCGCATCCGCGTTTCAGAACTTGTGCCGAACGCCCAGGCGCAACACGTTCTGCGAACTGTCGTCAGCTGGCGAGGATGAGTACGCCGCATTGACGACACCCGGATTGATGACACCATTGGCACGCTGGTGGGTATAAAGCGCGTAGAGGTCGGTGCGTTTGGACAGGTAGTAGTCCACGCCCACATTGAGCTGCGTGGTCGAGACCCTGGTCTTGCCCGCAGTCACGCGTTTGACGTCGGCGCGGTCATGGATCGCGCTGCCCAGCAAGAAGAAGTTGCCGGTGACGGCATAGCTCACCCCGGCATCGAAGACGTTTGCCTTGGTGGCAGTGGTGATATTGACCAGGCCCGTGGAGGAAACGACGGGCGCTGTCGGTTGCCTCGATTGCGACCATGCGGCGTACAGCTTGGCCGGGCCGAACTGGTAGCTGGTACCGATCGTGAAGGTCTTCAGATTGGGTTCACCTGCGCGCGCGGGCAACGCATCGGCCGCCAACTTGCTTTGATAGTACCCGGCCCCCATCCCGAATGCGCCCGCCGCATAGTTGGCGGCCACACCGAAAGCCTGGCCGGCAGATGTCTTGCCCGCCACCTCACCGAATCCATAGAAAAGGCTGCCGGTAAAGCCGCTCAGCTTGGCCGTATCGTAACGCACCGAATTGCTGGTACGGGCGCCGCCTGCAGTCCGGTCGAGATTGTTGAAGTGTCCGCCTTTGACCCCGTTGCCGCCAAAGGTCTGCGCCGACGTGTACCTGGCGCCGATGTCTTCCAGGTAATCCGTCTGGCGACCGATGGTCACCGTACCGAAACTGCCGCTGAGGCCAACCACCGACTTGCGGTCAAACAAGGTATCGGCTGTGCCCAGTGATCCGTTATCGGCATTGAAGCCGTTCTCCAGATGAAAGAGAGCCGACAAGCCTCCACCCAGGTCTTCCATGCCTTTGAAACCGACGCGGGAAGTCGCCAGGTCGCCCGAATCGATGCTCAAGCGGCTGCCGTTGCCGGCACCCACCTTGCTGGTGTAGGTCAGGCTGGTGTCAATGATCCCGTAGACGGTGACACTGCTTTGCGCCTGCGCCCCGGCCATTGCGGCCAGGCCCATGCCGGTCATGGTCAAGGTGGTGAATGCGTTTTTTCTCATGATCTCATTCCTGTTTGTTAGGTAGTTCTCAGTGACCGAAGGGCTGCACAGCGTGGATGTCGGTTTCCTGGCCGGCATCCACGCGCGCTGGCGAGATGGCCGTGCCATCAGCCTGGCCATTCAATGCCCGGGCCAGCTGATCGCGGTCCAGGCATTTCTCCCACGCCGCCACGGCGACTGCGCCGATGGCATTGCCGATCGTGTTGGTGACCGAGCGCGCCTCCGCCATGAAGCGGTCGACACCGAGCAAGAGCACCAGGCCGGAGACAGGAATGGCATGCATCGAGGCCAGTGTGGCCGCCAGCGTGATGAAGCCTGCGCCGGCCACACCGGCAGAGCCCTTGGAGGCGAGCATCAGCACGCCCAGGATCGTCAATTGCTCCAGCAGCGACAAGGGCGTGTTGGTCGCTTGCGCAATGAAGATGGCGGCAATCGAAAAGTAGATCGCACTGCCGTCGGCATTGAAGCTCAAGCCTCCCGGTACGACCAGGCCTACCACCGGTTTCGGAACGCCGGCCGATTCCAGCTTGCGCATGAGCTGCGGCAGTACGGATTCCGAAGAGCAGGTCCCTGCCACGGTAAAGATCTCATCGCGGATGAACTTCAGGAATTTCCACAGAGAGAAGCCGCTCAGACGCGCAACCAGTCCGAATCCAAGCAGCACGAACAACAAGCAGCTGAGGTAGACGCACAGGAGCACCTTGCCCAAGGCCAGCATGCTGCCGATGCCATAGGCGCCAATGGTGAAGGCCATGGCGCCGAATGCGCCCAAGGGTGCCACCCGCATCACCATCGAGACCACCTTGAACACGCCGGCCAGGAAGCTTTCCATGAAAGCCACGGCAGGTCCTGCCACCGGTCCGATCTGGGACAGGGCGATACCCAGCAAGACACCGAAGAAAAGAATCTGCAGGATATCGCCCTTGGCAAAGGCTTCCACGATGCTTTGCGGTACGGCGTTGACGATGAAGCCGATGATGCCGTCCTGCTTGGTGGCCGCGGCGGTGTACTGGCTCACTGCGGACGCATTCAGGCGCGCGGCGTCGACATTCATGCCCGCGCCGGGTCTGACGATATTGACCACCAGCAGGCCGAACAGGAGCGCGACGGTAGAGGCGACCTCGAAGTACGCCAGGGCCTTCACCCCCACGCGACCGAGTTCCTTCATGTTTTCCATCTTGGCGATGCCCAGCACGACCGTGCAGAAGATCACGGGGGCCAGGACCATTTTTATCATCCTGATGAAGATGTCACTGAGCACCTTCAGCTCGGTGCCAACATGGGGAGAAAAATAGCCCAGCGCTGCTCCCGCGATGACGGCAAGCAGCACCTGTACGTACAGTTTCCTGATGATCATTGTTGATGGTCTCCAATTGATTTTTCTGATGGTCCGGACGGCAAGGTGGATCGGCGCTTAGGCTAAGGCGCGCGCGCCGCCGAATCAATTTCGTTTATTCAATACACCTATCCACTATTTGCATTGGAGGCCAGGAGCCGACCTGATTAGACTTTTCCAGGTTCGCAGTCCATCTAGTGCAAGGAAAATGACATGGGCAAGACGCTCTACAACAAATTGATCGACAGTCACCTGGTTCGGGTCCTCGACGAGGAGGCCCGTCAGGTGCTGCTCTACATCGACAGGACGGTGCTCAACGAATACACCTCGCCGCAGGCCTTTACCGGTCTGCGACAGGCGCAGCGGCCGGTGTGGCGGCCAGAGGCAGCGCTGGGCACGGTCGACCACGTCAATCCGACCGCAGCCCGCCGCAGCGCTCTGATGCCCGATCCTGGCGCCGCCCGCCAGACGGCTTACTTCGCCGAGAACTGCGCGCAATTCGGCATCGAACTGTTCGACGTGCTGCATCCGCTGCAGGGGATCGAGCATGTGGTGATGCCCGAAATCGGGCTGGTGCTGCCCGGCATGGTGATCGCCGCCGGGGATAGCCACACCACGACCTATGGCGCCTTCGGCTGCCTTGGCTTTGGCATCGGCACCTCGGACATCGAGCACTATCTGGCGACCCAGACGCTGGTCTACCGGCGCCTGAAGAGCATGCGGGTCACCGTCGACGGCCTGCTGCCGCCGGGCGTGACCTCCAAGGACATCATCATGGCGCTGATCGAAAAGATCGGTGCCGCCGGCGCGACGGGTTATGCCATCGAGTTCCGGGGCACTGCCATCGACGCACTCAGCGTCGAGGCACGCATGACCATCTGCAACATGGCGGTGGAATGCGGCGCGCGCGGTGCGCTCATGGCACCCGACGACAAGGTGATCGCCTACCTGCAGGGACGTCCCCGTGCCCCCAAGGATGCGCTGTGGGACGCAGCGCTTGCTTCATGGAAGACGCTGGCCAGCGACGAGGACGCGGTATTCGATGCCGAGGTGCATTTGCACGCGGCCGACCTGGTCCCGATGGTGACCTGGGGCACCAGTCCGGATCAGGCGGTGCGCATCAGCGACAACATTCCGGACCCGGCCCGGGAAGCCGATCCTGTGCGCCGGCAGGGCATGCAGCGCGCGCTGGACTATATGGGCTTGCAGGCAGGCCAGCCGGCCAGTTCGATCTCGATCCAGCGCGCCTTCATCGGCTCCTGCACCAATGCCCGCATCGAAGACTTGCGCGATGCGGCGCGCGTCATTGGTGAGCGCAAGATCGCAGCCGGCGTCTTCGCCATGGTCGTGCCAGGCTCCAGCTCGGTACGGCGGCAGGCCGAGCAGGAGGGGCTGGACCGGATTTTCATGAACGCCGGATTCGAGTGGCGCCAATCCGGATGCTCGATGTGCCTGGCCATGAATGACGACATCCTGGCCAGCGGCGAGCGCTGTGCTTCCAGCACCAACCGTAATTTCGAAGGCCGGCAAGGCAGCGGCGGCCGTACCCACCTGATGAGCCCGGCCATGGTCGCCGCCGCCGCACTGGCAGGCCATCTGGTCGATGCACGTCACTATCCCGGGAGTATCTGATGCAAGCGTTTTCCATTGTCCAAGGCATCGTGGCTCCGCTGCATGCCGCCAATATCGACACCGACGTGATCATGCCCAAGCAATTCCTCAAAGGCATCGATCGCCGGGGCCTGGAGCGTGGCCTCTTCCACGAACTGCGCTTCGACTCCGCAGGCCAGGAGCGACCGGAGTTCATCCTCAACCAGCCCAGCTGGAGAAATGCCCGATTCCTGGTGGTGGGCGACAATTTCGGCTGCGGTTCCAGCCGCGAACACGCAGTGTGGGGGCTCATGCAGTATGGCGTACGTGCCCTGTTCGGGACTTCCTTCGCGGGCATCTTCTCCGACAACTGTGCACGCAACGGGCTGCTGACGATCACGCTCAAGCAAGAAGAGCTTAGTTGCATCATGCAACTTGCTGATCAAGCTGGCCTGAACGTGGTGACGGTGGACCTGCAGCTGCAAACCATCAGTGGACCGGATTTTGAACTAAGCTTCGCTATTGACCCGATGCGCAAGACTGCGCTGTTGCAGGGACTCGATGGGATCGGCCAGACGCTGGCCTGGCGTGATCAGATTCAGGCATTTCAAGACAAGCATTTCAAGGACAATCCATGGTTTCGTTGAGTGTAGAGACTTCGGGACATTTCACCCCGATCGGGCAATCGCCGTTCCTGCAGGGATTTTCACTGCAGGACTTCACGAGCGCCGAGAACATCCGGATCCGCTTCGCCATCGCCGGCGCCGGACCGGCCTTGCTGTTGATCCATGGCCATCCTCAGACCCATGTCACCTGGCGCAAGATCGCCCCCGAACTGGCCAGGCGCTACACCGTCGTGACCGCCGACCTGCGCGGCTATGGAGACAGCGACAAGCCCGAAGGCGGAGCCGGACACGTCAATTATTCCAAGCGCGCGATGGCGACCGACCTGGTGCAGCTGATGCAGGCGCTGGGGCATCGGCACTTTGCGGTGGTCGGTCATGACCGGGGGGCACGGGTTGCGCACCGCATGGCGCTGGACTATCCGCAAGCGGTTTCCCGCGTTGCCTTGTTCGATATCGCACCGACGACGACCATGTACGCGCGCACGGACAAGGAATTTGCCACGCGCTATTTCTGGTGGTTCTTCCTCATCCAGCCCTATCCACTGCCCGAACGCCTCATCGATGCCGATCCGGAATTCTTCCTACGCAAGCACATCGACGGACAGAACAAGATCGCCGGTGCGACAGAGGCGGCGGCCTTTGAGGAATATCTTCGCTGCTATCTCGATCCGAGAACCCGTCACGCCATCTGCGAAGACTATCGCGCCGCTGCCGGCATCGACCTGCAGCACGATGACGAAGACAAGACGAATCGGATCTCAGTGCCGGTGCTGGCCCTGTGGGGAAAGAGGGGAACCGTAGGACAGCTCTACGACGTGTTGCAGACCTGGCGCGAAAAAGCCGACCAGGTCAGCGGCCGCGCACTCGATTGCGGACATACCCTACAGGAAGAGTCTCCGCAGGAGGTCCTGGAGGAGCTGCATCAGTTCCTCGGCGCCTGAGCCGCACGTTCCAGCGCGCGTTCCCAAAAGCGTTCGGCAGCCCTGAGCTGCCGCACGCGTGGCCGGAACAGGTGTATTTCTATCCGCACCTCATCGCTGGCCTCACCCAGCTTCACCAGCCGGCCAGATTGCAGGTCCTCCTGCACCAGGCTCAATGGGGACCACGCGACGCCCCGCCCATCGCGCGCCATCATCACCAGCACGGTCGCCATATGTGAGGTGAAGACGGCCTCCGCCAGCGGTGCCTGGCCTTTCTCTTCCCACGCCGCACGCAATATTCTCCCCATGCCCGATGATTCGGCATAGGCCAGGAAGGGGCCTTTCGACAGTGGGTCGCCAGCGAGGGTGGGCGCAGCCACCGGCACCAGTACATCTTCGCCCAGCATGACTGACTTGAAGCGGTCGGCAGAGAGCAGGCTGGAGGCGGCGCGATGATGGTGGCACAGCAAAAACTGCGCTTGCCCGTCGATCATCAGCCGCTCACATCCTTGCATGCTGTCGGCCGTCAACTGGATCGTCGACATCAGCGGTTCTTCCCTTTCGAGCGTACCCAGCCACGGCGGGAAGAAAGTCAGCGACAGCGAATGCGTGGCCGCAAAAAAGAGCTTCTCGCTGGTCGCCTGGGTCGCGCTCAGTGCATCCTTGCGGCCCGTTTCCAGCTGGCGCAATATCTCTTCGGCAAATGGCTTCAAGCGTTCACCGGCCGGTGTGAGCTGCACGGTACGTGCACTGCGGTCAAACAGCGCTGCACCCACCCACTCCTCCAGGCAGCGGATCCGCCTGCTGAAGGCAGGCTGGCTGATCGCACGTTCTTCCGCGGCGCGCGAGAAGCTGCCTTCCCGATTTGCCGCTACAAAATCTTCCAGCCAGGTAGTGTCCATCCGAATCCTGTTCCTGTTGCCTGTTTCAAGCATGATCAAACGCCGGTGCGCCCGATACTAAGGCACTCCATTGGCGCTCACATCTTCCGGCCCCTCGACACGAGGGCAAGTTTCAATCTGCAGAGTGCGGAAAGAATTGTACTACCCGCTCAGCGCTGCGTTTTGCCAATGCCGGCAGCGTGCTGTTACCAGTCGATAGAGAGCCTCAAAAAAACATTGGGGGAAGACTTGGGACCGACCAAATCACAATGGGTCAATTTCTCTAGCAAATCAACCCTTAACGTTGGCCCCTAATGCGGATCCCATACCTCGAGGCAATCCCGAACTGGTCTATATCGTGATCAGTTTTGGAAAAGGCAGATAGCGCATGACACGTCACCTGCCTTTTCACGACTGCTTACGTTTTCTACGAGGACGTCCAAGACCTCACGGCTCTTCCAGATTACCCGTTTGAAAGTTGCGACCACCAGGCCAGGCTCTTTGGCTCTCACAAGCTGATCTTTCTTGGCCAGGCAAGCGATAGCATTGTGCGAATATTCGACCTTTTCTTTGTCGTGATAATCCACCATACCAATGCCGCAGTTCTTGCACTGCGAGGGACACGGGTGTTCCTTTGCTCGCAGAACTGACCCGGTCTAACTGATCCACTTTCCACTGCCTAGCAAACGCTGCAACACGATCATATGGACCCTCGAATCCGGGCACACGTAGGTCTGCATGCATCTGCCTGAGGCTGCGTTTTTGCATTCTAGATTTAGTGGATTCCGTTTTTAGCCACGTTGAAAGTTTGAATGCGTATGCATCCAAAGATTGTGTCTCAAACGTGGGTCAATTTTCGATGCCAAAATCCCAGCAAAAAGTGGGTCAGTTTTCAATGCAAATCTACAGTGTTCCCGGTCAAGGGGGAACAAGCCATTTCTACCATGGGCGCGCGCGAGGGAGTCGCCACTGTCCACAGAATAGAGGCCAGAGGTGCTATCGACTCTGCGCATCGAGCTAAGCGGATCGGAGAGGGTCAATTCCGCGAGTAAACCAACAATTTGACTGTTTCAGCGGTGAGCCATACCGATATTGCTGCGATCTCTGCCGCAAATCCACGCTTTTCCGGGGCTGAATCTCCCGTCGCATAAGAAACAAAATCGGCGTCCCTATCGTCACGAATCCAACAAAAGCGACAATCCCGCAAGCAGATAAATGGCCGCAAAAAATAAAATTTCTCCTTTTAATTCAAAAGGTTAATGGAATTTATTTGCATGGCATGCTCTTTGCTGAAGCCGATATCGTAGCGAGGCACAGACCCGTTCTCCCACACAGTTTGCCGGAGCCCACCATGCACTCCTCATTATCACTACCGATCTACCTCGATTATTCGGCGACCACCCCGGTCGATCCGCGCGTTGCTCAAAAAATGATTCCCTATCTGACCGATATTCCGGGCAACCCAGCCAGCCGCTCGCACAGCTTCGGCTGGGCCGCCGAAGCGGCGGTCGAACATGCACGCGAGCAAGTCGCCGCGATGGTCAACGCCGACGCGCGCGAAATCATCTGGACCTCCGGCGCCACCGAATCCAACAACCTGGCCATCAAAGGTGCCGCTGAATTCCTGCGTAGCAAGGGCCGCCACCTCATCACCGTCAAGACCGAACACAAGGCCGTGCTCGACACAATGCGTGAGCTGGAACGCCGCGGTTTTGATGTGACCTACCTGGAGGTCGGCAGCGACGGCCTGCTCGACCTGGCAAGCTTCGAAGCAGCCTTGCGGCCCGATACCATCCTGGCCTCGGTGATGTACGTCAATAACGAGATAGGCGTGATTCAGGATATCGCCGCATTGGGCGACATCTGCCGCGCGCGCGGCGTGCTCCTGCACGTGGATGCCGCCCAGGCCACCGGTAAGGTGGCCATCGACCTGGCCCGCCTCAGGGTCGACCTGATGTCCTTCTCGGCCCACAAAACCTATGGCCCCAAGGGCGTCGGCGCCTTGTACGTGGGACGCAAGCCGCGCGTTCGGCTGGAGGCGCAGATGCATGGCGGCGGGCATGAACGCGGCCTGCGCTCGGGCACCCTGGCCACCCACCAGATCGTCGGCATGGGCGAAGCCTTCGAACTGGCACGCTTGGCCATGGGCACCGAGAACGAACGCATCCGCATGCTGCGCGACCGCCTGCACACAGGTTTTGCCGATATAGAGGAATGTTTCATCAATGGCGACCTGGAGCGTCGCGTGCCGCACAACCTCAATATCAGTTTCAACTATGTCGAGGGCGAATCGCTGCTCATGGCTATCAAGGATGTGGCGGTGTCTTCCGGGTCGGCCTGTACCTCGGCTAGCCTGGAACCTTCCTATGTCCTGCGCGCCCTGGGCCTGTCGGACGAACTGGCGCACAGCTCAATCCGCTTTTCCATCGGCCGCTTCACCACCGTCGAGGAAATCGATTTCACCGTGAACGTGATCCGTGAAAAGGTCGGCAAGCTGCGCGCACTTTCACCGCTGTGGGATATGTACAAGGACGGAATTGACCTCTCCACGGTGCAATGGGCTGCACACTGACAAGGAGCACATCATGGCTTACAGCGACAAACTGATGGATCACTACGAAAACCCCCGCAACGTCGGCAGCTTCGACAAGGACGACACCAGTGTGGCCACCGGCATGGTCGGTGCGCCCGCCTGTGGCGACGTGATGAAGCTGCAGATCAAGGTCGATCACAACGGCATCATCGAAGACGCCAGGTTCAAGACCTACGGCTGCGGCTCGGCCATCGCATCATCCTCCCTGGTGACCGAGTGGCTCAAGGGACGCACGCTGGACCAGGCACTGGACATCAAGAACACTGCCATCGCCGACGAACTGGCCTTGCCGCCGGTGAAGATCCACTGCTCCATCCTGGCCGAAGATGCCATCAAGGCCGCGGTGGCGGATTATCGCAGCCGGCATGACGCCACGCCTGAGGCCCAGCAGGCGGCACCGGCCCCCAAGCAATATCCGGTCTGTGCTCCCATCGCCGACTAAGACTGCACGGCCGGTTCCCATCCTCATCTCCTGAAGGTCCATCATGTCCGATACCGACACCATCACCGCCGACGCCCCTCTCATCTTTACCGACTCGGCCGTGGCCAAGGTCAGCGAATTGATCAGCGAAGAAGGCAATACCGAGCTCAAGCTGCGCATCTACGTGAGCGGCGGCGGCTGCTCCGGCTTCGAGTATGGCTTTGCCTTCGATGATGCCGTCAACGAAGACGACTTCTGCATCGAGCGCAACGGTGTCTCGCTGCTGGTCGATGCCATGAGCATGCAATACCTCAATGGCGCCGAGATCGGCTACGAAGAAGGCCTGGAAGGCTCCCGCTTCATCATCAAAAATCCCAATGCCACCACCACCTGTGGCTGCGGCAGTTCATTCTCGGTCTGAGGAGGTAAGGCGATGAGCATCACCCTCACTGAAAACGCCGCGCGCCGCGTACACGCCTTCCTGGCCAAGCGCAGCGCTGTCGGCTTGCGCCTGGCAGTCAAGACCAGCGGCTGCTCCGGCATGGCTTACGCGCTCGAATATGCCGATGTCGCCGAGCCGCAGGATGTGCGCTTCGAAAGCCATGGCGTGACCGTGCTGATCGATCCCAAGAGCCTGCCCTACCTGGATGGCACCGAGCTGGACTTCGTGCGCGAAGGGCTCAACGAGGGCTTCAAGTTCAACAATCCCAACGCCAGGAATCAGTGCGGCTGCGGTGAAAGCTTCGCGGTCTAGGCCATGTCCCTGCTCCAGATCGCCGAACCTGGCCGCAGCACGGCACCGCACCAGCACCGGCTGGCCGTGGGCATCGACCTGGGCACCACCAATTCGCTGGTGGCCACGGTCCAATCGGGCCAGGCCCGCGTCCTGCCGGATGAGGCCGGGCAGGCACTGCTGCCCTCGGTGGTACGCTATCTGCCGACCCATTCCCTGCAGCCGGCAGAGCGACCACCGGCCATCGTCGGCCATGCAGCCAAGGCCGCACAGAGCGATGATCCGCGCAATACCTTGTCCTCCATCAAGCGCCTGATGGGACGTGACCGCGCTGATATCAGCACAGGCAGCAGCGCTGACATGCCCTACGCCTTCATCGACAAGCCCGGGCTGGTCCAGATCGACACCGCTGCGGGCATCAAGACACCCATCGATGTATCGGCCGACATTCTGCGGGTATTGCGCCAGCGGGCCGAAGCCTCGCTGGGTGGCGAACTGAGCGGCGCGGTGATCACGGTGCCGGCCTACTTCGACGACGCCCAGCGCCAGGCCACCAAGGATGCAGCGCGCCTGGCCGGCCTGACTGTGCTGCGGCTGCTCAATGAGCCCACGGCGGCGGCCATTGCCTATGGCCTCGACCAGGCTGCCGAGGGCGTGTTCGCTATCTATGACCTGGGTGGCGGCACCTTTGACATTTCCATCCTCAAGCTCTCGCGCGGGGTCTTTGAAGTGCTGGCCACCAATGGGGACGGCGCCCTGGGTGGCGATGACTTCGATCGCTGCATCCATGACTGGATCCTCAACCAGCGCCAGCTGGCAAGCGCAGAGCTCACCACGCAAGATACCCGCCGCCTGCTCACTGCTGCGCGGCACGCGAAGGAAACCCTGAGCCGGGAGCCCAGCGCGACCATTGAGCTGAGCCTGTCGTCGGGTCATGCCGTGCACCTGTCGTTGACCCGCGAGGTATTTGCCTCCATCAGCCGGGACTTGCTGGCCCGCACTCTGCTGCCCACCCGCAAGGCATTGCGCGACGCGGGACTGGGCGTGTCCGAGATCGACGGGGTGGTCCTGGTCGGTGGATCGACCCGGATGCCCCAGGTGCGCGCCGCCGTGGCCAACTTCTTCGGCCAGCCTCCCTTGACCGATCTCGATCCGGACCAGGTCGTGGCGCTGGGCGCGGCCATGCAGGCCAATGTCCTGGCCGGCAATCGCCAACAAAGCGACTGGCTACTGCTGGACGTCTGTCCGCTCTCGCTTGGGCTGGAAACCATGGGGGGGCTGGTGGAAAAGATCATCCCGCGCAACTCCACCATTCCGGTGGCACGGGCGCAGGAATTTACCACCTTCAAGGATGGCCAGACCGCCATGAGTGTGCACGTGCTGCAAGGCGAACGGGAACTGGTGGCCGACTGCCGCTCCCTGGCGCGCCTCGAGCTGCGCGGCATTCCTCCGATGGTGGCGGGTGCGGCCCGTATCCGCGTGACCTTCCAGATCGATGCCGACGGACTGCTGTCGGTCTCGGCACGCGAACAAAGCACCGGCGTAGAAGCGGCCGTCACCGTCAAGCCCTCCTATGGACTGGATGACGCCAACATCGCCCGTGTGCTCTCCGAAGCCGCAGGGTACGCCACCGATGACATGAAGATGCGCACGCTGCGTGAAGCCCAGGTCAATGCACGCCAAGTGGCCGACGCCACCGATGCTGCCCTCAAGCTCGACGGCCACAGCCTGCTCAGCGCCACTGAACAGGCGTACATCCGCCAGCACCTGTATGCCCTGACGGAACTGATCGAGACCGCACGCGAAGCCACTGACGACAACATCGCTGCGCTCGATAGCGCTTGCGATGCCCTGAACCAGGCCACCCAGGAATTCGCCGCCCGGCGCATGAATGCCAGTGTGTCGCAGGCTCTTTCCGGGCAGCGCCTGGAGGCCATCGACTTGGGCTCATGACTTGATGTTCCAACCCTGACCGGGGCCATCCCGGCCACATCGGGAGCTGCCATGCCGCACATCACCGTTCGTCCCCACCCCGTACTGTGCGCCGAAGGCAGCAGCTTCGATGCGCGCAGCGGCCAGTTTCTGTGCGATGCCTTGCTCAAGAACGGGATCGCACTGGAGCACGCCTGCGAAAAATCCTGTGCCTGTTCCACCTGCCATGTGATCGTCCATGAAGGCTTCGACTCTCTTGCGCCGGCCAGCGATGACGAGGAAGACCAACTGGGGCGCGCCTGGGGCTTGAACGTGCAGTCGCGCCTGGCGTGCCAGGTGGTCCTGAGACAGCAGGACCTGGTGATCGAACTGCCCCTCTACACCGTCAATCTGGCACGCGAACGGGACTGAGGACTGCGCGATGTGCCGGGGCGGCAAGGCCGGACAAGACACGACAAACACGACAAAAGTGACAAGGACCACGGACTACCGAAAAACACCAGGCGATTCACTTATCACATTGATTTTCAAGGAATTTATTCTGCAAATCTCATTGGCACATGAATTGCTAAATCAAGATCAGAAAACATTTTTCGTATCGCATTGCCGGAGAATCCGAGATGGTCACAATCAATGACACTACCCTGCGCGACGGCGAACAGACTGCCGGTGTTGCCTTCACCGCGGAAGAAAAAATCGCCATCGCGCGCGCCCTCGATGAGATCGGCGTCCCAGAGATGGAAATCGGTATTCCCATCATGGGCGAGGCCGAAATCGAGGTCATCCAGGCCATCGCCGCCCTGCCTCTGCGCAGCAAGACCATGGTATGGGGCCGCATGTGCGAGGCCGACCTGGCCGCCGCTGCGCGCTGCAACGCCGATATCGTCAATCTTTCCATGCCGGTGTCGGACATCCATATCCAGCACAAGCTGCAACGCGACCGCAACTGGGTGCTGGCGCAGATCCGGCATTTCCTGCCCAAGGCACTGGACCTGGGCATGGAGGTTTGCCTCGGTGGCGAGGATTCCTCCCGCGCCGACCCGGACTTCCTGTTGCGGGTGATCGAGACGGCGCAGGCCGCCGGTGCCCGGCGCTTCCGCTTTGCCGATACGCTGGGGCTGCTCGATCCCTTTGCGACCTACGAAGTGATCCGCCAGTTGCGCCAGGAAATTGACATCGAACTTGAAATGCACGCCCACAATGACCTGGGCCTGGCCACGGCCAACACCCTGGCCGCCATCAATGCCGGCGCCAGCCACGTCAACACGACCGTCAACGGTCTGGGCGAGCGCGCGGGCAATGCGCCGCTGGAAGAAGTGGTGATGGGCTTGCGCCATCTGCATGGCATTGAGACCCAGGTCGATACCCGCTCTCTTCCGGCCATTTCCAGGCTGGTGGCCAAGGCCTCCGGCAAGGCGGTGGCGCCCAACAAGAGCATCGTCGGCGAAGCAGTGTTCACGCATGAATCGGGCATCCACGTGGACGGCCTGCTCAAGAACCCGGCCAACTATGAGCACTTCAGCCCGGCCGAACTGGGCCGCAGCCATCACATCGTGCTAGGCAAGCATTCGGGGTCGCGCGGTGTCAAGGATGCCTTCGCCAAGATGGGAATACTGCTCTCGGACAGCCAGGCACAAGCCATGCTCCTGCGCATCCGTGACCACACCATGATGGCCAAGACCGCGCCCAGCGAAGATGAACTCACGCGATTTTTCCTGGAAAGCGGCGCCTGTGCGGCCAGCCAGATGTAAGTACTTCGATTCACCGTTCCCGCGCACTGTGTCCGTGTTCCTCTCAACTACGAAAGAGAGCCCGTCATGCTGACCCTGGCCGAAAAACTGAAACAACTGTCCGCCGCCGAAGAGTTCCTCGATTTCTTCGGCGTGCCTTATCAGCAGGCGGTCGTCAACGTCAATCGCCTGCACATCTTGAAGCGCTTCTACCAGTACATGCGGCAGGAGCGTGGCCTGGATGATCTGGACGAAGTGGAGATGTTCAAGAAGCTGCGTGCCCTGCTGGCCGCCGCCTACGACGACTTCGTCCATTCCACGCCGGCACAGGAGAAAGTGTTCAAGGTTTTCCAGGATGCCCACGGCAAGTCGGTATCCCTGGAGATGCTGCGCATGTCCCTGCCAGCCAAGGCCTGAGCCTGCCCTTTTGGAGAACACCATGCATATCGTCGTCTGTATCAAGCAAGTACCGGATAGCGCCCAGATCCGCGTGCATCCGGTCACCAACACCATCATGCGCCAGGGCGTGCCGGCCATCATCAACCCCTATGACCTGTTTTCGCTGGAAGAAGCCCTGCGCATCAAGGATCAGGTCGGCGGACGGGTGACGGTGCTGACCATGGGCCCGCCGCAGGCGGAGGCGGCGCTGCGCAAATGCATTTCCTTCGGCGCTGATGATGCCATCCTGGTGACCGACCGCGCCTTCGCCGGTGCCGATACGCTGGCCACCTCGTATGCGCTGGCGGCCGCCATCCAGCGGATCTCACAAGACCAGGCGGTCGATCTGGTCCTGGCCGGCAAGCAGACCATCGACGGCGATACGGCCCAGGTCGGCCCGGGCATCGCCAAGCGGCTTGATCTGCAATTGCTGACCTATGTCTCCAAGATCGTGTCGCTGGACCCCATTGCGCGCGAAATCGTCATCCAGCGCCGCGCCGAAGGCGGGGTGCAGGTGCTCCAGACCCGGCTGCCCTGCCTCATCACCATGCTCGAAGGCAGCAACGAAATGCGCTTTGCCACCATGGAAAACATGTTCCGCGCCGCTCGCCATCCGATCCGTACCTGGGACCGAGCGGCCGCCGGCATCGAGGACGTCAGCAAGATCGGCCTGAAGGGCTCGCCCACCGTGGTGAGCAAGGTGTTTGCGCCCAAGCCCAATGCCCGCCGCGCCGAGATCATCACGACCGAGGGCGACGAAGCGCGCGACCTGGCGGTCACCCTGGTCGGCAAACTCTTCACGCAACACCCGAAACTGGGTGAGGCCATTGCCAAGAAGCTTGCTTGATCCACCCCACATAGATTCTACGAGGCACAGCATGAACCAAGAGAAGCCTGCTCCAGAGCGCAAAGGCGGCAAGGGAAAATACGAACTGGACGAACGCCTCAAGGCCTACCAGGGCGTGTGGGTATTCATCGAACATGAGCGCGACGAAGTCCACCCCGTCTCCTGGGAGCTGCTGGGCGAGGGTCGAAAGCTGGCCGACCAGCTTGGCGTGTCGCTCTCGGGCGTGGTATTGGGTGCGCCCGACCTGGCGACCCGACAGTTCTGCGAACAGGCGTTCCACCATGGTGCTGACACCTGCTACCTGATGGCTGACCCCACCCTGTCGGCCTATCGCAACCAGCCCTTCACCAAGGGACTCACCGACCTGGTCAACCGTTATCAGCCGGAAATCCTCCTGTTGGGGGCAACCGCGCAAGGGCGCGACCTGGCCGGCAGTGTCGCCACCACACTCAGGACCGGCCTGACCGCCGACTGCACCGCACTGACAATCGACATGGAAAACCGCAGCATGGCGGCGTCGCGACCGACCTTTGGCGGCAGCCTGCTGTGTACCATCCTGACGCTGAACTACCGGCCGCAGATGGCCACCGTGCGACCGCGCGTGATGGCCATGCCGGAACCCGATCGCAGCCGCCACGGCAAGATCATCGAACACCCGCTGTGCCTGGTCGAGAGCGACATCATCACCAAGGTACTCGAATACATTCCCGACAATCAGCAAGACAAGCCGCAGCTACCGTTTGCCGACATCATCGTGGCGGGTGGGCGCGGCATGAAGCGGGCCGAGAACTTCCAGCTGATCTGGGACCTGGCCATGGTGCTGGGAGCCGAGGTGGGTGCCACGCGCCCGGTGGTGCAAGCCAACTGGGTCCAGGCCGAGCGCCAGGTCGGGCAATCCGGCAAGACCGTGCGGCCCAAGCTGTATATCGCGGCTGGTATCTCAGGTGCCATCCAGCACCGTGTCGGCATGGCCGATTCTGACGTGATCATTGCCATCAACAGTGATCCCAATGCCCCCATCTTCGACTTCGCCAGCTACGGCATCGTCGGCAACGCCATGACCATCCTGCCGGCCTTGACCGAGGCCTTCCGTCAACAACTGGCCACGATGCGCATGGCGAGCTGAGCCATAACAGGGAGAACAGCATGACTGAGAAATTCGATGCCATCGTGGTCGGCGCCGGGCCCTCCGGCAATGCCTGTGCCTACACCATGGCCAAGGCCGGACTGAAGGTGCTGCAGATCGAACGGGGGGAATATCCCGGTTCCAAGAACGTGCAAGGCGCCATCCTCTACTCGGATGCGCTGGAACGTATCATTCCCGACTTTCGCGAAGACGCGCCGCTGGAGCGTCACATCATAGAGCAGCGCATGTGGGTGCTCGACGATCAATCCTTCATCGGCGGCCACTACCGCTCGGAAGACTTCAACAAGCCGCCCTACAACCGCTATACCATCATCCGCGCCCAGTTCGACAAATGGTTTTCGCAGAAGGTACAACAGGCCGGCGCCCTGCTGATCTGCGAGACCACGGTGACCGATCTGCTCATGGATGGCCAGCGCGTCGTGGGCGTGCAGACCGATCGCGTGGGCGGCTCGATCTATGCCGACATCGTGGTGCTGGCCGATGGCGTCAATTCTGTGCTGGCCCGCAAAGCCGGCTTTCGCCCCGAACTCGATCCGGCCGAGGTGGCGCTGGCGGTCAAGGAAATCCATTTCATGCCGGAGGAAACGATCGCCAGCCGCTTCAACGTCAGCGGCGATGCCGGCGTGGTCATCGAGATGGTCGGCAAGATCACCAAGGGCATGATGGGTACCGGCTTTCTCTACACCAACCGCGACTCAGTGACCATCGGCGTGGGCTGCATGTTGTCCGACCTCAAACGGCAGAAATGCTCACCCTACCAACTGCTGGAAGACATGAAGGCCCATCCGGCCATTGCACCGCTGCTCGAAGGCGGAGAAATGAAGGAGTATGCAGCCCACCTCATTCCCGAGGGCGGCTACCATTCCATTCCCTGTCTCTATGGCAGTGGCTGGATAGTGGTGGGCGACTCCGGCATGTTCGTCAACGCGGTACATCGTGAAGGTTCCAACCTCGCCATGACCAGTGGCCGCCTGGCTGCCGAAACCGTGATTGCCCTGCGTGCCGAAGGACTGCCTCTGACCGAGCGCAACCTGGCGCGCTATCGCACCGCGCTCAACGAGAGCTTCGTCATCAAGGACCTGAAGAAATACCGCGCCCTGCCCGGCATCTTCCATCGCAACCCGCACTTGCTGAACACCTACCCCGAACTACTCAACCAGGCGGCGCACCATATGCTCAAGGTCGACGGGACCGACAAGAAATCCAAGGAACGAGACATCCGGCGCAGCTTCACCCAGCGGCGCTCCTTATTCGGATTGGTGGGTGATGCCTACAAAATGTGGAGGGCTTTCGAATGAGCACGTCCAAGGTCGAGGAAAAACTGTTCCAGAACCGCTACAAGATCGACAGCGGCCGGCCGCATATCGCTATCAAGAACCAGTCGGTGTGTGCTGATCAATGCAAGACCCAGCAATGCCTGACCTGCTGCCCGGCCGGTTGCTATACCGCCGAAGGCGGGGGCCAGATCCTGCTGACCACCGATGGCTGCCTGGAATGCGGTACCTGCCGCGTGATCTGCACCGAACATCGCAACGTGGCCTGGGAATATCCACGTGGCGGCTATGGCATCCTGTTCAAGTTCGGTTGA
>NZ_DASQOH010000014.1:0-18734 GCF_035644555.1 Herbaspirillum sp.
CCGCGGAACGGCGCTTCATGAAGAAACGCCGCCACCGCATCGCCCTTGTTGATGTGCGGCTTGGCTTCCACCACCATCTTGCCGTGCAGCATGGAAAAGCCGGGCTCGTGGCGCAGGGCGTCCATCATGGTTTCCACGCAGCGCTGCTCCAGGTGGGCGGCATGCCGGTAGTGCAGCGCCAGGGCACCGCGCTTGAGCTCCAGCTGTAGGCCGGGGTTGGACTGCACCAGCGGCAGCAGGCGCTGGCGCAGATGATGGACGTCCGGGACCGGCTGCTGGATGATGCGGCCGTCGGCGGTACGCCGTTCGGCCCCGTGCACACCGGCCGCCGGCAGGCGCAGCGGTGCCAGGAAGAAATCGAGTTGGTCCAGGGGGCGGCCGCTGACGATGGCCAGCGCGCCGTCCGATTCTTGTTGTAATCGCTGCAACAGCGTGATCAGTTCTGGCGGCACCACGATCTCTTCGGGTTGTGGCGCCAGTTCGACCAGGGTGCCGTCGAAGTCCAGAAATAATGCATCGGCAGCAAAATCGTAGGGGCGAGTTTGCTCAGTCATGTCATTTCAGGTTGATGGAAAGCAAATAAGTTCCGAGAACTTCTCGAATTATTGCGACTTTGACATCGAATAAGTTTGAAAAGCCCGACAGTGGCCTAGCTTTGACAGCGCTGACGGCAGCAGTTCTTGGCGCTACCGCAAAAAGAGAAACGGCCGCGCGGCAAGACCGGGCGACCGTTTCAGGCGGGCAAGAAGGGGTCAGGACTGGACCGTTCCCTCGGCCGGCGCCGCCACGATGGGGGCGACCGGTGCCAGCACCTGGGGCATGAGCGATCCGACTACCATCCCGCCGATGGAGAACAGCAGGCCGGCCAGTTGTGGCGGCCACAGGCCTTCGGGGGCGGTGTATTCCAGCGTGATCCAGGACAGCAGGCCCAGCACCATGGCCATCAGCGCGCCCTGGCGGGTGGCGCGCTGCCAGTAGACGCCGAAGGCCAGCGGGACGAAGGCGGCCACCAGCGTGACCTTGTAGGCGTTCTCGACCATTTCATAGATGCTGGACTGGCTGTTCAGGGCCAGCGCGGTGACGCCGACGGTGAAGACCAGCACCACGGCGCGCATGGTGAAGAGGAATTCACGATCGTTCTTCCAGGGACGGATTTCCTTGAGCACGTTCTCGGTAAAGGTCACCGAAGGGGCCAGCAGGGTCGCGCTGGCGCAGCTCTTGATGGCCGACAACAGGGCGCCGAAGAACATCACCTGGGCGAACACCGGCATCTTTTCCATGATCAGGGTCGGCAAGACCAGCTGGGAATCGGTCTCCAGCAGGCGCGACACCATGGCGGGGTCGATCAGCGTGGCCGAGTAGGCCAGGAAGATGGGGATGAAGACGAAGAAGAAATAGATCACGCCGCCCAGGATGGAGGCATTGCGGGCCACGTTCTCGTTCTTGGACGACATCACGCGCTGGAACACGTCCTGCTGCGGGATCGAACCCAGCATCATGGTGATCCAGGCGGCGAAGAACCACAGCACGTCCTTGAGTTCGGCCGAAGGCCAGAAGTTGAACTTGCCGGCCTCGGCGGCGTGGGCGATCACCACGCCCGGGCCGCCGACCATGCCGGAAACCTCGAAGCCGATGTAGAGCATGCCGACCACCACGATGATCATCTGCAGGAAGTCGGTGATGGCCACGGCCCACATGCCCCCCATGAGGGTGTAGATCAGCACGCTGCCGGCGCCGATGATCATGCCCCAGTGCATCGGGATGTAGCCGCCCGAGACGACGTTGAAGACCAGGCCCAGGGCCTTGATCTGCGCCGCCACCCAGCCCAGGTAGGAGATCACGATACAGATCGTCACCAGCATCTCGGCGGCGCGGCCGAAGCGCTTCTTGTAGTAGTCGCCGATGGTCAGCAGGTTCATCCGGTACAGGCGCTTGGCGAAGAACAGGCCGACCAGGATCAGGCACAGCGAGGAACCGAAGGGGTCGGCCACGATGCCGCCCAGGCCCTCCTTGAGGAAGGTGGAGGACACGCCCAGCACTGCCTCCGAACCGAACCAGGTCGCGAACACGGTCGCGGTCACCACCGACATCGGCAGCGAGCGGCCGGCGACGGCGTAGTCCTTCGAACTCTTGACGTATCGGGTGGCATACAGGCCGATGGCCACCGAGATGACCCAATAGAGGACGACGAACCAGAGCAGTGCATTCATGCCTTTTTCCTTGCAGCGGGGGTAAGAAAAACGCGCATTATAGCGGCAACCCGGCAGCAAAAACCGTTCGCAAAGCCGCTTGCGACAAGACTTTTCATCTGTCGCAGGCGGGCCACAGCCGGTCCCGCCCACATGCGCTGTCATTGCTGAAGCAAGCAAGAATTGCTCCCGCCCGGCCGCCGCGCGATGGCGCGGAGGCAGGAGCGGTCAGACGGAAGAGGGGCGTGGGCGAGGGATAAGGCGTGTCAGGAGGGCCGCTCAGGCGCCTTCGCTGCTGTGCTCGTAGGAAGGGCAGCCGTTCTTGCCCCATTGACCGTCGCACAGCTTCCACAGGCAGCGTTCGCGGGCGAACAGCGACAGCGCGCTGCACTGGCGGACCTGGTCGGTCAGGGAAGGCGCGGCCGGCTTGACCGGGGCCTGCGGCAGGCTTTGCGCGGCCTGGGCACGTTCGGCCTGGGCCCGGGCTGCGGCCAGTTGGGCCTCGGCCTCGCGCCGCCGCTGCTCGCGCAGGGCCAGGGCGGCATCTTCGCGGCGGTGGCGGGCCTCGGCGGCCGCACGTCGCTGCGCCAGCTGGCGCGCCTTGTCGTCGGCCTCCTCCTGCAGTTGGGCGATGGCATCCGGGCCGGGAGCTTCCAGGGTGGCCGGGGGGGGGCTGTCCTCGGCCACGGTCGGTGGCGCCGCAGTCGCCGGGGCGGCGCGGGACAGGCCAGGCAATTGCGGCAGCATGGGCTTGAGCGAACGTTGCGGCCATTGCGCCCCCAGCCACAGGGCCAGGCCGATGATGGCCAGTGTCAACAGCGAGACCAGCAGGGCGCCGCGGGTGGAGGCGCGGACCTGAGGGTCCTGGTGCGGATTGCGTGGGACCGGGCGCGCGGCGGCTTCGGGCCGCGCCTGCGCGGGCGAGGGCACCGGCTCCTGCGGCGCATCGCCGGCGGTGGCCACGGCGGCCGTCACTGCGGCGGCGGCAACGGCTGCGGCGGTGAGGTGCGAGGCGCGGACTTCGAGATCCTCGGCGCTGGCGGCGCCCGGCATGGACTGTGGATGGGCGCCGCCGCCCGCGGCGCCATCAGGCTGCGCCCGCTTGTCGCGATCTCCCTCTGTGCGTTCCAGGACTTGCATGGAATTCCCCTGTGTTGCGCTACCGACCACCGTCCCGGTGGCATGGTGTTCTCCCTGTCGTCCCTGTTTGCGCCTGGTCTCCGGCGGCACGGTCAAGCTCGCGCCTCAGGCCTGTTCGTATGCATCGTTTGTAATATGGACGGACGGCTATTTTGCTCCCAAATTTCTGAAAGGCAAAACAAAAATGCGGCTCTGCAAAAAATATCTGCAGCCCAGCACCGGCGCGTGTTGCCGGCCGATCAAGAAACGCTGTTGAAAAACAAACGGCAGCCGCGTTGCCGGGGCTGCCGTTGGTCGGACTGGCAATGACAATCTCAGTCGACGATCTTTTCCAGGGCAAACAGATCGGCCGGCTTTTCACGCTGGCGCACCAGGTGGACCCGCTCGCCATCGACCAGCACTTCGGCGGCGCGACCGCGGGTGTTGTAGTTGGAGGCCATGGTCATGCCATAGGCGCCGGCCGACATCAGGGCCAGCAGATCGCCTTCGGCGAGGGCCAGCTCGCGGGCGCGGGCCAGCCAGTCGCCGGATTCGCAGACCGGGCCGACCACGTCGTAGATGCGCGCCTGGCCGGCGTTTTCCTTGACCGTCTTCACGCCGTGCCAGGCTTCATACATGGCCGGACGCATCAGATCGTTCATGGCGGCGTCGACCACCGCGAAATTCTTGCCTTCGCCATGCTTGAGGTATTGCACTTCGGTCAGCAACAGGCCGGCATTGCCCACCACCGAGCGCCCGGGTTCGAACAGGACCTGGATCGGCCGGCCGGCGTACTTCTTCTGACGCCAGGCATCCACCCGGGCGAACACGCGCGCCAGGTAGTCGCCGACGGCCACCGGCTGCTCGTCGTCATAGCGGATACCGATGCCGCCGCCGATGTCGAGATGGTGGATGGCGATGCCTTCGGCTTCCAGCGCATCGACCATGTCGATGATCTTGTCCAGCGCTTCCAGCAGGGGCGAGTCGTCCAGCAATTGCGAACCGATGTGACAATCGATGCCGACCACCTCGATATTGGGCAGGGCGGCGGCGGCACGGTAACAGTTCAGCGCATCCTCGTAGGCCACGCCGAACTTGTTTTCCTTCAGGCCGGTGGAGATGTAGGGATGAGTCTTGGCATCCACATTGGGATTGACCCGCAGCGAGATGCGGGCGCGCTTGCCCAGGGCGCCGGCCACTTCGTTCAGGCGCGCCACCTCGGGGATGGATTCGACGTTGAAGCAGAGGATGTCATGTTCCAGCGCCAGCTTCATCTCGTCGCGGCCCTTGCCCACGCCCGAGAAGATCACCTTGCGGGCATCGCCACCGGCAGCCACCACGCGCAGCAGTTCACCGCCGGAGACGATGTCGAAACCCGAGCCGAGCCGGCCCAGCAGGTTCAACACCGCCAGGTTGGAATTGGACTTGACCGAGTAGCACACCAGCGCTCCGCCTTGGCCGGCGTCGGCACGTCCGGCCTGGCGGCAGGCATCGGCATAGGCCGAGAAATTCTCGACCAGGGCGGCCTTGGAATAGACATAGAGAGGCGTACCGAACTGCTCGGCCAGTGCCTGCAGCGACACCTGTTCGGTGTGCAGGGCGCCATCGCGATAGGAAAAATGGGACATGGATATCCGGAAAGTCTGAACTGTTGGAATCCGGCGCGAGCCCTGCGGAAGGGGCCAGGCGCCGCTATGCAGCGAGCATGGTGCAGGCCGGGGCGATACGACCGCTCGGCCTGCCTGCGCTATTTCGTGGCAGCGCCGGCCGCCGGGGTCGCATCACCCTCCTGGCGCGCACCGCTGCCGGCCTGCGGCTGCGGCGCGACCGGTTTGGGCTGGGTATGCGCAAACGGGTCGGGCGGCACCTTGGGCATGTACAACGGCCCCTTCTGGCCACAGCCGGCCAGCATCAGGGCGGCGGCGCAGGCGGCAGACGAGGCCAGGAAAGCTGCGCGACGGGCGGGAGAATAGTGTGACTTCACGATAAAATGTCGGATTACATCGAAATCTTAGAATGCCTTGGAGTGTAGCATGACCGAATCGGAATTCCTGGACCTGGCTGACGCCACCCTCAACGCCATCGAGACGGCGCTGGAAGACGCCTGCGACGCCAGCGAGCTGGACGTGGAATGCAGCCGCAGTGGCAACGTGCTGGAAATCGAGTGTGTGGACAACGGCTCCAAAATCATCATCAACAGCCAGGCCCCGATGCAGGAAATGTGGCTGGCCGCCCGTTCCGGTGGCTTCCACTACAAATTCGACGGGCAGCACTGGCTCAATACCCGAGACGGCAGCGAGCTTTACGCCACCTTGTCAGAGGTGGTCAGCAAGCAGGCCGGCGTGCCGGTGACCCTGCAGCCCTGAGTCCCTGACCGGCCGCCCATGGGTGGCATGCGTCGCCCGTGACGGCGGCGCCATGCCCGTCCTGGCGCGACACCGGATTCCAACCGTCCACTAGACCAAGCCAGCAGCTTTCATGCGCCGTTCTTCCCTGCCCTCGCGGCACCATCCTGCCTTCCTGTTCCTGCAGCGCGGCCTGGCGCGCCTGCGCTGGATCCTGGTATTGACCGTACTGGCGGTCGCCGCCGCCCTGGCGCTGCCCCCCCTGGTGGCGCGCCTGAACCACGACCACAGCCCGCAGGCGCTGGCAGCCGAAAAGGACATGCAGGCCATCGCCAGCGGCCTGGACCGCTACCGCCAGGACAATGGCCGCTACCCTACTTCCCAGCAGGGCTTGCTGGCGCTGGTGATCAGGCCGGTACGCGCACCGGTGCCGAACAACTGGTCCATCGGCGGCTATGTCGATCGCCTGCCGCGCGACCCCTGGGGCAATTCCTACCAGTACGAGTCCGACGAAGACGGCACCAGCTACGACCTGTATTCCTTCGGCCAGGCCGGGCCGGACGGCGGTGCCGACGGCGAACACGCCCTCCACCTGCACTGAAAACCCGCTTTCTGCGCCCCTCCTTGTCCTGTCTTGGTTCCTGACACCGGGCACCGGCCGCCGGGGGGCGGTGCGCGCCCGTACGCCTCCCATGCCGTGGGACAGACGCACGCATCGACAGCTTCCTGTTTACAACTTCTTACATTTGCAATTTAATACGAATAATAATTATTCGTATTAATCATTCAAATCGTGAAGAAAGACATGAAGCCCCGCCTGCATCCCCTGCACCTGGCCGTCCTGGCCACCTGCTCGCTGACCTCGCTGGCCCATGCCCAGCAGTCCCCTGCCCTGCCCACCGTCGAAGTCAGCGGCGCCCGCGCCAACGATGGTTACGTGGCACCCACCGCGGTCAGCGGCACCAAGAGCGAGGCACCGCTGCGCGATGTGCCGCAGACCATCAACGTGGTGCCGGCCCAGGTGATCCGTGACCAGAATGCGGCCTCGCTGCAGGATGTCCTGAAGAACGTGCCGGGACTGGGGCTGTCCACCGGCGATGGCCAGCGCGACCAGGTGTTCATCCGCGGTTTTACCGCCATCGGCGACCAGTTCGTCGACGGCTTCCGCGACGATGCCCTGTATTTCCGCGACCTGTCCAACGTAGAGAATGTGGAAGTGATCAAGGGACCGGCCGCCGTGCTGTACGGCCGTGGCTCCTCCGGCGGCCTGATCAACCGCGTGACCAAGAAGCCGGGCGTGGACGTCAGTGATATCGGCATCACCGCCAACAGCAATGCCGGACGCCGCGCCGAGCTGGACCTGGGACGCAGCGCCGGCGAGGGCGTACTGTCCTGGCGCCTGACCGGCGCCGTGGAACGGGGCGACAGCTACCGCGCCCAGCAATTCATCGACCGCAAGGCCATCGCCCCCTCGCTGGCCCTGCGCTTTTCGGCCGATACCAAGCTGCTGCTGCAGGCCGATTACCTGGAAGACCGGCGCGTGATGGACTTCGGCATCCCGTCCTATCGCGGCCGTCCGGTGGCGGTCGACCCCGGCACCTACTTCGGCGCCCGCAACGCGCGCGACGCCGACTTCGTGCAATCGCGCGTGGCCTCGACCACCGCCACCTTCACGCATCGCTTCAACGAGGAATTCTCGTTCCGCAACGGCCTGCGCTACTACGACTATCACCTCAACCGCAACAACACCAACATCAACGGCAACGTCAACGAAGTCAACGCCACCATGGCCCTGAACCATGCCCGGCTGGTGCGCGATGAGAACGGCTGGTTCAACCAGAGCGAGCTGACCCAGAAGCTGACACTGGGCCCGACCCGGCATGAAATCCTGTATGGGGTGGAAGTGGGCAGCCAAAGCAAGGATGCCGCTACCTACGGCGGGGTGGCCGTGGCCGGGGGCAACTCGGGCGTCGCACCGGTCTCGATCTTCAATCCGGTGCTGCCGCTGGTCAATCCGGATCGGGTGGCCGCACCCGCGCTGACCTATGGCACCTACGACACCCTGGCTGCCTACCTGCAGGACAGCATCACCCTGAACCCGCAGTGGAAAGCCCTGGTGGGCCTGCGCCACGACAGCTTCCGCCAGCAGGCACGGCTGGTCTCGGCGACCGGTGTGCCGAGCAACCTGTCGCGCACCGACACCGCCTACAGCCCGCGCGCGGGACTGGTCTGGCAGCCCAGTGAAACGCAGTCCTACTATGTCTCATGGAGCCGTTCCTTCCAGCCCTCCGGCGAGAACTTCGCGCTGGCCGCCAACAATGCCAACCTGGCACCGGAAAGCACGCGCAACACCGAAGTCGGCGCCAAGTATGACTTCTGGGAAGGCCGTGCCAGCGCTACCGTGTCGGCGTTCCGCCTGGAGCGCGACAACATCAAGTCCACGCTGCCCAACAATACCATCGTGCCGGTCGGCAAGCAGCGCACCGACGGTGCCGAATTCACCTTCAGCGCCGATCTCAAACAGGGCTGGAAAGTACTGGCCGGCTACGCCTATCTGAATGCGGTGATCACCAAATCCTCGTCCTTCGACGGCAGCGTGACGGCGGCTGGCAATGTCCCCTTCCAGGGCAAGAACGCCACCCTGACCCCGCGTCACAGCGCCAACCTGTGGCTGACCAAGGAACTGGGCGAAGGCTTCGTCATCGGCGGTGGCGCCAATGCCGTGGCGGCGCGCTTCGCCAACCCCGGCAATACCGTCACCCTGCCCGGCTACGTGACCGCCGATGCCATGGCAGCCTATCGCACCGCGCGCTATGAACTGCAACTGAACGTCGGCAATATCTTCAATACCGGCTACATCGTTTCCGGTCACGGCAGCAGCCCCAACCTGAGCCTGCCGGGCGCGCCGCGCAATGTGGCGCTGACCCTGCGCTACCACATGTAAGCGGCGGCCCGCCGCCCTCAGACAGCGTCCGGGAAGGCGGTACGCAGGCGGTATTGGCGCTGGCGGTAATTCCCCTCCGGACCGCTGAACCCGCAATCGACGTCGCCGAACAGGCGACTGACGCGGTTGATCGCGGCACGCTGGGCCTCACTGTGCACTGCGATCAGGCGGCGTTTGCTGCGGGCATGATGGGCGCAGATATCGACCACCAGGCAGTGGCCGTAGTCGGCCTGCTTGATATCGATCAGCAAGGCTTCCGGCTTGCTCAGGCCGAACATGGCGGCCAGTTCGATGCGCGCACTGAGGAAGGGATTGCTGTTGCGCAGCTTGTCGGTGAGCTGCGCGCGCGCCTGCACGGCCCAGTCCTGGGCATCCTCGGCGGCCTGGAACGCACACAGCGCCGACCGGGCATCCGCATCGGCGCGGGCGGCTGCCTGCTGCCACCAGTACAGCGCCTTGACGTCGTGCAACGGATCGTCACGGCGGTTACGCCACAGGATGTGCGCCAGTTCGACCTGGGCCTCGACCAGTCCGGCCTCGGCCGCCTTTTCCAGATATTGCTGCGCCACCTGCAGGTTGCGCTGCGAATAGATGGAGCGTGAATAGATGCGCGCCAGCGCATGCCAGGCGGGCGCACAGCCCCCCTCGCCGGCCAGCACCAGCCAGTGCAGCGCCTTCTTGAAATTGGCCAGACCCTGGTCCATGAAGACGCGCTGACCCTGGCGGTCGATCTTGGCGCACAGCAGGCCCAGTTCCAGGCGCGCCTCGACCTCGCCGGCCAGCGCCGCCAGCTCGAACAGTCGCATCAGTTCCGGCAGATCGGGTTGCGCCGCCCGCGCCAGCCATTGACCATAGCGCAACAGCAGGGTGGCTTCATCACGATTGAGCTGCACCAGGCCGGCGGCATCGGCATCCTTCTCCAGTTGCCCCAGCGCCGCGCCGTTGCGTTCCAGCAGCCGCTCCACCAAAGGCTGTGCGCCGCGGGCGAAGGTCTGACCCTGATCCTGTTGCCAGGCCTTGTCGAGCAGGGCGTACTGCGCCTGCTCGATGCCGGCACGTGCCGCTTCCTGCATCAGGCGTTCTTCCACCGCCGAGGAAGCGGCGCCCGGCACCACCGGCTGACCATGACGCTGCATCTGCTGGGCCAGCAGCCACTGCGCCTGATGATCATCGCGACTGGCCAGCAGCGACAGCGCGGCGATGGCCCGCGCATGGGCATTGCTGTCGAACTGACCGGTGTGCTCCAGCACCAGGCGGGCGAAGATCAGGCCGGCCTGCGGCACGCCCGCCTCAAACGCCTTTTCATACCAGACCGCGGCTTCGCGGGGCGGCGACAGATCCTTGACTTGTTCGTAGGTGATGTTGCGACCGATGATCATCCAGGCATCGTCCACGCCTTGCTGCGCGGCGCGACGCAACCAATAGAACGCGGTGCCCTTGCTGCGCGGCAGGCCGCTGCCGCCGTTGAGATAGCGTCGGCCGAGGGCCAGTTGTGCGCGCGACTCACCGGCACGGGCGGCCTTGATGACTGCCAGCTCTTCTCTTGTGGCCATGTTGCTTCCTTTCTGTTGCGCTTGCGACTGCAAACAAAATCTCGGGAAAAAGAGATCCCCTCCGGCGCAGCAGGCTGTGTCGGTTCCGTATGCATCAAAAACTTAGAAATGGATGCCGTGATCAGAGCGTGAAGGACAACGCCCAACCAGAATCAGCCAAGGAGCAATGATTCCTGCAGGCATCCAAATGTAGGGTGAATATTAGAGCAGTGCGACGCGCAAAAGTGCGCAACGAGGAAGCCTATTACGCTTTCTTTACAGTCATCAAGATCGGCCACCAGTCAGGATTCCGTCAGGTTTTACTACTTTGAAAGCGAGTGTTTTGCAGAGCAAAAAAACGAGCTCTCCGAGGCCTGCTGGCCCTGGCAGCGATCACGAAGCCGAGCCGTATGCGAGGGAAACATCAGCGTTTCTCGTGCTTGCGGAGATTGTTGCAAAAAGTAAGAAACAGAAACAAAAAACTAACAAAATACCGGCCGCCGTCAGCGCATGAAAAAAGGCGCCGCATGAACCTCATGCGGCGCCTTCATGCCAACGTCGTCAGGGACGACGTCCTGCGTCAAGTCACATCAGAACTTGTGACGGATACCCACGGCGACGGCGCCCTGATTGCCATCGTTACCGGTGCTGTCGGAGACGCCCGGATTGACCAGATCGCTAGCCTTGGTGTAAGCCAGGAAGGCGTACAGGTCGGTGCGCTTGGACAGCCAGTAGTCGGTACCCAGGCTGACCTGGGTCAGCTTGGCCTTGTTATCCACGCCGTCGAAGTTGGCACGGGTGTGGTCCACGGCCGCCAGCAGCTTGAGGGACGGGGTCAGGGAATAAGCAGTACCGATTTCGTAGATGTCAGCCTTGTTGGAACGGGCCAGCGTACGGTTGGTCACGGTGGTCAGCGAGCCCACGCCGATGGCGGTGAGGTTGGCCTGGGTGTTCAGGTCTTGCTTCACGCGCGAGTAGTTACCGTACACACGAGCCGGACCGAACTGGTAGGACGCTGCCACGTTCAGGACCTTCTGAGCGGAGCTGCCAGCGTTGGCCGACAGGGTGTTGACGCTGGCGGTGGTCGAGGTTGCCGGGATCAGCGAGACGTCAGACGGGGTCGCACCAGCCTTGGACTGGTAGTAGTTGATGCCCAGACCCAGCGGACCGTTGTCGTACTTGCCGCCGATGCCGAACGATTGACCGGCCGAGGTCTGACCAGCGGTTTCACCGAAGCCATACATCAGGTTACCGGTGAAGCCGCTCAGGTTGGTCGTGGTGTAGCTGATCGAGTTGTTGGTACGGGTGCCTTGCAGGCGATCCAGACCGGAACCGGAGTTGTTGACCCAGCCACCGAAGTCTTGCACGGCGGTGTAAGCCGAGATGGTGTCAGCAAAGTCGGTTTGACGACCCAGCAGGACGGTACCGAAGTTACCGGCCAGACCGACCACCGACTTGCGGCGGAACAGGTTGGAACCGGTGGTGGCGTCGGAACCTTGCAGGCCGCCGGTGTCGTTGGAGAAGCCGGCTTCCAGGTTGAAGACTGCGGACAGGCCGCCACCCAGATCTTCAGCGCCCTTGAAACCGATACGCGAACCCTGGATGATGCCCGAGTTCAGGCCGAACTTGGAGCCGGTGCCGCCGTTGGCGGTGGCAACCTTGCTTTGGTAGACAACACCGGTATCGACGATACCGTAGATCGTGACGGAGCTTTGCGCATGTGCTGCGCCTGCGAACGCGCCCAGAACGGCGAGTGCCAGCAGAGATTTTTTCATGTGACGTCCTTCTCTAAAAATAGTCTTGAGGATCCGCACTTGCAGTCGGATGGACAGACATTAATGCTTCTCGTCGCGCGTGACTGCACCTTGGTCGATACAAGTCATTTTTTAGACGGGAGCGAAAGATTGAAATGGCAATTGTTGTATTTTTTTATCGCCTCATCTGGCGTTGCGCGGCTGCTTCTCATCTGCAAGCGCCCCGCGCCAATGAAAAAAGCGCCGGCATTTCTACCGGCGCTTTCATCAAAATCTAACATTTTGATACATCTTCCCTGCAGCCCTGCAGTGCTGGTCAATCCTTGTCACTACCGCCCAGTTTGCTCTGCAGTTCGGCCTTCAACTGCTGCCGCTGCGCCGATGCATTCTTGCGATGCGGACCCGCACCACCGGCGCGCTGCTGGGCTGCCAAGGCGACCGGATTGCGCGGGCGGGACTGCGACGGCTCGACCCGAAAACTTAGTTTCTGCCGTGTTCCCAAGGTCTTGTTGGCCATCGCAATCTCCCGCGCTTTTTATCCAATTTCTACAGGACGTAGCGCGACATGTCTTCGTCCACCGCGAGTTCACCGAGGCGTTCGTTGACATAGTCACCGTCGATCAGGAGCCCGTCCACGCCGGCCTCGCCGGCCGTGAAGGAAATCTCTTCCAGCAGTTTTTCCATCACCGTATAGAGACGTCGGGCACCGATGTTTTCTGTCTTTTCATTGACCGTGTGCGAAATCTCGGCCAGACGCTTGATGCCGCTGTCGGCAAATTCGATCTTCACGCCTTCGGTGGCCAGCAGGGCTTCGTATTGCTTGGTCAGGCAGGCATCGGTGCCGGTCAGGATGCGTTCGAAATCGGCGATCGACAGTGAATCCAGCTCCACCCGGATCGGGAAGCGACCCTGCAGTTCCGGGATCAGGTCCGACGGCTTGGACAGATGGAAGGCACCGGAGGCGATGAAGAGGATGTGATCGGTCTTGACCATGCCGTACTTGGTATTGACGGTGGTACCTTCCACCAGCGGCAGCAGGTCGCGCTGCACGCCGGCACGCGAGACATCGGCATTGCCGTTCTGCGAGCGGGTGGCGATCTTGTCGATCTCGTCGAGGAAGACGATACCGTTCTGCTCGACGTTGGTGATGGCCTTCAGCTTCAACTCTTCATCGTTGACCAGCTTGGCAGCTTCCTCGTCGATCAGCAGCTTCATGGCTTCCTTGATCTTGATCTTGCGCGCCTTCTTGCGCTGGTTGCCCATACCCGAGAACATCGACTTGATCTGCTCGGTCATTTCTTCCATGCCCGGCGGCGCCATGATTTCCATGGTGGGCGCAGCATCGTTCAGTTCCAGTTCGATCTCGCGATCATCCAGCGCACCTTCGCGCAGACGCTTGCGGAAAGTCTGGCGGGTGGTGTTCTTGTCGTCCTTCTCGCCACTGCTGCCATTCTCGGAGGTGAATCCGAAATCGCGTGCCGGCGGCAGCAGCACGTCCAGGATGCGGTCTTCGGCGGCATCCTCGGCGCGGGTGCGCACCTTGCGGGTTTCCAGTTCGCGGGTCTGCTTGATGCCGATGTCGACCAGGTCGCGAATGATGGTATCGACGTCACGACCGACGTAACCGACCTCGGTGAACTTGGTCGCCTCGATCTTGATGAAGGGCGCATCGGCCAGCTTGGCCAGGCGGCGCGCGATCTCGGTCTTGCCCACGCCGGTGGGGCCGATCATGAGGATGTTCTTGGGCGTGATCTCGTGGCGCAGCGGCTCCTCGATCTGCTGGCGACGCCAGCGGTTGCGCAGCGCGATGGCCACCGCGCGCTTGGCGCGGGCCTGGCCGACGACGTGCTTGTCGAGTTCGGAGACGATTTCCTTGGGAGTCATGTTCATGGTGGTGATCTTTTCGCTGTGACGGTTCATCAGGAGAGCGGGCGCGGTGTGATACCGGGGCCGGGGTTTAATCCAGCCTTAATCCAGCGTCTCGATGATGTGGTTCAGGTTGGTGTAGATGCACAGCTCGCCGGCGATGGTGAGCGATTTCTTGACGATCTCGGCCGGCGTCAGTTCGGTGTTCTCATACAGGGCCTTGGCCGCCGATTGCGCGTAGCTGCCGCCGGAACCGATGGCGCCGATGCCGTCATTGGGTTCCAGCACATCGCCGTTGCCGGTGATGACCAGGGTGGTGTCGCGGTCGGCACACAGCAGCATCGCTTCCAGGCGGCGCAGCATGCGGTCGGTACGCCAGTCCTTGGCCAGCTCGACCGAGGCGCGCATGAGGTTGCCCTGGTGTTTTTCCAGCTTGGCTTCGAACAGGTCCAGCAGGGTGAAGGCGTCGGCCGTGCCGCCGGCGAAACCGACCAGGACCTTGCCGTGGTAGAGCTTGCGCACCTTGCGCGCACTGCCCTTCATGACGATGTTGCCGAGCGTCACCTGGCCGTCGCCGCCCAGCGCGACCTGATTGCCGCGACGGACGGAAAGGATGGTGGTGCCGTGAAATTGTTCCATGCTTGCCTCTGTTCAATATGTGCCTGGGAGCAGCGGATGGGCTTGCCATGACCGCATTCCTGTCGAGATGGGGCTGGCCGGCCGGATTGCAAGTCACGCGATCGGGCAGGCCGCCATCGAGGCCGATATTGTACGCCGGCACGAAAAACGGGCGCCCGGGCCGCAAGGCGGGGCGCCCGTCCCAGACAGCGGGAGCGATTACACCGAGATGGTCATCAGGCTGGCGTTGCCGCCGGCTGCCGTGGTGTTGACGCACAGCGCGCGCTCGGCCAGCAGGCGCCACAGCGGGATGGCCGTGTCTTCGCTGCACAGGATCAGCGGCACCAGCGCGCCTTCCCGCTGCGCCAGGCTGGCACGCCAGGCGGTGGCCTGGTGGCTGTCCACCAACGCCGCCTGCAGCGCTTCGCCATCAAGGCGGGCGGCACGACGGATGGCGCCGCGCACCGGGGCCGGCAGGCCAGCCGGCAGCAGCGCCGCGGTGGCCTGGTCGACCAGCACGGTGTTGCCGGTGGCGAAGGCGGCGGCCAGCTGGTTGAGCAGGGTACCCACGCTGGCGGCCACGCACAGCACCAGGCCACGCGGGGCGAAGGCCAGGGTATTGCGCTCGCCGGTGGGGCCGGGCAGCACCAGGCTGCGCTGCAGCAGGCTGTCGCGGTGATAGCGCTCGCCACTGGCGGCCAGGCGTTCATGGCCGTGCGTACGAGCCCAGTCCAGCAGGCTGTCCAGCAAGCCATTGGGGACCGCCGAGGGCTGGGCACGGGTCAGTTCTTCATGCAGCTGCGCATTGCGTTGCAGGCGCTTCAGGTAGAGCGGGCCACCGGCCTTGGGACCGGTGCCGGACTTGCCTTCACCGCCGAAGGGCTGGACCCCGACCACGGCACCGACGATATTGCGGTTGACGTAGATGTTGCCGACATGGGCGCGCTGGGCGACGAAATCGATGGTCTCGTCGATGCGGGAATGCACGCCCAAGGTCAGGCCGTAGCCGGTGGCATTGATGGCGTCGATCAACTGCGGCAGGGCATCGCGCCGATAGCGCAGCACGTGCAGCACGGGGCCGAAGACTTCGCGCTGCAGTTGCGCCAGGTCGTCGATCTCGATCACGGTCGGCGGCACGAAGGTACCGTGCTGGCAGGCCGGGTCCAGCGGCAGCTGGTGGACCGAACGGGCGCTGCCGCGCATGCGTTCGATGTGGGCCAGCAGGTTCTGCTGGGCTTCGGCATCGATGACCGGGCCGATGTCGGTGGACAGGCGATCCGGACGGCCCACGCGCAGCTCGGCCATGGCGCCCTTCAGCATTTCCAGGGTGCGGTCGGCAATGTCTTCCTGCAGGCACAGCACGCGCAGTGCCGAGCAACGCTGGCCGGCGCTGTCGAAGGCGGAAGACAGCACGTCCTGCACCACCTGTTCGGCCAGAGCGGAGGAATCGACGATGAGCGCGTTCTGACCGCCGGTCTCGGCGATCAGCGGGACTTCGCCGTGTTCGCCGCTGCCATCACCATCGTCATGCGAGCGCTTGGCCAGGGTGCGGTTGATCAATTGGGCCACTTCGGTGGAGCCGGTGAAGATCACGCCCTTGACGCGCACGTCCGAGGTCAGGGCTGCGCCCACGGTCTCGCCACGGCCCGGCAGCAGTTGCAGCGCGGCGCGCGGGATACCGGCCTCGTGCAGCAGTTGCACGGCACGATGTGCAATCAGGGCGGTCTGCTCGGCCGGCTTGGCCAGTACCACGTTGCCGGCGGCCAGCGCAGCGCTGACCTCGCCGATGAAGATGGCCAGCGGGAAATTCCACGGGCTGATGCACACCACCGGCCCCCAGGCCAGGACGTTGCCGTCATGGCGCGAAGCGATGGCGTAGTAGCGCAGGAAGTCCACCGCTTCGCGGACTTCGGCAATCGCATTGGGCAGGGACTTGCCGGCTTCGCGCACGGCCAGGGCCATCAGTTCGGCGATGTTGGCTTCCAGCAGGTCGGCAGCGCGTTCCAGCATGGAGGCACGCTCGCTGGCGGGGGTGGATTGCCATTGCGGCGCATAGGCAGTGGCGGCGGTCAGCGCGGTATCGACATCGGCGACCGTGGCTTCGATCACCTGCCCCACCACTTCGCGATGGTCGGCTGGATTGCGCACGGGTTGCGCCGCCTGCGCGGCGATCTCGCCGGCCACCAGCGGCGCGGCCTGCCACTGGCGGCCAGCCATGTCCGCAAAGGCCTGGTCCAGCTGTTGCAGGCGCGTTTCGTTGGAGAGGTCGATACCGGCTGAGTTCGTGCGTTCCTCGCCATACAGGCGCTGCGGCACGGCGATGGCCGGGTGCGGCAGGCCGCCCTGGGCGCGCACGGTCTCGATGGGGTCGGCCACCAGGCTGTCCAGCGAGACCGCCTCATCGACGATCTGGTTGACGAAGGACGAGTTGGCGCCGTTCTCCAGCAGGCGGCGTACCAGGTAGGCCAGCAGGGTCTGGTGCGAACCGACCGGGGCATAGATGCGGCAGGCCTTGCCCAGATTGTCGGCACCGACCACCTGGTCGTACAGGGTCTCGCCCATGCCGTGCAGGCACTGGAATTCGTAGTTGTCGATCTGGTGCTGTTTGGCCCAGTGGTAGATGGCCGACAGGGTCAGCGCGTTGTGCGTGGCGAACTGTGGATAGATCACGTCGGTCGCGGCCAGCAGCTTCTGTGCGCAGGTCAGGTAGGAGAGATCGGTGTGCACCTTGCGGGTATAGACCGGATAGCCTTCCAGGCCATCGACCTGGGCGCGCTTGATCTCGCTATCCCAGTAGGCGCCCTTGACCAGGCGGATCATCAGGCGACGGCCGTGACGGCGCGCCAAGTCGACCAGATAGTCGATGACGAAGGGGCAGCGCTTCTGGTAACCCTGCACCACGAAGCCCAGGCCCTCGAAGCCGGCCAGGTCGGGATCGGCGACCAGCACTTCCATCATGTCCAGCGACAGCTCCAGGCGGTCAGCCTCTTCGGCGTCGATGTTCAGGCCGATGTCGTATTGCTTGGCCAGCAGCAGCAACTGCTTCAGGCGCGGCAGCAGTTCCCCCATCACGCGGGCGTGCTGGGCGCGCGAATAGCGCGGGTGCAGGGCCGACAGCTTGACCGAGATGCCCGGGCCGTCCTTGATGCCACGGCCGTTGGAGGCGCGGCCAATCGCGTGGATGGCCTGCTCGTAGGACTGGTAGTAGGCATCGGCATCGTGCATGGTCAGGGCCGCTTCACCCAGCATGTCGTAGGAGTAGCGATAGCCGCGCTTTTCGTTGTCGCGGCTGTTCTCCAGCGCTTCTTCGATGGTCTGGCCGGTCACGAACTGGTTGCCCAGCATGCGCATGGCCAGGTCCACGCCCTTGCGGATCAGGGGCTCGCCACCCTTGCCGATCAGGCGGGTGATGGCCTGGGTCAGGCCGCTTTCGCTGCTGGTGGACACCAGCTTGCCAGTGATCAGCAGGCCCCAGGTGGCGGCATTGACGAACAGCGAAGGCGATTCACCCAGGTGCTTGCGCCAGTCGCCCTTGCTGATCTTGTCGGCGATCAGGCGGTCAGCGGTCTGGCGATCGGGGATGCGCAGCAGCGCCTCGGCCAGGCACATCAGCGCCACGCCTTCTTCCGAGGACAGCGAGAATTCGTGCATCAGTGCGTCCACGCCGGAAGAGCGGGTGCGCTTCTCGCGCACCTGCTGCACCAGTTTCCGGGCCAGTTGCTGGGTCGACTCCTTCCAGGACGGGTCGCCCTGGACCTGCTGCAACAGCCATTGCACGGCCTCGCGCTCATCGCGACGGTAGGCGGCGGTGATGGCGGCGCGCAGGGGGCTGGGAGCGGGCAGCAGCTCGGCGTGGAAGGCGCCGAAAGGCAGGCTGGAAGCAGTGGCCGCAGGCGCGGCAGAGGCGACGGTAGTCATGGTCTGGAGTTCAGGATGGGAAGGATTTTGGCAACCGGATTCTATGTGCTAAAGACCAATATTAATTCTGTATTTCAGTGATATAACCAATATTTAATTTTGCATTTCATTAATTGACCAACTTTAATTTTTCAAAGAATCCCGGATCAAGTGCAACATCCAGGCCGGCCGCGCCTGTGCAGGCGACGCGGCCGGGAGCATGAAAAAAACGCCGCAGGCCTTGCGGCTGCGGCGTTTTGCTGACATCGGTATCACCGGCGCGACAGACTGGTCCGGATCAACCCTCGCCCAGGTAAGCCGCCTTGACCCGTGGATCATCCAGCATCTGCTGCGCCTGGCCCTCCATGGTGATCAGGCCGGACTCCATCACGTAGCCGCGATGCGCCGCTTCCAGCGCCAGCTTGGCGTTCTGTTCCACCAGCAGGATGGTGATGCCCTGGGCCGACACA
>NZ_DASQOH010000015.1:0-22997 GCF_035644555.1 Herbaspirillum sp.
AGCTACGACAAGTCCAATACCGAAGTCATCAAGCCCCAGTACGTGGTCGACACGCTGTGGAACATGACCAAGGATGCCGACGCCTACATCACCTCCGATGCGGGTCAGCACCAGATGTGGGCGGCGCAGTATTACCGCTTCGATGAACCCCGTCGCTGGATCAACTCCGGCGGTCTGGGCACCATGGGTGTGGGCCTGCCTTATGCCATGGGCATCAAGCTGGCCAAGCCCGACTCCGAAGTCTTCTGCATCACGGGCGAAGGCTCGATCCAGATGAACATCCAGGAACTGGCCACCTGCAAGCAGTACAACACCCCGGTGGTCATCTGCGCGCTGAACAACCGCTTCCTGGGCATGGTGCGTCAGTGGCAGGAAATTGAATACTCGGGTCGCTACTCGAGCAGCTATATGGATTCGCTGCCCGACTTCGTGAAGCTGGCGGAGGCCTTCGGCCACCGTGGCCTGCTGATCGAAAAGCCTGCCGATGTCGAAGCTGCGCTGCGCGAGGCACGCCGCATCGTGCGCGAAGAAAGCAAGACGGTCTTCCTGGACTTCCGCACCGACCCGACCGAGAACGTGTTCCCCATGGTGCAAGCCGGCCGTGGCATCACGGAAATGCTGCTGGGCGCTGACGACCTGTGATGCGTAGAACGCTGGTTTTCTAGTGAAATCGGCCTCAAACGCTTACAAGTCAATCGCAAGCAGCTATATTTTAAATAGCATCTTTTGACGAATCTATTGTCCGCCGAGCCTGGCACTTACCGGTGTCAGGGGAGGGCGGCGAAAAGAGGAATCTCCCAATGAAACACATTATTGCCGTGCTGCTCGAGAACGAGCCTGGAGCACTGTCGCGCGTCGTGGGCCTGTTTTCAGCCCGTGGCTACAACATCGAATCCCTGACTGTCGCACCAACCGAGGATCCCTCGCTGTCGCGCATGACCATCCTGACCACAGGTTCGGACGATGTGATTGAGCAAATCACCAAGCACCTGAACCGACTGATTGAAGTGGTTAAAGTGGTGGACCTGACCGAAGGTGCCTACACCGAGCGCGAGCTGATGATGGTCAAGGTGCGTGCCGTGGGCAAGGAACGCGAAGAAATGAAGCGCATGGCGGACATCTTCCGCGGTCGCATCATCGATGTGACCGAAAAGAGCTACACCGTGGAGCTGACCGGCGACCAGTCCAAGAACGACGCCTTCCTGCAAGCCATTGATCGCACTGCCATCCTCGAAACCGTTCGCACGGGCGCCTCGGGTATTGGTCGTGGCGAACGCATTCTGCGTGTCTAATGGCTGTTTGCACCCAATTTGAATCTGAACAAACCTTTTCAACCCCCTCAAGATAAGAGACCTGGAGCCATCATGAAAGTTTTCTACGACAAGGACTGTGACCTGAGCCTGATCAAGGGCAAGACTGTTGCCATCATCGGCTACGGCAGCCAAGGCCACGCACATGCTCAAAACCTGAACGACAGCGGCGTGAAGGTTGTGGTCGGTCTGCGCAAGGGCGGCTCTTCCTGGGACAAGGTCGGCAAGGCCGGTCTGACCGTGATGGAAGTGAACGACGCGGTGAAGGCTGCCGACGTGGTCATGATCCTGCTGCCCGACGAGAACATCCCCGAGGTGTACAAGAACAACGTCGAGCCCAACATCAAGTCCGGCGCTACACTGGCTTTCGCTCACGGCTTCAACGTGCACTACAACCAGGTCGTGCCCCGCGCCGATCTGGATGTGATCATGGTCGCCCCCAAGGGCCCCGGCCACACCGTGCGCTCCGAATACCTGAAGGGCGGCGGCGTGCCTTCCCTGATCGCCATCTACCAGGACAAGTCCGGCAAGGCTCGTGACGTGGCCCTGTCCTATGCTTCCGCCAACGGCGGCGGCAAGGGCGGCATCATCGAAACCAACTTCAAGGAAGAAACCGAAACCGACCTGTTCGGCGAGCAGGCCGTGCTGTGCGGCGGTGCCGTGGAGCTGGTGAAGATGGGCTTCGAGACGCTGACCGAAGCTGGCTACGCTCCCGAAATGGCTTACTTCGAGTGCCTGCACGAGCTGAAGCTGATCGTTGACCTGATGTATGAAGGCGGCATCGCCAACATGAACTACTCCATCTCCAACAACGCGGAGTATGGCGAGTACGTGACCGGCCCCGAAGTCATCAACGAAGAATCCCGCAAGGCCATGCGCAACGCCCTCAAGCGCATCCAGAGCGGTGAATACGCCAAGATGTTCATCAGCGAAGGCCGCCTGAACTATCCTTCGATGACTGCCCGTCGTCGCCAGAACGCCGATCACGCCATCGAGCAAGTGGGCGGTCAGCTGCGCTCCATGATGCCTTGGATCTCCAAGAACAAGCTGGTCGACCAGACCCGCAACTGATGCAGGCAAGTCATTCGGCGCAAGCCGGATGACTGTGCTTGGGCAAGAGGCCACCTTCGAGGTGGCCTTTTTTCATTCCGGATGCGATCTGTGTGGCGGGTACACTGGTGGCAGGGACATGGTCATGATGGCCGTGCTTGAAATACTATCGTTTTAATAGCTGCATGCATTTGACATGCAAGCACTGGAGGTCTGTTTGATGCAAAACAGCAATGATTCTGCCGATCTGAGTGGAATGCCGCGCAAGCCGCGCAAAGGCATTTATGTGCTGCCCAATCTGTTCACGCTGGCAGCGCTGTTTGGCGGTTTCTACGCCATCGTCATGGCCATGAACAACAAGTTCGAACTGGCGGCCGTGGGTGTTTTCTGCGCCATGGTGCTCGACAGTCTTGACGGTCGTGTGGCGCGCATGACGCACACGCAAAGCGCGTTCGGCGAGCAGATGGATTCGCTCTCCGATATGGTGTCCTTTGGTGCCGCGCCTGCGCTGATTGCCTATGAATGGGCCTTGCGTCCCCTGGGGCGCTGGGGCTGGATTGCCGCCTTTGTGTATTGCGCCTGCGCGGCACTGCGCCTGGCTCGCTTCAACGTGAATACGGCCGTGGTGGACAAGCGCTACTTCCAGGGCATGCCTTCACCTGCGGCAGCGGCTCTGGTGGCGGGCTTTATCTGGCTGACCAGTGCCTTGATGGTTTCCCATCGCGACGTGCCCATCTTTGGCGATGTGATTTCCTGGTTCGGGGGTTATCCCACGGACAGGGCCGATCTGTCCTGGATCATGTTCGCCATCACGCTGTTCGCAGGCCTGACCATGGTCACCAATATTCCCTATTACAGCTTCAAGGACATCGGCGGCGCCAAGAGCATGCCATTCGTCTCGCTGGTGGTGGTGGCCCTGCTGATGGCCGTAGTCAGCATCGAGCCTGCAACCATGCTGTTCCTGGTGTTTGTCGGTTACTCGATCTCGGGTTATGTGATCTACGCCTGGCGCCGTTCCAAGGGCGAGCAGGTCAGCATCGTGGCAACCTCCAAGGACGAGCCCGATGAGCGTGGTCTGCACGACGATTGAAGTGCGGCTCCAAAAAATCCTGGCCCTGTCAACTTTTCTTGTGTTAAAGTGAGCCGCATGCAAAACCTGTCGCTAGCTCTACTACTAATGTCCAACGGGCAGAGAAAGTAGCGCGCGCGTACAAACACACCCTACTTGGCGGCCCGTAGCATCAGCGACGGGCCGTTTTTGCTTTTGGGCGTCGCTGGAGCTGGGTTCAATTTCCTCTAATTTCGACTAAAGAGACTCACCATGTTGCAAAACCCTTCCACCAAATACCGCGCTTTCGCCCCCGTGCGTCTGACCGATCGCACCTGGCCCGACGCGGTCATCACCAAGCCCCCGGTCTGGTGCAGCGTGGATCTGCGTGACGGCAACCAGGCCCTGATCGAGCCCATGGACATCGAGCGCAAGGTGCGCATGTTCGAGCAACTGGTGAAGATCGGCTTCAAGGAAATCGAAGTGGGCTTTCCTTCGGCTTCGCAGATCGAGTTCGACTTCATGCGCAAGCTCATCGAGGAAAACCGCATTCCCGACGACGTGACCGTACAGGTGCTGACACAGGCGCGTGAGCACCTGATTCGTCGCACTTTCGAGGCGCTGGAAGGCGTACCTCGCGCCATTGTCCATCTCTACAACGCCACGGCTCCCGTGATGCGCCGCGTGGTGCTGAACATGAGTGAAGACGAGATCGTGGAGCTGGCCGTGACCAATGCGCAGATGTTCAAGGACATCGCGGCCCAGCACCCCAACACCAAGTGGACCTTCCAGTACTCGCCCGAAATGTATTCGGATACCGAGCTGGAGTTCTCCAGGCGCGTGATCGACGCCGTCACCGATGTCTGGCAGCCCACACCCGAGAACAAGTGCATCATCAACCTGCCCACCACAGTGGAGCATTCCACGCCCAATATCTTTGCCGACATGGTGGAGTGGACGCATCGCAACATCAAGCGCCGCGACAGCGTGGTGATCTCGGTTCACCCCCACAACGACCGCGGCACGGGAACGGCGGCTGCCGAGCTGTCCCTGATGGCCGGCGCGGATCGCCTGGAAGGCTGCCTGTTCGGCAACGGCGAGCGCACCGGCAACGTCGACCTGGTCACCCTGGCCCTGAACCTGTACACCCAGGGTGTCAACCCGGGTCTGGACTTCTCCGACATCGACGTGGTGCGCCAGGTGGTGGAAGAGTGCAACCAGATCCCGGTGCACCCGCGTCACCCGTATGTGGGCGACCTGGTCTTCACCGCCTTCTCCGGCTCGCACCAGGATGCCATCAAGAAGGGCTTCGCCAAGCAGCAGCCCGACGCCATCTGGGAAGTGCCCTACCTGCCGATCGACCCGGCCGACCTGGGCCGCAGCTACGATGCGGTCATCCGCGTCAACAGCCAGTCCGGCAAGGGCGGCATGGCCTACCTGCTGGAACAGGAATACGGCCTGGCCCTGCCGCGCCGCCTGCAGATCGAATTCTCGCGCGCCATCCAGCGCGAGGCCGATGCCACCGGCAAGGAAATCGCTGCCTCCGACATCCACGCCATCTTCCAGCGTGAATACCTGGAGCGTAGCGAGCCCTATGTCTACCGCGCCCACCGCATGTCGGAAGACACGGCCAAGGCCGAGTCGATCAACATCGAAGTCGACATCGTGCGCAACGGCCAGCCGGTCACCGTGCGCGGCAGCGGCAACGGCCCCATCGATGCCTTCGTGCATGCCCTGGGCCTGGACATCAAGCTGATGGACTTCCATGAACACGCCATCGGTGCCGGTGCCGACGCCAAGGCGGCCAGCTACATCGAACTGCGCCTGAACGAAGCCCCGACCGGCTTCGGCGTGGGCATCGATGCCAACATCGTCACCGCTTCCTTCAAGGCCGTGCTGTCTGCCGTGAACCGCCAGATCGCCATCAGCGAGAGCGCCAACCAGGCCGGCTCCTCGCAAGCCAAAGCGGCCTGAACATGGATTGGCGCCGGCGATCCCGGCGCGTTTCCCTGAGCACGACGCCGGCCTACAGGCCGGCGTCGTGCCGTCTGCCGCATCCGTCTTGTCTCCTCAAAGCGACCGGCCTTTGCTTCACTACAGATGCCATTGGGCGGCATGATGCCGGGGTGATGGCGCGAGTATAAATGGGGCAGACCGGTGCACCCTGCACGCCGTTCGCGCTGCCGCGGTCCGCTATGCCAGCATCACGCTGGCGGCAATTTGTCGTATCGCAGCAACATTCTCTGATGGCAACGGATGCGCTGGGCCTGTCCGCCCTTTGCTGGTTACTGGCCTTCGTGCTGTTCGTGCTACGCTACGCGGCTGTCCTGAACCGGCCGCGCCCTGCCTGATGCTGCCGCAGGATGACGGCCACTGAAATGCAAGCTCGCGTCCCCCCGCACGAACTTGCCGTACAGCTTGCCGGAACACCATGTTGCCGCGCAGACAGGCTTGCCGACACGAATTTACGTGGCGGGAAGGTTCTCGTCTCACGTAACTGGCTTATCATCGGCTGGTGGTCATCACACCAGTTGATTCCCATCTCAAACACAAGTCGCAATCACATTTTTCGGGGGGAAAATAATGCGCTTCAGCAACCTCAGCATTGCCACACGTCTGGCCATCGCCTTCTCGGTCCTGATCCTGGTGATCGCCGCTATCGTCACCTTGGGCCTGGTCCGCCTGGGCGACATCAACAAGGCCCTCGATCTGGTGGTCAATGACCGCTACAGGAAGATCGCCCTGATCAATACCATCTCCGGCAAGATCGACGACGTCGCCATCGCCGTGCGCAACCAGTTGCTGACCACCAGTCCCGACCAGGCTGCCCGCGAGCAGGCCGTGGTCAAGGATCTGTCCTTGCAGGTCACGGCCCACCTGAAGGATCTTGATGCTGCGTTGGCCAATCCCGCCGCCCGTGCGCAACTGGCCAAGGTCATGAAAGCACGTGACGAATATGCGGCCCAGCGCAGGGAAGTCGAAGCACTCAATGCCAAGGGCGAGCGCGACGCCGCCATCGAACTGCTCATCACCAAGGTGGGTAAGCTGCAGAAAATCTACTTCGGCGAACTGGACAACCTGGCCGATACCCAGCAGAAGCTGATGGACCAGTCCGTGGCCGATGCCGAAGCGGCCTACAACACCACGCGTCTGATCATGCTGGTCTCCGGCCTGGTATCGGCGCTGTTCGCCGCCTTCATCGCCTGGACCATCTCGCGCAGCATCACGCGACCGCTAAGCCAGGCGGTGCAGGTGGCGGAGACTGTGGCCGCGGGCGACCTGACCGCCGAGATCGACGCCCACTCCACCGACGAGACCGGTCGCCTGCTGCAGGCACTGGCGGCGATGAACCAGAAGCTCAAGGCCATCGTGCTGGAAGTGCGGCGTGGCACCGACTCCATGGTGACCGCCTCGACCCAGATCGCTACCGGCAACCTGGACCTGTCCTCGCGCACAGAAGAACAGGCCAGCGCGCTGGAAGAGACCGCGTCTTCGCTGGAGCAACTGACCTCCAGCGTCAAGCAGAATGCCGACCACACCCGCAAGTCCAGCGACCTCGCCAGCACCGCCACGCAAGTAGCCAACCAGGGTGGACAGGCCGTCAAGCAGGTGGTGCAGACCATGGGAGCGATCAACGATTCGTCGCGCAAGATCGTGGACATCATTTCCGTGATCGACGGTATCGCCTTCCAGACCAACATCCTGGCGCTCAATGCCGCCGTGGAAGCGGCACGTGCCGGCGAGCAGGGCCGTGGCTTCGCGGTGGTGGCCTCGGAAGTGCGCGGACTGGCACAGCGTTCGGCCACCGCCGCCAAGGAAATCAAGGAGCTGATCAACGATTCCGTCAGCCAGGTCTCGTCGGGCACGGAACTGGTGGCGCAGGCCGGCAGCACCATGGACGAAGTAGTCCACAGCATCGAGCAGGTGAGTCACATCGTCGGAGAAATCTCGGCCGCCACCCGCGAACAGAGCGATGGCATCGAACAGGTCAACCAGGCCATCATGCAGATGGACAACACCACCCAGCAGAATGCCGCGTTGGTGGAAGAGGCCGCCGCCGCCGCGCAGGCACTGCAGGATCAGGCCCACCGACTGCTGGAACTGGTCAGCGTGTTCCGTCTGGATGGGCTGGGCGGCGCACCTGACATGCGATCGGCCCCGGCACCCGCCGCCCGCGCACCCCAGGCAGTGCCCGTAGTCACTCCCGCCGGAGCAAGCAAGGCCTTGCCGGTCGGCCCGACGCGCGCTGGCGGCAGTGCCACGGCGGCATCCGCCGTAACCGCCGCACCGTCCAAGCGCGCCCTCCCGCCGGTGCACAAGGAAGACAAATCGGAAGAGTGGGAAACCTTCTGACCCTGCTGATCAGAAGCAGGGTTTCCGGTCCCGGACATCAGGCCTGGCGTGCCAGCCTGATGCCGCTGACCTGCCAGCGTGCCGTGGCGGGGAAGAAATTGCGATAGGTCAGCCGCGCATGATTGAGCGGCGTGGCCGACGAGGACCCGCGCAATACGTACTGGTTGACCATGAACTTGCCGTTGTACTCGCCGACCGCGCCCGCTGCCGTGACAAAGCCCGGATAAGGTGCATAGCTGCTGCTGGTCCACTGCCAGGCGACGCCGAAGAATTCGCGCCCCTGGCCTTGCAGGCGGGCTGCCGCATGCTCCCACTCGGCCTCGGTCAACAGGCGCGCCCCGGCCCAGCGGGCATAGGCATCGGCCTCGTAATAGGAGAGATGGACTACCGCACGATGCACCTGCAACGGTTGCAGGCCGTATTCGGTGAATTCGCGCCATTTCCCGTCCTGGCCATGCCGCCAGTACAGCGGATGCTGCAAGTCCTGTTGCTTGCGCCACTCCCACCCCTCGGACAGCCACAGTCCCGCATCCGCATAGCCGCCAGCCTCGACGAAGGCCAGATACTCGCCATTGTTGACCAGCCGCGAAGCGCACTGGTAGGCCTCGACGAACTGCCGATGGCGCGGGGTTTCGTTATCGAAGCAAAAGCCGCTGCCGGCATGCCCGATCTCCACCACGCCGGCGTCGATGCGGTGCCATTGCAAGTCCAGCCCCACCGGTTCGTTGAGCCGCACGCTGGCGGGCAGGGCCTGGTAGGCCGGTTGCAGCGGATTCATCGACAGCAGGATCTTGATGTCGGTCAGCATCAGTTCCTGGTGCTGCTGCTCGTGCTGCATGCCCAGTTCCAGCAACGCCAGGAAATCGGCCAGTTGCGCCTGCTGCGCACCACCCTGGTCGCGGCCCTCCTCTACCGCATTGATGAGCAGCAGCATGCGTTCGTCCATCTGGGCGCGATAGGCCAGCACTTCCTCCAGCGCCGGCCGCGTGAGCAGCCCGCGCTGCGGTCGCGGGAATTTCTCGCCCACGCCCTCGTAGTAGGAATTGAACAGCATGCGGAACTGTGGATGGAAAGGAGCGAAGCCGGTCTGGAAGCGCTCCAGCAGGAAGGTCTCGAAGAACCAGGTGGTATGCGCCAGATGCCATTTGATGGGACTGGCATCGGGCATGGCCTGTACGCAGCAATCCTCGGCCGACAAGGGCTCGGCGATCAGCAGCGATTGCCGGCGCAAACGACGGAAACGATCGCCCAGGCTTTCGCGGGGACGGTGATTGAGTTGCTGCACGGCAGCGTCGATCACCGCGTCGATGGTGGCGGCCGTCGCGGCCGCTTCGGATTCCAGCGCGACCTGCTGCAGGGCATGGTCGCGGGTACTGATGACTGGGGCCATCCGCTCTCCTGCGATAAGACCCCGATCCTGTCTGCAGGAGCGGGGTCGAGGTTCAAAACTCGACGATGCAACCAGGGTACTGCTGCCCGCGTGGGACGACCACCCGGCACACCGCACGCACCGACAGACGGCGTCGCCGGCTCAGCGCGCACGGGCATGACACACCGCGAACCAGCGGCGCGCGTCGAACCACATGCGGCAGCCGCCGAAGCCGGCCTGCTCCAGCAGGCCGAGGATATCCTGCTCGCTGAACTTGTGACTGTACTCGGTATGGATGCGCTCGCCCTGGTGGAAGGTGCGGCGCGCTCCCGGCCAGCGCACGATCAGGTCGCGTCGCGCTTCCAGGTGCATTTCGATGCGCTGGCTGCGGGCATTGTAGAAAGCCACGTGGCGCCAGTCGCGCGCATTGAAATCGGCATCGATCAGGCGGTTGACGTGGTTGAGCGCGTTCAGGTTGAAAGCCGCCGTCACGCCCAGGGTATCGTCGTAGGCGGCCTCCAGCACATGGGTCTGCTTGACCAGATCCAGACCGATCAGGAGACCGCCGTCATCGGCCGGCAACGCTGCCCGCAGGCGGCGCAGGAAGGCCAGCGCCTGTTGCGGATCGAAATTGCCCAGCGACGACCCCGGATAGAAGAACAGCCGGCGCTGCTCGTCCACCTGCTGCGGCAGCACCAGAGTGGCAGAAAAATCCATCGCCAGCGGCTGCATCGGGATCGCCGGGAAGCGCCGCTGCAGACCTTGTACCGACTGATGCAGGAACTCGGCGGAGATATCCACCGGCACATACTGGCGCGGCTGCAGCGCCCCGAACAGGGAAGCCGCCTTGGCACAGTTTCCCGCGCCCAGATCGATCAGGGTACAGCCCGTGCCGACGGCAGCGGCAATGGCCTCCTGGTGGGCTCCGAAGATCTCGGCCTCGGTGCGGGTCGGATAGTATTCCGGCAGGTCGCAGATGGCCTCGAACAGCTTGCTGCCCAGGGCATCGTAGAAATACTTGGGGGAAATGCGCGCCTGGCCGGCGCTGAGTCCGGCGATCAGCTCGTCTGACGGCGTGGGTGCGGCGGCGGGCGTCTCCCAGTGCGGGGGGATCAGTGCGGGTTGGGCCAAGCGTATCTCCTTGCCAATGACGTGGGTGGATGATGCTTCTCTGTGGTGGGCAATCCCGACCTGCCTACTGTAGCAGGCCGGTCAAGTCAGGCAATGGCTGACGGACAACTTTGCGCTACACTTTGCCCGGCTGTCGGTCGCCCGGCACGGCAACAGCGCCCTCGGCGGCGCTGCATCCTGCCGGCTTTGCCGGGTCTGACTATACTGATGCCTGTTCCGACTGAGGCGCAGCGCGGTGGTTCAACGCGGCAATGAGATTTTAAGCACCGCAGCGCTGGTAGCCCGCTGGCAACAGCCCGGTCAGTGCCGGCACTGACCGTTTCCCCTCCAGCGCGCTGGCCTCCAACCCCTGACTCCTGTCCATGTCTTCTTCCCTGCCTCCTTCCACTGCACATCCTCCCCAACCGCTCCATGCGGACCGCACCGACGGTAGCGCAGCCTCGCCCCCGGCCAGCGCGCGCAGCTCGGCACTGGCTGCCCTGCGCGGATTGCTGCCCTTCCTCACGCCCTACAAGAAGCAGTTCCTGCTGGCTGGACTGGCCCTGCTGGTGGCGGCCGCAGCCACACTGGCCGTGCCCTACGCCTTCAAGCAGATGATCGATCTGGGTTTCGGAGTGGCCGGCTCAGGCGCGGCCGGCTCAGGTGCGGCCGGCAGCTCCGCCCACATCAATCTCTATTTCTTGGCCCTGTTCGGCGTGGCCTGTGTGCTGGGCGTGGCCACCGCACTGCGCTTCTACATGGTGTCGTGGCTGGGTGAACGTGTTACGGCCGACCTGCGCAGCGCCGTCTATGCGCACGTGGTCACGCAAAGCCCGGAGTTCTTCGAAACCACCAAGACCGGCGAAGTGCTTTCGCGCCTGACCACCGATACCACCCTGATCCAGACCCTGGTCGGTACCAGCATCTCCATGGCCCTGCGCAATGCCTTGCTGTTCCTGGGCGGCATGAGCATGCTCTTCATCACCAGTGCCCGCCTGACCTCGATCATCATCGTCATGCTGGCTGCCGTGGTCCTGCCCATCGTGTTCTACGGCCGGCGCGTGCGCAAGCTATCGCGCGCCTCGCAGGACCGCGTGGCCGATGCTGCGGCGATGGCCGGCGAAATCCTCAATGCCATGCCCACGGTACAGGCCTTCACCCATGAGGACATCGAAGCGCGCCGCTTCGGCCAGTCGGTGGAGCGCGCCTTCGAAACCGCCATGGAGCGCATCCGTGCACGCTCGCTGCTGACGGTGGTGGCCATCCTGCTGGTGTTCGGTGCCATCGTCTTCGTGCTGTGGCTGGGTGCGCACGCGGTCATGCGCGGCAGCATGAGCGGCGGCGAACTCGGCCAGTTCATCCTCTATGCCTCGCTGGTGGCGGGCTCCCTGGGCGCACTCTCGGAAGTCATGGGCGACACCCAGCGCGCCGCCGGCGCCACCGAGCGCCTGCTCGACCTGCTGGCCGCACACTCACCGGTGCAGTCGGTGCTGCTGCCGGAAAAACTGCCACCGCGCACCGCCAATGGTGCGGCCCTGCAGATTGCCGAGCTCGACTTCCACTATCCGTCGCGCCCGGAGCATGCCTCGCTGGCAGGGTTTTCGCTCGATGTCCGCCCGGGCGAAACGGTCGCCGTGGTCGGCCCTTCCGGCGCGGGCAAGACCACGCTGTTCCAGTTGCTGTTGCGCTTCTACGATCCGCAGCAGGGCAGCATTCGTCTGGATGGCGTGGACATCCGCTACCTGACCCTGCAGGACCTGCGCCACGCCATCGGCATCGTGCTGCAGGACACCGTCATCTTCTCGGCCAATGCCATGGAAAACATCCGCTTCGGCCGGCCCGGTGCCAGCGATGCGGAAGTGATTGCCGCCGCCCAGATGGCCGCCGCCCACGAATTCATCGAACGTCTGCCGCAGGGCTATCAGTGCTTTCTGGGGGAACGCGGCGTGCGCCTGTCCGGTGGCCAGCGCCAGCGCATTGCCATCGCCCGCGCGCTGCTCAAGAATCCGCCGCTGCTGTTGCTGGACGAGGCCACCAGCGCCCTCGACGCCGAATCCGAACGACTGGTGCAAAGCGCGCTGGAAGCCGCCATGGTGGGACGCACCACGCTGGTCATCGCGCACCGCCTGGCCACGGTGCAGCGCGCCGACCGCATCATCGTGCTGGAGCACGGCCGTATCGTCGAGACCGGCACCCACGCCGAACTGGTGGCCCGCGACGGTCTCTACGCCAGCCTGGCGGCGCTGCAGTTCGAGACGGGGCAATAGCCAGGCGGTGGCCGACGCGAAATCCTGAAATCCCCTAGACTGCGCATTTCGTTCGCCATCGACATGACAGGAGTTCCGCATGAGTAGCCAATTGTTTTCGCCGCTGAGCCTGCGCGGCATCACCTTGCCCAATCGCATCGCGGTCTCGCCGATGTGCCAGTATTCGGCCGAGGATGGCTTCGTCAACGACTGGCACCTGGTTCACCTGGGCAGCCGCGCCGTGGGCGGCGCCGGCCTGGTCATCATGGAGGCCACGGCGGTGGTCCCCGAAGGCCGCATCACCGCGGCCGACCTCGGTATCTGGAAGGACGAGCACATTGCCCCCCTGCGCCGTATCACCCGCTTCATCGAGCAGCAAGGCGCGGTGCCGGGCGTGCAACTGGCGCACGCCGGCCGCAAGGCCAGCTCCCTGCGACCCTGGGACGGCCCGGCCGGCAGTGTTGCAGTGGCCGAGGGCGGCTGGCTGCCGCAGGCCCCGTCCGCGCTGGCATTCGACACCAGCTACACCGAACCGCAGGCACTCAGTGCCGAAGACATCGCCGCCCTGGTGCAGGCCTTCGCCGATGCGGCGCAGCGCGCCCATGCGGCCGGCTTCAAGCTGATCGAACTGCATGGTGCCCATGGCTACCTGGGCCACCAGTTCCTGTCCCCGCTGAGCAATCGTCGCAGCGATCACTATGGCGGCTCCTTCGAGAACCGCATCCGATTCCTGCTGGAAACCGTGCGCGCCACCCGTGCCGTCTGGCCGGACGAACTGCCGCTGCTGGTGCGCCTGTCGGCCACCGACTGGGCCGAAGGCGGCTGGACGCCGGACGACACCGTGGCCCTCGCCGCCCGCCTGCGTGAGCTGGGTGTGGACCTGGTGGACGTCTCCAGTGGCGGCAACCTGCCGTCGGCGCCGATTCCGGTCGGCCCCGGGTACCAGACCGGCTTTGCCGCCCGCGTCAAGGCCGAGGCCGGTATCGCCACCGGTACCGTGGGCATGATCACCGACGCCATCCAGGCCGAACACGTGCTGCGCACCGGCCAGGCCGACCTGGTGCTGCTGGCGCGCGAACTGTTGCGCGACCCCTACTGGCCCATGCAGGCGGCACAGCAATTGCGTGAAGACATCGCCTGGCCGCCGCAATACGTGCGCGCCGCGTCCAGCAAGACACCGCTGCGACCGGATGTGCAGTACGGGCGCAACGCCGACTGAGATTTCCTGTGGATAAAAAGAAAAATGCTGCCCGGTCGGGTGTCGGCCGGGCAGCATTTTTCATGGAATCTAAAGCAGGGTCTGCCTGATCCGGATCAGGCTCAACCCATCAGCCCGGACGACGCTTGTGACGGATGTATTCGATGATCCCCGGCAGGATGGACAGGATCACGATCACCACGATCAACAGGCTCAGGTTCTGCTTCACGATGGGCAGGTTGCCGAAGAAGTAGCCGGCATAGCCAAAGCTGGCTACCCAGGCGATGCCGCCGATGACGTTGTAGAGGAAGAAGCGCGGATAGGTCATCGCGCCCACGCCGGCCACGAAGGGCGCGAAGGTGCGCACGATGGGTGCGAAGCGGGCAATGATGATGGCCTTGCCACCGTGCTTTTCGAAGAAGGCATGGGTCTTGTCCAGGTACTCCTTCTTGAAGATGCGTGAATTGGGCTTGTCGAACACCTTGATGCCCAGCATCTTGCCGATCTGGTAGTTGGTGCTATCCCCCAGGATGGCGGCCACGATCAGGGTCAGCAGCATCAGGTGGATATCGTAGGCACCGGTGGCAGCCAGCGCGCCGGTGACGAACAGCAGCGAATCGCCGGGCAGGATGGGGGTGACCACCAGGCCGGTTTCACAGAAGATGATCAGGAACAGGATCAGGAACAACCAGGGTCCGTAGGAAGCGGCCAGCTCGGCCAGGTGACGGTCGATGTGGACGATGAAATCGACCAGGAACAAGAGAATATCCATAAGGCCTGCAGGGGAAGTGGCGGAAAAGTGGGCATTGTACCAACAGCCTGAGCCACCTCCGCCAAATTTGACGCAGCGCCGCATACGCTGGCTTGCTCCGTTCAACGTTCCCGGCGCGGCGCTTCAGTCCGGCAAGCCATCGCCAGCCAGGATCATCTCGGCTGCGCTCAGCAGGTCGCCCTGCAGCCCCTTGCGCGCCTTTTGCGGCGAGGCCTCGCGCAGGCCCTCCAGCAGGATCGCATGATGCTTCAGGGCTGGCGCCTCGGCCAGCCGGCGCGAACCGGCGCGCAGGTCGAGGTTGATCACCGGCCCCACCTGCAGCCACAGGCCGGCGATCAGGTCCACCAGCGTCGGCATGCCCGAACCCTGGTAGGCCGCGAAGTGCAATTCCTTGTTGAGGCGGATGATCACGTCGACATTGGGCTTCTTGCGCTGCATCTCCACCGACAAGGTCTCATGCAGGCGCGCGACTTCCTCCAGACCGTCCGCACCGATGTGACTGGCCGCATGTTCGACTGCCAGCCCTTCCAGCGCCAGCCGTATCTTGAGCAGTTCGTTGAACTTTCCCTTGGTCATGAGCGGCACCCGCATGGCGCGGTTGGGGAGGATTTCCAGCGCGCCTTCGGCGGCCAACTGGCGGACTGCCTCGCGCACCGGCATGGGACTGGTGCCCAGCGCATCGGCCAGCCCCTTGAGCGTGAGCTTCTGGCCGGGCCGCACCTGGCCGGCCTGGATCAGTTCGCACAGATCCTGATAGACCCGCTCGGACAGCGTGGCGTGCTGGATCTTGCGCACGGTGGAGAGGTCGGCGATCAGGGTCTGGTCCATGGCGATAGATGAAAATTTTTTGCGGATTATAGCGGAGCGCCGGGCACGTCCCGCATGGCTGACCAAGTCTGCCCCGGCTCCCGCCGGAACAAGCGTCAATGGCGGCCGGCAGGAGCGCACGGGCACAGCGGCAAACCGCAGGCTGCCCCGGCACTGCTGCCCCTTCCGATCACGATGTCCGCGCAGGCGGTTGACGCTACCGATTCTATCGAATACATTTGATCACATGTCAAATAAATGACATCAGCAGAACAAAAAAACGGATCGGCGCGGCGCCATGTCCACAGCCTTGCGGCTGCGGCGGCCCGCAGCGGTGACGGCCACCAGGAGACAGCTCGACGGACTCGCGCACCAGGCAGCCCCCCTGCCCGTGCGCGTCTCCATCGCCCCTTCGTGTCGGCACGGGCGGCCTGCCCCTGCCGGTCCAGTTCCGGATGACTGCGCTGGCCCACCAGGCCAATGCGCAGCGTGCTGTGAACAGGACTGCCGGCACCGCTCATGTCCCATGCCGCAGTCGCCCTGCTGGATACAAAGAACGCAGTTCCCAGGAGACACCGGCGCCCGCCGGATAATTAGGAGGATCGCATCATGGAGCAAGACCAGAGCAAGTCCGGCCTCACCACGAACACGAACACCGCCAGCCCGCCCTCACCCAGCCGCCGCCGCATCCTGCAGGCCGGCGCCGCCGCAGCCGGGGCCTCGGTGCTGGGCTTTCCAGCCATCGTGCGCGCCCAGTCCGACAAGATCATCATCGGCCACCTGACGCCGCGCACCGGCTTTCTCGGCCCCATGGGCGAATACGCGGTCATGAGCATCACCCTGGCCGTGGAAGAACAGAACAAGGCCGGCGGCCTGCTGGGGCGCCAATTGACGCTGCTGTCGGAAGACTCGGTCAATCCGCCCACCGCCTCTTCCAAGGCACAGCGTCTGCTGGAGCGCGACGGCGCGGCGCTGCTGATCGGCGAGATATCCTCGGCCTCGGCGCTGGGCATCGCCCAGGTCGCCCAGCGCAACAAGAAGCTCTTCATGAACACCGGCTGCAACTCCGACGAGCTGCGCGGCAAGAGCTGCAACAAGTTCATGTTCCACATCGAGGCCGCCAACTCCACCTACGTCAAGGCCTGTGGCCAGCAACTGCTGCAGAACGGCCTGATCAAGGGCAAGAAGCTCTATGCCCTGACCGCCGACTATGCCTTCGGCCATGACCTGCTGCGCACCGCCAAGGCATTCGTCGGCGCCAATGGCGGCACGATTGCCAACGATGAACTGGTGCCCACCGATGCCACCGACTTCAGCCCCTACCTGCTCAAGATCCGCCAGGCCAAGCCGGACCTGGTGATCTCCAACCTGGCCGGCAACCAGATCACCAACTTCATCAAGCAGTATTCCGAATTCGGCCTGCCCTTCCCCATCGCCGGCTTCGGCTTCGATACCGTGGCAGCGTGGGGTGCGGGCGCGGACAACTTCGCCGGCACCTGGCCCACCACCTGGCACCACGATGTCGACAGTCCGTCCTCCAAGGCCTTCGTGGCGGCCTTCATCAAGAAGTACGGCAAGCCGCCCGAGAACCAGGCCTGGGGCGAATACGTGGGCTTCCGCTCGGTCGCCCAGGCGATCGCCGAGACCAAGTCGCTGGACACCATGAAACTGATCGAGTACTTCGAGAAAGGTGCGCAGATCGACATCCTCAAGGGCCGCAAGGGCGTCTATCGCGACTGGGACCACCAACTGATGCAGGAGATGTACACCATCTCGCCCAAACCCAAGGGGCGGGCCAAGGACCAGTGGGACTTCCTGCAACTGGGTGCGGCCGTGCCGGGACCGAATGCGCCGCTGGAGTCGATCGCCCCGACCATGCAGGAAAACGCCTGCAAGTTCAGCTGAACGTCCCCGGGTCCACACCGCCGCGCGGCCATGCCTGAGACCCGGGCGTGGCCGCCAGTCGCCTCACTTTCGCAAGGCCTCGGGCCGGAGTTGCAATGCAAATCGTTTTCCTGCTGGAACAAATCCTCAACGGATTGCTGGTCGGCGGCTACTACCTGCTGATCGCGCTGGGGCTGTCGCTGATCTTCAGCCTGGGCGGCATCGTCAACCTGGCGCACGGCGCCTTCTATGCCATCGGCGCCTATCTCGCCGTGGAGATCACCAGGCATCTGGGATTCACCGGGGCGGTCTTCATCTCGCCGCTGCTGGTGGCACTGCTGGGCATCCTGTTCGAACGCTTCCTGCTGCGCCGTTTCTATTCGGCCGATCCCATCCTGGGACTCTTGCTGACCTTCGGCCTGTCGATGGTGGCGGAACAGCTGATCCGCATCCTGTGGGGCGCATCGCCACTCCCGGCTTCGATCCCGGCGGCCTTCAAGGGCCAGATCATGGTGGGTGACTTCATGTACTCGCGCTATCGCCTGCTGATGCTGGCCATCGTGATCGTGGCGCTGACGCTGATCTGGCTGCTGCTCAACAAGACCTCCTTCGGCCGCGTGGTGCGTGCCGGCGTGCAGACGCCCGACATGGTGGCGGTACTGGGCATCCGCCTGCAGCCCTACATGACGGCCATCGTCATGCTGGGCGTCGGCCTGGCCGCACTGGCCGGGGTGCTGTTCGCGCCGATCTCGGGGGTGCAGCCGGCCATGGGAGCCGAGATCATGACGGCCGCCTTCGTGGTGGTGGTCATCGGCGGTCTGGGCAGCTTCTGGGGCGTGGTGCTGGCCGCCGTGCTGGTGGGCGTGGTACGCGGCATCACCATCCAGTTCTATGCCCCGGCCGGCGAGGCCTCAATGTACCTGCTGATGCTGCTGGTATTGATCTTCCGTCCGCGCGGCCTGTTGGGCGAGCGCATCGAACGCTTCGAATGAGACCGCGGCCATGAACCCTATGCTCTCCATGAATCCGAAACATCAATCCCTGTGGATCGGCGCCGCCGCGCTGGTCATCACGCCCCTGCTGCTGCCACTGCTGGGCCTGACCACCACCTCGGCCACCGACGTGGTCATCTACGCCATCGCCGCCATGGGCTTGAACCTGCTGGTGGGCTATACCGGCCTGACCTCGTTCGGTCACGGCGCGTGGTTCGGGGTGGGCGCCTATGCCGCCGCGCTGTCGCAGAAATACTGGTTCCCCGGCCAGATCGTGCTGCCGCTGCTGTTCACCATCGCTTTCATCGCGGTTTGCGCGGCCCTGGTGGGCTTCTTGATCCTGCGCCGGCGCGGCGTGTATTTCTCGCTGCTCACGCTGGCCCTGTCGGCGCTGACCTTCGCGGTGGCCTTCCGCTGGACCGACTTCACCGGCGGCGAATCGGGGCTGGGCGGCATCGTGCGCCCGGTGCTCGCCGGCATCGACCTGGACCAGTCGCTGCCCTACCTGGTCTTCGTCAGTCTGATCGCCTTCGCCGTGCTCTACTGCCTGCACCGGCTGATCCGCTCGCCGTTCGGCCACACCATCGTTGCCATCCGCGAGAACGAGCAGCGGGCGCGTTTCCAGGGCTACGCCACCATCCTCTACAAGCTGCAGATGTTCATCATCTCGGCCACCGTCACCGGCCTGGCCGGTGCTCTGCTGGCCTTCCACCACCGCTTCGCCTCGGCCGAGCCGACCTCGGTGGCCTTCTCCGGCGAACTGCTGGCGATGGTGGTGATCGGTGGCATGCGCAGCTTCCTCGGGCCGGCGCTGGGTGCGCTGTTCTACATCCTGTTCCGCGAATGCCTGTCGATCTGGACCGAGAACTGGCTGCTCTGGTTCGGCCTGGCCTTCGTCGGTTTCATCCTGTTCTCGCCCACCGGACTGGTCGGCATCTGGCGCCAGCTGCTACGCCGCCTCAAGCCGCCGGCCGAAGTGGGCGCCGCGATGAGCGCGCGCCAGATCGTCGATGGCCTGCCGCTGCCGGACTTCCTGCAACCGCCGCCCCGGCAGGGCGTGGTACTGGAAGCCCGCGACATCGAAATCCGCTTCGGCGGCATCCAGGCGGTCAAGAATGCGCAGATCGCATTGCATGCAGGTGAAATCCACGCCCTGATCGGCCCCAACGGCGCCGGCAAGACCACCACCTTCAACCTGATCTCCGGCATGTTCGCCCCGCATGGCGGCAGCGTGCTGCTCAACGGCCAGCCCATCCACGGCCTGCCGCCCAGCGAGATTTGCCAGCGCGGCCTGGCGCGCTCGTTCCAGATCACCAATCTCTTCAAGGGCCTGTCGATCTACGAAAACCTGCGGCTTTCTCTGCAGGCGCGGCATGCGGCGCGCTACAACATGTGGCGCGACATCGACAGCTATCCCGAGATCCATGCCGAGACCGCCGAACTGATGCGCTTTCTCGGGCTCAAGGGCATCGACGACATCGAAGGCGGCGCCCTCTCCTACGGCGGGCAACGGCTGGTGGACCTGGGCATCGCCCTGGGCTCCAAGCCCCAGGTGCTGCTGATGGACGAACCCCTGGCCGGCCTGGCCGCGGCCGAACGTGAACGGGTCTCGCGGCTGGTGCAGATCATCGCCGCCAACATCCCGGTGCTGATCGTGGAACACGACATCGACCGCGTGCTGGGTTTCTCGCATCAGGTCACCGTGATGAACCAGGGCAGCGTACTGATGGCCGGCACACCCGAACAGGCGCGCGCCGACCAGCGCGTACAGGAAATCTACACCGGTCACGGCACCCCGCCGGTCACCGGCCGCAGCAGCGGCGATGCGCAGGAGCGGGCGCAATTGCTGGCCTTCGAGGGCGTCAATGCCTACTACGGCAAGAGCCACATCCTCAATGACGCCAGCCTGGAGGTGCGGCAGGGCGAGATCGTTGCCCTGCTGGGCCGCAACGGCGCCGGCAAGTCGACCCTGCTCAAGACCCTCACCGGCCTGCTGCGCCCGGCCTCCGGCACCATCCGCTATGACGGTCGCGACATCGCCGGACTGTCCGCCCCCGACATCGCCCGCCTGGGCATCGGCTATGTACCGCAGGGGCGCGGCCTGTTCGCCGGCATGACGGTGGCCGAGAACCTGGCGCTGGGCCGACTGGCGCGCAAGAACGACAGCAGCAACGGCGTGGCCTGGAGTGAAGAAAAGATCTTGCAATACTTCCCGCGCCTGAAGGAACGTCTGCACACCCACGCCGATTTCCTCTCCGGTGGTGAGCAGCAGATGGTCGCGGTAGCCCGGGCACTGTCGGGCAACGTCAAGCTGCTATTGCTGGACGAACCCTTCGAAGGCCTGGCCCCGGCCGTGGTGCAGGAACTGTTCACGGTCTTCGACCAGTTACGGCGCGAGGTTTCCATCGTGATCGTCGAACACAACCTGGATCTGGTGCTGGCCCTGGCCGACCGCGTCTTCGCCCTGGAGCGCGGCGCCGTGTTCCACACCGGACCGGCCGAACCGCTGCTCAACGATCTCACCTATCGCAAGAAAATCCTCTGGCTCTGAGCCAGCACACACCCTCCCGCAACAAGGACACTGCACCATGGACCTGAATCTGAAAGACCAGAAAGTCATCGTCACCGCCGGCGCCCAGGGCATCGGCCTGGCCATCACCACCGCCTTCGTCGAGGCCGGCGCCCACGTCCACATCTGTGACGTCAGCGAAGACTTCCTCGCCAGCGCCCGCGGCCAGTTCGCCGGCGCCCCCGTGAGCTACAGCCTGACCGACGTCACCAGCGAGACCCAGGTCGATGCCATGTTCGCCGACCTCAGCCAGCGCTGGGGCGGTGTACTGGATGTACTGGTCAACAACGCCGGCATCGCCGGCCCCACCCTGCCGGTGGAAGACGTCGAATTGTCCGGCTGGGACCAGACCATTGCCGTCAACCTTACCGGCCCCTTCCTCTGCACCCGGCGCGCCGTACCGATGCTGAAGAAGAACGGCGGCGGCTCCATCGTCAACATCTCCTCGGTGGCTGGCCGCCTGGGCTTTGCCCTGCGCACGCCCTACTCGGCCTCCAAGTACGGCGTCATCGGCCTGACCGAAACCTGGGCCATCGAACTGGGGCCGTCCAACATCCGCGTCAATGCCGTGCTGCCGGGCGTGGTCGAAGGTGCCCGCCAGGAGCGCATCGTCGCCGCCAAGGCAGAGGCCTATGGCATCGAACATGAAGAAATGCGCCAGCGCCTGCTCTCCAAGGTCTCGCTGCGCAAGATGGTCACGGCGCAAGACATCGCCAACCAGATCATCTTCATCTGCTCCCCGGCCGGCGCCTCCATCAGCGGACGCAGCCTGTCGGTGTGCGGCAATGTCGAAGTACTGAGCTGAGGAGCCACCATGAGTGAAAAGATCGCCGTCATCGGCGCCGGCCTGATCGGCCGCGCCTGGGCCATCGTCTTTGCCCGCGCCGGCTACCGGGTAGACCTGTGGGACGCCGTCCCGCAAGCCCTGCAGGCTTGCCGGCAACTGCTGCAGGACAACCTGGCCGACCTCGCCAGTCATGGCCTGGTCGACGAAACACCGCAGACCGTACTGGCCCGCATCCACACGGCAGACAGCCTCGCCGCCGCCCTGCAGGACGCCATCCTGGTCCAGGAAAACGTCAAGGAAACGGTAGACGTCAAACGCGCCATCTTCGCCGAAATGGACCGCCTGGCCGCCCCGCAGACCATCCTCACCAGCTCCACCTCGTGGATCCCCACCTCCGCCTTCTCGGAGCACCTGCCCGGACGCGACCGCATCCTGGTCGCCCACCCCGTCAACCCGCCCTACCTGGTCCCCCTGGTCGAACTCGCCCCGGCCCCCTGGACCTCCCCCGCCACGGTCGAACGCGCCCGCGACATCTACACCCGCGCAGGCCAATCCCCGGTGGTCCTGAACAAGGAGATCACCGGCTTCCTGCTCAACCGCATCCAGGGCGCGGTACTGAACGAAGCCCTCAACCTCTACGAAAACGGCTACGCCACTGCTGCCGATCTCGACAAGGTCTTGAAGGACGGCCTCGGCCTGCGCTGGTCCTTCATGGGCCCATTCGAAACCATCGACCTGAACGCCCCCGAAGGCGTACTGGACTATGCCCGCCGCTACGGCCACACCTACCGCGACGTAGCGAAGACACAAGCCCCCAACGAATGGAACAGCGAAACCCTGGAGCGCATTGAAGCAGAGCGACGCGCCGCCCTACCAGCAGACCAGCTAGGCGAACGCGCCCGCTGGCGCGACAACAGACTGATGGGATTGATTGCGCACAAGCGCAAGCAAAAATAGCAAACAAAGAAGCTACAAAGAAGCAAAGCAAAGAAAAGGAAAGCAAAGGCAAAAACGAAGCAAGTAAGAGCACCATGAAGCCGAAGGCGAGCCCCCCGCGAGGCCGAAGGCGAGCCGGACGGCAGTTGTCCCCCTTGGGAGCCAGCCGCCGGAGTGAAGCGGCAAGTGGATCAGAAAAATAGTGGGAGCGAAGCGACTCTATTTTTCCCACTTGCTGCTTCACTCCGGCGGGCACCCTCCGCAGGAGGGCTGGCTCTTGGGGGCCGTTTTCTTTGCTTACTTTCTTTGGCGGGCCAAAGAAAGTAAGCGGCTGCCGGGCCGCCCCCGGCGCTCCCCTGCGACCGGAGAAAGAACGCATTAAGCTAGAGGCAAACAGGCAAGAAGACCAGACTACCCAAGAAACAACACAACAAAACACAAAGCAAAGCAACAAGACAGCAAAGCACCCCCAAAAGCACAACCAACATCAAAGGAGCACACCCCATGGCCAAGCCCAAGAAAGTCATCATCACCTGCGCAGTCACAGGCGCCATCCACACCCCCAC